>NZ_FNAU01000021.1 GCF_900102025.1 Actinobaculum suis | reverse complement strand
TGCGCGGAATATGTTTTACGGGACATGGTAGAAGACTACCTTTCTCCGGCTGAACGCCGGGGCTAGCCTATGTCCACCAACAGGGGGTCAGGTCCGATTTAGGCGTGCGTGGCATCTGGGCCTCCTGCTCACTGGTTACAAAGGCTTGATTTGATGGTTCGCGCGGATCGGCCGTGCAATTCCAAACGGCTCCGCGCAGCTTGATCTGGCGGCTCCGTGCAGCTTGGCCCGGCGGCTTCAACCTGTTTGGCCCGACGGCTTCAACCTGTTTGGCTCGACGGCCCCAACAGTTTGATTAAAAGCTTAGGGGGTAGGAGATCGTTCCTACCCCCTAAGCTGGTTTATTGAGCTGTGATATCTGCACGGTGCCGCATGTCTACACAATGCCGATACCTGGTGGCGCCTCTATCTGGCGGCGTCGTATTTACCCAGCGATACCGACTTCTCAGTACTACGACGCTGCTCCATTGCGTATGTCAGCTGACTGATTCATCGCACGCGCCATGCATTTACTCTGTGCTGTTAGTACTCGCACTCGTCCGTGGCCCTTGTGACTCTCTAGAAGCCGTTTGTGTGCCGGCGGTTAGAGTCTTTTTCGCGGCCGGGCCTGGCGTGCCATTGCCCCAGCGGATCACATCCACTTCGGTGAGATCTTCTTGCTCGAGGCGCTCGACCTGTTCTTCCCGGCTGAGGTTATAAATACCCAGACCAGTTGCCGCCAAGATGAGAGCGAAGATCATGCCCGACCAGTTGAGCACTGCCCACGGCACGTATTCGAGCGTGGGCACGCCCAGAGTGGCAGCCATATATGCACCCGCCGCCGTCCACGGGAAGAGCGTTTCAGTTACCGTCACCGAATCTTCTAGCGTTCGTCCGAGCACCTTCGGATGCACCCCGCGCCGTACATACGCGGGCCGGAGTACATCGCCCGGCATAATGAGCGAAATCTGGCCATTGCAGGTAACCGCGATTGTGCCCAAGCCGATGCCAATTGTGGAGGAAACTAGACCGAAGCGGGTCTTCACACCGCTGAGCACCCGTTCCACAAGGTAATCCAAAGACTTAGATACACCCATGATCCCCGCAAATGCGATGGCACAGAAGCAGATTGCCAAAGTGCCGAGCATCGAGTTCATACCGCCACGCTCCAACAGTGTTTGCATGCTCTCCGATGCGGTATCAGGATCCCATCCCGAGGCGGTGATCATATCGAGTTTGAAACCAGAAACAAGCGTGGTGAAGGCGTCCTTGATATGAACTCCTTGAAACACGAAAGCATTAATCAGGCCAAGTACGGTACCGAGCAACATCACCGGAATCGTGGGTAATTGCATTCCCGCTCCAATGAGTACAACAATCGCAGGTACCAACATCCACAAATTAAAGTTAAAAATGGTGCTGAGCTCGGAGGTGATCGCTTCCACCCCGCTGATATCTCCATCTACGTCATGAGACATAAAACCGGCGACGCCGAACACAACGGCCGCAAGCACGAAAGCCGCGCCAGTTGTCCACAGCATGTTCTTCACGTGCGTGAACAGCGGAACACGGGTGATCATGGCAGTAATATTCGTGGTGTCTGAAAGTGGCGACATTTTATCGCCAAAGTAAGCACCGGAAACGACTGCCCCCGCAACCATTGCCAGGTTGACATCCATGCCAATAGCGATGCCCATGAACGCCACGCCAATGGTTCCAGCCGATCCCCAAGAAGTTCCCGTACATAGGGAAACAATCGCGGTGCCGATAAGGGCGATGAGCGCTAGCCACCGCGGATCGATAAGTTTCAGACCCCAATAGACGAGGTACGGAATGGTACCGCCGGCCATCCAAGAACCAATAAGGATTCCGACCGTAAGCAAAATAAGTAAAGCCGGCCAGGCTTTTGCCATTTTCTCGGAAACGGAGTCCATCATGTCGTCCCAGCTATAGCCCAAGTACCAGGCAACCACCGCTGCTACCGCGGCAGCGCTAATAATCATGGGTTCTACGGGCAAGTCGAATCCGATATAGCCACCGCCAATGAATAACACTAGAGCTAGAACTGGCAATAAAGCTAAGAAAACATTGAGTTCTCGCTTCTTCCGGGGCTTGGCAACTTTGCTCGCTGTGCCGGTAGAATTTGCAGAGTTTGCGGAGCCGGTTACGGTAGCGCCTTTGCCAGTTCGGTTTTGTGCAGGTGGAGTACCCGCAGGATTCTCCGCGGTTTCGCGGTTCTTTTTGTGAGCCACTGTTCTCACCTTTCATTCATTAGTCGTTTGTTGGCTTTGTTGTCCGCCAGCTGCTTTGCCCAGATTGCGGGTTGCATAGACGGTGGCCTTGTTCTGATGCCACTGCTGGAAGCGGTCAAAAGCTTCTTCCAACATGGGCCGCGGCACGGCTAAATTGAGCCGGGTATAGGCGGCCCATTCAGTGCCAAAGCCGCTACCCGCTGAAACCTGTACGCGGGTTGCAGCTTGGAAAACCTGCATTTTTTCCGCGGTGTCCAGTTCCGGGCCGGTGTGGATCCACAACAGATACGTGGCTTCTGGTGTAGCCGCTTGCCAATGCCCAGCGTGATCTGCGTTGATGCGGCCTATGGCATAGGCAAAATTTGTGTCTATATAAGTGCGTAGACCGGCTAGCCAAGCATCGGTTTCCGTCCAGGCTGCGATGGCGGCAGGGATCGCAAAATAGTTCGGATTATGGAAACCGTGTGCACGCTTGCCGGCTTCTAATTCTTGGCGCAAATCCGCATTTTCTACGATTATTGCCGCCGCTTCCAGGCCTGCCATATTAAAAGTTTTGCCAGGAGAAACCGCGGTAATAAGCCGCCCGGTGGCGGCCAAGTCTGGTGCTACTTTGGCCAGCGGATTATATTGTGCGCCTTGCCGGAGCAGGTCGCAGTGAATATCGTCCGAAATTACTAGGCAATTATGTTTGCGTAGCAGTTCCGCGAGATTTTCTAGTTCCTTCTGCGTAAATGCTCTCCCGGTGGGATTATGCGGATTGGTGAGGATGAACAGATCGGCGCCATCTAGCCGGCGTTCCAGATCCGCGAAATCAATTCTCCATTCGCACGAATTTGCGGGCGGCAACATAAGACTTTCGCTAATGTGCACGCCTTGCTTTTCGAGTACTTCTAGGATCGGATCATAAGCAGGCGAAAGAGTAACCGTTTTTTGCACTCCGCGAGTGGTGGCGATCATCGCCACCAGTTCTACTACGCGCGGCATAAACACCACGCTTTCCGGCGCGAATTCCCACTCGTGATGCCGGGCGAACCAACCCGCCGCGGCCAGCCGGAAATCATCGAATACTTCGGTGTACCCGTAAATCCCATGGGCGGCAGCTTTCTCTACCGCCGCTTGCACTGCCGGTGCCGTCCGGAACTCCATATCTGCTACGGAAAGCGAAATTGCTTGCTCCCCCATCGAGCTAGCCATGAGGTCCCACTTCGCGCTATAGGTATTCCACCTATCTACAGTTTCGTCGAAACGATGCATATACCTCCCTGCGCTATCTAGCTCGCGCAATATTTTGTTTTCCACGAGAGCCTCCTCGCACTCTTCTGTGTGAAACACGCGCCGCCAGGTGTTTGCGATAGCGGAAACTTGGATTCTTTCAGCCTTCGCTTACACCGAATGCCCAGAGTAAAATCTTTGCTTACTCCGCAGCCATCCTCGCCTTGCACCGCCTACTTATAACCGGGTGGCAACTATGGACTCCTGGCCATGTAGTCGTCGAGGAATCCCTATTGGATGCGGGTACTACCCCTTCTTTGCAGGTAGCCTCCAACGTCCAATCACACCGGGCGGAAAACCCGCTATAAGCCATAAATTTGGCGTCCGGTAGGGCACTCTCGACTTTGTTTTTCTATAAAACTAAGTCACTGGCCTGGGGTTGTCAAGGGCCGTAACTGGGGCCAAGCTTTTCGCACGCCTTTCCGATTCAGCCTTCCTAAAATTTCTGCCAACCCTCTCGCTAGACACCCAGATTTCGACGGCAAATAGCGCTTTGGGCGCAAACTCAGGCCCAGGCGAAAATCGTTTTTCCGCTCCCCTTGCAAGTCCCGCGCCGCTCCGTCTAGACTTTGTTTTATTACACAACAAAGTCGTTGGAGGCTCGGTTTCGGGTTTGCATTTTGCATGGTTATACAGCGCAGTGGATACATGCTGCAGTGCCAGTCAGAGGCGTCCAAACCCATCCGCACTAAAAGCGCCCGCGGCAATGTAACCGAGTGAAGCGAGTGAGAAGAAAGGCCGATTATGGCAGATCTGTGGAATATCGAGAAGATCCCGTTTGTTGGTACCGAAGAGGTTAAGCAGGGGCGCGGTTTTCGCTATTACGATGCCGATCGCGTAGTTGCCGGCAAGAAGATGAAGGATTGGCTGCGCTTTGCCGTGGCCTATTGGCACACCTTTGATGCCCGGCTCGTCGATCCTTTCGGGGATGGTACGGCGCAGCGCCCCTGGGACGGCAAGTATGCAGACCCACTCAGCCAGGCCCTAGCGAAGGTCGATTACTCTTTCGAGTTCTATCAGAAGCTCGGCGTGGAATACTTCTGCTTCCACGATCGTGACATCGCCCCGGAAGGCGATACTTTGCGCGAATCGAACGCGAACCTGGACCGCGTCGTCGAACAGATTGCTGCACAACAGGAGGCTACCGGCGTCAAACTCCTGTGGAACACCTGCAACCTTTTCAACAATCCGCGTTTCGCTTCCGGTGCGGCCACTTCTCCTTTCGCGGACGTTTACGCCTACGCGGGCGGCCAGCTCAAGCATTCGCTGGAAATTGCTAAACGTTTGGGCGCGGAAAACTACGTGTTCTGGGGCGGGCGCGAAGGTTACGAAAACTTGTGGAACACGGATTATAAGCGCGAACAAGATAATATTGCGCGCTTCTTCCACATGGCCGTGGATTACGCGCAAGAAATCGGTTTGGAAGCGCAGTTCCTGCTCGAACCGAAACCGAAGGAACCCACTACGCACCAATACGATTTCGACGCCGCTACCACGATCGCCTTCCTGCAAACCTACGACCTCATGGACCATTTCAAGCTCAACTTGGAAGGCAACCATGCGAACTTGGCCGGGCACACGTACCAGCACGAAATCCGGGTGGCGCGCAGCGCGGGCGTGCTCGGCTCGCTGGACGCGAACCAGGGCGATAAGTTGCTCGGTTGGGATCTAGATGAATTCCCGTCTGATTTGTATGAGACGACGGCGGTTATGTGGGAAATTCTCGATGAGGGCTCGATTGGGCCTTCCGGCGGCCTGAACTTCGATGCCAAGCCGCGGCGTACTTCCTACACGCCGGAAGATCTGTTCCTCGCCCACATCGTGGGTATGGATAGTTTCGCGGCCGGCCTGCTCGTAGCGGCGAAGATGCACGAAGATGGTTACATCCAGGATCTGCTCGCCCAGCGCTATGCTTCCTTCGATACCGGTATTGGCAAGCAGGTAGAAAGCGGCGAGGCCACTTTGGCCGATCTGGAAGCCCACGCGCTTGATATTCCTTCCGCCGAACTGCTGGCTGCCACCGAGCCCGCACACCTCGAGCTCATCAAGGCCACGATCAACAACTACATCATCGCCGCGCTGCGGTAAGCAGATACGCTACGCGAGGCGGCGGCGTCGCCCAAAGCAACTGCGCACGGCCAGCACCTGCGCAAAGCACCACTCTAAGCGCGCACTAGTAGCCCAGCGGCCCGGGCCCGGATTCTCAAAATTCCGGCCCCGGGCCGCCTTGCTGCTTAGACGGCAGTGTCTCCTCGGTATACTCCTTATCGTCCTCACGTGATACGGGTGTTCCCATGGCAAGGAAGCCGGCACTCCCAGCTGGCATCCCCCGTGCCAGAGGAAATGAGGAGTACGAAAAACTGCTACCTGCAAGCAGCCACAAGCTACGTAGCTGCACAAAGGAGACTTCCGATGACTATCCAGATGACCGCCGAGTTCGAGGATGCACTTTCCCGGATTTCCGAGGGCCGCAATGTGCTCATCACGGGCAAGGCGGGAACCGGCAAGTCCACTTTGCTGCGGCTCTATCTGGAAGCACAAGCCGATAAGGAAATTCTGGTGGTGGCACCAACCGGAGTGGCGGCCCTGAACGTGGACGGTTTTACGATTCACCGTGCTTTTGGTTTCCGGCCCGGGCTATACCCGGAAGATATCGGCCCGGGCGGAGATTGGCATTTGAGTTCGGCCCGCCGTGAGGTGCTGCAGAATACGGATATCCTCGTGGTTGATGAGATCTCGATGGTTCGCGCCGATCTTTTTGACATGATGGACAAAGCGCTCCGCCTGGTGCGGCGCAGCACGGAACCTTTTGGCGGGGTGCAGCTCGTACTGGTAGGCGATTTACTCCAGCTACCTCCCATACTTGCCAATAACGAACTCGAGTACTACCAGGCCAACTGGGATTCGCCATATTTCTATTCCGCGCACTGCTACCCAGATTTAAATCTAGACACCGTCAACCTCACCACGGTGTGGCGCCAGGCTGATAACGAGTTTGTGGAAGTCTTGAACCAGATTCGCGAAGGTTCCCTTGACGGCAACGCCATCACCATCCTCGATAGTTGTGTGGAGGAAGATTTCGTTCCCCCAAACGACTGGGTCACCCTCACTGCTTTCCGCCGCACGGTAGACAAAATCAACATGGCACGGCTGGAGCAACTCCCCGCGCCCAAGTTTTACGCTAAAGCAGAATACTCCGGCGATTCACACGGCCAGCAGTTCAGCGGCGCCGAAGAACTTCACTATGCCGCGGGCGCGCGCGTGATGACGGTAATGAATGATCCCGCAGAGCGCTTCGTGAACGGTTCCTTCGGAGAAATTGTTGCCGCCAGCGAGGATCTGTTTTCTGTGCGCTTAGCCGACGGCGGAAAGGTTGTAGATCTTCCCCGCCACACTTGGGAAATCAACACCCCGAAACTAACTGACGGCCGGGTCAGTAGCGAAACTATAGGTTCAATCCAGCAATTCCCGGTAATCCTCGCCTGGGCGATTACGATTCACAAAAGCCAGGGCAAAACGCTTCCCAAATGCTATATCGACCTCACCGGGGGAACGGCAACCGATGGCCAGTTTTACGTGGCGCTCTCCCGCGCCGTCGACCTCGAACACTTGCGCCTCAGCAGGCCGGTGGAGCCCCGCCACGTGCGTGCCAATAATTCTTTGGTGCGCCGCACGCGCCGCGAAGTCAGCCGCCCGATAACCACGAATAAATTCGTTTTCCTTTCCTTTGATGGCGTGAATTTTTCGGTGAGCCAGCACATCGCTCGTATTTACTGCCAGATCGTCGAAGCCGGCAAAACTGTGGCGCAGTTTGGTTCCTGGATTAATCCCATGGCGGATCTGGGCGATTTTGGCCGCCAGAACGAAATCCCTTCGGGCGGTTTGGCAATGGCTCCCACGCTCGGCAATTTTTGGCCGCTGTTGCGGCGCCAGGCTGCGGGTGGGCTGATTATTGGGGATCGGCTACCCATGCTCGAACGCGCGGTACGGCACCAAGAAAAGGGCCTGGATATTGCTTTGGGGATCGGCTACGACGTCTCCGAGTTCGATTTCACTCCCGCAGGTGCGGACGTGGTTGCGCGCTGCCAAAGCATGGCCGCTGCTTTCCTGCAAGGCAAGTTCGCGCTGAGCCGCGGCGAAGTGGTACCGGAAGCGCCGCAGGAAACCGAAGGGGCCGTCTTCGTTCCCGCCTGGGCTCCCGCCCAGCCCATGGAGCTCGATCCGCGCCAGGCAACCGATTTGGATCTCGCTTGGGCGGCGCTTTCGGGCGGTGGTGCTTCGGCTGGTAATGCTTCGGCTGGCGCAGCTAACCTCGCGGCAGTTGCCGAGTGCGCTAATTTCCTTGCCACCTGGGCTTTATCGCGCGGTTGCTGGACGGCGCGCGAGTATGAAGAGGTGGTTGCCCGCACGCGTTCCTTGGGGCTCGCGCATCCCGATCTCCCACCCGTGCAAGATACGACGCCGAACATCGCGGAACTGCTTCGCCCCGGAACCCGGGTGGCTTTCACCGGCCGTGACAACTTGCTAGGAGCGCCTGCGGATGACGCCCGCCTGCGGGAAATCTGCGCCGCACGCAACCTCGAATACAAAACCGGGGTTTCAAAAACGATGTGCGATGTGCTGGTAGCCCGGGACCTAGCCTCAACCTCCGGCAAAGCGAAGAAGGCCCGCGAGTTCGGCAAGCCCATCATCGAACAAAGCCAGTTCGAGGACTGGTGGAACAATGGGCCGTTTTTGAGTGCCGAAGAGCAAGAACCGGCAACGCCTGTTGCTTTTTCTCAGCCCGCTACTCCTCGAAGCACCGCGCCCATTACCACCGATTCGGCTAGCGAAATTGCTGATATCCCTGAGCTGAAGGTAGGAAAAGCGGATGTGCTGTTACAGCGAGGTACAAGGGTCGCGTTCAATGGCTCTACGTATATCCAGGGCACGCTCGTTAGGCAGGGCAAACCACTACAAAAACTCTGCAAACGTGTAGGGCTGGATTACAAACCGGCAGTAACAAAGACGCGTTGTGACGTACTCGTTACAGATTCACTCGAGTCCACAACCAAGAAGGCGGTGCTTGCGCGTAGCTACGGAAAACCCGCGGTCCTCGCAGAAGACTTCACCCGCTGGGCAGAGGCTCAGCTTGCAGGTGGTTCGGCCGGCCGCTCCACAACGCTCCCGCAAAAAGCCGCTGCGGAACTGCATAGTGGCGCGGTTCATGCGGAAGCGCACGCGCCTCAAGACCCTGTTCAAGCGCGGCCGATATCCTCATCACCGGCGCAAACAGTCCCTCATTCGGCACCATCTCCAGCCACGCCGCGACCGGTCCAAGCAACGCCAAGACCAGCTCCAACAACGTCACGACCAGACTCGCCAATGCCAAGACCAGCCCAAAGGGTTCCCAATCCAGCCACCGCGCCGTTAGGAAACGCCAGAGCCATGCCGCAGCCAACGAGCAGTACAAATACTGCCGGTAAGGCAGCACGGCTATTGTTCCTTATGTCTGTTGTTCTTTTTGCCGCGTTTATGGGATTTGCGGCTATAGACCAGATAAACGCGGCAACTGTATTTTTTCTATTTTGGGTGTTAGCGCTGTTAGGAGCCTCTACCTGCGCAGTGATCACACTCGTGCGGAAAATACGTACTTTAATGAGATGAGGGGATTCTTGGCTCTTCCTGTTTTTAGGGTGTTGGAGCCGTTTTTCCCTTGCTGTAGTGAACGGTTGAAACACGGGGCTGGTTTCTGGCGGTTAGCCGCCGAGATGTTCCGGGGCCCGGTAGCGGCGGCTAAAAAGTCTGGATCGGCAGATATCAAGCCGGTAAACCGCTAGCTGTACTTCCCCGTGAGGTTGTGAACGCGTGATGCGGGTGTTTGGCCTCCGCTGCCGGTATGGGGTCTGTGGTGATTGCACTCGTGGAGCCAGGCTTGGTAGGCCTGGGCCCGTTCTTCTTCACTGGAATAGGCTTGTGCGTAGGCCCATTCTTGGGCCAGGGTGCGGTTAAGGACCTGACCCCCCGGTTGGTGGACATGGGCTAGCCCCGGTGGTTTGCCGGAGAAAGATGGTCTTCTGCCATTTCCAGTAAAAAATATTCCGCGCAGTTGAAAGAGGAATGCAGTAGCCGCGTACGAGCCCAGTGCGGCTTCGATGGCGCAGGTTGCTTCTGATCTGGGAATTAACCGTAATTCACTGCAAAACTGGGTAAACCAGTTCGTCACCAAGGGTGCTGGCTAGGCGGCGCAGTATTTCGCGAAGGAGATGTCTTGCGACCGGCTTCAAGCTCGTCGAGGACCACCGTACTGAGTTCTCAGAAATACGAAGATTTTCCCCAACCCGCATGAGTGCCGCCGGCAGGTCTTTGCCTGGTGTACCCGGTAAACCGCTAGGGCATTCCGTATCCATGTGACTATCGCGCGACTTCGCCGTCCTCGATGGGGGCGCGCGAGATTTGTGCCCGGCTCGGGCCACCTTCCCAATCGCCCAGCGTGCCCACTGTATAGGCTCCGAGCAGGTGCGCGCGATCCAGCCGTTCTGCCGCGTCCAGTCCATCTAACAAGCCCGAGATATAACCTGCGGCGAAGGCATCTCCTGCACCAATGGTGTCCACCGGGTCCACCTTCAATCCTGGGCGTTCTACCCGGTGATCTGGCGTTGCTACAAGTGCCGTCGATGATTCCTTCCAAACCACTTCACGTACGCCCGCCTCGAGCAACTGCGCAATCGCCGCATCCCGTTCCGAGTTACCCGTCAGTAGTTCCAGCTCTGCAGTTCCGCCGAAAACTACATCCACGGATTTTGCGATGCTACTAAGAACGCCCGCGGCCGTTTTGTGATCCCACAAGCGCGCCCGGAAGTTTACGTCGAACGTAACGGTAACTCCTTTATCTCGAGCGCCAGCGACGGCGGCTTCGACCGCTTTCATGCAACGCTCACCAAGCGCTGGCGTAATACCGGTAATGTGTAGAATCTTCGGTTCGAGGCCCAACAGGTAGTCAATTTGATTAGCCGAGATGACCCTCCCGGCAGATTTCGCACGGTAGTAATCAACCGCTAAGGCCCCCAGGCCAGCGCTGAGCGATGCCAATAGTCCCGTTGAGCGGTCCTCGATTCGCTCAACGGCTGCAGTGTTTACGCCTTCTCCCCGCAAGGTTTTTACGATCAGATCACCAAACAGATCGTTGCCCAGCGAACCACCCCAGGCCACCGTATGCCCGAGCCGCGCAAGTCCGATCGCCACATTGGATTCTGCTCCCGCGAACGAGGCCCGGGGGCGCGCCCCCACCTGCGGAGCTTCCAGGAATCTAAGAACTCCCATTGTTTCACCGAAAGTTACTACATCCACTACTTTAACTCCCTAAACATCATTCGTTTGTTACTGGTTACCCGCATCAGCACACGGGGGCGATCCCGGAATCCCATACCTCTTTAATCTCCGCCGCACGGCGGGTAATCTCCGCAAGGTTGCCCTCCGCAACGAGCGCCTCAGACACAATCGATCCTCCGATGCCGAGCCCGGCACACCCGAGCCTGCGATATTCGGCCGCGTTTCCCGCATTCACGCCGCCCGTTGGGAACAGCGGAATGTCCGGCAACGGATCCTTGATCGCCTTAATGTAACTTGGGCCGCCGAGCGCCTGGGCTGGGAACACCTTGACGCCCGCCACGGCAGGATGCCGGTATGCCGCTTCAATTTCTGTTGGAGAAAACGCGCCGCAATACACGGGTACATTGCTCGCATCCGCCGCGTCGAGCACTCCCTCGTCGATTGTGGGAGTCACAAGGAATCTTGCCCCCGCGTCTATGGCCAGCCGGGCACCTTTCGCGTCCCGCACCGTGCCGACGCCGATTGCGGCGCTTTTCGTAGAGTTCCAGCGTTCTACAATTTCGAGAGCACCGGGGGTTGGGAGTGTCACCTCGATATCGGTAATTCCTCCATCGATGATGGCGGAGATAACGGCGTCGTCAACCACCGTTTCACGCAAACGAATAATCGCAATGAGCATGAATCTTCCTAAATTCCTAACGCGCGTAACGGAGTGAGGGGAGATCGAAATGACCTCCCCTCACAATCACTTACGACGCTGATTCATCAGAGCCAATTTCTACTTGGTCGTTGCGCTGGGCTTGCGCCGCTTCTTTTCGCTGCGCGCGCCGCTTGCTCACAAAGTCATTGACGAGCGGCGCCAGCAGCATGAGCACTGTCAACACGATGAGTACCGCGGAGATAGGCCGGGTGAAGAACTGGGTAAAGTCCCATTCGGTTTTGATCACGGAGTTCAAGAAATTCCGTTCCACGATCGGGCCCAACACGATACCCAACACCACGGGCGCTAACGGCAAACCGAATCGTTCAAATAGAACACCGAGTATGCCAAACACCAGCACGATGATGATCTCGAGATAACCATTGTTGATCGCATACGCACCCATCACGGAGACAGCCACAATCGATGCCATGAGGATTGCACGCGGGATGCGCAAGATCGTAGACGCGCCCTTGATCAGCAGGAAGCCGAGCGGCAGTAGCAAGATATTCGCGATGATGAACATCAGGTACAGCGCATAGAGAGTATCCGTATTTTGCGTGAAGAGGGCCGGCCCAGGTTCGATACCCTTCACCACTAGCACGCCAATCAAAATCGCGGTAATGGTATCGCCCGGAATTCCAAATGCGAGAGTTGGGATGAAAGCGGAGGCGAGTGCCGAGTTATTCGCGGCCGAAGCGCCAGCGATTGCCTCCGTGGAGCCCTTACCGTACAACTTGCTGTTGCGCGACGTCGCCTTAGAAATGCCGTACGAAATCCATGCCGCAATATCGGCTCCGGCCCCCGGTAGCGCGCCGGTGATTGAACCGGTCACACTTCCTTGCGCAACAAAACGCCCGTGTTTGCGAATCTCGCCCAGCGATTCCCTTAGCATGCCCTTGGTTTTAACAACTGGCATCTTACGTACTTTCGAAGATTGCGTCGTGACATTTCGCAATACCTCGGACAACCCGAAAAGACCAATCATTGCCGGAATGAAATCGATGCCACGGTACAGCTCGGCCAATCCAAACGTGAACCGAGGCTGGCCTAACGTCAGGTCCAATCCTACCGTCGAGATCATAAGACCGAAAACCAACGCCAGCGCGCCCTTCACCTGCGAGCCGCGGGAGATAATTACCGCTGCAGTCAAGCCCAGAACCGCCACCCAGAAGTATTCGAAGGAGGTGAAGTTCATGGCGAATCGGCCCAGCAATTGCGCAAGGAAGATCAGAACTACTGAACCTACGAGCCCGCCAATGACGGAAGCGATAAGAGAAACTCCTAGGGCAATAGCACCTTTGCCTTTCCTCGTGAGAGAGAAAGCATCCTCGACGTAGGCTGCCGAGGAAGGCGTGCCCGGCATGCGCAGTAAGCCTCCGGGAATGTCACCCGCAAAAATTGCCATCGCGGACATAGAAATGATGGACGCGATCGCTGGAACCGGATCCATAAAGAAAGTAAACGGAATAAGTAGAGCCGCGCCCAGTGTGGCCGTGAGGCCCGGGATCGCACCGACCACGAGGCCGAAAGCACCCGCCAGAAGAACGATCACGATTGTCATCGGATCTCCGAAAATCAGCCCCAATGCAGAAGTAATATTCTCAATCATGGTTCTCTAAATCCCCAAAATTCCATCCGGGAGCTGCACGAGGAGTCCCTTTTCAAATGCCAAGAACAGCACGGCAGTCACCACGGCAGAAAAGACAACTGCACGGATCGGTTTCTCCTTCAGCGCCAGCATGATCGCAAGAATCATGAGGAACATTGTGAGAATGAAGCCGAGGTGTTCAGCTAACAGGATGTAGCCAAGTACACCGCCGATAACAACAAGGCCGTTAACAACGAGCCGCGATTTTGATTCGTCAGTAAATTCGAAGCTTCCACCGGCACCAATTTTTTCTTCGTCCTCGCCCGCCGCGGCGTGCGCCTCAAGAATTTCGTCCAGTTCTTCAGACTCGCTCTCCACTGTTCCGCGGAGACTCTCGATAGCCAAGATAGCGCCAAACACGATAAATAAAATGCCGCCAACGATCGGGAATAGGCCGGGTCCTAAATGCCCGGTCGAGAGACGTCGCATACCGAAGCCGTAGATGATAATCCCGATCCCACCTGCGATGGCAATCAAAGAGATGACCAAATCGGGTATCGACACTTTGCGTGCCGAATCCGCTTCGGCACGGGTTGCCTTATTTTTGTTCATCGTTTCCTCCACGATGGTAAAACGAAATGGTGGCGGTGCCCTGCGAGCGCCGCCACCATTAACAGCTACTTGGCGAGGCCAGCTTCTTTCATAAGGGGACCGTACGCAGCGTCGGCTTCCGTCATGAATTTGGTAAATTCATCTGTGGACCGGTACTTGATCTTGAATGCGGAAGCATCCATAACCTCAACAAAGGCATCGCGTTTAACGATGTCAGCAATACGGCAGTCAAGCGCTTTAACGATCTTCTCGTCAGTACCCTTCGGGACTACGATGCCGCGCCAAGTTCCGCCCGTGTATTTGTATCCGTAGTCAGACAGCAACGGAACGTCTGGGTAGTTCTCATCTTTCTCGGTGCCCATGATGGCGAGCGTGCGAAGTTCACCCGAGTCGACCATCGTGCGGACCTCCCCGATCGACGAGGTCACGATGAAGTCCACACCGCCAGCGGTCAGTTCCTGCACCGCTGGAGCAGCTCCATCCGAGGGCACCCAGGTAACGTCATTCGTATCAATGCCTGCCTCCATGAGCAGACCGAGCATTGCCAAATGTCCGATACCACCTTGTACGGTGCCGGATGCATTCAGTTTGCCCGGATTAGTTTTAATGGCATTTATCAGGTCTTCGATCGTTTTATATTCCGAGGAAGCGGAAACAGTAATGGCCGCGGAGTCCTCGTTAACCTGGGAAACTGCCTGGAGACCTTCGGGAGTCAGATCCGTTAGATCCTGCCAGTGCATCATTGCAATTTCTGCAGTTACCAGCCCGAGCGTTTGGCCATCTGGTTTACTCGCTGCCATGGCCTGGTGCCCAACAACACCGCCGCCACCAGTCCGGTTGACGACGTTTACTTGAACGCCGAGATCCTGCGAAAGTTCATTCGCCAAGGAGCGGGCTACTTGGTCCGTTCCACCGCCTGCCGAGAAGGGAACAATAATCTCAATCGGTCCCTTGGGGTAACCGGGTGCCACATCGCACTTGTGCGTAGAGCCGCCGTCGCCGCCGTTGCTACTTGCTTCATTAGTTGCCTTCCCGCCACAAGCGGAGAGTAAGAGCGCGGCAGAGGAGAGTACCGCCATTGCCTTAAGGACGCGTTTCTTCATTTTAAAATCCAATCACTTCGTCGTGGGATATCTTGGCTGTGCCATTTCCAAGCTGATATCTATAATGCATGCACGATAACTGCGGCGTCACGCAAATGAAACCGCGACTTTTCAATACGGGATATGGGAAAATCAAATAGCCCGTGGTCGGACGCCCGGGGAAGCGGGGCATTTAATACCATTTAGCATTGTTTGCTATCCCGATCCCCGAATCTCGGCCACGGGACCGGATGGGGTGAAAATAGCTATGCCAAAAATTCATAGATTGGATTGGCTGCAATCTTTTGTTACGGTGGCCGACGTCTCGTCATTCTCCCGAGCCGCCCAGTTGCTCCACCTTAGTCAGTCACGGGTATCGGTACACGTGGCCTCTCTTGAAAAAGCGCTTGGGCACAAGCTGATCGACCGTAGCACTTCCCCTTGCAAGCTCACTCAGTCTGGCGAGAAGTTCTACTCCTACGCCAATGACATTCTGAGCTTGCTCTCCGAGGCCGTCACTCTATTGGACAGCGCAAAGACTCTGCTCACTGGGAGCGTTGTGATAGGTACGATCCCGTCGATTTCCGCCGCATTCTTCCCTGAGGTCCTCCGCACACTTCGCGCCGATGAACCACACATGGTAGTAAGCCTTATGGAAAGGACGTCCTCGCAGCTGCTCGAGAATCTCATCTCTGGCGAGGTGGACGTGGTGGTCCGCTCGAGTCTCGGAAGCGAGAGTGCAAAGAACGATCACACCTTGAAACTGTGGCAGGAGCCGTATGTTGCCGTCTTCCGCCACGATGCGGTGAACAAGCCACGGGGTAGCACCATCAGTCCGGCAGAGCTTGAGAAATTCGAAATTGGAATGACGGGTGCCCCAGGTGTGGCCGTCGATCCGGAACTTCGCGTGGCCCTCAATGCGTGGCGTATCGATCCGCCACAAACTAATCTGCGCACAGAACAGCCACAAACTCTTCTCAATATGTGCAAGGCCGGGCTTACGACGCCGGTGATCAACCTTCTCGCTTTCTTGACTTGCGATCACAGCGGCCTCGAGTACTTTCCGATCGACAGCGGCCTGTGGCGAGAGGTAGCCGTCAGTTGGAATCCCGCGAAACGGCGCACTGCTGAAATCGATAAAATGATCTCCGTGATCGCATCCACTCCGATCCCGAAAGGCACGCGCCGCCCCGAATGCTGAGAGCCAATAAGCCCTGCAAAACAGAGTTTCTTGACGCCCAATCTCTTCGTCTATAGAACCGCTACCTACACCGCGGCGTCCATCAACTCTAAAACACCCTGGCCTGGGCTGGATTAAATAGACCATGCGATTTGAGCGTGTCTTCCGTGACAGCCCCTGTTGGGCAGGAAGACTGGTAATCATGAAGAAATTCT
>NZ_FNAU01000015.1 GCF_900102025.1 Actinobaculum suis | reverse complement strand
CAAGCCCAAAGCCTTAGCCACACACGCAATCGACTCGCCAGTATCAATCACCTGACTCGCAGCATCCCGCCGGTATTCAGGGGTAAACCGCCTTCCCTTACGATTCATAGCGAGCCAGAAGACACAACCTCCCAAGGAATCAACACCACAGGCAATCCCTCTAATCCAGTGTCAACAAAACAAGGGCAATCCCAGTACCTTCAGCACCAGTCTGGCCAGCATCTTCAGCACCGGCCTGGCCGGCGTCTTCAGCGCCAGTCTGATCGGCGTCTTCAGCACCCGGTTCGCCCGCATTATCTGTATGCAGGCGCAAAACCGTGGCGCTAAGCGCGCCCGCGGCATAGGGCGTTTCGCCGATCGTTACCGTTTGTGGCGCGGAAAGCTCTACCTTTCCATTCGCTACCAGTAGGTCGTATGTGCCGGCGGGGATATCCACAGGAACGGCGGCGTCGGTGGAATTCAACACCACCACATAGCTGTGCTCGGTGTCTCGCACCGTCCAAGCAACTACGCCGTCGGCGGCCCGCAGCAGCTTGGAATTAGCATTTACCTGTTCGAAAGTGGGATAGCGGAAGGCCGGCGCACTTTGCCGAAGCGCCAATAAGCCGCGCGTATAAGCCACCGAATCGGCTTGCTCGTGTGCCCGGCTCCAATCGATCGCATTCGGACCGTCCCCGGAATTGTAAGAATTTTCGTCTCCACCCTTGGTACGCAAGAATTCCTGCCCCAATTGCGCGGCCGGAATCCCCTGTGCCAAATAAACCGTGGAATTAGCTAGCTTTGCGCGTGCTGCCCGAGTTTGTTCCGAATCATCGGGCCGGGAAGCGAGCAGTTTATCGAACAGGGTGAGATTGTCGTGGATTTCCACGTAGTTCACGATCTGACCGGGCGCGGCATAACCAGTATTGGCATTCCCGTTCGTACACGGGCTCAGCCCCTCCGGCTTTTGGCAACCCAAAACATTATTCGCAATGAGGGTTTCCTGGCCCGATTTTCCCGATACAAAACCAGTATCGGAAGCCTCAAACACGGAACCTTTCAAACCATCACGAATCGAATCATTAAAGAAAGCCACGCCATTATCGTCAGCGCCTACCGCGCCGGGCGCGAGCTTACCCGCATTGGGCTGGATTGCCATCGCATCCTTCGGCAAAGTGCGGTTCATATCCCAACCTTCACCGAGCACAATGATGGAAGGATCGATCTGGTTGAGTGCTGCCCGCACTTCCCGCATGGTTTCCACATCGTGCAGGCCCATGAGGTCGAAGCGGAATCCGTCCACCCCGTATTCGGTAGCCCAATAGACCACCGAATCGACGATGTATTTGCGCATCATCGCCCGTTCCGAAGCCGTGTCATTACCTACCCCGGAATTATTGACCAGCTTGCCCGCAGCGTCATACCGGAAGTAATAGCCCGGAACCGTCAGATTAAAGGCGTGCTTTTCGGGGTTGTATACGTGGTTATAGACCACATCCATAATCACCCGCAAACCTGCTTTATGCAGACCAGCCACCATTTGCTTCGCTTCGGCCAGGCGGGCTTTCGGATCGGCCGGATCCGAAGCATACGAACCTTCCGGCACATTGTAATTCTCCGGGTCATAACCCCAGTTTTGCTGGCCATGTTGGGCGGCTGCATAGCCTAGATCTCCGGATTCATCCACGGAACCAAAATCGTAGAACGGCATGATCTGCACGTGGGTAACGCCCAACTGTTTCAGATAATCCAAACCGGATGGATTACCGGTTTTGGCCTGGGTGCCGCCTTCCACCACGCCCAAATATTTGCCGCGTTTTGCCGCAGAAATACCCGAATCGGGCTGAATCGAAAAATCGCGAATATTCATTTCCGCAATACTTGCATTAGTGGCCGGGCCAAAAGCTGGCATCCGCTCCCCTTGGGCACCGCGGGAAGCACTTTCCGGAGAAAGTACTACGCTTCGCATCCCGTTTTCCACAGCGGCATGGGCATAGGGATCTGGGGAAAGATTTTCCGTGCCATTAGCGAAGGTAACCCGGAAGTCATAGGCCGTGCCGTCGAGGTCTCCCGGCAGCCGCACTTGCCACACGCCTTTCTCCCCGCGGGTAAGTGCGTGTTCGGTGGCCAGGGGTGCTTCGCGGTCTGTGGTTTTGTAGAGCCGCACGTGAACTTGCGCTGCGGTAGGTGCCCACAGCGCGAAAGTGGTTCCCGTTTTTTCGTATTGGGCGCCAAGCGCGCCACTATAGGCATAAGCTGCGTCAAATTCCGGGGTGCGTACCACCGCGCCAGCGCTTGCCGTTACTTCACCGTATTCCGGTGCGCTTACCTGGTAAGCGGCGGCGACGTCGAGCGGCTGGGCCGTAGTAATCACCACTGCCGATTTATCTGCCGCCAGTTCTACATTCGCAACCTGCGCGCCGGCCACCTGCACGGTCTGCGGCGTAAGCGCGGCCGGATCCACCGGGCCGGCCAGCCGGGCCGTGATTTGCGAAAGGCCAGAAATTTCTGCTTTCACCAAACCGCGTTTGGTGTTGATAACACTAGGATTCGTATACACCGTCCAGTCTCCACTAACGAGCCAGATCTCGGCTTCACCTTTACTATTTGTGCCATTACCACCCGGATCTGTAATCGTAATCGCCGATTGCGGTATCACCCGGTCGCCTTCACCCGGATCTTTACTCTTCCACGCATCTGCGCCCTCGCGCACAATAAAACTCGGGCTGGCTATCCCGCTACCGGATTCGAGCCGGAATGTTGCTAGCTTGCCCCAATCATCATGGCTGTTGAAAGGCCGGGAAGAACCGTTGAGCCCCTCCGCCCAGGTCCACAGATCCCAATCTTGATAGTCGCCGGCCGGGCGCAGGTAGTGGACTTTCACGTCCAATACTGCCGGCCGTTTTTGGTACTGCGCTGGGGCTTGAGTCGCCGTTGTATCGCTACCGCCAGTTATCCACACTTCGGCGGTGCCGCTGGAAGCGTCGAGCATACGATCCCCGCCATCTTTATCCCAGGCCGGTGTGGTCACAATAAAGCCAAGTTTTCCTGGCTCGTAAGCTCCCGGAATTTCTGTTTCGAATACTTTCCCGAAACTATCTTCGCCGGTGAACTGGTAGTGCTTACCGGCCAAAGTATTGCCTTCTTTATCGTTTCCCCACAGGTAAACTCCGCGTTGCGCGCCGGCGGTATCCCCGGCAGCCGGAGCATAATGCACTATTACGCGGGTCTTTGGTTCATATTGGGGTGGCACCGGATTGGTAAAACTCAGCTGTTTATCTGCCACGGCCGCGTAGGTAGTGCCCGGTTCTACCCGGTAGTTACCGCCGCCTGCCGGGTTGTCCCAAACGCCAGCCCCGTTATTGAATACGAATTCGGTAGCTTGCGCGGTATTGATCCGCAAGGAATACCAGCCGTCGCCCACCTTTTGCATGGGCTGGCCCGGTACCTGGGTCCAGGCATCGCCGCGGCCATAGTGCAAGTACGGGGCGGTCCAAGTGCTTTCCGGCTTGTAGAAAATCGTGGTTTCTGGGTCTGCCGGGCCGGCTGGCGTGTTGCTTTCCGGTGGTAGTTGCGGATCGGCCGGATCGCTTGCCGCCCCGCGCGCAGCTGGATGATCGCTTCCGGGTTGTACGCCCGCAATTAGAGCTACGGCACTGCGCGGCTGGATTTCCGTGGCGATTTTGCCGTCTTTTACGGCAACCGTCTGTGAACAATCACCGGCCGCATACACGTTGCAATACGTGCCATTGGGCAGGCTCGTGTGGTAGCTAACCGCGGCCGGTTGTGCGGTGTTATTGAGAGCCAGGAAGCCCTGTTGGCCGCGCTCGAAAGCAATATTGTTATCGCCGTCGTCTTGCCAGTTTTGTACCGGTTCACCGGCAGTCGCGTTATGGAAGGCAATCATGCCGCGAATAGCCGTCCACCTTTGCGTGCAGTTCCACCCTGAACCGGGCCCGCAACTAGTTTCCGGAACCGCGGTTTCGCTCGCGCCCGGAGCTCCCGCATCCGCATCGGTGAACTGATAGCCCGAATAAACATTTGGGGTGCCATATCCGTAGCCGAGCAAGAAAGCATTCGCGAGCTGGTACATCCGCCCGTCTTTATAAGACAGCGTGGCCTCCCCGCGTTCCGTATCCCAGTTATCCACAAATACCGTGGCCTGTTGGCTCGGCACTAACCCGGAAGCAATATCGCTAAGCTTGCGCTCCCCGCCCTGCAGGGAACCCTTAAAACGCTGCCGCAACTGGTAAGCGAAAGAAAACTCGGTAACCTCCCCGCTACCTGTATATTTGCTGGGCTGGATTTGCGGGGCCTCCCCCGGATTGCCAATAACTTCTTGCATCCACCAAATCCGGGAGGCCGGCACCTCGACCTTTTCCGCAGCTTTTTCTTTGATCGCCGCAACATCTTCCGGGGACATATGTTTCACGGCATCTACCCGGAAACCAGCCACGCCCATGCCTAATAGGTCCGCAAAATATTGACCTAACCGGTCCCGAACCTTTTCGCTCCCGGTATCCAAATCTTGCAAACCAGACAGCCGGCAATTCCACACGTTTTCCGCATTCCGGTAATCGCTAATATTCTCCGTGCACTTGTGGAAATCTTCCGGACCATATCCGGCCTGGGGATAATTCCCCGCGGCATCAAAACTGCTACCCGCAATCCCGGTGCCTGCTTCCCGGTCCACCCCGGTGGTGTGATTGATAACGGCGTCTACGATGACGCCCACACCCGCCGCC
Source organism: Actinobaculum suis (assembly GCF_900102025.1). GTDB lineage: Bacteria > Actinomycetota > Actinomycetes > Actinomycetales > Actinomycetaceae > Actinobaculum > Actinobaculum suis. The sequence continues at coordinate 45,275 of NZ_FNAU01000015.1, read as the reverse complement.
CGGCAAGTATTAATCATTTGTTGGAATTCGGCCGCGGTGCCCAACTTCGATTCCAGCTGATAGCTCACCGGCTGATACGAAGTCCACCACGCCGAGCCTTTGATCGTCTCCTGCGGCGGCGAGACCTGCACATAGGCCACGCCAGCCGGCCCCAAAGTTTGCGTACATTCCTTTGCTACCGAGTTCCAAGGGTGCTGGAACAAAGTGACGACGACGCCGGAGCGCCCGACCGGCGCTTCACCCGCGGCTGCCGGTGCGGTACCGGACGGCATTTCCGCCGTGGTATCTGCCGGTATTCCCGGTGGCGTTTCTGCCGGTTTTTCCGGCAGCGCTCCGGCAGGCGTATCCACCGTGGTATCCGCCGTGGTATCTGCCGGCGTTTCGGAAGCTGTGACCGCCGGCGTTTCGGATGCTATATCTGCCGGTGTTTCTGGTGCGGCCTGCGCGAGCGGGCCGGCGAACGCAGCAATTCCTAAACCGCTCAGGGCGAGGATGAGCGCCCCGAGCCAGGCTACAGCGCGGCGTATATGTAGCCGCAAATTCTGAAGACCCATGTTTTTCCCATCTACACTCTCATCTTTGAGATTGCGGGCCAAAATTGACCTCACGCCCCCAATTGTAAATGCGCCTGGAAACTTTTACACCCGTTTTCTGGCGTTTTTCTGGCGCTATTTTCAGGTGCTCTTTTCGAGTGCTATTTTTAGGTACCCTTTTCGGATGCTGTTTTCAGGCGCGCTTTTCGGGTGCTGTTTTTCTAACACCTCTTTTCTGGAATCCGTTTTTTTTGGCGAGCAGTTTCCGGCAGATACTTTCCCGTAGATACTTTCCGGTAGATACTTTTCGGTGAACGTTTCCAGAAAGTGTTACTGGCGAATGTTTCCATCAAGCGTTGCCGGCAAGTGTTACCGGCGAGCACTTCCGGCAAGTGCTTGCGATGAATCAGGTGCTTGCGATCAGTGTTTTCCGCGGTCGTTTTGCGGTTTTCTTTCGCCGCAGCAAAGTGTGTGCGAAACTCTGGATTCGGTTCGGTTCTTCTTGTGGCACCATAGAGGGCATGAGTTTTCCGCAGAGATTGCTAGGTGCAGATGAAAAAGTCGTGCTCACTATGCGGCCCTCGGCCGCACAGCTGTTACCCGGCATATGCGGCTCCGTTCTGATTCTCATCTTGGCCGTGGCGTTCTTTATCTATCTACCAGCCTCTTGGCGCCCCGTTTCCTGGTGGGTGGTTATTGCGGTAACGATATTCTTCCTGATCGGTTTACTATTGATCCCATTTCTGCGGTGGCGAGCTACTTCCTATACGCTCACCACGCACCGGTTCCTGGCTCGCCACGGTCTAGCCCACGGCAAAGCACATGACATCCCGCTGGCGGCAGTAAGCGCGGTGAGCTATCGGGCAGAAGATTCGAAGGCTGGTTGGGGAACGCTAGAATTCACTATCCGGGATGGTTCTACCGTGGTCTTTTCCGGGGTTCCGCACGCTGAGGAATGCCACGGGCTGCTCGTGGAACTCATTGCTTCGGCACAACATAAGTACAGCGCAGCCAGTTCCCACGCTTCTGCCTAGCCAGATCTTGATCTCGCCCTAATCTCGCTATGTAAATTCTTCATCTCGCCCTAATCTCGCTATGTAAATCACACGGTTAGCCTCTTCGGGAAGCTTCTGCTCTGGTAAAGTGACTAGTTGGACTTTCCCCGGTCGGGTGGTAGGTCCTTGTTTTCCGCACAACCACGGGTGCCCCACGCCCACAGTCCAGCGGGAAACGCTTCCCTCGCCGACCAATTGGCTTTTGATCGAAAGAGATTTCAGTGGCAAACATTAAGCAGCAGAAGAAGCGCGTGCTGACCAATGAGAAGCGGCGTATTCGTAACCAGGCTTACAAGTCCGAACTGCGCACCTACGTGCGCCGGACCCGCGAAGCGATTGCTTCCGGTGACCGTGAGGCCGCCCAGGCGGCGCTCAATGCCGCCGGTCGCAAGTTGGACAAGGCGGTTTCCAAGGGCGTGATCCACAAGAATCAGGCCGCGAACCGTAAGTCCAAGCTGGCTAAGCAGATCAATAAGCTTGCCTAAGCTGAGCTTCGCGTAAAAACGTATAACGCAAAAGGCGGCGGAGACCTTATGGTTTCCGCCGCAAAACTATATATATATGAGCGAGAGCCCGTGCCATTCCAAGAAGAATTGCACGGGCTCTCGCGTTGCCTATCAGCTTCTTATATCCGCTTATGCATCCTTGCCAGAGTATTACAGCGCGGCATTGATGGCATCCACGGAGGCCTTCGCATCACCGAGGCACATATCCGTGTTCTCGTTGAAGAACAGCGGGTTTTGTACACCGGCATAGCCCACGCCCATAGAGCGTTTGAAGACCACTACTTCCTTCGAATCCCACACTCGGATCACCGGCATGCCCGCAATTGGCGAGCCCGGCTCCGAAGCAGACGGATTGACGACGTCGTTCGCCCCGATTACCAGGCACACATCCACATCGGCCAGGTCGTCATTGATTTCATCCATCTCCAGCACGATGTCGTACGGCACCTTGGCTTCCGCCAGCAACACGTTCATGTGGCCAGGCAAGCGGCCCGCCACCGGATGGATCGCAAACTTTACGTCCACACCCTTATCGCGCAGCTTCTTCGTCATCTCCGCCACCGGGTATTGGGCTTGGGCCACGGCCATACCGTAGCCCGGCACGATTACCACCGAACGGGCATCGCTGAGCTTTTGCGCCACTTCTTCCGCAGTGACTTCGGTATGCACACCGTATTCCTTATCGCCACCGGCAGCGTTTCCGCCGTCGGTACCAAAACCGCCCAGAATCACGGAGATGAAGGAACGGTTCATCGCCTTACACATGATGTAAGACAGGTAGGCACCGGAAGCACCAACCAAAGCACCGGTAATAATGAGCAGGTCGTTACCGAGCGTGAAGCCGGCCGCGGCCGCTGCCCAACCCGAGTAGGAATTGAGCATGGAGACCACCACGGGCATATCTCCCCCGCCAATAGCGAGCACCAGGTGGGCGCCCAAGGCTAGAGAAATCACGGTGAGAATAGCGAGCGGCACCATACCGGAAGCCACCGAACGCGTCCACGCGAACCAAATAATCAAGCCCACGCAAGCAATGATTGCCACCAGATTCAAAATATTGCGACCCGGGAGCATGAGCGGGCTACCGGAAATCTTCCCGGAAAGCTTCAAGTAAGCAACGATCGAACCGGTAAGAGTTACGGCACCGATAAAGACCGCGAGCCCTACTTCACCCATGTGGAAAGCGTTATCGGGGTGATCCCTTCCCGGTTGGAGCAGGAAGGAGTTGTAACCCACGATCACAGCTGCCAAACCCACGAAGGAATGCAAGAGCGCGATCAGTTCGGGCATCTCCGTCATATCCACGGTACGGGCTTTATGTACCCCGAGCACCGCGCCAATAGCCAGCGCCAAAACAATCAGCCCGGCCACGATCCCCGCGTGCTTGCCACCCTGTACTGCAGCAGCACTATCGATTGCCACCCAAATCGTGGCGATCAGGGCAACGGCCATCCCAATAATGCCCAAGCGGTTACCGCGAGAAGCGGTTTCCTGCTTGGAAAGGCCAGCCAACGCCAAAATGAAGAGGAGCGCGGCAACAATATAGGCCACCGCTTGGAAAGTGTAAGCAGGTGTATTTGCCACGGTAGTTAGCATTTCCATTTTTTCTTAGCTCCTCTTAAACATCCCGAGCATGCGATCAGTCACCACGAAACCGCCGAAGATATTAATCGAGGCCACCACGATGGCGATGAAAGCAAGGATCATAACCGCCACATTCCCGCTTGCTATCTGCAAAATCGCGCCCACTACGATAATGCCGGAAATTGCATTCGTAACGGACATTAGCGGCGTATGCAGGGCGTGCGTCACAGCGGTGATCACGTAGAAACCAACCACGCAGGCCAACATGAATACGATGAAGTGGCCACGCATATGGGCCGGGGCGCTGAACATAATCCACAAAATAACCGCGGCGGCCACTGCCCCCGCAAGCCACTTCTTCCACGGCTTGGCCGGTTCGGCTTCCACCGCGGCCACTTCTGCTTCCGGTGCGGCTGCCTTGGGCGCGGCCGGGGCGGCAGATACTTCAATCGCCGGCGGCGGCCACATTACCGTGTCATCCAAGGTTACGGTAATGGAACGGACGATCTCATCATCCATATTCAAAGCGAGCTGGCCATCGCGTTCCGGGGTAACCAAGGTAAAGAAGTTCACCAAGTTTTGCCCGAAGAGCTGGGAAGACTGGCCGGGCAACCGCCGTGCCAAATCTTCATAACCAATAATGGTTACCCCACCGGGCGTGACCACGGTTTTGCCCTTCACCGTTTGGGTGGTGTTCCCACCGGTGGAAGCAGCCAAATCAACGATTACACTGCCCGGCTGCATCGCTGCAATAGCGGCGTCGTCGAGCAAAATAGGGGCGGGTTTACCGGGAATTTGGGCGGTGGTGATAACGATATCTGCGCGCGCGGCTTCCCGGGCATAAACGACGCCGGCTGCCTCGGCCTCAGATTCGCTCATGGCCTTGGCATATCCGGTGGTCGATTCTTGGGTCACCGGGATTTCCACAAATTCGGCGCCCATGGATTCCACTTGTTCCGCAGCTTCGGCGCGCACATCCGTGGCACGCACAATCGCACCCATGGAATTCGCGGTGCCCAGCGCTGCCAAGCCGGCCACCCCGGCTCCAATCACATACACCGTGGCGGGCGGCATCTTTCCGGCCGCCGTAACTTGCCCGGTGAATTGGCGGCCAAAGTGCGAAGCCGCTTCAATGATTGCCCGGTAGCCGGAAATGTTCTGCATCGAAGATTTGACGTCCATGGCCTGGGCCCGCGAAGTACGCGGAATGGCATCCATCGCTAGGCCGGTAATCTTCCGGGCCGCCAGATCTTCAATCAGTTCGGGATTCGCTCCGGGGTTCATCCGGGCGATGAGCACCGAACCGCTCTTCATCTTGTCTAAATATTCCGTACCGGGGGCATCAGTTTGGAGCACAATATCTGCCGCCCAGGCTTCATCTGTGGAAACCATCTGGGCGCCCTGCTCCGCATAGGCACTATCGGGGAATGCTGAACCCAAACCGGCTCCCGTTTCAACGCGAACCTCATAGCCGAGCTTTATTAGCCTGGCTACAGTTTGCGGGCTCCCCGCAACCAGCGGGTCATCTGCCCGCGGGCTTTTGGGTATTCCAATAACCATAGAGTGATTCTCCTTCAACGCTACCGACACAACAGAAGCACGGTGCGGCAACCACTGCACTGACGCGCCCGGTGTCTCAGTTTTGCGTCTGCGTTTTCCTTGTGGTGTAGCAGTTATCCACTGCCTGTGTCGCTATTCTCTCACCTATTGTTTGCTAAATGTTCGGATTTTCCAATTCGCGTGGCGAACACTCAGCGCGCACAATCACCCGCACGGCTTTCGTGAGGTGATTGCGCTCGCTTCTTTTGATCGCCGAACGCGAACGCAGTGATACTGGATATCTGGGTGTTTCTTCGCAGTATCTATGACTTACCAGGTAACAGACCAGCAGGTAGCGTACCAAACTAGCCCCGCACCCGGAACGCGAATCTGTGCTGCGCCGGATACAAACCTGGACTCCGGAGTACAAACCTGGACTGTTACACCGCGTTTTTCCGGAAGCATTTTTGCTGGCAACAAATGGGTATAGTACACCATTTACCCATACCTCTGTGGTTACTGTTTGATGCGGCGAGCTTTGCCGATCCTAATGATTGCACGTTCGACGGCGTACTGCGGATCCCGGGAAGCACCTTTAACATCCGCATCGGCTTCGGCCACGGCCCGGATCGCCCGCGCCAGGCCTTCCCCGGTCCAGCGCCGCAATTCGCGCAAGGCTTGGTTTCTTTGCCAGCTTCCCATTTTGTTTTCTCCGGGCCCCATTTTGTTTTGTACCTGCACTAAGGCTATCTGGCGCAGTTTATTCGCCATTGCGGAAACGATCGGCACCGGATCTACTCGAGTGGCAAAAGCGTGGCGCGCCAAACTGAGGGCTTTCCCGGTCTGGCCCGCAATCGCCGCATCTGCCACATCCCACGGCATTACTTCACTGCGCCCGCCATACAATGCGCGCACATCATCTTCGTTAATCGTGCCCGTGGTATCCGCAATGATCTGCTGGGTGGCAGAAAGTAGTTCGCGCAAGTCTTGCCCTAGCGCGTCAACGAGCGAAGCTACTGCGCCGTCCGTAATTTGGCGCCGCGCCGCTGCCACATCCGCCCGCACCAACCGCGCTTTATCATCATCGTATTTAATTTTTTCTTGCCGCCCGACTTGGTAGCCGGCTGCCGCAATGGCATCTAGCAGGCGTTTGCCGCGCGTGCCTCCCCCATGCGAAATCACCAAAAACACACCATCTGCTGGCTGGTTAATATACGCGCCCGCTTCGGTAAGAAAAGCGTCCGTCATTTTTTCGGCGTTGTTGACGAGCACGAAGCGGGTGCTCGAAAACAGCGAAGGGCTAGTGGCGGTAGCGAGTTGCCCGGGTTCATATTTTTCGGCGTCGATCCGTACCGTTTCGGTTCCCGGTTCCCGATCTAGCACAGCTTCCTGCAAACGGTGGGCGGCGCGTTCCGCCAGTACCGGTTCGGCGCTAATAATGAGCACCACGGGCGCTACTTGTAAACGGTTTAGCGGTGTTCCGGTACTTTGCGGTTTTTTCCTCGTCCTAGCCATGTTCCCAGTATCCCATGCCGGCCGCTGATTGTTGCGCGGGTACTGGTTGCCGCTGGTTTTTGCTCGGGCTCTGGTTGCCGCTGGTTTTGCGCGGGCGCGTTTTTGGCCGGCCACGGGGTTAACCAGACACCGGTTTTGACTAGCCGCGGTTTTGCCCGGCCGCTGGTTTTTACCGGCCGCGGCTTTTCGTGTTTTTCGCAGCTACCGCTTATCCACAGCGCGATTTAGGGCCTTCCGAGGTAATAGCAATGCGCCCGCAGTTTAGGGTTTCGATGATTTGCGCGCCAGCAAAAGATTCATACACGGACGGATGCGGATGCCCGTAACTATTTTCACCGACGGAGATGAGTGCATATTCGGGCGCAAGTTCCCGAGCAAGCCGGGCAGAATGATCACGCGAACCGTGGTGAGCAACAATAACTGTACGTACTTCTGGTACACGCGAAATAAGTCTGTCTTGCACTTCCCGGCCGGTATCGGAAAGCACCAATACCCCACCTGCCACCTCAAAATAGACCACAAAGGAATCCGCATTAGCTTGTTCTTCGGAAGTATAGGCCGTACGCGGGGATAAAACCTTCGCGAAAAGTTCCCCGCCCGCCCGGATTTCTGCCGGTGCGCGCACCGCCCGGTAGGGTATTCCTGCTTTTTCGAGTTCGGCCTTTACCCACCGCGAGTTCTCCCGCGGTGCCTCATTCAGTGAAGTCCACACTTCCCCGATCTGAGCTACCTCCATAACTTCTGCCAGTCCGCGTACATGATCGGCATGGTAATGGGAAAGAATGAGCAGATCGATGCGGTCAATCTTGGCTTCCCGTACGCATTTCGCGGCGGTACCGCCCGCCAGGCCGACGTCGACCATCACCACGGCACCGTTTTTTCGCGCTAAGAAAGCACTCCCCTGGCCTACATCGCACTGTATAGCTTCCCACTCGGCAGGTAAGCGCTGGCCACTTGCCCAGCGCCACACGTACCCACCGCCAAGCAGCAGGCCAGCCAAGATGCACATTGCAAGGCCGCTACCGATCACTACCTGCCACCGCGGCTTTTTGGAGTTGCGAGCCACCGGGGATTCGGGGAAAAATTTCCGCCACGGTAGGGCTACCACTATGAGCATTACGATTTCGCACATTGCGGCCGCCCAAATCGGAATCCCAGATCCGGGCCACTCGGCCACAGTTTCGGCAACTCCAGCCAGCCACCAGGTGCAAAGCGAAGCACACTGGACGCACAGTTTTGCCACCGCCGGTGCGACAGGTGCGGTAATCGCCGCCAGGAGCCCCAGGATGGTCAGCGGGGTCACGATCGGTGCCACGAGAATGTTTGCAAGCACTCCCCACATGGAGCTGCGATCCGCAAAAAGGGCAAGAATCGGAGTCACGGCTAGTTGGGCTACCAGCGGGATAACGATCAGATCGGCCAGGTGGGCCGGAAGAATACGGCTGAGACGGGCCGCAAGAGGCCGCCCGAAAACCACTATTGCGCCAGTGGCGGAGGCAGAAAGCAGGAAACCGTAGCTGGTTGCAAGCCACGGGTCGAGCGCGCAGGCAAAAAGAATTGCGAAGGCCAACCCGGAAAACGCGTGCGGGTTTTTACCGAGTAGCATCGCGGCTATCACCATGATTCCCATAAGGGCAGCACGTAAAACCGAGGGCTCGGTACCTACTAGAGTTACTAGGCCCGCCAGTGCGGCCGCGCATCCCAATCCGGTAAGTACCCGGTAGCGGCGTCCTAAAAAGGCCAGCACAATCCCGGTCAGGATCGAAACGTGCCCACCGGAAACTGCGGTCAGATGTGCCAACGAAGTTGTTTTCATGGCTTCATCCAGCGATGGACTCATCTCGGATTCATCGCCTAAGGCCACCCCGGGTAACAGCCCGCGCGCATGGGCGGGAAAACTAGCGAGAATCTCCGAAAATGCGCTATCGATAGCTGCCACCGCGCGAGCCGTGAGCGTACCCGTGCCACTAATTTCACCTGCGGGGCCGCGCAAAAATGCTGCTTCGCGGCGGTTTTCTAAGGCACTGAGCCGGCCGGTAGCAGTAATAGTTTGGCCGCGTAGCGCCCCGCATGGAACGGTGATGCGCAAACGGGCGCGCGGGCCGTGCCGCAACTGCGTGCCATTTTGACCGGCGGTGGAGAAGGTAATACTGTGTGGCTGTACGGAGGCCTGGCAGTTTTCTTCTCCCCACGGGGTGCGGTATGCCCGCGCGTTTTCGGTGAGCGTGCCGTAGACCGTCACCGTTTGTGCCCGGCCGGGAGCCTCACGCCCAGAAACCTCTCGCGTGGGTTTCTCTGCCGCAGATACCTCTGACGCAGGTATCTCTACGCGTGCCATATAACTTGCTAAACCCGCGCCGGTAGCACCTAACGTGAACCCGAGGCCGATCGCGATAAAAAGCGGGCCGAGCCCATTCCAAAAGGCGCAGTTTTCCATACGTGGCCGTGCATCTAGCGGTTTTCTCCCGAACCCGGGCTGGCTGTGCCCGGCAGACTTCGCAATGTACCAAGCTACGCTCACAGCAAGGATGATTATGCCGGCCAGGATTGCCAGCCACCGGTAGGCACCGGCCAAGGTAATCCAAGCGGCGGCGAGCGCACTGAGGGCAGGGCCCGCTAAACGCAGATCAACCCCGGTCACACCGTCACCGAGTCACGCAGTTTTTCGAACTTCTTGGGCCCAATTCCGGAAACCTCAAGCAGGTCTTCCACTCTCGTAAACGGTCCGTTATTTTCCCGCCACGCAAGAATATCGCGCGCAGTAGCCGGCCCCACCCCCGGTAAGGTTTCCAATTCGGCAGCTGCGGCCGTATTAAGATTTACCAGGCCGGCCGGGCCGCCACTTCCACCTCCACCATTTCCTGTGCCGTTTCCGCTGCCAGTAGCACCCGCCCCTTCCCTTCCGTTGGCATGCCCGGCGCCGGCACTGGTTCCAGTAGGCAGAGTTTCACCCGGTTTGAGCACGTGAATATGTTGCCCATCAGCAACGGGGGCCGCCAAGTTGGTAGCTACCGGATCTGCTTCCGGGGTAAGCCCGCCGGCCGCATCCACGGCGTCGATAATCCTGCTGCCCGCCGGCACACTATAAACACCGGGCCGTGCCACCTGCCCAGAAACATAGACAACCACCGCTTCCCCTCCGGTGCCCCCGCCCCGCGCTCCAGCCGTGTTGCTTCCGCCGCTACTACCGCCGGCGGCATTATTTTCTCCCGAGCTCGCGGCCGTACTCGCATTGCTATCGGTAGCGGGAATATCTTCGGGCACGCTGGTTTCCAGGGTGCTGCCTTCGCCTGCGGCCGGTGCTGCGCCCGCGCTGTCTTTGGAAGCGGAGTTGGCAGAGTTAGTGTGCAGTGAACTTTCGTTTGCACCGGTGTTTCCCGCGGTGGCGCTATGTGCGGCAGCGTTTCCCGCGACCCAGGCGGCAAGAAGTGCTAATACTCCCAGGATTACGACGACGAAAGCGCGCAGTGATGGTTTTTCCCACCGCCACCGGTTTTTCGGGCCGCCTACCCCTATGGCCGCAACATCTTCGCCGGTCCCAGAAGCTAAAGCTAAAGAAGCCAGCCCGCGCCGCACCTGATCCGTATCATCGAGGTCTGGTCTGGCCGCGGCCGCTGTTTCGGCCGCAGCCGCCGCGTTGGGCAGAACCGCCGTGTTGGCCGCAGCTGCCGTGTTGGCCCCAACCACCGCGTTGGGCAGAACCGCCGTGTTGGCCGCAGCTGCCGTGTTTACCGCAGCCGGAAGGCTGGATTCTGCGCGGTGTGTTTTCGCGCGGCGGAAACCGGCGGCGTGAAACTCAGCGCGGCGGGAACCGGCACGGTGAGACTCCGCCCGGCGAGATTCGGCGCGGCTAAGCTCCGCGCGGCGCGAGTTGGCGCGCCTACCCGCGGCAGGGGCCGGAGCGCTGGTTTCCGCGATTGCCGCGGCCGAAATATCGCTCCGGTCAAGAGTGTGCGGCCGCGGTGCTGAACGCGGAGGTGGGACAGACATACGGGTATATTCGCTAATCCCGCTTGCACAGTGCGGAATTGCGCCGCCGCCTGTGGATACCACTCCCACCGAAAGAATTGTGGAAACTTGCTGGGCAGCTACAGCCGCCCCATAGGTACAACTGCCTGGCCATAGTAAGTAGGAACTGCCTGGCCATAGTAAGTAGGAACTACCTGGCCATAGTAAGTAGGAACTACCTGGCCATAGTAAGTAGGAACTACCTGGCCGTAGTAAGTAAGAACTACCTGGCCGTAATAGCCGCCGGTAGTTCTAGCCGCCCGGCAGTTCTTACTACCGGGCGGCTAAATCTATTCGGCGGGTGTAGTTACCGGGCAGCTTTGTAGCTGAGGGTGGCCGTCATAGATCGCCGCTCCCCGCGGCCGAGCCGCAAAAATACGGCTTGGTCAGGCCGATTGAAAGCGTTGACCATGGCCGTGCGCGGGGCCAAAGCCAGAGCCTGCCGCGCGTCGCGCTCCAAACTATCCCCGGTAGATACCGCCACGAAGGGCGATTCTGCTGGTTCTTGGGTGAGCTGCAGGAAACTCCCGGTAGCGGGGTCTCCAATGCGAGTGACTACTACGCCGTCGCTATTAGGAACCAGGTTGGTGAATGTTTCCCGCAACTTTTCCCGGCCGATATATTCATAAACCACCGGGGAGGATACTCCGGTTAGAGCCGCATCACCGGGAATCGGTACACCGGCCGGGTTGGCGGCGATCCGCGTGCGTGCCCGCACCGAAAGTGAAAGGTTAGAAATACCCGCTACTTCCGGCAGCTTCACATATGGAGACCACCCGATCGCTACCGGCGCTTCTTCTCCGGAAGCGTTTTTGACGCTTACCGTCAAAGAAAGATGCCGGCGTTCATCTAGGCCCTGTTCGAGCGCGAAAACCACGCTCACTTCCAGCTTCCACGGGTAGGCGGCGCTGGGTTTGATCGTGCCGGCCAGCATGAGTGCATCTCCGGCCCGCACGCGCCGCATTTCGACCTTGCTGAGCAGCCCGTTGGCGGCCTGTTTCACCTGGTAGGTTTTACCGCCAAACTGGTATGTTCCGCCGTCGATCTCCCCCACCCAAGGAACAGAAATCAGGCTTCGTTTCCCGGCTACTGCTTGCAGTTCTGCCGCGGTGGTGTATCCGTCAATCACTTCGACGCCGGGTTCTGGCTGCCAAGACAGCAAAGTGCCACCCTGCCGGGCGATGAGCCCGGTGGCGCCGTCTGGAGAACGTAAACGCCAAGCCGGTACCCCATCGAATTCTTCCGCGGATATTCGAGTCAACTGTTGCGCCACAATAAACTCTCCTAAGGCACTACGTTTACGATGTTCGGCGCACGCACGATGACCTTACGAGGTTCGCCATCCAGGTACTTTTGCACCTTATCTTCGGCAAGCGCCAACTTTTCCAACTCTTCGGCAGCGATATCAGGCCGGACTTCGATCCGGGCGCGCACCTTCCCCTGCACTTGAATAACGCAGGTTACGAGGTCGTCTTCCAGCAAAGATTCATCGCTGACCTGCGGGAAGGGGTGGCGTGCCAAAGATTCGGTACGGCCGAGTTTCTCCCACAGTTCTTCCGCGATATGCGGAGCCACTGGGGAAACCATGAGCACCAGCGCTTCCGCGGCGGCGCGAGGCACTTGCGGCAACCCGGTCAGGTGGTTATTGAGCACGATCAGCTTAGAAATCGCGGTATTGGTACGCATGGCGTCATAGTCTTCAGTCACGCCCGCGATCGTGCGCGCCAACAGCTTAGCGGTTTGCGCATCCGGCTCGGTGTCCACCACTGTGACTTCACCGGTAGTTTCGTCTACCACATTGCGCCACAACCGTTGCAAGAAGCGTTGCGAACCCACAATTGCGCGAGTTTCCCACGGGCGGGATTCGTCCAGCGGCCCCATCGACATTTCGTAGACGCGGAAAGTATCCGTGCCGTATTCATCCGAAACGCTTTCCGGGGTGACGATATTCTTCAGGGACTTACCCATTTTCCCGTATTCGCGGGTGACCGGCTTCCCCTGGTAGAAGTATTCGGTGGTGCCATCGGCCGCCGTTTTTTCTTCTACGTCTTGGGCGGGCACGTACTGCCCGCGCGCATCCGTGTACGCATAAGCCTGGATGTAACCCTGGTTGAACAGCTTGTGGAAAGGTTCGGAAGACGATACATAGCCGAGGTCGTAGAGAACCTTGTGCCAGAACCGGGCGTACAGCAAATGCAAAACTGCGTGTTCGACGCCGCCCACGTACAGGTCTACCCCGCCGGAAACGTTTCCGTTTTCCGGCCGCGGGCCCATCCAATAGTTTTCGTTTTCCGGATCTGCGAAAGCATCCGGGTTTTCCGGATCGGTGTAGCGCAATTCGTACCAGCAAGAACCAGCCCATTGCGGCATGGTGTTGGTTTCGCGCCGATACTTGCGCAGGCCGCGCCCATCGCCCAAGTCAAGTTCCACATTGACCCAGTCTGTGGCCTTGCTGAGCGGCGCCTTCGGCTGGGAATCGGCGTCGTCCGGATCGTAGGAAACCGGAGAATAATCGGAAAGTTCCGGCAGCTCTACCGGGAGCTGGGAGGCCGGCAAAGCGTGCGGCACCCCTTCTTCATCCCACACGATCGGGAAAGGTTCACCCCAGTAACGCTGCCGGGAGAACAACCAATCACGCAGGCGGTAGTTTACGGTCGCCTTCCCAGTGCCGCGTTCGGTAAGCCATTGCGTCATGCGTGCTTTTGCGGCATCCTTACCGAGCCCGTTGAGGGAAACCTCTGCGTTTTCCGAATCTACGGCCACACCATCTCCGGTATAAGCACCGGCGCTCAGATCGGGGCCGTACGGATCATCTTCCGGACCGATAGTACGAACGACGTCGAGGTTATATTTCTGCGCGAATTCCCAGTCCCTATCATCGTGGGCGGGCACCGCCATAATCGCACCCGTTCCGTACCCGGTAAGCACGTAATCGGCCACGAAGATCGGCACCTGGGCGCCATTTACGGGGTTGATACCGTACAGACCGGAAAATACGCCGGTCTTTTCATGCTCATCAGCAGTACGTTCCGTATCAGATTTGGAAGCGGCTTGCGCCCGGTAGGCGCGGACGGCTTCCCGCGGGCTGGCTGCTCCGCCCGTCCATTCACTGCGTGTACCTTCCGGCCAGGTATCGGGAACGGCGAGGGCCGCGGCGTCGCCGGAAGCTCCGGGCGCGGTACCACCCAAAACTTTATGTTCGGGAGCTACGGCCATGAAAGTGGCGCCGAAAAGCGTATCGGGCCGCGTGGTATAAACATCAAGTTCGGGCGTTGTACCCCCACCGGTCACGGTGAAACGCACGGTGGCACCTTCGGAACGGCCGATCCAGTTCACCTGCATGGCCCGCACTTTTTCTGGCCAGTCGATGGTGTCAAGATCGTCAATCAGACGGTCTGCGTAAGCGGTAATCCGCATCATCCACTGCTTCAGATTGCGTTTGAAAACCGGATAATTGCCGCGTTCGGAACGCCCTTCTGCGGTAACTTCTTCATTGGCGAGAACGGTACCCAAACCCGGGCACCAGTTAACCGGTGCTTCCGCCACGTAAGCCAAGCGGTATTCGGCCAGTTCGGCCTCTTTTTCCGCCGCGGTAAGATTTGCCCACGGCTGGCCATTGGCAGGAGTTTTTTCGCCCTTTTCGAACTGTGCTACCAGTTCGCTAATCGGCCGGGCCGCTCCGGTTCCTCGCCCATCCCGGCGCGGGGCTTCCGGATCAAACCAAGAATTGTAAACCTGCAGGAAAATCCACTGCGTCCACTTCACATAATCGATATCGGTAGTGGAAAAAGAGCGGCGCAAATCGTGGGAAAGGCCCAGGCGGGCCAACTGGCCGCGCATATTCGCCACGTTTTCTTCCGTGGTGATGCGCGGATGCTGGCCGGTTTGCACCGCATACTGTTCCGCCGGCAAACCGAAGGCGTCATAGCCCATCGTGTACAGCACGTTTTTGCCTTGCATGCGCTGGTAGCGGGCTACGCAGTCGGTGGCGATATAGCCCAGCGGGTGGCCCACGTGCAGGCCTTTCCCGGATGGGTACGGGAACATATCCGCAATGTAGTATTTCGGTAATTGCGCGTGCTCACCGGCGAGGTTTCCAACCGGGTTATCCGCGTTGAAAGTACCCTCCTGCTGCCAGCGTTCCTGCCAGCGGGCTTCAATTTCATTAGCCAATTCCGCCGTGTAACGATACGGCGTACCGGATTCAGCACTCAATGTTGTTTACTCCTATAACGTGTTAACGTAGCTGCCCGTAATTCTAACGCGCTTTGCCTGTTCTGCCCGTTGCATCCCACACTGTGCACAGGCTTCGGGCTGGTTATTCCTTGAACTGGCTAGAATTGGGGCATGACGATTTTCACGAAGATTATTGCCGGGGAGATCCCGGGGCGCTTTGCCTGGGCGGATGATTCCGTGGTGGCTTTTGCTGATGTGGAGCCGCATAACCACGGCCATATGCTCGTGGTACCACGCGAACCGTATGACAAGTTTACGGACATTCCCGATGAGCTTGCCGCGCACCTGTTCTTAGTGGCGAAGCGGATTGGGAATGCACAGATCGCGGCTTTCGAAGAAAACCGGGCGATGCTGGTAATAGCCGGCTTGGGCGTACCCCATACGCACTTGCACGTATTCCCTTCCGAAGATGAAAAACTCATTAGCTTCCAATCTGCACAAAAGAATGTAGACGGTGCCGAATTGGATGCCAATACCGAAAAGATTCGGGCCGCGCTCATCGCGCAAGGCTGGGGCGAGTTCGTGCCGGCCGATATGCACTCGCTGAGCTAAGTCACGGCTGGGACGGCTAGTGCCGGTAGGTGCAACACTGGGACAGGTGACGCAGGCTGGCACGGCGTACACGGACCGGCGCCGGCCTGGCACGGACTGGCACAGGCTACACCGCCTGGCCTTAGAAGTTATGCAGTGCCGGAACGACGACGAACGGGGGTGGTTGTGCTTGGCAAAAGCCAAGTACAACCACCCCCGTTGGGTTAGTTTCGCTATTTTGATTTGGGGCCGGAGGTTTTTTCCGGGCCGCGCACGGCATTTACATAGGCTTCGATGAAAGCGGCGGTTTCTTCCCAGTTGGCTACGGCGTGGGTGGCAATCCCGAGCCGGGTTACTGGATAGTCATTGCCGCCTGGATCAAGCCGGTCTCCAATAAAGAGCATACGCGCGATTGGAATTCCGGTTTGTTTTGCGAGTTCGGCAATCCCGTAGGCTTTATCAATACCTTTTTTGGTGATATCCACCGAGGTTGATCCGCCCGAACGTACTTCCAGATCGGGTAGCCGGGCCGCCGCGGCTTGGCGCAGCGCTTCTTTCTTCTTCCCGTCTGGGTCCCAGGCCCGTTTGGCTTCTAAAGGTGCCTGCTGGCCCAGGGCCGAGAAAGTTATTTGCGAACCTCGATCTTCAAGGATTTCTCCCCAAGTATTGCTTTCCCACAGGCCGAGCCGTTTAGCTTCTGCCTCGAGTACGGTTTGGGCTGCTTGGCGCTGTTCCGCGCTCAAGTTGCGCGCATAAACATCCACCCATGCCCCGTTTTTGCGGACCACATAGCGGGTGCCGCAAGTAGGCATGAGGTGTAGTTTTTCGAGCAACTCTTCCGGAGCTTGCAAACCTTCCAAGAGTTGGGTTTCAAACTGGGTGAAATTTCCGCCTGAAATCACGCAAACCTGGGATACTTCCAATAGTTCCCGCAGGGCCTTGCCCATACGCGTAGGCAAGGGTGATTTGGAGGGGGCCAGCGTATCGTCTAAATCGAAAGCCAGAAGATCGTAGAGCCCTGGCGTAGGGATTGACGCGACCTGTCCCGTCACTGCTGCGCTGCCGGTTCTTCCCCCTTCGTGGCTGCTTCACCGAGAAGACGCACCACTGCCGGGATGAGAAGTGCCAAGCAGACGCGGAAAACGAAACCGATGAGCGAGGCGATAATTGCCATCGCGCCCGGGGTGTAGTATGCCCCGCCCTGCGCCAGCACGGAAATAAAACTAAATAGCGCAAAAACAATCAGCGCGCCCGCTACCACTAGGGAAAGGGTCTGGGCGAGCTTTGCGAAGGCTTTCCCGCCGCGGCGATTGAAATCAGTGGAGAAGAGCAAGCTGAAAGCCGAAGGTTGCGCCGGTTGCGGATAGCCGTAGCCACCAAATTGCGTCTGCTGGCCGGGAGCCGGAGCCGAATAGGCGGAAGGGGCCCATTGTTGTTGCGACTGTTGTTGCGACTGGGGTTGACCATAGCCTTGCTGGGCTTCGAATCCCTGTTGGGCTTCAAAACCTTGCTTGTATTGGGCTGCATTCGGATTAGGTTGTGCAGAATTCTGGCTCGAATCCCCGGTGAATTGTTCACTCATAGGTCTATCCTTCTTCCTTTAAAAAACTCCCGGAGCAGTACCGGGGGCATGTGCATGTTTCAAGATACCAAGAATCAGCCTTTGCAGAGGTAAAGATCTCGCTACTACAGTATCCCTCACATCCAGGACCCTGATAATAATAATGTGGCTACCAGCGAGCTTGTTTATACGCACTAGCGCAGGCAATGCATATACGGCACTAGCCCGGGCTGGTTATAAGCACGGGCACAGGCCGGTTATAGGCACTAGCCCGGGCTGTTTATAGGCACTAGCAGGGTGGCAAGAATAAGGAAGGAAACACATGGATCTTTCGGCTTCGAGTGAAGACTATATTTCCGCCATCTGGAAACTTGTGGAGTGGACTGGGAAAGCTCCTTCTTCCACGGCTTTGGCGAAGAAGCTTGATCTTTCTCCTTCTACCGTTTCCGAAGGCATTACCCGGCTCGTACGGCAGGGCTTGGTTTCCCACGCTCCCTACGGCTCGGTGGAACTGACCGAACGCGGCCAAAAGGAGGCGGCCCGTTTGGTGCGCGGCCACCGGGTGATCGAAACCGCCCTGGTACGTTTCCTCGGCTACACCTGGGATGAAGTCCACGAAGAAGCTGAACGGCTCGAACATGCGGCCTCCCCCAAGCTCATCGGCAAACTCGATGCCCTACTTGGTTACCCCAGCCATGATCCGCACGGGGACCCAATTCCGCGGTTAGATGGCACCGCCGAAAATAACTCGGTAGGTTCTCCGCTTTCCGACGCCGCACCCGGGCATTCTTACCGCATCGAAAGGGTTTCCGACCAGTTCCCTGACCTGCTCCAATATCTTTCCTCCGTAGACGTTGAAGTAGGCACGGTAATCACGGTGGATACGATCGGCAGTGGCACCGGAATCATGCATATGAGCTCACCTGGTGGCCCGCTCGCTCTTTCTCTTCCTGCTGCCGAGTCCATCCTCGTCACCGCAATCTAACCCGTTTCCAACCGCATTTAACACACCTCTACCCCATAGCTACCCCATAGTTACCCCATAGTTACCCCATAGCTAACCCTTAGCTAACCCTTAGCTAACCCGCGCCTGGCGTGCGCTGCCGAAACGGGATCCACCACCCCCAAATATTGCCCGCTCTCCCGGCAGTTATGAGATCAACATTGGAAGCGGGCCGGCCTACCCGCCGCATCACTTCCTCCCGCACATCAACCGGGAGCAACTCCCACCAGGAGACACTTCGTTTCTGCTTCTCCATATCCTTATATTCACCCCTGCTTCCTTTTATTCGCCTCTGCTTCCGAGGCATCTGCTTGCCATATCCCTATGATCACCTACCCCTCCGACACATTTATCTTTCGGGCATCTTTCTGATTTGTTTCTCCTTCACACCGCCACTTCCAAGACAGCACAGTGCCGTCCAAGACAACGCAGTGGGCCGGTACTCAGCTTGCGCTGAGTACCGGCCCACTGACTGTGCTGTGTACTCGCTATTTACATTTTTAGTTAGGAGTAACTAGTTGCTAGTTAGGAATAACTAGTCTTTGGTAATTGCGGCTACCGCGGCATCGTCGAGATCCTGGGAAGCCGAAAGTACCCCATCGCGCGCCCGTTTGGAGAAGACGTTGTAATCGCCCGCAACCAAATCGTGCTTGCCTGGGAAGAGGAAGTACTTGGAAATCAAATTGGCCGTGGTGGCAACCCGTTCGCGGCCCGACTGGAGCTGTACCACATGGATAAAGTTCCAGATCAACCAGGCGATCCGGCCGGAGATCGGCGGTACCTTCGTAATTTCGGCAACTGCAAAGCCTGCCCCAACCGTGGCCATGGAGCCCAAATCCACGTATTCGAAGGGTTCGGTCTCTACACCTTGCAAGCTGTTCTTGATTACCTTTGCAACGTGTGTACCGCCCTGCTTGGCCGGCTGGGCGAGCTGCGGCAAACCGCGTTCGCCGATTACCGCTACGTCCCCAACGGCAAAGACGCCGTCGGCACCTTCTACGCGCAGGTTCTCATCCACCTGGATGCGCCCGCGCGCTCCTTGCGGCAGACCCCACTGGGAGGCAACCTTCGGTACGCCGACGCCGGAAGACCAAACGATAAGGTTGGCATCAATCCAGTGTTCTTCCTTGGTGTCCATGTTCTGGAGCTTGATGCGGTTAGCTTCCACTTCCCGCACGGCTTCCTTGAGCATAATCTTCACACCGCGCTCGAGCAGGGCCTGCTTGGCCGCTTCTTGGCTTTCTTCGGTGAAGGGCCCGAGGATTACCGGCGCCATATCCACGAGGGTTACCTCGAAAGCATCTGTGTTCATCCCCGGGAAGAGCTCGCGGAAGTTGTATTTCTTCAGTTCGGCAATGGCGCCCGCGGTTTCTACACCGGTCGGCCCGCCGCCGCACACCACTACGCGGAATGGCTTACCATCCTCGTTGAAGTCATGGCCATCGAGCAAGCCAAAGAGCCGATCGCGCAATGTAATGGCTTCATCGCGCGAATAAATCGGCAAAGTATGTTCTTCTGCACCCGGGGTGCCGAAGTAATTCGCACCCACGCCAGTGGCCATAATGAGGTAGTCATACCTCATGGTCCGGTTATCGTCCAGATAAATCACCTTGCTATCGGTGTCAACCTTCTGGAACTCGCCGAGAACAAAACGGAAATTCTTTTGCTTTGCCCCAAGTGCGCGCAGGTAGTACGTGATATCGCCAGCGTTGAGCGCGCCAGCGGCAACCTGGTAAAGCAACGGCTTAAAGGTCTGATAAGCGTTGCGATCAATCAGCGTTACCCGGACGGGAGCCTTGCGGAGCGCCTTCGCTGCCGCAATGCCACCGAATCCGCCACCCACGATTACTACGTGCGGCAATGAGGAATTACGGAATGCATCAGTCATAAGTCCTAATTTAGTCCAACATCACACTCGCAATCAACTTGAAAGGTTAACAGGGAAATTCCGTTAGACCCGGCATAAAGCCCGTAAAACCGGAAAACTTCGATCACGCAAATGTGATTAAGGAGTCAATTAGGTGCGCGACGGGATCTTCCACATCAGGGAGCTGCCAGCGAGCTATCTGCGACACCAGTGCGCTGGCATTTGCCACCGCAATCGGCATCCCGATTTGAGCCAACCAGGCAGCGTCGTTATCGGAATCTCCCACCCCTAAAGTTTCTTCCGCTAGCAATCCGCGATCCCGCAAAGCTTCGGAAATACCTACCCACTTATCGACGCCGGGTGGCTGTACATCGTAAAACATGGCGTGGCCGCGCACGGACCCCGGAAAACGCTCCTCGATTTCTGCTGCTAATTCGTCCAGCCGGGCCGCGGGCGCCGCAAGTCCCATTTTCAGCACCTGCGTCAAATCTAGGGATTCCAAATCGGTCTCAATAATCGGCCGGCCTTCATTGGCATTTTGCAGCACCTCGCGCGGGGCAGACCGGGCAAATTCCAGGTTGAAAGCTTGCGCGTAAAGCTCATCGGCAGTTGCAGCGGTAAGCACCAGTTCCTGGCGGCGGGCAAAATCAATTACCGCGCGGGCGCGCTCCACCCCAAGCGGGAATGTGCGCACAATACGTTCCCCGTCCCAAACGATCGCGCCTCCACCGGCCACGACCCATCCGTGTTCCACCCCGGCGCGACGAAACACATTAGTTGCGCCGTAAAGCATCCGGCCAGTAGCCAAAGTCAGCGGAAAACCTGCCTGTGCGGCAGTGCGCAAAGCTTTCAAAGTACGCTCGGAAACCTGCGAGCGTTCGTCCGTGAGAGTACCGTCAATATCGAAAACGAGGTTGCTAGGGTTCTTTTCCCAAGGAAGCTTGTTGTAATCCAGTTGATTCGCCACGTTTCCAGCCTATCGAAGCAAACTGGGATTTCAGTAGTAAAACACGTGGCGGCGGGTTCATCGGGTTCGTGCGTTCATCGGGTTTGTCGGGTTCATCGAGTTCATAGGGCTCACCGGGTTCACCGGGCTCACCGGGCTCACCGGGCTCACCGGGCTCACCGGGCTCACCGGGCTCACCGGGCTCACCGGGCTCACCGGGCTCACCGGGCTCACCGGGTTCACCGGGTTCACCAGGTTCCTATGGGCAGGCCACGCCCACCGAACCGGGCCCGCCCCCAGATTCTGCCGCGCCCGCTGTTTTACTTGCCGGAAAGGGTGGGCGCAAAGCGAACCAAAGGGTAACCTAGCCTGAAAGACCAGGGAATATTTAGCTACACCGGTATGTAAGGGGCGATGATGCCAGAAATAACTACGGGTACGGCCGAACTTCGAACTACGCCGCTATATGCGCGCCATCAAGAAGCGGGCGCTACTTTTACGGATTTTGGCGGCTGGAAAGTTCCGGTCCGTTTCACTTCGGATTTGGCGGAGCACAAAGCGGTACGCCAGGCGGCGGGCCTTTTTGACGTCTCCCATATGGGAGAAATTGAGGTACGCGGCCCGGATGCCCTAGCTTTCCTCAACTATGCACTGGCCGGTAACTTCACTAAAACCCGGCCGGGCCGTGCCAAATACACTTTTGTGCTCAATGCACGCGGCGGCATAATTGATGACCTAATCGTTTTCCGCCTCGCCGCCGATGCTTTCCTCCTCATCCCGAATGCGGCAAACCGCGCGGCCGTTTTGCAAGCTTTGCGGGAACGCGCCGGGCAAGGCAGTGCTACAGCTAGCGGTACAGCTAGCGATGTTGCCAATAATACTGCCAACAATCGGGACGGCGTTACTGCCGGTACTACCGCAGCTACCGCAGGGGGCGCCGGCGCAAATACCACGGCGGCAAATGAGACAGCAGATACGGCAGAAGCGCCAACCACACATCCCAGTTTTCCGGAAGTTACGATCACTGATCTTTCGGACCAAAGCGGTCTGCTGGCTTTGCAGGGCCCGCTCGCGGCGGAAATCCTCGCTGCCACCGCCGGATTTGCCCCGCACATCCCGCTGTCCGAAATGCGGTATTACTCTTGGCAAGAAGTCTCTCTTGCCGGTATTTCTTGTTTCCTTTCCCGCACGGGTTATACCGGGGAAGACGGTTTCGAAATCATGGCGCCGGCCGCAGATATTGGCACGGTCTGGGATGCGCTAATTGCCGCTGGCGAGCCGCGCGGCTTATTACGAGCCGGTTTTGGCGCACGTGATTCTTTGCGTTTAGAAGCGGGAATGCCCCTGTATGGCCACGAGCTTGGCCCCGATATATTCCCGGCTCAGGCGGGCTTGGGGCGCCTCGTCGTCGGCACTGAAAACCCCGCTACCGCACCGGAAAGTGCCGGGGTAGATAAAAGTTCCGGGGTAGCTACTGCTACAGGTAGCGCGCCGGGTACAGCTGCAGGCACGGCACCGGGTACGACGCCGCCCGCTACTCCCCCAGCTGACTATCCGGGAACGCTTGCAGCTCTGGCGGCCGGGGAAGCACAAACAAAGGCTCCCACGCTCCCCGTCTTGGTGGGTTTGCGCGGCGAAGGGCGGCGCGCGGCACGAGCGGGCTACGAAGTCTTTGCCGCAGACCGTAACATAGGGCATATCACCTCAGGCGTTCTATCCCCTATCCTGGGGTATCCGATTGCCATGGCATATATAGATCCGGCTTTTGCTGGCGAAGGTACCGAAATCAGTGTGGATATTCGAGGTAAACAATTTGCTTTTACCGTTACCACTCTTCCCTTCTACAAGAGAAAGTAAACATCATGGAAATTCCCGAAAATCTTCAGTACACCGCAGATCATGAATGGGTCTCACTGGAGGGTGAGATCGCCACGGTTGGTATTACCGCGCACGCCACCGCTGAACTCGGCGATATTGTTTTTCTGGATTTGCCAGATATTGGCGATGAACTCACGGCAGGTGAAGCGGCCGGGGAAATTGAATCTACCAAGTCGGTTTCCGATCTGGTTTCCCCACTAACCGGTGACGTTACGGAAATTAATGAGGCGGCGTTGGAAGACCCCTCGCTCGTAAATTCCGCGCCTTATACCGACGGTTGGCTCTACAAGATCACGGTTTCTGCGGAGGAAACTGAACTACTTAGCGCCGAAGAATACCGCCACCTGCTTATTGGAGGTAACTAAGGTGGCTGCCTTTGTGACCCGCCATATTGGCACCACTCCCGCCGAACGTGTGGAAATGGCGCAGGCGGCCGGCTACGAGAATCCGGAAGCGCTTTTCCGGGCCGCCCTCCCAGAGTTTTTAGACGCAAAACTGGATGCGGCGCAAGCGGAGAATTTGCCGCAAGCCGTTTTGGAACCGGAAGTGCTGGCGGAATTGCGAGAAATTGCGAGCCAAAATACGGTGCGTAAATCTTTTATTGGGCAGGGGTATTACGGAACACATATGCCCGCGGTTATCCAGCGGAATATTTTCGAAAACCCTTCCTGGTATACCTCGTACACGCCCTACCAGCCGGAGATTTCGCAGGGCCGTTTGGAAGCGCTCCTGAATTTCCAGACTATGGTGGCTGATCTGACCGGGCTGGATATTGCGAATGCGTCTTTGCTAGACGAAGCTACCGCGGTGGTGGAAGCCATGCTTTTGGCGCGCCGGGCGGGAAAGAAGCACGCCAGCAATGTGTTCTTAGTTGATGCCTCCGCTTTCCCGCAAACGCGGGCGGTGCTAGCGCGGCGAGCACGTGCGGTAGGAATCGAACTGGTGGAATTCGATCCGGATGATACCGCTGGGCTTTCTGCACTTCCGCCCGCTTTCGGGGCTTTCTTACAGTACCCGGGCGGCGATGGGGAGATTCGTGATCCGCGCCCGCTCATTTCGGCGGTGCACAAAAACGGGGGGCTGGCGATTATTGCGGCCGATTTATTGGCGCTTACTTTGCTCGAATCGCCCGGTGAACTGGGCGCAGATATTGCGGTGGGAACCACGCAACGTTTCGGTATCCCGATGTCCTTCGGGGGCCCGCACGCAGGTTATATGGCGGTGCGGGATAAACTAAAACGTCAGTTGCCGGGCCGCTTGGTTTCTATTTCGCACGATACCGAGGGCAAGGCTTCCTACCGTTTGGCTTTGCAAACTCGCGAACAGCATATTCGCCGCGAAAAAGCGACCTCGAATATTTGTACCGCTCAAGCATTATTGGCTGTTATGGCTGGCATGTACGCCGTCTATCATGGGCCGGCGGGAATCACCGCGATCGCGCGGCGCGTGGCCGGCCAAGCCCAGGAACTGGCCGATATTTTCCGTGCCGGTGGCTACCAAGTTCTTACCCGGAACTTCTTCGACACCTTCCGGGTGGAAATGCCCGGCCAAGCCGAAACCTGCCGCGAAAAACTGGCACAGGCCGGCTACCTGGCCTATGGCGTTGATGCGAATACGCTCAGCTTCAGCTGTGATGAAACGACGACGCCGGAAGACCTTGCCGCAATTCAGGAAGTGCTTGCGGCTCTTCCGGCCGGCACGAATCCGCAGTGCGAGCCGATGTCTGGCTCGCCCGCAGCAGCCCCAGCCGGCGGCGCAACTGCGAACTCAGCGCCAGAAACCACACCAGAAAGTACGCCGCACACCATGCACACCGCAGCGGCAAGCACTTCGCACGCCGCGGCGGCAACGGAAACCCCGTTGGTAAACCTGCCAGCGGAGCTGCGGCGCCATACTCCTTTCTTGGAAGCCGAGGTTTTCCACAAGTATCACAGCGAGACCGCTTTTATGCGCTATCTAAAACAGTTAGCGGATCGGGATTATGCGCTGGATCGAGGCATGATTCCGCTTGGTTCGTGCACGATGAAGCTCAATGCGGCTACCGAAATGGCGGCTATTACCTGGCCGGAGTTTACTGGTTTGCATCCTTTCGCACCGGCTGGAGATGCGGCAGGAAGTTTGCAAATTATTGCGGACCTAGAAAAATGGTTGGCCGCTTTGACCGGGTATGACGCCGTAACTTTGCAGCCAAATTCGGGCGCACACGGTGAACTGACTGGTTTGCTTACGATTCGTGCCTACCTCGAATCGCGCGGCGAAGCACACCGGGACGTGTGCCTGATTCCGGCTTCCGCCCACGGTACGAATGCGGCTTCTGCCGTGCTGGCCGGTTTGCGCGTGGTGGTGGTTAGCACTTCGGAAAATGGCGATATCGATCTGGTTGATTTGCGCGCCAAGATAGAACAGTACGGTTCTGAACTGGCAGCACTCATGGTCACTTATCCTTCCACCCACGGGGTGTTCGAAGCGGGCATCCGGGAAGCTTCACGGCTGGTCCACGAAGCAGGCGGCCAGGTTTATATTGACGGTGCCAATTTCAATGCCCTAGCGGGAGCGGCCACCTTTACCGAATTGGGTGGAGATGTTTCCCATCTGAACCTGCACAAAACTTTTGCGATCCCGCATGGCGGAGGTGGCCCCGGAGTAGGCCCTGTGGGCGCGAGAGTCCACTTGGCGCCTTTCCTGCCCGGCCATCCGCAAGAGCAGGTTTCCACACATGCTGGAAAATACGTGTACCAGAGCGGGCCGGTTGCGGCCGCGCCCTACGGTTCACCCGGAGTGCTGCCGATTACGTGGGCGTATATCCGTTTGCTCGGAGCAGCCGGTTTGCGGGAAGCGACCCAAGCCGCCGTCCTCGCCGCGAACTATATTTCCCATAAACTAAGAGATTCGTATCAGATCCTGTATACGGGACGTAATGGTTTGGTGGCGCACGAATGCATTATCGATCTGCGGCCACTGCGGGCCAGCTCCGGAATCACCGTAGACGATGTGGCAAAACGGTTGGTTGACTACGGTTTCCATGCTCCTACGATGAGCTTCCCCGTTTCTGGAACCCTCATGGTAGAACCCACCGAATCTGAACCATTAGCGGAACTGGACCGTTTCATCGCTGCTATGGAAGCGATCCGGGAAGAAATCCGCAAGGTGGAAACCGGGCAGTGGCCAGCGGAAGACAATCCGCTCAAACAGGCACCTTTCACCGCGGCAAGTGTTATCACTTCCCAGTGGGATCACCCCTTCACGCGGGAAGAAGCCGCCTACCCGGCAGGCCCCGCCCAAGTAGATAACAAATACTGGCCGCCGGTACGCCGGATCGACCAAGCCTACGGAGACCGCAACCTCGTCTGCGTGCACCCATCCCCCGCAAACTAGTAGCCACTAGCCACTGCACAACCGCGTTAGTGGTGCGCTAAGGGCTAGATACTGCGGAAAATAGGCCGCGGGTGCCCTGCCGGGCCGAAGAACGAATACCGCCCGGGCTAGTAATAAGAAACTGGCCCGGGCTTTTTACTAGCTCACCTACAGCAACGGTATTCCTAACGTTCCGCGGTGGTCCCGCGTTACGCTGTGCTCCTAACGTTCCGCGGTAGTCCCGCGTTACGCTGTGCTCCTAACGTTCCGCGGTAGTCCCGCGTTACGCTGTGCTCCTAACGTTCCGTCGTGGTCACGTTCCGTTTTACGCCGCGCTCGCGGCTAGCTCCGCGGTGTTTTCTGTTTGGCTGAGGCGGCGCTTCGTCCAGCCGGTGCGTTTGCGCACGGCTCCGATCCCCAGGCATACCAGATAGATCAGGAAGCTCACCGTGGTCACGTAGGGGCTGATTGGCAGGCCGGGCCCGAGGGACAGCAGGATGCCGCCCACGGAAGAAACCGTGGCAAAGATTATCGAAAGCAAACTGAGCATGGCTGGCCGGGCCGTAACCTTCGCCGCGGCAGCCGTGGGCGTAATCAGCAAGGAAAGCACGAGCAGAGCGCCTACCAGTTGCACGGCCATCGCGGAGGTCAAACCGAGTAGCACCATAAAAATAATTGATAGCGCCCGCACGGGCACGCCCCGCGCCCGTGCCACTTCCGGATCTACGGAAGCGAAGAAGAGCGGACGCCAGATTATGGCCATGCACGCTGCCACGATTACGGCTACCACCACGAGCGTGGTCAGTTCGGAAGTATCAACCGCCACGATCTGCCCGGCAAGGAGCCCGAACTTATTAGAAGAACGGCCCGGATACAAGCTCAAGAAAAGCATCCCAATACCGAGCCCAAATGGCAACATCACGCCAATAGCGGCATTACGTTCGGTAGCTCGTACGCCGAGCATCCCCAAAATAATCGCGGCTACGAGTGATCCGGCAATTGCGCCGCCGGTTACCGAAACTCCGAAAAAGAGCGCTATTGAAGCGCCAGCAAAAGAGATCTCAGAGGTGCCGTGCACGGCGAAAGCCAGATCGCGCGCGTGTACCATCGGTCCGATTAGGCCAGCCAATACCCCCAAAATAAGCCCGGCCAGAAGCGATCCGGTTACTAAGGGCACCAGCTCCGCGAAGTTATCGAAATTGATGATCGCATGGATATCAAACATTGCTCACCCGCAATTCGGTTTCTGCACCGTGCACGTGCGGCGCATTTTCTTCATCCGCAAGCACAATGATCCGTCCATTTTGGCGCAATACTTCCACGTGCGAACCGTACAGTTCGCTGAGCACCTCGGTGCGCAACACCTCATCGGGAGTACCGATTTTTACGCGTCCCCCGGCGATATAAACCACCCGGTCCACATAAGGCAAAATCGGATTGATTTCGTGAGTCACGAAAAGCACTCCCATCGGCCGTTCCCGGCGGGCCTGATCGATCAACCGGGCCACCGCTTGCTGATGATTCATATCTAGGCTCACCAACGGTTCATCGCAAACCATGAGCACCGGGTCCGTCACCAGCGCCTGGGCAACACGCAAACGTTGCTGTTCCCCACCGGAAAGCACCGAAAGTGGTGCCTGCGCATAAGAACTGGCCCCCACGGCGTCGATCGCTGCCGAAATACGGCGTTGTTTAGCCCGGCTCGGCAACCCGATGCCCCACTTGTGACCATCTAAACCCATGGCTACCAGGTCCCGCCCCCGAATTGGCGCATACGAGTCCACCGTCCGCCGCTGCGGAATATAACCAATATTGGAAGAACCGCGCCGCACCGGTTTCCCGGCCACGAAAGCTTTACCTTCCGTGAGTCGTTGCTGCCCCAAAAGCACCCGCAAAAGCGTGGTTTTCCCCGCCCCATTCGGCCCGAGAATCACCACAAATTCGTGCTCCGCTATTTTCAGATTCACGTGCTTCCACAGCACGCGCTGCCCGAAAGCTACCGCGGCGTCAACCAACTGCGCGCATTGCCCAGAACCCATCGTCACCTTTCACGCCTTGCCAAACCATTCCTGCCGATCTGAAAAATCACTTTCTTTGCCGGCGCCGCCCAAATTGGCTATTGCAGTGTTGCCCTAACTAATTATTGCAGCAGCTCGCTAGCTGATTCGTGCGAGCCCGCGCGTTTTACCGCAGGGCCGTTTACCGCAGGGCAGCTTACCGCCAGGCCGCTTACCGCAGGGCAGCTTACCGCAGGGCCTCTTACCGCAGGGCCACTTACCGCAGGGCCACTTACCGCAGGGCCGCGCTGATAGCCGTAATCGCATCGCCCACGAACTGCTCGTATGTAGAAATACCTTCCGGGAAGGTCTCGTAGACGCCAACGGCCGGGATCCCCATTTCTTCCGCGGTTTTCACCAACTGGTCAGAAACTGCGTCCGTAGTCTGCCCGTTCACTAACAGGGCCGCTACCTTCTTACTGGTCAGCAGTTCCTTAGTTTCGGCAATAACCTTCGTCGAAGGGCCCGCATCGGTTTCCGACTGCTCGATGTACTCGTCCGGAGTCAGGTTCGCAATGCCCATATCCGCAAGCAAATAGCCGACCACCGGTTCGGTTGCGAGCACCGCGGTATTCGGATGTTCCTTACCTACTTCCGCGGCGCGCGCCCGCAGCTTTTCAGTTTCGGCCTTAAAATCCTTCGCGTTCGCGGTATAGGCTTCCGCGTGAACGGGATCCGCCGCGCCCAATTGCTTGGCTAGTTCATCGGCCACCTTACCCGCAGTTTCCAGTGAGAAGAAAACATGCTCGTTGAAATCGGCGTGATGATGGTGGCCCGCATGTTCCCCATCGGTAGCGGCGTGCGGATCGGCGTCGTTTTCCCCGTGGTTTTCCGCCTCACCTTCCGCATGTTCATGCGTATCGGTATCTCCTTCGCTGGCGCCTTCAGAATTCTCATCGGCAGCGGCGTCTTGCAAACCGGAAAGTGCTACGGCGTCGATCACCGTGGGCGCAGACTTTGCCGAAGCTGCCAGCTTGGTAGCCCACTCGTCGTACCCGCCACCATTGACGAGTACTACGCTCGCATCCGAAAAAGCAAGCTTGTCTTGCGCGGTTGCTTCGTAATCGTGCGGATCCTGCGTCGGTTTGGTAATGATCGAAGTTACTTCGGCGTACTCGCCCGCCACTGCTTGCGCCACCGCTCCCCACACGTTGGTAGAGGCGACGACGCCGGGTTTGCCCGCTTCGCCCGCAGCTGTGCTCGCGCTATTGCTCGCCGCTGGCGCAGCACTGGAATTAGAACTTGTATTATTGCCACAGGCGGCCAGGCCAAAAGCGAGGGTGAGGGCCGAGGCAAGAGCGATGAGACGACGTTTCATCGAATACACCTTCCATTGAGAGCGGTAATCATTTCCACCATTTAGAGTACACCCGTCGCGATGCCACGACTACGCAGCTCACCCATGCGCACATTAAATGAAAAGGACCACGGTAGGGAATTTAAGGGCCGCGAGCTGGAAAACTCCGCGCCTGAAACAGAAAATTCGTGTACCCGAAACCGGCGCGTACCCGAAACCACACGCGTACCCGAAACAAAAAATACTTGGCTCCAGAAACCAAAAAATTCCGCTGGTTGGTACAGCTCTTCGCCGTACCAACCAGCGGAGTTTTAATTTGCGGCGCCGGGCCAGCTTCGCCTAGCTTCGCGTTAGCCACCAGGTTCGCGCTAGTCACTAGCTTCGCGTTAGCCACCAGGTTCGCGCTAGTCACTAACTTCGCACTAGCCACTAACTTTGCGCTAGCCACCAGATTCGCGCTAGCCACCAGCTTTGCTTAGCCAGCATGTTTAGCCAACCTTGCTTCCAGCCCCGCCACGCCGGCCCACGCGGACCAGCCTTGCAGTTATTCGCAATTATTCGTATTACTTGAGCTTCTTGAGCTCACCTTCCAGGTATTGTGCACCTTTTACGGCGAGCGGCGTGGGCGGCTCAGCGAAGGAGAGCGGCATGGAAATAATCGCATCATTTTGCATTGCTGGCGTGGTTTCCATTCCAGAAAGGCTGGTGACTGCAGAAACTGCGTCCGCTTCGCCCATGTGCAAAATCAACACTACATCTGGTGATTGCGCTACGATCTGTTCCGCGGTTACTTCGAAGACGCGCTTATTTTCATCTCCGAACACATTTTCCAGGCCAAGTGCCTTTACCACTGGGTTGGACATTGAGTCCTTGCCATAGGCGTAGGTGGAGGCCCCGCCCACACCCGGGTAGAGCACCGCTACCTTCTTGCCTGCGCCAACCGTGGAATCCAGCGCATCAATCTGCTTTTGCAGTTCTGCCTTGTATTTTTCAGCTTCTTCCTGCTTGCGGAAAATATCGGCGTAAAGATCTACATCGCGGAACACGTCATCCCAGGAAGCGTTCTTTACTTCCCCGCAGAAGCCGCGGTTAATGATCACGGGAACTTCGGTAGTAGTGTCTTGGTTTACAGAGTCACTAGCCCCGAAGATCGCGTCCGGCTCTTCGGCCATTACTGCTTCCTTGCTAATCACCAAATGCCCGGATTCACCGATCCGGTTGGTCATATCCGGGATGTCTTGCAAGGCCTTATTCGTGGCATCGTCAAAAAGGATTTCCGGGAAATACCCGGCCTTTGCTACCACATGGTCCAGCACTCCCAGATTCACCAGGGTCTCCACCGAATAAGCGTTTTGCAACACTACCCGTTCCGGTACCTTTTCGAATGTCAGATTGTGGCCGCAGTTCTCAATCTGAATTGCTCCAGTTTCCGGCCCGGTAGCTTTTTCGGTTTCTCCGGTACAGCCCGAGAGTGAGAATACAAGCGCGGCCGCGGCAACCGCGCTTATAAGTGTTTTCTTCACTTATTTTTTCCTTTCGAATCGGAGGATGCCATCCCTCATGGTTACCCGCACGTCATATACGGGTTCTAAAATTTCAGGTTGGAATACTTCTTTCGGTTCACCCGCTGCAACGATCTCTCCTTCTGCCAGCAAGTACACATAATCGCAATACTGCAAAGCAAAATTCAGATCATGTAAAACTACCGTGACGCTGCGCGGGTATTTAGAAATCTCGTGCAATACCTCAAGTTGGTAGCGGATATCTAAATGGTTCGTGGGTTCGTCAAAGAGCAGGTGGCGCGGGGCTTGCGCAAATCCGCGCGCAATCATCACCCGTTGCCGCTCTCCCCCGGAAAGTTGATTGAGATAGGAGGTTGCCCGATCTTCCATCCCCAGCCTTGCCAGCGAATCATAAATTATTTCATCATTTTGGCCCCCGCTGGCGATGTTACCGAGCCGGACGATTTCGGCTACCGAAATTTGCGGCGGCTCCCCCGAATCTTGCGCGACGACGGCGATCTCCCCGGCAAGTTCTCGCGGGCGATACGAGTTGAGATCCTTACCGTTGATCTCTACCTTTCCGCCGGATATCTTCAGGGCCCCAAACAGGCACCGCAGCAACGTGGTTTTTCCGGAACCATTGGGCCCTACCAAACCAGTTACGCCGTGATCCGGAATTGATATAGACACACCACGTAGAATGTGTTTGAACGTAATGTTTTCAGCGACGATCATGCGTTTGCCCTCCGAACAATCAAGAACAGCAAGGGCGCTCCGACGGTAGCCGTCAGGATGCCAATCGGTATTTCTTGCGGGGCCAGCAAAACCCGGGCCGCAATATCTGCCAACAGGAGCAAGGCAGCTCCAGCTAACGCGCTTACCGGTAATAGGTGACGATGCGAGCCGCCTACCAAACGCCGGCAAGCATGCGGCACTACCAGCCCCACAAAGCCAATCGAACCAGCCATTGATACCACGGTCCCAACCATTAAGCAGGTAAGAATCGTGAGGGTAATGCGCAGCCGATCGGGATGTACGCCAAGGGTACGGGCGGCGTCGTCACCAATGGTGAGCGCATCAATCTTCGTACCCAACAGCCACAGAATCACCACTACCAGGATCACCACGCCGAGCGACAGCGCGAGGGCGAAATCCCATTTACCGAGCGCGAGGCTACCTAGTAGCCAGAACATAACGCTACGTGATCCTTCCGCCGAATCCGACGCAAAAACGAGGAAGGATGTTACGGCAGAAAGTGTGTATCCAACAACGACGCCGGACATCAGCAAACGCGGGGAAGAGAGTTGACCACCTTGCTGTGCGATGGCGAACATGAGAATGGAGGCGCCCATGGCGCCCACAAAGGCCGCTCCCTGCAAGGCAAATTGGCCAAAGCCCGCGCCCACGCCAAAGAGGATGGCCAGCGCCGCCCCGGTGGAAGCCCCAGAATTAATACCGAGCGTGTACGGATCTGCCAGCACGTTACGCACTACTGCCTGCAACACTGCACCTGCCACCGCGAGTCCGGCCCCCACTGCCGCTCCAAGCAGAAGTCGCGGCACCCTAATATGCCAGACAATGGAGTCAATCGTCGTATGCGAGGCCGGGAGGTAGCCACCCGCCAGGTGGTGCTTGAGCACCAACCACACGTCGGAAAGCTCCAGCGGCGTCGGACCTATAATGATCCCGATCACGAATGCGGCCACCAAGACGCAGGTCAGAACAGCGGACCACGCGAGCGTGACGCGTTTCCGCTGCGCAAAACCTAAGGAATCTTTAACCTGATGCACAGATCCGACACTATCAATCACTCAATTGATTGGCAAGTTGCGATGAGTGGTCAAAAATCACGCATCTTTGGAAGGGCTTGGGTCGGATATCCCTTGTTTTCTGCTGGTTTTCATGCGCCCTTATGCCCGCATGCAGGCAGATAAGAGTATCGGGTAGATTTATTGGTAGTAGTACATCCTAGGAAGCTCATAATCCCTGGATTTCATATGCAAGGAGTGATGACACGTGGCTGATGCGGAAAGAAATAGGCAGCTCGTTGAAAAATGGGCTGATATTTTCAAAATACTTGGCGACCCCACGCGCCTGAAGCTTCTCAACGCCATCCATTTTGCTGGAGATATGGAGCTTACGGTTACGGAATTGGCGGAACTGGCCGAAGTGAGGGTTCCTACGGCCTCGGCAGCCTTGCGGGCAATGGAAAAAACCGGGGTTGTGAGAAGTGCCCGTTCGGGCCGGTATATCCGCTACGCGATTGCCAGTGAGAACGTGCACCAGGTAATGCACTGGATCGGACTCACACACAGCGAAGCGGTAATACCACGCTCCGTAGCTGCAGACAATGCGGATACGAAGCTAACGGAAACGAGCCCAGCAGGTACCGCCGCACAAGCTGGCGCCGAGTAACCCGCCACCGCACGAGCCGCTGCCGAGCAGCCAGCTACTACACAAGCGGCTGCCGGCTTAGTAAACTACCGACCTCAAACGCGCGGCGGAGACAGCAATCAGCCTTAGTCTGCCTTTAGACCGCTCGCAGTCCTCCTTTAGACCTCGGGCCCCTGGCCTGCAGGTTTCTGGCAGTCTGCCTTTAGACCCTGGCACTCCGCATGCGCGGGCGGGCGGCGCGCAGAAAGCGCCGAGCGGTATGTACGTTTTTCGCACATGCCGCCCGGCGCCCGGTTTAATGCTATTTAGCCGGCAACCATACCGTCTGCCTAGTAGTTCTAGTATTTGCGCAGGTGCAGCTTGCCTTGGCCGCGCAATTCCGCGCGCACAATATTAGCTACAAGCATGGTTAGTTCCAGTAAATGTTCGGTGCGGTTGCCAAGCCCGCGGAGCATAAAGCCCGGTTTGTCGAGCTTAGTAACGGCCGCGTTCAGGTCCGTAAACCTACTAGAATATTCCTTTACCTCATTTTGTACGAGGGTGAAGAGATCTTCATCAATTCCTGGATCGCAACAAATCGCGGTAGAGAAATGGGTGCGCCCATCCATGTAAAAGTCCAGTTCTTTGGCGAATCCCGGATCGTCAGGGCGAATAACAATATTATCCAGAACTACCGGCTCATCATCAACGTAGATAATATTGCGTAAACGCGCCTGATTGTACCCGAATTGGCTACCATCTGGCGCCCATCCTGGCGTGACGACGTCGGAAATAAACAAGGAACCTTCGCTAGAAACCCGGGCAACCAGGTTTTGGCGGAAATCCGCCTCCCGGTAGAGAATCAGCTGGTCTGGAATATATTCCAAAACCCCGCCGGCTTCTACCGAGAAGTCGATATTTTGTACCACGTAGTTACCCGGGGTCCGGTACACCTTCGCTGCCGATTGATCCGTGACGAGGGCCGAGGCACCCGGCTGCACATTAATATCAATCCGGTAGGAATCTCCACCCAAATATCCGCCGCCCGGATTAGCAATGGTGTAATACACCTGCCCGGAATCGTCCAGATAATGCGGGCGAATAATCTTAAAGGCCTGGTGGTGGTACTGGTCGAGCGCAATCGAACGCCCGCCCGATAACCCAATATCTAGTTCCAGGACCCCGGTTTCAGGTTCCGAACCTACTTGCCGAAAGTATTTTTCCAGATTCTCCACGCGGCTATTACCCTCCTAGACCGCGAGATCCGACATGAGCACATCGCGCCGGAGCCATTCCAGCACGCCTTCCAGGCCCTCATCAGTCTTCAGATTCGTCATTACGAACGGCTTATCCCCTCGGAAGACCTTTGAATCGGCTTCCATCACGCTCAGATCGGCTCCCACATAAGGCGCCAAATCCGTCTTATTGATAACGAAGAGATCCGACTTGATCATGCCTTGGCCGGCCTTGCGCGGGATCTTCTCCCCCTGCGCCACATCGATTACGTAGATCGAAAAATCCACGAGTTCCGGGGAGAAAGTGGCGGAAAGGTTATCGCCACCAGATTCTACGAACACGAGTTCCAGATCTGGGTGCCGTTCCTGCAGTTCCTCGAAAGCGGCGTCGTTCATAGAAGTATCTTCCCGAATCGCCGTGTGTGGGCACCCTCCGGTTTCCAGCCCAATAATTCGATCTACCGGGAGCACACTTTCGCGCGCCAAAATTTTAGCGTCTTCCGTGGTGTAAATATCGTTGGTAATTACGGCCATCGAGACTTCGCCGTCCAGGGCGCGGGTGATTCTCTCGATTAGCGCGGTCTTTCCTGAGCCGACCGGGCCGCCCACTCCAACTTTAATAATAGACATGGCTATTTTCCTTTCTCATGTCTTTATGAGTCAGTGTCACATGCATGCATAACATAGACAGAGGCTACTGTTTTTATGACATAAACATTCTGGAACGTAGGGTTTCGTGTTCCATTTGCGCAATCTCTAGGCGCGGTGCGACGACGCCGATATCTGCTTCGTCATGCGCGAGCGTCATATCCGCAGCTTGCAAAATTACGTCGTAGGTATTGACGATAACGCGCTGCCCAGCATCTTGCCCGAGCGGAATTGCACGAATCGCGTTTTGTACCATCGAGTGCATAATCTGCATTAGGTATGCGGTTACAGCTTCTGCTTTTCCGGTACCGACGCTGGCTAATACCAATCCGGTAACGATACCGGGATTGGCATGGTAACGCCGGGATTTAATTCCTTCGCTATATTCGGTAATGCGCGGATCGTCCGGAGAAATCAGGGATGCAATAATGCTCATCCGTTTCCCCATAGAACTCATGGAAGTACGCACCTGCGAGGCGGTTTGGGCTGCACGGTAGAGCGCGTCCAACTCCCGCAGTTCTTCCTTCCAAGCTTCACTTTCATCGGGAAGATCGCGATGGTAGAGCTCCCAGGCTAGTTTCACTGCCAGTGCGTCATTGAAACTCGCCTGGCGCACGTAGCCGTGCAGCCAGTCCGTGAAGCTCTCCGCATTACCTACTTTCCCGGTTTGGATATAGGTTTCCAAGCCGGCAGAATGAGCGAAACCACCGGTAGGTAGAGCAGAATCGGTCAGGTGCCACATGACCAGATCTGCGCGGGTATTAGTGTGTGTGTTCGGCATGACGGAAAGCCTCTGGCATAACCTTGCTATCGCGGGTGAAGGGGACTTGGACGTGCTCGAGGTGAGATTGCACGGTGTGGTCGTAACGGACCACCATTACTTCCCCATCCCAGCCGTCTTCGGCGGTAAAGAACTGTGCTTGTAGGTGCCGGTTGCCCAGGGCATGAGCAACAGAGAGCGCCTCATGAATAGACCGCGGGCTAATAATAAGCACGTCGGTGGGTTTTACATCAGCGACGATTGCCCGGCCGTCTTGCTGGTACAAGATATCTCCGGGTTTGATTTCCTTGTACTCATTCGAAAGCCGGAGGCCTACTTCTTCCCCAGTGCTGGTTACTGCTCGCTGGATTCGCTTGAGCCGACTTTCGTCGTCGAAAGAAATCGTCTCAATTTTCCAGTCCGAAGCGGGTAAATCTACTGTGGCGGTATTACCCACTATTTCGGTGATTAGCATCTTAGCTCCCTAATATCGCGGCTATTTACTATTTTTTCGAGAATTAGCGGTGGGAAGCGCTCTGGGCCCTTCCCACCGCGTTTCTCTGTGCGCTAGCGAATTTATAGCGCGGCCGCGCCGAGTGGCTCGGCCGCGCTGCTAGCTTCTTTTTTAGTTAGGTGCCGAGTTTTAGAAGAGGAAGTACCTCTGGGCCATAGGCAGTACCTCGGCCGGTTCGGAGGTAATTTCTTCTCCATCAACCCTCAGCACGTAGGTTTCCGGATCGACTTCAATGTGCGGAGTCGCATCATTGAGCTTCATATCCTTCTTGGAAATCGTGCGCATGTTCTTGGCGGCTACGAGCCGGCGGCGCAGACCCAGCTTCTCTTCAATGCCGTCTTCCAGCGAAGCAGTGGAGACGAAGGTAACGCTGGTGTCGTTGACCAGTGCGCCACGTGCAGCCCAGTTATAACGCATGGTGCGCGGCTGGGGCGTGGGAATCGAGGCGTTCGGGTCACCCATGATCGAGCGGACGACCATACCACCCTTGAACACGAGCGAAGGCTTGACGCCGAAGTAAGCCGGCTCCCAGAGCACGAGGTCAGCCATCTTGCCTTCTTCAATCGAACCCACGGTATCGGCAATACCAGAGGCGATTGCCGGGTTGATTGTGTACTTGGCAATATAGCGCTTAATGCGGTTATTGTCGTTATTCGTGGAATCACCCGCCAGGGCGCCACGCTGTTGCTTCATCCGGTGGGCTACCTGCCAGGTGCGGAGCACTACTTCACCCACGCGGCCCATGGCCTGCGAGTCCGACGACGTGATGGACATGATACCCATATCGTGCAACACGTCTTCGGCGGCAATGGTTTCCTTCCGAATTCGCGAATCCGCGAAGGCCACGTCTTCCGGCAAGTCCGGGTTCAGGTGGTGGCACACCATAATCATGTCCAAATGCTCGTCGATCGTATTGACCGTGTACGGCAGGGTTGGATTGGTGGAAGCCGGGAGAACGTTCGGCAGCCCAGCTACCTTAATGATGTCAGGAGCGTGCCCACCGCCCGCACCTTCGGTGTGGAAGGTGTGGATTACGCGATCCCCGATTGCGGCAATGGTGTTATCTACAAAGCCACCTTCGTTAAGGGTATCGGTGTGGATCGCCACCTGGACGTCCATTTCGTCTGCTACCTGCAGCGTCGTATCGATCGAGTTATAAGTGGAGCCCCAGTCTTCGTGAATCTTGAAGCCAATGGCGCCCGCGCGAACCTGGTCGCGGAGCGGATCCTTAGTGGATGAGTGTCCCTTACCGAGGAAACCGATGTTAATCGGCAGCCCTTCCGAGGCCTTGATCATCGCACGGAGGTTACCCGGGCCGGAGGTAAGAGTGGTGGCGTTGGTGGAATCTAACGGGCCTACGCCGCCTCCAACGAAGGTGGTTGTGCCGTTGTCCAGAGCGGATTCTACCTGTTCCGGGGAAATATTGTGAATGTGCGTGTCAACCGCGCCGGCCGTGAGGATCTTACCCTCGCCGCCTACAACTTCGGTGCGCACCCCCACTACGATATCCACATCGTCCTGGATATCAGGGTTACCGGCGTTACCGATCTTCAAGATCTTGCCGTCACGGACAGCCACGTCCGCAACATAAATACCCGTGTAGTCAATGACCATCACGTTGGTAATCACAAGATCTGGAATTTGACCTTCATCTACAACGGTAGAGTTCTGCCCCATACCGTCGCGGATTACCTTGCCACCGCCGAAGGAAACTTCTTCTCCAGGAACGGTGTAATCCTTTTCGACTACTGCTACCAGATCTGTATCCGCGAGCCGTACGCCGTCGCCCGTGGTCGGACCGTGCAGTTCAGCGTACTCTCTACGCTTCATACTAAAAGCCATATCGATTTTCTCCTTGACCCATTCTGTATGGGCACGTAGTTGCTAATCCTGAATCTTGATTAATCGAGCGGACCGTTGGTCTTGTTGTTGAATCCGTAGACCTTACGACTGCCGCCGAAATCGATGAGGTTGACCGTGCGGCTATCGCCGGGCTCTAACCGAACCGCGGTACCAGCCGGAATGTCCAGCCGCTTGCCACGTGCTGCTTCGCGGTCAAACTCCAATTCGCTATTGGCTTCGTAGAAGTGGAAGTGCGAGCCAACCTGTACCGGCCGATCGCCCCTATTCGTGACTTCAATGGTGACGGCTTCCTTGCCCTCATTGAGGATGATGTCGTCAGCCTCTGCAATAAAATATTCGCCTGGGATCATTGCTAAAACTCTCTTATTACGATGTTGTGGTTTTATATCAACGAATCGGATTGTGTACCGTCACGAGCTTCGTGCCATCCGGGAATGTGCACTCCACCTGGACGTCCGGAATCATTTCCGGTACACCTTCCATAACGTCATCGCGCGTCAAAATATTGACGCCTTCACTCATCAGCTGCGCCACGGTCTTACCATCCCGGGCACCTTCAATGATTGCCGCTGTAATAATTGCTACGGCTTCCGGATGATTCAGCTTGACGCCGCGGTCCTTACGGCGTTGCGCGAGATCCGCGGCCACAACAATCATTAGCTTTTCTTGCTCACGCTGCGTTAGATGCATGCGAACTCCTTAGTTTTACTTCGGTACGGACGTAAATGAGGGCGCCGATTCCATAGTTTTCACTTGTCTCGCCGCCCTCATACGTTTGCTCGAATTTTTACTTTTCCTGCGTGGGAAAATGCCAAGTTATTAGGACTGCATCAGGTAGGTCCACCGTATCACAGTTGCCTACCCAAGCATCCTAGGAAACCTTTTATTTAGCTTCCGGCACCAACCGCTTGTGGATCTTCGCTCGTAGGCTGGGAACTACCCCCTGATGAGCCTGCGGCAGTGCCACCCGCTTGCCCATCGCCTTCCTTCTTGGCTCTACGACTCTTTGGTTTCAGGAAGTCCAGTAATCCGTTCTGATACATCACTGAACCCAGAATCATCACCACGCCGAGCCACTGCAGCGGCGAAGGAATTTCCCCGAAGAGGGGCCATGCCAAGATCAGCGAGGTTACCGGCGAAAGCAACAGGATACCAGCGGAGAGAACCGGCTCCAGCCACACCGAACCGTACTGCACCATCGTCCACGCCAAAGCCTGGCCGAGCACAATCAAGCAGATCAGGTGGAACCAATTGGTGCCAGTGAGCGGGTCACCAAGCGTGGTTTCCGGATTCACCATCGGCAACTGGCCATCAATCAGCACGCCGTACTTGAAGTCGAAGCCACCGCGCGGGGAACCCGTGTATGCCCAAATAGTCGGGGCCACCATCTGCGCCACCATGGTCCAGAACATCGGCTGGATGTAAAGGTCCTTACGCGGCGCGGATACCGAGGCCTTCCGCGAGAAGTAAAGGTAGAAGGAGTAGCAAATACCGGAGGTGAGTCCCAGGGCCGTACCAAGTACAGAAGTCTTGATGCCGTAAATGGTTTCCGGTCCAGTTGCCTCAGCAGGTTCGAAGACGCCGCCCGTGAAGAGCACGCCAACCACCATGATCGGCACCAAAACGATGAAGTACCCAGGAATACGGTACTTATCGAAAATAGCCGTGAGGATTGGCACTACAATAACCTGCAAGTTCAGCAGAATAGCGGCAACGCCTGCGCCAATGTAGAAGATGGAGTAGTTCCAGCAGGTAAAGTCAACACCTAGGAACAGGCCCGCCACGATAGACATAATGACGCCTGCCTTTGGCAGTGCCATCTTCGTCTTCGCTTCCCGAATCGCGAACGGGAGCAACATCAGCATCGCAATCGACACTCGCAGGAATGCCTGCGTTGCTGGATCCATATTCGTGGCCTTAACCCACAGCGGAGTTCCAGAAAGAAATGCCGTACCCAAAAGGAGGACCAGCGTAGCCTGCAAGCGTGATACAGGCTTTACTGGCCGCTTTCCATCGGCGCGAGCAACACCGTCGTTTAAGCTCGATTTTGTAACCATGAGAAGGAGGCTAACAGCTTCCCGGAACTTAGACAAACGTTCTTTTACAGCGTTTTCATGCATTAATTGAGCAGGTTTCAACCAGTTCGCAATATTTTCAAAATTTCGCCCGTCGAAAAAGTACATTTTTACCAGTAAAAATGCAGACCTTTTCCCAGCGCCTCGCAGAATTCACTAAACGCCCCTCCGCCCGGCCCGATAAGTGAAACTACAACTACCGCCATTTCCTAACCAATTGCGCGCGCTTCGCAATCATTCTGTTACATTCCCCACAGCGGCGATTTTACAAGGAAAGCGGGCGGTTCAAAAAGTTCACAAAAGCAGTAGAGGACTAAAACATTCCAGCTTTCACTAACCGCCTCAGTTTTCCGCTTACTAAAAGTCCTAGCGCCGTAAAGTTGGCATCTTGACTGATTCAAAATTCGCGCAGGCGTGAATTTTTCACTGGTACTGCCGTGCCAAAATTTCGCATACAGGCACTTTTTTATCAAATTTCTAACACTCGGTTAGTTAATTTGCGACCCGGTGGACGGGGATACTGACATTCGTGCCAAAATGGCCCCACCCTTCCATCCGGACAGGAATAATTTTCGGGATAAAAGTCCCGATTCAAGCCGCGGAATTGAGAATTGTCAGGTTACAACCCGCGCATGTTTTACCAAATATGTGACCAACCCGAAAGGGTGCGCCTCCACCATGTGGAACTAAGTTCCGCACTATCATCCGACTCTACTACTTATTTGCTTCACTGGCAAAGATTTTTCTGACAGACTCGGCATATTTTCTCGGAAAATAGATTGCAGTAACTCCGAAATGCTTCTCAGCTATTTTCGGTTTTTCTGGACGGCCGGTATTTTTGCGCTCGCAGAAAAAGAAGTCAGCAGGCGGCTTTCGCCTGCTGACTTCCGAAAATATGCAATGAGTTGCGTTATTTTTTCTACTGGCTGTTTGCTGGTCTGTTTACTGGCCGCCGAACAGCATTCCGTAGATCTGGGGTGTATCACCAAGGGCAAGGCCACCATCCACAACGATTTCGGTACCGGTAATGTAGGAAGCGCCGTCCGAGGCAGCAAAAGCCACTACCTTCGCCACTTCTTCCGGCTTGCCATGCCGATTCAAGCTTGCCAACGCCAGTGGTTCTTCGGCGTCGACGCCCGTCATGGGCGTGGCAATCGAACCGGGATGCACGGAAAGCACGCGAATTCCGGAAAGTCCCAGATCCATCGCCGCAGATTTCGTTAGGCCGCGCACCGCAAACTTCGAGGCCGAGTATGCTGCCGTAGAAACCTGCCCCACTAAGCCGGCCGCCGAGGACATATTAATGATGACGCCCGCGCCCTGTTCCTTCATAACTGGCACAACTTGCTAACGACCTTCGCACCTTGCTTGACGAATTCCTTTGCGCTCTCTGCGCCCATGCCGCTGGCACCACCGGTAATAATCGCAACCTTTTCGGCAAGAATTCCCGTCATGTATTGCTCCTTCGCTAACAGTGAGTTGCCACTTGTGTGGCATACGAGAACTATACGTAACCGCGCAATTTACCGGGGCAAACTAACTGCGCAAACTATCGTGCTAGCTACGGACTACCGCGCTAACTACAGGGCAGCGTAACGCGCGTATTTTGCACGGCTGGTGTTATTTTTCTTCTCTGACTTTGAGGAAACCCTTGAGGTCGTGATCGCGCTTGGCTGCGCGGGCCTCCGGATCATCTCCGTATGCCTTTTCGATAGCAGTGAAAATATCTTCCATATTGTCTAGGTCAGGCTGGAGAGCCTTGAGGGTTTCGTCCCAAGAATAAGCGATATTTCCGAAGAGCCCACGCACACCTTGTTTGCCTCCTCCGAGCTGGTTGGCTTCGAATGGCCCCACGGTGGCGTACCGCAATCCCAGAGAATTGCGGACAATGCGGTCGGCTTCCTCGACGTCTACAACACCTTCTTGTACCAGACCGATAAGTTCCCACAAAACAACTTTCTGGATGCGGTTGCCCACGAACCCGGGAATCTCTTTCT
This sequence comes from Actinobaculum suis, assembly GCF_900102025.1. Taxonomy (GTDB): domain Bacteria; phylum Actinomycetota; class Actinomycetes; order Actinomycetales; family Actinomycetaceae; genus Actinobaculum; species Actinobaculum suis. Next base: position 2,838 of record NZ_FNAU01000015.1, on the reverse strand, counting down.
TCAGCTGCGATGGATCGAAACCAATCTCGGTGTAAACCTCGCGGGCCCGGTCGAGGGTTTGCTGTGAGGTGCTCGGCGCAGGAACGATTTCCAGCACTGGCATTATCGACGGCGGGGTGAACGGGTGGCCGATGAGAATACGATCGGCAGCAGGATTGCCCTCAGCTATTTTCGAAGGCAGGAGGGCACTACTCGACGAGGCGAGTGGCACTCCTTCGCCAGTAGCTGCAGCTAGGTCGGCAAACAATTGACGCTTGATATCGATTCTTTCCGGCCCCGCTTCCTGCACGAAGTCCACTCCTTCGGCGGCCTTCTTCAGATCGGTGGAAAACGTTACCTTCGTCCCAAACTTATCGCCGAAAGTTTTCGCAACCTGATCTTCTACTTCGGGCACGACGTCGGTGATGTGAACGTTCCAGCCAGCCTCGACAAAACGTTGCGCGAACGACATGCCGATCAGACCAGCTCCTACAAGCAATGCTGTATTCATGGCAACGAGAGTACACCTCTCTTTACTCCGAGGGGTAATCGCTTAATGATCGGAAGTTAAGGGGCGGGCCCCATCCAGCAGATGCCCACGATTTGCTCCAGCTGTGGAACGCGCCCCACCGGTCGAAGGCGATCTCGCGAATATCAAACCGGGCACCAAGATCCTCAATTAACTTCTCGATATAGCCAATGCGCCACGTTGCCCTCAGTGGTCTACAGGAAGCCTGTTGCTGCCACAAGTCATAAGGCACGTGCTCACGGGCGGCGCGGAGTTTCAGGTTGTCTTGCGGTATCCAAAACCACGGCACACTCACGTACGGCTCGTCACCAGTCTCGGGCGGAAACGAGAACGAACGCCGTGTCATCCGTCGTCGAAGCGAGGTCAAGACCGCCTTAACAAACCAGCCCTACAAATCAGACAGGTCAACGAGTGCGTTGTTAACGTTCCAGACGTGCATGGGCATCCACCGCGCGAATTGATTGATCCACTGGTTCAAACGCAGCTGGCAGAATGTGTTTTTCTCAACCGGATTCTGCTTGCCTGCTCACACACTACCCCGACTTTCTCAATGGGTTAGAAACCGTGGGATATATAAATGTGTTGGTGGGTGCTGTACGTGCATAAGCACATACAACACCCACCAAGAACCTGAACTGCACAAACTAAGGCGTTAATCTTCCTTAGATAGTTCTATGGTCATTTCTTTCGTCTCTTGTAGAGCAGTTCGCAGTTCTCCTGTGCTCATTCCACGCTCCCAACTCTTGGTAGCAACCTGGGTAAAAATCTCGAGAGCCAAAGCTACAATCACGATAACGGTGAGCGCGGTACTCAATTGGAAAAATATCCCGGCTACTAACAAGTAGGAAATAAGAGTGAGGATCACATCGGTGAATGGAACCGCCCAACCACCTGGGATTGGATGCCTGAACTTTCTACTGCGGTACTGGCTATGAACTGTGCACAGAAACTCTTTAAGGACAACCGAGATGGCAATTGCGATAAAGATAAGCGCATACGATGGTTCTTCTACAAAGAAATATGCGGCAATATCACTAACGATGAGCACCCCAATACCAACGATCGAACCCGTGATCATGTGTCCAGTAAACTGATCCGCAAAAGGGGACGGCTTCCAATCCGGATCTTCCGTCAATCTAGCTGAAGCAAGCACTGATCACTCCGTCAACACCCAGGAGCATTTCCAGAACTTAGCGCCTTCTTCGCCAATGTCTGCAGCTGCCCAGCCGTACCTGATCGCACGCCAAATCCCCTTTTCGCCGCCGTAGAGTTTTCGTGCCGGTGACCCACCAATGCACATGCCGTGGAGCGCCTCTGAAAGCCGTTGTTCGTAGTTTGGTGTCGTCCGCGGGTCAGCGTGCTTGAGTTCCTCCGGCAGGTTTTCAAGCGCCGTAAGAATACGTGTCAGCTCAGCGTCACTCATATTTGGCGATGCACTCACCCTGCTTGTTGCTGTGCTCCCAATCGAAGATCCGTCCAAAGACGATGCATAAGCTACATTACAGAACCCTAAAGTTAGCGCCATAACGGTTGTGCCCGCCACAATCCCATGCCACGTCTTCTTTGACATGATTCCTCGCCCATCAAAGTTTTGACCGTACTGGTTAACGACATAAGTCACGTCTACTTATTATCAATAGGTAATCGCGGAATCAGAGCGGATGATGGCATGTTGCAGCAACTAGCAACATTCGTGGGTAACCGTCCGCCACCTGTCACCGTCATACGCGGTTTTCTAGGAGTGGCAAGGCTTGCCTAATGTCTGCAGATTGTTCTCTGCGTAGGTGCCGCCATGTTCGAGCAGGATGATGCGGTTAACCTCGGCCGCTGGAGCGATCCGTCCTGCTTGCCGGCAGTAAGCACACACTGGGTGGACGGCGATGTATCGTTTGCGGGTCTTGCGCCACGCATGGTCGCAACGCTTGTTAATCTCCAGGTCGCGCCTTGATCGCTAGACCTGCGTTAACACCCCACCGTCCCTGATTGAGAGATTGTTTAACGGTTGTAGATCGTGCTTCTTCGACCGATTGAGAAGACTTCAATCGTGATGATTCCTTCGTGGATGAGTGCAAGAATTCGATACGAGCCAACGCGGTAACGCCACTCGTCCAGGCTATTAACGGTCAACCCTTTGCCGAAGGCACGCGGATCAGCGTATCCCATTGCTTCGCCGCGAGGCGCAGATCATTGAAACTTCCCGGCGTATTGTTACCCGAACAGGAATTGTAGAGGCGGTAGGGCCCGACCCCCGGAAAGTGGACATGGGGGTGGTGTTTATGCTGCAAGGTCAAGTGTAGCTGACGCGTGTTTTTCGAAGGTGTCTGGGGCCT
>NZ_FNAU01000029.1 GCF_900102025.1 Actinobaculum suis | reverse complement strand
CCCAAGGGAACCGACCTATCCACCTATTCCGAAGCCTACCTCGACGCCGTCGCCGAAGAACTCAACGACCGGCCACGCAAAACACTAAACTGGAAGAAACCATCAGAAAAAATACTCGAACTCATCAACACCTAACCGTTGCAACCACCACTAGAATCCGCCCAGGGGGGACAAAATCATGCCAGGACCATCCAGCCGACAAGCCCATCATCCCAGGAAATCATCCCCAACGGGCTCTTCAATAATGTAACGGGGTCTGGCTCAGAGTTCACGTTGACTAGTTCAAAGTGAGGGGGCGGCTTCTGCGCAGCAGGGTGCCACTGGCTCTCGTATCGCTCAGAGTACATGTAAAATCACATGGGATTGCGCATGGCGAATCAGTCTTAAATTTACATGTAAAAGACGCCGTGTTCTCGCCCTGGAGGCGGCTGGTTTGTGGGAAACTTGGAGGCGTTACGTTCGAGGTAGAGGGAGGCCGTGGTGGCCAAGCGACGCAAGGTTCCGATGCGCCATATCAACATCGGTGATCTCTCGCGCGGTCAAGCATCGCGCCTGATCAAAGAGGTTGCTGAGAAAGATGAGCCAGCCTACGTTCTGCGTTACGGCAAACCAATCGCCGTGGTGATCTCCAACGAGCGCTACGAACGACTGATGAGTGAAGGAATCGACCCGAGTGAGCACTAACAAATTCTCCAGCCACGTTTCATTGATCTGGAATATCGCGGAGATCCTGCGTGGCGATTACAAGGAACACGAATACGGCGACGTCGTGTTGCCGTTCACTGTGCTGACCCGCCTCGATTCGGTTCTGGTGGACACCAAGCAAGCGGTCTTAGATATCAAAGCCACCTCGGTGCCGAACAAGGTCAAGGAGCTGCAATACGCGAAAGCTACGGGTTACCCGTTTTGGAACACCTCGAATTTCACCCTGAAGACCCTGCTGGACGACCCGGATAATCTTGAGCAGAACTTGAGCTACTACGTGCAAGCGTTTGCTCCCGCTGCGCGTGAAGTGATGGAGGCATACAATTTTTACAATGTTATTGAACGCCTCGATAAAGCGGGCTTGCTCTATCAGGTGCTTTCCGAGTTCACGTCCTCAAAAGTCAACCTTCATCCGGACGTAGTCAGCAATGATCAGATGGGCCACATCTTCGAAGAGCTCATTCGCCGGTTCTCTGATTTGTCGAACGAAACCGCTGGTGAGCACTTCACCCCACGCGAAGTCATCAAGCTCATGGTCAATATCCTGTTCAGCCCCGATGAGGACATCGACCGGATCTGCACTGATGGGGCGATGGCCTCGCTCTACGACCCAGGGGTAGGCACGGGGGGCATGTTGTCGATTGCAGCCCAGCACGTCGCGGACATGAACGAAACCGCACGCCTTGAGGTGTTCGGCCAGGAACTCAATCCGCAAACCTATGCGGTGGCGAAATCGGACATCATGATCAAAGGCGAACGCCAAGAGCGCATCTACTTAGGTAATTCGCTCACTGATGACAAGACCGCAGGTAAGCACTTCGACTACATGCTGTGCAATCCACCGTTCGGGGTGAACTGGAAGAAGTACGCAGCCCCGATCCGCGAGGAAGCCGAGCGCAAGGGTTATCAGGGCCGGTTCGGCGCGGGCACACCCCGGGTCTCGGATGGCTCGTTCCTGTTCTTGCAGCACATGATCTCCAAGATGCAACCCTACGATCCCAACGATCCGGTCAATGCACCCGGAACACGGATCGGCATCGTCTTCAACGGCTCCCCGCTGTTCACCGGTGGGGCTGGCCAGGGCGAGTCCGAAATTCGCCGCTGGATTCTCGAAAACGACTGGCTCGAGGCGATCATCGCCCTACCGGATCAGATGTTCTACAACACCGGAATCCTCACTTACGTGTGGGTGCTCTCTAACCGTAAGGAACGCCGCCGTAAAAACAAGGTGCAGCTCATCGACGCCACCAACTATTTCCAGCGGATGCGCAAACCTCTCGGTGAAAAGCGAAAAAACTCACCGAGGAAAACATTGCCGAGATCACGCGTATCTATGGTGCGTTCCAGGAAACCGAGGTGTCCAAGATTTTCGACACCGAAGACTTCGCCTATCACGAAGTCACAGTCGAACGCCCCTTGCGGCTCAGCTTCCAGGCCAACCCTGAGGCGATCGAGGCGCTTCAAGAATCCAAGACATTCGCTGCACTGGCCACCTCCAGGAAGAAGGCCGAACCAGCCCGTTCCCAGGAGATCGAGGCTGGCAAGCGCCTACAAGACGCAATCATCGACTCCCTACAGGGGCTTGACTCTGAGGGGCCCGACCCCCGGAAAGTGGACATGGGGGTGGTGTTTATGCTGCAAGGTCAAGTGTAGCTGACGCGTGTTTTTCGAAGGTGTCTGGGGCCTGG
>NZ_FNAU01000020.1 GCF_900102025.1 Actinobaculum suis | reverse complement strand
CCAGGCCCCAGACACCTTCGAAAAACACGCGTCAGCTACACTTGACCTTGCAGCATAAACACCACCCCCATGTCCACTTTCCGGGGGTCGGGCCCGTCTGTCTCGAGAAATTGTGTTAGGAACGCAAAGATAAAAAGTCACAATTCGCGCAGGCGGATGCTTTCGGGCGGGTAAATGAGGGATGCAAAGTGAATAATAAAAAATCTGGCGATGTACGGTTGCTGAGCGAGCGGGCCGATTATCGCAACTGGTGGATTGGGGATACGAGCGCGGAGATCGGTACGCAGATCGCGTCGATGGCGTTTACGCTACTGACGTATGCGGTGACGCGAGATGTGGTGATTGCTGGTCTTGTTGGTGCGATGCGTAGCCTCGTGAATTTTGTGGCGATGTTTTACGGCGGTTACGTGGTCGATTCACGCAATCAGCGCACGCTTCTGCGGCTCTACGGGATATCGCTGTGCGTGGTTTACGGGTCGCTGACGGTGCTGATTGTGGCGGGGGCGCTCAATACCGCGTTGTTGTTCGGATTTGCGGCGTTGAGCGGGGTGGTTGGCGGAACGTTTGGGTCGCTGACGAACGCGATGCTTCCGCAGATTCTTCACGGGAGTGAGTTGACGCGCGGGCTTTCTCTCAACGATACGCGCGATGCGGCCGTGGGGACCGTTGCGGCGCCGGTGGGCGCAGCGTTCTACGGGCTGGCGAGCGCGGTGCCGTTCCTCATTAATGCGCTGTGCTCGCTGGGACTGCTCTGGTCCGCGGCAACGATCAAAACCCCTCTTCACGGCGAGCCCGGCGCAGGGGAGGTCGATTCTAGGGCCGGTGGGCGAGGAGACGAGGGATCGGCTCCTGAAGCTCGGGACGGAGGTGAGCTCGCAGACACTGCCGGCGGGGATGTTCCAGATAAAAGTGCTGACCCAAACGACGATGCAGGCAAGCAACAGGACTCCGCACCCGAAACGTTCTTCATCAGGCTTGTTCGGGGAGCCACATGGGTGGGAAAACACCCGGATATTCGCGCAATACTACTTGTGCTCATTGTGTTTAATCTGGGCTCGGCAATTTCGATCACAGCGGTGGAGCTCCAGCTCCAGGCGGATAACAATCCCAGCTGGGTTATTGGTATCACGTTCTCGGTCTTCTCAATGGGAGCGATTCTTGGCGGCATGCTCAGTAATCGATGGCAGACAATACTGCCAGGAATGCGTGTGGTGAAGGCAGAGTTATTCGTGCAATTGGTGTGCTTGGTGGTCATGGCCACAACTCGCGTGTGGTGGATAATTGCAATCCTGTTTTTCTTCACCAATCTTTTGATTATTGCGATGAACTCCTACCTCGGGGCATACCAGATGCTGCGCACCCCGCGCGATATCCTTGGACGTGTTTCGACTGTGTTCCGCATGGGTGTGGGGCTAGCGCCGATTCTCGGGTCCACTCTTGCGGGATTTGCGCTAGAGTACCTCGGTTGGAGTTCTACCCAGCTGATCTGCGCCGTTATCACGCTCATCGCGCTGGTAGTTGCCATCGCTGCGCCCGGGTTACGTGGCCTCCCAGCAACCCGAGAATTCGATTCGGTGAAGCAGGCGGAATAGTGCGGAAACGAATCTCCCCTCACTGGCGCTCTGCCTTCGGGGTAAAGCAAGCTGAATAAGGCGAGGATGCTAGGAATCTAGACTATGCCGCTGGGCGGGTGCCGAGCTACCGCCCAGCGGTTCGCCAAGCAAGTAGAAAGGGGCGTCGTTAGCACCGCCGAACGCTACTTGCCAAGATGAGTCTCCGCTTGCCACTCCGTGAATAAAATTTCTGCAGGGATTCCTGGCTTCTCTAGCTCCTACCCGTGGTGAGGCCCATGCGAGCGCCTCACATCTGAACTTTAGGTAGTTGCCGGCTGAACTTTAGCTAGCCGCCGGGGTAACTGCAGTGAGGAGGAAGTTGGGTTTTGATTCGTGCCCGGGGGCGAGGCCGAAGCGGCGATCGAGTTCTTGTACTTCCGGCAGCCAGTGGATCTCCACTTGTTCCAAGCCGGCTGCGCGCATCGTTCGGGCGTATTCTTCTGGGCTGGAAGCTTGCGCGAGCGGAAGCTCAGCCAATACAGAATCGCTGTAGGTTTGCACGAAGGAATCGGGGGAGCCGTCGCACTCCACTTCCAGATCTGCTGGTACTCCTGCGCTATACCAGTTTGCGTCCGCGGCGATAATCATGCCGCCCGGTCGCAAGACCTGCGCCCATTGTTCTATAGCGGTCTGTGCTTCCCGTAAAGTCCACAGCAAATACCTGCTGGTGACGGCGTCGAACTGTCCCAGTTCGGCGGGAATTTCGGTAACGTCTGCCAGTTGGAAAGTGGCGTAGGGTAGGCCGGCGGATTTACGGGCGCTAGCTTCAGCATTGGCTTGGGCAAGCATGCCCGGTGCAGCGTCCAGCCCGATCACGGTGTGCCCCAAATCGGCAAGAATATGGGCCACGTAACCGGGCCCGGTGCCGACGTCGAGAACCCGTAAAGACTTTCCGGGCATGTGGCGCGCAAAAATGCTCGTCCACAGTTCGCGATCAGCGGCAGCGCGCTCAGAAGCGGCTTGATGATCGTGGTAAGCGCGGGCGCGTTGTGACCAGTATTTGTCCAAAACCTTCTGCGTGGCGGGCATAGCTACCGAGGTACCTTTCTCATTTCCGGCCCCTTACATAGGAGGAGGGCGAGTTTTTGGCCTCTTTCCAAGAGCGAGGGCAAGTTTTCGTCCATAGACTTCTTTCCGTCCATAGACTTCCCGCTGAGCCTAGCCGGCACGCATCAATCAGTCAATTGGATGGTTGAAGGTCGCGTGGTTTCGGATGCCGCGCCGCCGCGCAAAAGTTTCGTTTCACCCGCGAATCTTCGGCCGGAAGCAGAGTGGCGGCAGTTCGCGCCGCCGCGCCAGTGTTCTGTTGCTTTAGGCCACCTCCCAGGTGGAAGGGGTGCCAATGGAAAGCACGTGGCGGTTCAAGAGCAGGAGGAAAGCGAATCCATTCAAGACGACGCCGATGCTGAAGGCGAGCTGCGGATTGCCTCCGTACACAAGATTGCCGGTAATGAGTGGTATGAACGCGGTGAGGCCGTATTCCAGGATGGAGGCCGCGGAAGAAGTGCGGCCCTGCAACTCGGTGGGGATAATGGAGAAGGTGTAACCGCCGAGCATGGTTCCAATGAAAGGCGTGAACAGCCCATAAATTCCCAGGAAGAAGAGCAATTGGCTGTAGTCATGGAAGAACACTGCCAGCGTGGAAATGCCAGTCATTCCTAGCACGGCCAGAGCAATAGTTTTTCCGCCAGGCAGGCGTGGGGAGAGGCGCGAGGCAAGCATGGCCCCGAACATCATCATGACGGCATACAGAACCGAAAGTAGGGAAATCTGCAGGGGCGTATAGTCGAGCGAAATCAGATGGAAATTCACGGCGCAAATGACGGCGGCCATCCCTGAACCAATGAAGGTATTGGCAATCACCAGGCGCCGCAGCCGCGGTTCGCCAAACAAATACCGGAAACCGAAAACGGTATCGGCTAAGGCGGCGCGTATCGGATGGCGGCTGGTTTCCCCGCCCTCGGTGGAGGAATTACCGGTACCGCCGGCACCGGCAGCAGTATCGGTGGCCGTAGCGCCTTCCGGGTTTTCTTTTTCCTCGTCTGCCGGGCGCGGGCGTAGATCAGCGCGGATCATGTGTGCGCAGAAGGTCATAAATGCCAGGCACGCGGAAGCAAAGAAGAAGGGTACAGATTTTCCGAGGTTGTACAGGAGTCCTCCAATGGGCTCCCCGGAAACCTGTACGACGGCGTCGCGCGCCTGGCTCATCCCGCGGGCTTGTACGTATTCTTTGGGATCGCGCATAATCGAGCGCAGTGCCACGTTATCGGCCAGGCCGAAAAGTCCGTCCGAGATACTCACGAGAAGGACGATCGCCGCGATGCCCCAGAGTGGCACGATGTCGAGCATAATGAGCACGGCCAAGATGCCCCACAAAACTGCTCCGATGGTTCCGCGCAGGTACATGGCATGCCGCCGATCCATGCGGTCGATGAGCACGCCGCCCAATAAAATTACCGAAAGCTTGGCAATCAGACCGAGAGTCTGGATATTTCCCGCCACTGCTGTGGAACCCGTGACCCCCACGATGGTGAAGGGTAGTGCGAGGTTCTGGCTGGAGCGGCCGAGCATGTCCGTCGTCGTTGCCCCTAACCACCAACCGTAATCGCGCTTATGCGTGAGTGCCATATATATCTCCCAATAACATATTCTTTGGAGTGACGCGCGGAGGGTCCCCGCAACGACACTAACTGTTCCGGCATTGGCCGAGCGAGCGGTAAAAAAGGTAGTCGATACTAAAAAACTTTACCGGAACTGAAAGATTGGAACACCCCCCCCCAAAAAAAAGAATTACGCGTGAGATCTGTCATGTCGCGCCGCGGTCTGGGGGTTTATTTAGGTTTTACCAGGGATTTTCAAATAGGTGTTCAAGCGTCGTGCGCGAAATTTACTTGGTGCGCCCTTGCTTTTTTACCGCCTAAGGCGTTTCATCCTCTTATCCGAGCAGCGGTTAAAACTGGGCAGAGTTGATAAAAGGTTGGATGGTTGCCCCTACGGGTAAGAGTGGAAGGGGATTTCGGCCATGCAGTGGTGGATGTGACACGAATGAGGGGAAGCTGATTTACCGGCCGGTACCGACTACAATGTCTCCGTACTTTATATAAAGGAGAACTGTGCCCACATCTTCGAGTAAAGAGGTCGCGGCGATCCAGCCCGGCCAGACGCCACCGGAACTGATCCGCAATTTCTGCATTATTGCCCATATTGACCACGGCAAATCAACATTGGCGGACCGGATGCTACAACTAACAGGTGTTGTAGAGCAGCGGGAGATGCGCGAGCAATACCTGGACCGGATGGATATTGAACGCGAACGCGGGATTACCATTAAAAGCCAGGCGGTTCGCATGGCGTGGACGGTAGAAGGGCAGGCTTATGCCCTAAACATGATTGATACGCCCGGCCACGTGGACTTCTCGTATGAAGTCAATAGATCTTTGGCGGCCTGCGAAGGCGCGCTTCTTCTGGTAGACGCAACCCAGGGGATCGAAGCCCAAACTTTGGCGAATCTGTATATGGCACTGGAAAACGATCTAACAATCATCCCGGTGCTCAATAAAATCGATTTACCTTCCGCCGACCCGGCAAAATACGCCGCCGAGATCTCGAACCTACTCGGCGTTGACGAAAGTGAATGCATCGCGGTCTCCGGGAAAACTGGGGAAGGGGTAGAAGCCCTTTTAGACCGGATTGTGGCCGAAATTCCGGCACCGCAAGGAAATGCCGATGCACCCGGGCGGGCCCTTATTTTCGATTCGATATATGACACCTACCGCGGGGTTATTACCTATATTCGAGTGGTCGATGGGGAATTTGACCCCAGCGAAAAGGTGCGCACCATGGCCACTAACGATGTACATGAAGTAAGCGAACTCGGCGTCATCTCACCAGAACCGAAGGCCACGAAAGGCCTGGGGGTAGGCGAAGTTGGTTATCTTATTACCGGGGTGAAGGAGGTGGGGCAAACCCGCGTGGGGGATACGATCACCAGCGCTACCAACCCGGCGCCCGAACCTTTGGAAGGCTATGAGGACGCCAAATCCATGGTCTATTCGGGCCTGTACCCGGTAGATGGTTCTGATTTCCCAGCTTTGCGGGACGCTCTCGATAAGCTGCGGCTCAATGATGCCTCGATTACTTACGTGCCCGAAACTTCGGTGGCTCTCGGCTTCGGTTTCCGGTGCGGGTTCTTAGGGTTGCTGCACCTGGAGATTATTCGGGAGCGGCTGGAACGCGAATTCGACCTCGATATTATTGCCACCGCGCCCTCTGTGGTGTACCGCGTGATTGCCGAAGATGGTTCGACGATCGAGGTCACCAATCCTTCCGAATTCCCGGAAGGGAAGGTCAAGGCGATTTACGAACCGGTAGTGGATGCCACGATGCTCACGCCTTCCGATTATGTGGGAACCGTGATGGAACTGTGCCAGGATCGGCGCGGCACCATGAAAGGCATGGACTATCTTTCCCCGGAACGCGTGGAATTGCAGTACACGCTCCCGCTAGCGGAAGTAGTTATGGATTTCTTTGACCAGCTCAAGTCCCGTACCAAGGGCTATGCTTCGCTGGACTACAACCTGGCCGGTGAACAAGAAGCCGATTTGGTGAAGGTAGACGTGCTCCTCAACTATGAGAAGGTAGATGCTTTCTCCGCCATCGTGCACCGGGATAAGGCCTATGCCTACGGCAACCAGATGACGAAGAAACTCAAAGAGCTCATTCCTCGCCAGCAATTCGAAGTGCCCGTGCAAGCCGCCATCGGTTCGCGCGTGATCGCCCGCGAAACTATTAAGGCCCTGCGTAAGGACGTGCTCTCCAAGTGCTACGGCGGCGATGTTTCGCGTAAGCGTAAGCTCCTCGAAAAACAGAAGGAAGGCAAGAAGCGCATGAAGTCCATCGGCCGGGTGGAAGTACCCAATGATGCCTTCATCGCCGCCCTCACCTCCGATGCTCCCACAAGCAAATAAGTAAGGCTGGCACGTGGCAGATACAAACCGCAATGATCCCGTAGTTCCCGACGCCGTACCCACACCGCCAAAAGCGGAGGTTTCCGGTAGTGATGCGCAGGCGGAAGCTATTTCGGAAGCCGCACCGGCGCGGGAACACTGGCGGATACGATCCTTTTCTTTGCGGGGTTCCCGGTTAGGCAAACGCCAAGCCGGGGTTTTTGCCGCCCACCCAGAACTAATTTTGCCGATGGATCCAGGGCCTGTGCTCACCACGGTAGATCCGGCGCGCGCCCCTAATATTGCGGAGCACTTTGGCCGCGAGGCACCTTTAGTGGTGGAAATCGGTCCCGGTTCGGGGGAGCAGGGGATTGCCTACGCGGTGCGAAATCCGCAGGTTAACGTGCTTATGGTGGAAGCTTGGGATCCGGGTGCGGAAAGGTGCGTAGCCGCTGCCGTGCGTGTCGGAGTGAAAAACGTGCGTATTTTGCGGGCCGACGCCGCCCAAGCACTCCCCGTGCTTTTTGGGCTGAAAAGTGCGGGCGAAAATGATCCGGCGCGGGCTTTGGCTTGCGGTGCCGAAATTGACCCTGCGCATCCAGGAGCACGCAACGGGCGGGCCGCGGAGATTTGGACCTTCTTTCCCGATCCGTGGCGCAAGAAAAAGCACCACAAGCGCCGGCTCGTAGCCCCGCTATTCGCAGCTACCGCGGCGGGCATCTTGGAGGACGGCGGAGTGTGGCGCCTGGCCACCGATTGGGATAACTATGCCTGGCAAATGCGGGACGTAGTAGAAGCCAGTCCCTATTTCACCAACCCGCACGCCGGGCAAAATCCTGATCCGCAAGATCCGCAGCCTTCCCGCGGCGGGTTCGCGCCCCGGTGGGAAGGCCGCGTGCTCACCCGTTTCGAACAGCGCGGCAAAGAAGCCGGCCGTACCGTGCACGACCTCGCCGTACTGCGCCAGCCACGGGCCGGCCAAGCCGGCACCAAGGCAGCCGTAGCGCCGGCAGCCAGGCCCGCACCTGATAGTGAAACCCAAACGGCGAGTGCCGAATCTATGCCGGTGGCAGAGGCGGAAAGCTGAGCCGAACCGTGCCTGCCACAATCCCTGTTTCAGCTACCGGGCCGGGAGCTACAGCACAACCCGGCCAGCCCGGTTTACCCGGCGCGAGGGAGACCCCGGGTTTATCCGGCGCGCCCGAGTTTCCCGGACAGCGCGAGTTTTCCGGACCGCGCGAGCTACCCGGCAAGCTTGCTCACCCAGACGTGAGCGGCGGGTTTTCCGCCTATGTGCATATTCCTTTCTGCCGGGCCCGCTGCGGGTATTGCGATTTCAATACCTATACGAAGCTGAACTTTGGGCACGGGGCAGCCCTCACCGATTTCCCGCAAACCTTAGCCACCGAGATCGAACTTTCAGCACGCATGCTTGATACCGGTGCAAACCAGGCCGCGCTGCGCAGCATCTTCTTTGGCGGGGGCACACCTACCATGCTGGAGGCGGCGCAGCTGGGCGGCGTCGTCGAAAAACTGCGCGCCACTTTCGGTTTGGAACCGGGCGCAGAAATCACCACGGAAGCAAACCCGGAAACCGTGCACGCCGAAAAACTGGAAGCGCTGCGCAAAGCTGGGATCAACCGGTTTTCCTTCGGGATGCAAAGCGCGGTACCGGAAGTATTAGCCACTTTGGATCGCAAACACACACCCGGGCAGCTGGAACGTGTGGCGCGGTGGGCGCGGGAACTTGGCGTGAGCTTTTCGGTGGATCTTATCTACGGCGCCCCGGGAGAAACCATGGCACAGTGGGAAGAATCTGTGGACGCGGCAATCGCCCTGGAACCGCAACACATTTCCGCATACGGGTTGATTGTGGAACCGGGCACGAAAATGGGCCAGCAAATAAAACGCGGCCTACTTGCCGCGCCCGATCCAGATATGCAGGCCGATAAATATGAACTTGCGGATTCGAAACTGAGCGCCGCCGGTTACCAGTGGTATGAAATCTCTAACTGGGCCAAACCCGGTTATGCCTGCCGCCATAATCTCTACTATTGGGAAAATGCTTCCTGGTGGGGATACGGCCCCGGCGCGCATAGCCACATTAATGGCGAAAGATTTTGGAATGTGAAACACCCTCTCGCCTACGCACAACGGCTCGAAACAGGGGCATTGCCAGTGCAAGGCCGGGAAATTCTCGGCGCGCGCGAGCAGCTAGAAGAACGTATTATGCTCGGGATTCGCACCCGGCACGGTATTGAAATCCCCGCGGGTAGCGATCCGAATACTATTGATGCTTTGCGCGCGGACGGTTTACTTTCCGCCGCGGCACTGGCTAGCGGCAAACTCGTTTTGACGCGCAGAGGCCGGCTTCTTGCCGATACCGTAACCCGGGTTCTATGGGATGAAATACCAGACGAAATACCGGACGAAGCAGCGGACTGAAATAGCGGGCGGAAATACCGGACTGAAATACCGGACTGAAGTAGCGGGCGGAAGAGCTGGGAGGCGAAGCATCAGGCCTGAAGCGCTGGCCTGAAACGCTGGCCTGCAAAGGCGGATTTGCTGCACCGAACCGCCAAACCCGGATTTGCGGTAAAGCTTAGTTGGCAGCCGGGTTAGTTGGCACCGCGGGAAGCCGGCCGGGTTAGTTGGCGGCTGGGGCGGTCACGAAATCGATAAGTTCTTCCATGCGGCCCAAAAGAGATGGTTCGAGGTCTTTGTAGGAATGCACGCAGGAAAGAATGCGTGCCCAGCCGCGGCCAATATCTTCCTTAGTGGCATGCGGCCAGCCCAGCCGGCGTAAAGTTCCGGTTTTAATATCTTCCCCGCGGGGAACTTCGGGCCAGGCCGGGATACCAAGCGCGGCCGGTTTCACCGCTTGCCACACATCCACATAAGGGTGGCCCAAAATCAGCACGCCGGGCCGGGCAGCCTGGCAGGCCAGATGGGATTCTTTGGAACCGCCAACCAAATGGTCCACTAGTACTCCCGCGCGCCGGGTTTGCGAAGGCTGAAAATCATCGAGCACGGCCTGGAGGTTATCCACACCCAAGAGTTCTTCTACCACCACGCCTTCCAGCGCTAAATCTTCACCCCAGACTTTTTGCACCAGTTCGGCGTCGTGCTTGCCTTCCACCCAAATCCGGGAAGCGCGGGCCACCCGTGCCCGAGCCCGCACATGAAAAGAACCAGAAGCGGTCACTTGGCGCCGCGGCGAGGGCGCCGCTACCGGAGGCTGCAAATCCACCGGCTGCCCCTCAATCCACCAGCCGCGCCCGAGCGGGAAAAACCGCCGCGCCCCGTAACGGTCTTCCAACTCCATTTGCCAAATCCCGGCACGTTTGGCCACGCGCATGATTTCACCCACAAAACCGGAGGCAACGTCTTCCACCACCAACCCCGGCTCAGCAACCACCGGGCGCGAAGCAACCCGCCGGCTAGCCTCTAAAGCTTCCAAGTCCTGCGCCCCATAAGTAGCAAGACGGGCGCGGTCAGCGCTGCCGGCAGGTCGAGCGCCGCCCACCCCAGAACCCACCCCAGAACCCACCCCAGAACCCACCCCAGAACCCAGCCTAGAAACTGGGGAAGTGCCCTGCGATTCAGCGTCTGCGCTGGCGGCTGAAGAATTAGCAAGTACATCGCGGCCGTAGCGATCATTCCACCCGGTAGAGAAATTCACGATCACAGCGTATGGCTCTTTACTGCAAACCGCGTAGAATTAGCACTCGGGCGCGTCGAGTGCTGGAGGCCAAAGTGCTAGTGCCTAAAGTACTAGTGCCTAAAGTACTAGTGCCGAAAGTACTAGTGCCTAAAGTACTAGTGCCGAAAGTACCGGAGCCGAAAGTACTGGAAGCTAGCGCAGTACGAGGCGAAGTTACCAGCGCAGTACGAGGCGAACGGCTTAGGAACGTGCCCGGCGGAGGAGGACTATGGCAACAGCAGAACGACGCGAACGAGTGCTGGAGGCGATCATTCGCGATTACGTCACCACTAGTGAACCGGTGGGTTCAAAACGGCTGGTGGAAAGATATCGCCTAGGGGTCTCGCCGGCAACCGTGCGCAATGATATGGCGGTGCTGGAAGAGCAAGGACTCATCGCCCAGCCGCACACCTCGGCGGGCCGTATCCCCACCGACGCCGGATACCGCCACTTTGTGGATTCGATTGATCGTTTGCGCCCGCTTTCCGCCGGGGAACGGCGCGCGATTGAAAAGCTTTTGGAGGGGGCAGTAGATCTAGATGATGTGCTATCGCGCGCCGCGCGTTTGCTTTCGCAGATCACCCAGCAAGTGGCGGTGGTGCAGTACCCTTCTTTGGAAAGAGTGACACTCCGGCACCTTGAACTTATCCCTACCGGCGAAACCTTGGCGGTATTGGTGTTGATCACCAGTGCGGGCCGGGTAGAGCAACGCGTATTGCGGCTGCGCCGCCCGGTGGGAGAAGAAACTGTGGAAACCCTTTCGCGCGAACTTAACGCGGCCGCAGTTGGCAACCAACTGGCGGAGGCAGCACAAAAAATCCGCCAGGAGGCCACGCAGCTACCTGCGCCGCAGTCAACTATCGCCAACATTGTGGCGGAGGTGATCGACGTCGCCGCTTCCGCGGAAACTGAGGACCGGCTTGCTTTGGCGGGCACGGCCAATCTTTCCCGGCACGCCGTCGATTTCACGCGGACTATCGCTCCGGTGCTGGACGCTTTGGAAGAACAGGTTATCTTGCTCAAACTCCTGGCAGATATGGATACCGGGATCGCCGTTTCCATTGGCGCGGAAAACGAACACGAAGATCTGGCGGAAACCTCGGTAGTGGCCTCTACTTACGATGTGCGCGGGGATGCGGTAGCCCGGCTCGGGGTGATTGGGCCTACCCGCATGGACTATCCGGGAAATATGGTGGCCGTGCGCGCGGTCGCCAAGTATCTCTCCCGGATTCTCAGTGAGCAATAACCTCGGCGAGCTAGTAAGCTGATCTGGCCCACGTGGCACCGAAACTAAAACAACGAGGATAATCGAGTGGATTACTACGAAACACTGGGCGTTGCACGCGATGCGAGCCAAGACGAGATCCGCAAAGCGTATCTGCGCCTTTCCCGGAAACTGCATCCCGACCATGCCGGTCCGGAAAAAGCGGAAGAATATAAGGCCGTCAATGAGGCCTACACGGTTCTCTCCAATGAAGAGTCGCGCCGCAAATACGATATGGGTGGTTCGGCCCAAGGCGGCGGTTTTGATTTCGGCATGGGAGACATCTTCAACACCTTCTTCGGCGGTATGGGTGGTATGGGCGGAGCCAGTTCTTCGCGCGGGCCGGCCCCGCGCGGGCAACGTGGCCAAGACTCTCTCCTACGCATTTCGGTAGAACTCAAAGACGTTATTTTCGGTAGCGAACGGGATATCGATACCACTTTGTACGTGCGTTGCCACACGTGCGAAGGGGACGGGTGCGCGCCGGGAACGGAGCCGATTACCTGCACCAACTGTCACGGCGCGGGCATGGTACAACGGGTTTCTAACTCCCTGTTTGGGCAGATGATTACCCAAGCTCCGTGCCCGGAATGCGAAGGGCACGGCACGATTATTGCCAGCCCCTGCCCAGATTGCGGCGCCGAAGGCCGCGTGCGGGAAAAGAAAACCATTCACGTGAAGATCCCGGCCGGAATGGAATCCGGCATGCAGTTGCGTTTCTCCAATGAGGGCGACGCCGGCCGGCAAGGTGGCGGGTACGGGGACCTTTATGTGGAGGTCACCGTCAAGGAAGACCGTATCTACCAGCGGTCCGGATCCGACCTGCTCGCGGAAGTACAAATCCCCATGACTTCCGCCGCTCTTGGGGCAACGATCACCGTGCCTACCTTCGATGGGGAACAGGAACTAGAAATCCCGGCCGGCACCAATTCCGGCACGGTACTCACCATGAAGGGCCTGGGCGTAACCCGCATGAACGGGAAAGACCGCGGCAATATCCGCATGACGGTAGCCGTTACCACCCCGCGCGATCTAGATAGTCAGCAGCGCGAACTGCTCGAACAACTCGCTACCTTGCGCGGCGAATCCTTCACGGACGCGGAAATGAGTTCCGGTGACCAATCCTTCTTCTCCAAACTAAAAGAAAGGTTTGCTAACCGGTGACGCTCCCACTGTTCCTGGCCGGCCCGGCCGCTACGGCGAGCCCAGGTAGTTCGCTTGCACTTACGGGGGAGGAAGCCCGCCATGCTGCCCAAGTGCGGCGCATCCGCACCGGCGAAGAGATTTATATTAGCGACGGCGCTGGCACCCGCGCCACGTGTACCGTCACCGATATTACTAAGCGCGAAGTACTTACTCGGGTGCTGGAAGTAGAACGGATTGCCGCCCCGAGTTGCCCGATAACGCTCGTGCAAGCCCTCGCAAAGGGCGGGCGAGATGAACAAGCCGTAGAGACCGCAACCGAGTTCGGGGCGTGGGATTTCCTGCCCTGGCAATCCGAACGCACGGTAGTGCGCTGGCGCGGGAAAGAAGAAAAAGGAGTGGCGCGCTGGCAGGCCGTAGCCCGCGCCGCGGCCAAACAATCCCGGCGCGCTTATGTGCCCTGCGTTCACGAGCCAGTTACTACTAACCAGCTAACCGCACAGGTGAGCGCGGCCGTAGAAACCGGGGCCTGCGTGCTCGTCTGCCATGAGAGTGCAAGCTTGCCGCTCACGCAGGTAGCGGCAGTTGCTTCTGCGCAAGCAGTGTGGATTATTATCGGCCCAGAAGGTGGAATCAGTAGCGGTGAACTAGCCGCCCTGGAAAAGGCCGGGGGAGTGCCCGTACTCTTGGCCCCACACGTGTTACGGGCAGCCACCGCCGGGCCATACGCGCTTGCCACAGTGCACGCTTTACGAGCCACGGCCCGCTACGATAGGGATTAATGACAGAACCAGCACATTTGGAAATGCGGCAGATTACGGTGCCGGAGCACGTATCTATGATTAATGTGCTCGGCCGGCGTGACGAAGTACTGCGGGCGCTAGAAGCCGGGCTGGAACCGGTGGAAGTGTATGCGCTCGGGCATCGGATTACGGTGCGCGGCTCCGGCCCGGAACTCGACCTGGCCCAATCACTTATTGAAGAGCTAATTGACGTAGCCGCAGGCGGGGAAATGCTTACCCGCGATTCGGTGGAACGCGCCATCAAAATTGCTAAAGATGGCCTGGCCAAACCAACCGCGCTGATCCAAACCGATATTTTGACGGTGCGCGGGAAAACCATCCGGCCCAAAACCATTGGCCAAAAAGCATATGTGGATGCCATTGATAATAATTCCATCACCTTCGGGATCGGGCCGGCCGGGAGCGGGAAAACCTATCTGGCGGTAGCCAAAGCCGTGGTGGCGCTAACCAATCACAGTGTGAAACGGATAATTTTGACTCGCCCGGCCGTGGAAGCCGGAGAATCCCTGGGCTACCTACCCGGCTCCCTGAACGAAAAAATCGATCCCTACCTGCGCCCTCTTTATGACGCCATGTACGAAATGCTCGATTCGGAAGCCATACCGAAACTCATGGGGGCCGGGGCGATCGAAGTAGCGCCGTTAGCGTATATGCGCGGCCGCACCCTCAATGATGCTTTCGTCATCTTAGATGAGGCTCAAAACACCACTCCGGAACAAATGAAAATGTTCCTTACCCGCTTGGGCTTCAACTCGAAAATGGTGGTGACAGGTGACGTTACCCAAATCGATTTGCCGGGCGCCAAAAAGTCGGGGCTCTTGCAGGTGCGGCGCATTTTGCGGGACGTTCCGGGTATACACTTCTCAGAGCTTTCCAGTGCAGACGTGGTTCGGCACCGGTTGGTGGCAGAAATCATCGATGCCTATGCGCGGTGGGATGCGAGGGACGAGAAGTGATAGACGTAGTGGACGAATCCGGGTTTAGCCCGGCAATAGATCTAGAAGAAATCAGCGAACTAGCACGTTACGTGATGGATAATATGCGCGTGCATCCCCAAGCTGATCTAACGGTGGCGCTCGTAGATGAAGAAGCGATGGCCGAACTGCACAAAACTTGGATGGATCTGGATGGGCCCACCGATGTGATGAGCTTCCCCATGGACGAATTGCGGCCCGCTGCCCCCGGTACCGAACCGCAACCGGGAACCTTGGGTGATATTGCGGTATGCCCGCAAGTAGCGCGCCGGCAAGCTCTCACCATGGGTCATTCCGTGGCCGAAGAAGTGCTGCTCCTAGTAACACACGGGATTTTGCACTTGCTTGGCTACGACCACACCACGCCCGAAACCAAAGCAGAAATGTTTGCTTTGCAACGCCAATTGCTCCTGATTTTCCTCGCCGAACGCGGCGGCGGTGATCCAAAACCCACGGAGGTTTAGGTGCTCGCACTCTTATCCGCACCCTTCTACATTGGCGCCGCACTCTGCCTCTGCCTGGGATGGTGGTGCACGCTGGTAGGCACCGCGCTAGCGCGCATGACCCGCACCGAGGCAGCCAGCGGTCAAGAAGAAGGGAAAAAGGGTTCCACCCAAGTGGTGCGCATTCTGGCCCGCCGCCCCGCGGCTACCATGGGGCTTTCCACATTGCGGTCACTGTTTATGAGTAGCTACGGCATGCTGCTCTTGCTTGGTTTACTCACGGACCTTACTTCCTGGTGGCTGATCTTCCTGGCCTTCTTCGGAGTTACCGCAGTTGTGATGCTCGCTTTTGCGTTCCTTAATCCCTTGGATTACGCACAGCGGCACCACCTGCGCATTATTTATGGTTCGCGGTGGTGGCTTTCCGGGGTGACCTCACTGTTTTCGATCCTGGTGCGGCAAAAAGAATTCACGGCGGAAGAGTTTGAGCAACGCCAAGAAGATCAACTGGCGGTAATGGTGGAACGGGTTTCCGAATCGGAGGCTATTGAGGACTCTGAGCGCAATATCCTGGAATCCCTTTTCGATATGTCTAATACGATGGTCCGCGAGGTGATGGTCCCGCGCACCGATATGGTCGCCATCGCACACGATCAAAGCTTGGATAAGGCCCTATCTTTGTTCACGCGCTCCGGCTTTTCTCGCGTTCCCGTTTACCAGGAAACCGTGGACGATATTATCGGCGTCGTCTACATGAAAGACGTTATTCGCCGCGTCCATCACCGCCACGATACCGCGGGCGTAACGGTGGAAGACGTGTGCCGCGCACCCTTCTTCGTGCCGGAAATGAAGATGATCGATACGCTCCTGCCGGAAATGCAAAACGAGCAGGTACATATTGCCGTAGTGGTAGACGAATACGGCGGGATTGCCGGGCTGGTCACCATCGAGGATTTGGTGGAAGAGCTCGTAGGTGAAATCGAAGATGAACATGATCATTCCACGCCCGAAATTGAGGACCTTGGCGATGGTACCTACCGCGTGGCCGCGCGCACCTCAATTACTGATCTCGGAGAGCTGTTTGGGGTGGAGTTGGTAGACGACGACGTCGATACGGTAGCGGGTCTGTTTGCTAAAATTTTGGGCCGCGTACCCATTCGGGACGCGGAAGGAGAGGTAGCAGGGATTCATTTGGTAGCCGATCGGTTCGAGGGCCGGCGCCACCACCTGTCCACGGTGCTCGCCAGCCGCGCTACCCCCGTGGCAGACTCGACTGCATAGAAACACTGCTATATAGCAACACAGTTGTATAGCAACACTGCTGTATAGCAACACATCTGTATAGCAACACAGTTGAATAGAGATGCGACTGCATAGAACTGCATAGAATAGGCTAATGCAGTTTGGCGGTGCGTAGTGCCAAACCACCGCACTGGCACTACTGAGCACGACATAAACGAGACGCGGCAAGCACCGCAGAAGCTAGGTGCGCACCGCAGAAGCGCGGTGCGCGGCAAGCACCTAACCAGGGCGTAGCGGGCGCGGATAATTAGGAGGAGACGGGGATGGATCAGGGCGTTCCGGAAAACTATAGGGCAGGTTTTGTAGCTGTAATTGGCCGGCCCAACGCGGGTAAATCCACGTTGATTAACACGCTCGTGGGCCGCAAAGTGGCGATTACTTCGAATCGTCCGGAAACTACGCGGCGTGTGATCCGCGCTATTATTTCGCGCCCGCAAGGCCAAGCAATCCTCGTAGACACACCGGGTATGCACCGCCCCCGCACACTTTTGGGGGAACGGCTTGGCGATATGGTGCGCGATTCCCTGGCGGATGTTGACGTAGTGGTTTTGTGCCTGCCGGCAGATGAAAAGGTGGGCCCGGGGGACCGCTACCTGTTCGAAATGGCCGCAAAGACGAAGGCACCGGTAATCGCCGCGATCACGAAATCTGACCTGCTCAGCCGCGAAAAAATGCCCGATAAGATCATCGAAGTTTCGGAGAGTTACAAGTTCGCGGAAATTATCCCGGTTTCGGCGGTGCAGGGCCAGCAGGTAAAAGATCTGGAAGCACTGATTTTGGAACGCTTGCCGCTTTCGCCACCCCTCTACCCGCTAGACGTAGTAACCGACCAGTCCGAAGAAGTGATGATCGCGGAACTTATTCGCGAAGCCGGGCTGGAAGAACTGCGCGAAGAACTGCCGCATTCCCTGGCCGTCACCATCGACGAAATGCAAGAGTCAACCACGAAATCGGGCACGCCGCTGTTGCGGATTCACGCTTCCTTACATGTGGAACGCGATTCGCAGAAGGGAATCGTGATTGGCCGCAAGGGGAGTCGCCTGCGCCAAATCGGGCGGGATGCGCGCATCGCGATTGAACATTTGTTTGGCACCAAGGTATTCCTAGATTTGCACGTGCGCGTAGCCAAAGATTGGCAGCGTGATCCGAAACTACTCAACCGGCTAGGTTTCTAATGCTAAAGCGGCCTCATGATTCCACGCCGCGCGGGTCCGGAGCGGCCAAAGCCACCGCGCAAACCTCCGAAGTAGAGGTTCCCGAAAACGGTTCCGAAAGCGCGCCCGAAAACGGTCCCCAAAGCACGCCGGAAGAAGGCGCGGAGGAGACGTCTCAGCGGGGCGGCTTGCGGGCCTGGATTCCGCGGCACCGCAAGTTTTTATCCTGGCTTGTAGTGGTGCTTATACTGTCTTTGACCGGCACCGCGCTCGGCCCGGGTTGGCATCCCCAACCCATGGAAGCAGTAATCCAGCCGGAAACTCCTAATACGGCAATCGGCACGGCCGGGCCTACTGCGCGCGTCGGCACCTATGAGGTGGAAACCGAAGTGGTTACCTTCCGGCTGCGCGACGGCACCGAAAATCAGGCGACCATTAAAAAACCGGTGGGAGCGCGCGGGCCGCTTCCCGGAATGGTATTCATACACGGCACCGGAACCGATAGTTACACTGCTTTTGAACGGGAAACGAACCGGATTGCATCTACCGGGATCGTTACTATGGTCGCCCAAAAACGTATCGCCAATTACACGACGACGCACCGCGATTACAACGCGCTGGCAGATGACTATGAAGACGCCTTGGAGTTTTTGCGTGAGCAAGCGGGGATAGATCCGGGAGAAGTCGGCATCTACGCGGTTTCCGAAGGGTGCTTCGTAGCGCCGATTATTGCGGCCCGTAATTACGATGTGGCCTATGTAGCCTTTATTTCTGCGCCGGTATTACCGATCCGGCAGCAAGGAGCTTTCGCCGCGGATGCCTACCTGCGCGAAATTGGCGCGCCCATCCAGATCATCAATGCGATCCCGAAGATCCTCGGCCAAGATTTTGGGGAAGAAACCTTCCGATATATAGATTTCGATCCAGCAGCTTATGAAGCAAAAATAACCGCGCCCGTAATGATGCTGTACGGCACGGCAGATAAATCTATGCCTACCATTCAAGGCCCGCTGGTTATGGCAAAGCAACTCGAGAAAGCGGGGAATCGGAACCTAACGATCCGCTACTACGAAGGCGCAGACCACGGGCTCCAACTCAACCGGAAAACCCTTTCCGAGGCCGCCATGCAGGACGTTTCTGACTGGGTGAACGGACTGCCCTATACCGCAAACTCGCAGCCGCGGGTGGCGGGCGGCCAACCGAATCAGCAATACCAAGCCGGCGCGGTCCAAGAAGTACCAACCTTCCTTAATGGGGAGATGGTACTCGCGGTTATGGCGGCCGGTATTTTGCTTGCCGGCCTGGCCTGGCTGTTGCAACTCGTAGGTTTAATCCGGGTAGGTAACCGCGGCCCGCTAGCCAAATGTGGCGGGAGCGGCGGGCAGCTTAACCGCTCGCTGGCCTGGACCGTGATTACCTGGGTGGCCTACCTCTGGTACGTGCTCCTCATTGCGCGCATTGCTTTGAACTATCAGCAAGATCGGCTCTTAGTGCAAGGCGGCTACCTGATTATCGTGCTCTTGGCCTTGAGCGCCGTGTGGTGGTTCGTGAGCTGGCTCTTTAGGTTGGCAGAAGTTAGCAAACAGGGCGGCATGAATGCGTTCGGGCAAGTAATATCCGCCGTCGCACTGCTTTCGCAAATCGCGCTCTTGCTGACTCTTGGCTACTGGAACGCCTTCCCGGGCATTTTCTAGCAGCGGCTGGCTGGAATTTCGTTTCCAGTAACGGCTAGGTGGCATTCCGCTTCTAGTGCGCGGCAGGTCGGAACGGACCTGACCCCCTGTTGGTGGACATAGGCTAGCCCCGGCGTTCAGCCGGAGAAAGGTAGTCTTCTACCATGTCCCGTAAAACATATTCCGCGCA
>NZ_FNAU01000014.1 GCF_900102025.1 Actinobaculum suis | reverse complement strand
CAAGCCCAAAGCCTTAGCCACACACGCAATCGACTCGCCAGTATCAATCACCTGACTCGCAGCATCCCGCCGGTATTCAGGGGTAAACCGCCTTCTCTTCCCACTCATAAGACACATCCTCCCAAGGAATCAACACCACAGGCAATCCCTCTAATCCAGTGTCAACAAAACAAGGGTAATCCCAGTGTGACTGCCGATAGCCGTGTGGATCCGGGGCCGCGTGCAACACCAATTTGCGTGGTGCTCGCCCCCGTAGCCCAATCGCCATATCCAAGGCTTTTAGCACGGTTTGCGTGGAACGCTGGGCCTGCCCCATCCTGCCTGCAGGGACGAGCGCTGGAAGTAAGACCTGTAGGTATGCGAATAGTAGATTTACTGAACGAGACGCATTGTCATGTCCACCTTGGGTAGAGCGGGATCGTCCGCGCAAGCCCATACGCAGTCATCTGTGCGCCCCGTGCAACCATCTTTGCGAACCGGAACGTTGATCACTGTTCCGTTACTGAAAGCAAAGCGGGCGGTCTCTACCTTCTCAGCGGTTTGTGGGCATATTGCGAAAAGATCATCTTGGATCTGAAAATAAAATAGAACCGAGAAGCCATCGGGAAGTACCCAGGGTAAAGGTTCAGCAGGTTGGACGTTTAGAAAAGCTGGCCACATCATGTGGCCAGAGCCATCGATGAGCTTCACCTGAGAGGCAGCGTGGTTCATTATGGCCGGATTTCGTACGACGTCGAACAGTTCGCCCTGCGCTATAACAAGCGAAAGCCGCGGCCAAAGATTTGGACAACGGAGTTGTTTGTAACATAGATGATTTGATACTGTTTCGATGTCTCTAAGAGGCACCGCGACCCCGATTCCCATGTCGCGAACCCACCAGATTTTTCTGGCATGACGAAAGGAAGTAAAGGGGTCTATCGTCCAAACCTGCCTGTGAAGCACTGAGGACGGTTTACAATACTGCGTTCCCGAATTATCCGAAACTCAAGTGCAAAAAAGTCGGAAAGGTATGGCATCTGACCAGATGAATGACGTTACCGTTATAGCCAGTCAGGCCAGGGAATTTATTTCATCCGGTCATTTTGCTGATCGAATTCAAGGCGTTGTCGAAAATGATCCGTGGTCAAAAGAGTCGCTGGATAGGTGTGAATCTTTTTTCCTCAACCATGGCTATACTTTTGACGATCAGCTCAAATATGAGTACATGTTGTTTTTAGGTGAAGGTTTGCGGCGTCGTTTTAACGGGGAATGGAGGCAAGAAACATTCACTATAGACGACAGCGGGCAAACCGTAGATGCGCTGTGCATATACTATCCGCAGTCTGAACATTACGATGCTGTGACTAACCTGCTTGATCATGCTCGTGATGAAGCTAGCGGTACCTGGTGGTCAGATTTCTATACAGTTAACCAGCTATTTTTTGATTCTCTAACCACTGCATAGTGCATGGGGAGCATCTTGCATTTACACCCAGAGCCCTCTCAGCACGCACCTGAAGCTAAGAGGGCTTTTCTGTTAAAGAACCAGCCGCCCACCGAGGTACACAGATGCGGTGCTAGTAGTATTCGCTGCGATTTGCGGAAAGCGTTTTTTACACGCCACGGGCTAGCACTTTGGAAGGAAGCGGTTAGCTCTGCCATACTAGCTAGGTGCGTATTGCCCTTGTTTCTGATTGTTTCATGCCGCGGTTGGGCGGCATTGAGTCGCAGGTGCGCGACCTTGCTCTTGCACTGCAGAACAACGGGCACCAAGTGCTCGTCATTACTGCCACCCCGGCACAGCGTGGGGGCGGCTATTCTCATGACGTAGTGGAAGGTATTCGCGTGTTGCGGCTCGCCACCCCAATTTTTGGGGGTATTCCCATCAACCCGTTTTGTGGGAGGCAGTTACTTGCTGCTTTGCAGGGGGCCGACGTCGTACACATCAACACCGGCCTCGTATCACCCTTCGCCTGGCACGCCCTCTTGCTGGCCAAACTGCACACCCTACCCGCGCTGGTAACTTGGCATTCCGTACTCAAACCCACGGTGTGGCCGTATATTCCCTTCGTTCGGCCGATTACCGGCCCAACGATTCGCCATGCGGCGCCTTCGCAATTAGTGGCCCGGGAAGTTAAACAGGTGGTGGGGCAAAAAGGGGAAGTAGCGGTTATTCCGAATGGGGTCTCGCTACGTGATTGGCGGCAAGTAGCCAGTTGGCGCCTTGCAACCCGCGCTAGCGAACCGGCATCAGAATCGGCATCGACGTCAACACCAGAACCGGCACCGGAATCGAGATCAACGCAGGCACCAGAACCGGAATCAGCATCAGCACAGGAAACGCCGCAGGCACCAGAACCGGCATCAACACCAGAACTGGCACCGGAAACGGAAACGGCACCAGAGCAAGCGAAACTGCTCCGCGAACAGCGCCGGTTGCGGATTATTTCGGCGCGCCGCTTGGCCCCGCGCAAACGCACCTTGGAAATGTTAGAAATAGTGAAAGCGGCGCGGGAAATTTCGGGTTTGGATGCCACGCTCACTATTTATGGGGAAGGTCCGCAACGTTGGGAATTAGAGCGGTGGATTCGCTCGCATCGGGCCGCCAAATGGGTGCGGTTGCCGGGCCGGGCTTCGCGCGCCGAGCTTATGCAGGCCTACGCGCAGGCCGATATTTATCTTTCCTCGTCACGGTTGGAATCTTTTGGAATTGCCACTTTGGAAGCGCGCGCGGCAGGGTTACCGGTAGTGTGCCCCACCAATACGGGTGCCGATGATTTTTTGGAAAACGAAGTTTCGGGTTTGTTGGGGGAGAGTGATCAGGACGTTGCCGCCCAGCTCGCCCGCCTCCTGCTGGACGATGAGCTACGGGGCCGCATCGCACACCACAACGCCACTACTGAGCCGCGCGAAAACTGGGAGCTAGTAACCCGCCTTACCGAAGCCGAATATCGGGCAGCTTTGCGCGGCACTGAGTAAAACTGAGTGCGCAATAAGCAGCGCCGCGGGGGAGTTATTCGTCGAGCCCTTCGGTGTGCTGGAGTACATCGGTGAGCCGTTTTGCTGCCGCACATACCGCCGTGGCATGCAAGCGGCCCGGTTGGCGGCCCATGCGTTCGAGCGGCCCGGAAATAGACACCGCGGCAATCACGCGGCCGGAAGGGCCGCGTACGGGTGCGGAAATAGAGGCCACTCCGGCCTCGCGTTCACCTATGGATTGGGCCCAGCCCCGGCGTCGTACCGCAGAAAGGTTCGTGGCGGTAAAGGAAGCACCATGCAAACCTCGGTGCAAACGATCCGGTTCTTCCCAGGCGAGCAACACCTGCGCGGCAGAACCGGCTTTCATGGACAGTACCGCACCTACCGGGATGGAATCACGCAAACCCATTTCTCGTTCCGCTGCCGCAACACATACTCGCTGTTCGCCTTGGCGGCGGAAAAGCTGGGCAGATTCACCCGTATGGTCGCGCAAAGCTACGAGCATCGGGTGGGCGGCGCTAAGCAGGCGATCCTCGCCGGCCGCGGAAGATAGTTCGGAAAGGCGCGGGCCGAGTACGAACCGGCCTTGCATATCGCGGGCCACAAATCGGTGGAACTCCAAAGCTACCGCGAGGCGGTGAGCGGTGGGACGCGCCAGGCCGGTAGTAGAAACTAGGCTGGCCAGAGTTTGCGGGCCGGCTTCCAAAGCGTCGAGCACGGCGGAAGCTTTGTCGAGTACGCCAACCCCGCTACCCTCTGCCGGCTTCTTTGCGCTATCCTTCTTGGTGTCCATAACTTGATACTCCCATCTCACGAAGTGAGATGCAAGGAAGGTGTGAAGTGATGTGGACCGCTATGCGAGGCAAAGCGACATCGGAACGCGGCCTGGTTCTTATAAAGCCTTGGGTTTTATAAAGCCTTGGTTGTTATAAAACTTGGTCGGTGAAAAACCGTTGGTGGAAGCAAAGTAAAGGAGGGATCCTAATGTCGAAAACGCTCGCCGAGAAGGTATGGGATGCGCACGTTGTCAAAAAAGGAGAGAACGGTGCTCCGGATCTCCTTTACATTGACTTGCACATGATCCACGAGGTTACGAGCCCGCAATCGTTTGAGGGATTGCGGTTGGCTGGCCGCCAGCTCCGCCGGCCGGATTTGACGGTTGCTACCGAGGATCACAATGTGCCCACGGTAGATATTGACCGGCCGATCCAGGAGGTAACCTCCCGTAAACAGGTTGAGGCCTTGCGCCGCAACTGCGAAGAATTTGGGGTGCCGCTGTATTCGCTCGGCAGTGCCGAACAGGGGATCGTGCACGCGGTGGGCCCGCAACTTGGGCTCACCCAACCGGGGATGACGGTAGTTTGCGGTGATTCGCATACTTCCACCCACGGCGCCTTCGGTTCCATTGGGATTGGGATTGGCACTTCGGAAGTTGAGCACGTGATGGCTACGCAAACGCTTCCACTCGCGCCTTTCAAAACTATGGCGATCAATATTCATGGTGAGTTGCGGCCCGGCACCACTTCGAAAGATATTATTTTGGCGATCATTGCCAAGATCGGTACCAATGGGGCACAAGGCCACATTATTGAGTATCGCGGGGAAGCGATTCGCAAACTGTCTATGGAAGCGCGGATGACGATCTGCAATATGTCGATCGAAGCAGGTGCCCGTGCCGGCATGATCGCCCCCGACCAGATCACTTTCGATTATCTGCGCGGCCGCCCGCACGCTCCGCAAGGCGAAGATTGGGATGCGGCCGTAGCCTACTGGAAGACCTTGCACACCGATGCGGATGCCGTTTTCGATACCGTGGTGGATCTTGACGCTAGCGAACTGGAACCGGTGGTCACCTGGGGTACTAATCCGGGCCAGGGCGTGCCGATTTCGGCGTCTGTACCAGATCCGGAAGCAATGGCGGATCCGCAAGCTCGCGAAGCCGCCGAAGAAGCACTGGACTATATGGGCCTGCAACCGGGTACCAAGATTCGCGATATTCCGGTCGATACCGTGTTTATTGGTTCGTGCACGAACGGGCGGATTGAAGATCTGCGCACGGTTGCCAAAGTGTGGAAAGGCCGCCACAAGAAACCGGGTATGCGGGTGATGGTGGTGCCGGCTTCGGCGCGGGTGCGGATGCAGGCAGAAGCGGAAGGCTTGGCCGATATTTTCGCCGAGTTTGGGGCCGAGTTCCGCAATGCCGGATGCTCCATGTGTTTGGGTATGAACCCGGATAAGCTCACTGCTGGGGAGCGTTGCGCTTCTACTTCAAACCGTAATTTCCGGGGCCGGCAAGGCCCGGGCGGGCGCACCCACCTGGTCTCTCCGCTGGTAGCAGCGGCGACGGCGGTAACCGGGCACTTCTCCCACCCGAACGATCTGTAAGAAGGCGCGGTAGCGAGAGCAGGAAGGGAAACGGAAGACGTTATGGAAAAATTTAGTGTACATACCGGGATCGGGGTGCCCCTGCGAGAAACTGCGGTGGATACCGACCAGATTTTGCCCGCGGCCTATCTAAAGCGAATCACGAAAACTGGTTATGAGGATGCGCTGTTTGCGGTGCGGCGGCGCGATCCGGAATTCGTTTTGAACCAAGAGGCCTATAAGCACGGTTCGGTGCTGGT
Organism: Actinobaculum suis; assembly: GCF_900102025.1. GTDB lineage: Bacteria > Actinomycetota > Actinomycetes > Actinomycetales > Actinomycetaceae > Actinobaculum > Actinobaculum suis. Next base: position 45,668 of record NZ_FNAU01000014.1, on the reverse strand, counting down.
AGCCGGCCGGGATTTTGGTACCGGTTCTTCACGTGAACACGCGGTGTGGGGTTTGCGCGATTGGGGCTTCAAAGCTGTGCTCGCCCCGCGCTTTGGCGATATTTTCCGCGGCAATATGGGCAAGCAAGGCCTGGTTGCCGGGGTTATTTCCGATGCGTGCGCGGAAACTTTGTGGCAGCTGCTCGAATCCCAGCCCGGAATTGAAATCACCGTGAACCTGGAAGAAAAAACGGTGACCTGCGGTGATTTCACGGATTCCTTTGAAATCGACGACTATACCCGGTGGCGTTTGCAAGAAGGCCTGGATGATATTGCGCTAACTTTGCGTGATGCCGATCTGATTCGGGAATACGAGGAGCGCCGGCCGAGTTACAAACCCCGTACGCTACCGCAAAGGCATTTGCCGGCAGCACCGGTTAGTTCGGCTCGGGAAGCAGATATGCCCACCCGGGAAGGCCCGCTCGGCGCGGAAGTACCGCTCGGGTAGGTGGCCACGCGCGGCTATAAGTGGCTACGCGCGGCTATAGGCGCGATTTGGTGCCGGCTCGGCTAGAGTTGCCAATGTTATTGGGAGCTTTATGCCGGGCCGGTTTTTGGATAGTAACCGGAGGCAGGCCGGACCGGTAGACTGGTGAGCGCGGTAGGCGCCGAACCTGAAGGGAAAGTTATGGTTTCTAAACTCCTTGTTGATGGTGGGCACCCACTTTCGGGTGAGGTTCATGTAAGAGGCGCGAAGAATTTCGTCTCGAAAGCCATGGTGGCTGCGCTCCTCACGAGGGAAACCTCAGTGCTGCGGAACGTGCCGCAAATCCGCGACGTGGAAGTGGTCTCTGACCTGCTCCGCCTGCACGGAGTGGAAGTTGATTACCAGCCCGAAGAAGGGACCGTCACCATCACCCCGGGAGAGATCCACCTGCCGGAAAACCCGCTAGAAGTAAATGCCCTAGCTGGTTCTTCGCGCATTCCGATCCTATTTGCCGGGCCTTTGCTACATGCATTGGGCGAAGCATTTATCCCGGATCTGGGCGGCTGCCATATTGGAGCCCGCCCGGTTGATTTCCATTTGCGCGTACTCGAAGAATTCGGAGCAAAGCGCGTGCAGGAAGCTGCCGGTATGCACTTGGTAGCACCCAAGGGGCTAACGGCCAAACCCGTCCGCTTGCCCTATCCTTCCGTGGGCGCAACGGAACAAACTCTGCTCACCGCAGTTATGGCAGACGGCATTACGGTACTTTCCAACGCGGCCGTAGAACCGGAAATCGAAGACCTAATTAACGTGCTCCAAAAAATGGGGGCCGTGATCTCCCTCGATACGGATCGCACGATTCGCATCGAGGGCGTGAAAGAACTGCACGGTTTCCACCACACGGCCCTTCCAGACCGGATTGAGGCAGGTTCGTGGGCCTCGGCCGCTTTGGCTACGCACGGAGATATTTTTGTGCGCGGCGCCCAGCAGCAACCCATGGTTTCCTTCCTCAACACTTTCCGGAAAGCCGGCGGCAAGTTTGACGTGCGCGACGACGGAATCCGCTTCTGGCATCCGGGCGGAGACCTGAACGCCATCCTCGTGGAAACCGACGTACACCCCGGATTTATGACGGACTGGCAACAACCTTTGGTCGTGGCCCTAACCCAGTCCAACGGGCTTTCCATTGTGCATGAAACCGTGTACGAGAACCGATTCGGTTTCACCCAGGCACTGCGGGAAATGGGCGCCAATATTCAGACATATCGCGAATGCTTAGGCGGGCACGAATGCCGCTTCGGGCAACGCAACTTCTACCATTCCGCAGTTATCCAAGGCCCCACCCCGCTCCGCGGTGCCGATATTCACGTACCGGATCTACGCGGCGGCTTCTCCCACCTGATCGCGGCACTAGCCGCCGAAGGGGAATCACGAGTATCCGGGGTAGACGTGATCGACCGCGGCTACGAAAACTTCGTAGGCAAACTACTCGACCTGGGCGCTGACATCACTGTGCTCGCCGAATAACCCCGAATACGCGCTCGCGGGATGAACGCGAATCGGCGCTCGCCAAAAATGCGCAGGTTCTAAAACCGCACGCTGCGGCTGCGCGCGATGTAGTTGTGAACACAGCGTGGCTGCGAAGAAGATGTAGTTCTCAGGCGCGTAAATATACATGAAAATCGAGGCGCGTTGCACCACAGACTATTACCCCAAAAGAGTTGTTCTAAATCTTTTGGGGTAATAGTCTGTGGGTATGGAAACAGAGAAGAAACATTCATCACCGCAGGCCGGTCCATCACCGCAGGCAGCTCCGCCACCGCAGGACGCTCCGGCATCGCGGGACGCTACGCCACCGCAGGCAGCGCCGCCACCACCGGCAAAACTGTGGCAGAACCGCGATTACCGGTGGTGGTTCTTGGGGGATACCAGCTCTCAGCTGGGAATTTCCGTACGGAGCTTAGCGATGACCTTCGTGGCCTACGCACTTACCGGGTCCACGACCACGGCCGGACTAATAGGCACCGTGATGGGGCTTACCATGATCCTGGTGGGTGTGGTTGGCGGGGCCATAGTGGACCGAATGGATCGCCGCCGGGCAATGATCCTGTACGGAGCTATTTCGGGGGCGCTGTGGATGGTAGCCGGTTTCCTCTTGCTCACCGGACATATGACGTACCCCGTATTGTTGCTGATATGTGCGGGCTCTTCGGTAACGGGCGGTCTATTTGGGCAGGCTACGAACGCCGCCTTGCGTTCGATCGTGCCGGTCTCGCAATTTGCGCAAGCCCAGGCGAATAACCAGGGACGCGATGGGGCCATTAGCATCTTGGGTTCACCGCTCGGCGGTTTCCTGTATGTGCTCCGCGACTGGTTGCCATTCTTTGTGCCCGCTCTGTGCTATTTCATTCTGGTTGGCGCGGCTCTCATGATCCGCACCGATCTGCGGCCACACCCAAACCAAACAAACCACGCCAACCTTACAAACCACGCAGACGCGGCCCCGAAAGCAGCATCTTTGGGTGCTGATATAAAAGCTGGCTTCGCATTCTTGGGCCAACACGGGGTTGTGCGCCAAATCTTTATTGCCGCCTTGGTTATCAATCTAGGTTTTGCCGGGATTTCTACGGGCATGAACTTGTACCTGGTGGCCGGCGGTATTAGCTCTGTCCATTTGGGCATGATCCAAGCTGCTACCGGCGTCGTCTCTATTTTGGGAGCCGTAGTGGCGGGAAAACTCGTAAACAAGATTAAAACCGGCCAGCTTTTGATAGTGACCATGGGCTGTATGGCACTATTTATGTTGCCGCTGGTCTTTAGCCAAACTGCGCTCACATATCTGATTTGCATGTGCCTGGCGATGGCTCTGATCCCCGCGGTTAATTCGGGCCTGGTGGGCTTTATTATGGGGATCGTGCCCGCGGAAATGCAGGGGCGCGTGAACGCGATTTTCGGTCTGATGAACCTCACCAATACGCTTACCGGGATCATTTGCGGTTGGCTACTAGAAAATGCCGCGCCGTGGGTGTGCATGGCAATTTTCTGGCCGCTACTCGCGCTCAGCGTGCTGATCGCGATTTCCTCACGCCAGGTAAGGGAGATTCCGCTTCCGGACGAGTGGCAAGGCTACATCGAGCGGCTCTAAAGTACAGAGCACGCGGGTACCAACTGTGCGCATACCCGCCACGTGAGCTGGTGCTAACCTGGGCGGGAGAAGAATTTGGTGCGTGCAGTTTCGAAGTCGCGGGCAAATCGTTATTGAAAATGCTGGCGAGTACCGGAGGAGTAGCACCGGAAGAAAAGCACGCACGCGAACTTGCGGTAAGGAACGGAAGTACATGAGCAGTACGGCAGAGTCGGGTGCGAAAGCGAACATGGGCGCCGGGGCCGGCGTGCGCGGCACTGGAACGCCAGAAGAGATTTACGAACTCAGCGCCGAACAGGTGGATGTGATGGCAAATCCGCAGCGCATGGCGATTCTGACGTCCCTCATGTTTGCCAGCCCGCAACGGCAAAAAGACCTTGCCGCCGATCTGGACCGCACACCTAACTCTTTGGCGTACCACATCAAAAAACTGCAACAGGCCGGCCTTATTCACGAAGCAAATGTTCCGGGCGCGGATGGGCGAGAAATCTGGTGGGAAATAGCGCCGGTGGTCGGGTGGAAGATTGACGATCGGGAACTGGGCCAGCGCGTAGTTACACAATTAGAAGCCGTGCGGTCTAGCGAACATGCCCGCTATATGGAAAACACTTCGGCACCTAAAACCACGGCTAGCGCGGATGAAGAAACCGTGCCTGATACAAGTGAAACTTCCGGCACAGAACAAACCCCGGTTACCGGCGCAGCTACTAGCAAGACCGAAACGCCACGTGCCGGCGAATCATTAGAGATTTTCAGCGGGATTGCCTTGAGCGAAGAAGAAGCCTCCGCACTAGCAGCACAACTCATAGACCTAGTGGGAAGCTACCGCGAACGGGTTGGCAAAATGCCCGATGAGTCCCACCGCCAATACGTCCTCGACTTGCGTTTCTACCCGCGTGGCCGGTAACACGGGGCCAGCCATAGCAAGCGAAACCAGCGCACCTAAACAAAAAAATTAACCCGCCCGGTATAGATTTGACCCGCCCGGTACACACCTGGGCGGGCTGTGTACTGGGCGGGCCAAATAGTTACTAGCTAGCGCAGAGCTTTAGTCAGTGGCAACATCAATAACCACGCGGGCCGGATTATCAAGAATTTGTACCCGATAAGGGCGCTCCTTATCCACCCCAATGTGGATCGTATGCATACCCTCAAAGGGCCACTCGGTATACACCCCCTGCACAACCTTCGCACCGCCCATGTCCGGGGCCTGAATATCTGGTAGCGGCTGATCCGGATCTGGGGTTTGCTCTTGGAAGTAGACCTCAGGAATTTGCGCCCCGGCCACACTAACTTCCAGGAACTTACTTCCCGGCATATCGATACGATCACCCTTCCCATCAGTAAAAGGTTCGTCTACCCAGGAACTAAACCAACCAAGCTTGCCGGCGTTCTCATATTCCACAACCACGCGATCATAACCGGGATGGCCCGCCACCCGCGTCGCCTTGATCTGCGCGGTAGCCTCACCCGTATTCTCCGCATCCGCCGATTTGGAATCACCGGTAATAAAGGGAGCCGTATCTACCGCATCCTCCCCGGCAGTCGCCGCCGCGCTCGCACTCGCCGCGCTATCAGAGGTATTTGCCGCATCGGTGGCAGATGCTGAACTGCTGGCATTCGCCGCACCTTCCGCACTTGGCCCGGCAGAAGAGCCTCCGGAAGAGCAAGCCCCAAGCCCGAGAGTAGCGCACGCTAGCAGGGCATATAGTTTTTGTTTTGTGATTCGACCCATAACGTGATCATAGTGTGCAGGCTATTTTTCGCCAAGTTAGCGGTATGACCGAAAACTATTCTTCACCAAATCGGGTTGCGCGGCGGCGCTCGCGGCCCGCGGTGCGATACGGTTGGAGAGTTGCAGGTTCGCTCGAATCTGCGGTACCGGCTGGCCGAATACGTGTTTCACGAGCGTCCCGGTTGCAAGAGAATAATAACGTGCTTGGGGTTATGCGCGGGGAGCGCGCCCGGGAAAGAGAGGCAGAAACGTGGGAAAGATCCGGGTTGCCATCATTTATGGCGGAGTATCCGGCGAGCATTCGGTTTCGTGCTTGACGGCCGCTTCGGTAATGCGGGCCATCGACCGGGAAAAGTACGAAGTTGTTCCCGTGGCGATCGCAAAGGACGGGACGTGGGTACCCGGCGTCGATAACCCTGACCGGTTGGAAGCAGGTGGGCCGCACGGAGAAGTAACGGTGGGAAGTGAACGCGTGCTCACCGTTTACGGGCCGGGTCGAGATCTTTTAGTGGCCGACGACGCCGCTGGCAAGCTACGTTCGCTCGGGCCCATAGATATTGCTTTCCCGCTTTTGCACGGCCCGTGTGGGGAAGACGGTACGATCCAAGGCCTGTTTGAGCTTATGGGTTTGCCGTATGTGGGATGCGGGGTATTTGCTTCTGCGGCGGGGATGGACAAGCACTATACGAAGATGCTTTTGCAAGAACACGGCATTCCGTGCACGCCCCACGTACTTGCCGATCCGGCCCGGTGGGAAAATGAGCGCGAAAAGGTGCGCGAAGAAGCTACGCAGCTAGGCTTCCCGCTTTATGTGAAGCCGGCGCGGGCGGGTTCTAGTTTGGGGATCACCCGCGTGGCCGAGCTATCCGAACTGGACGCCGCGGTGGAAGCGGCACGCCAAGTGGATGGCAAAGTGCTAATTGAACAGGGCATTCCGGGCCGGGAAATTGAATGCGCCGTTTTGGGTGGCCACGGCACGCAACCTCCGCGCGCTACCGTACTCGGCGAAATCGTGCTCACCTCCCAGTGGTATGACTTCGAAACCAAATACGAAGATAATGGCGGTTTTAGCATGCAAATTCCGGCGCATATTCCGCCGCAAACCGCCACCGAAATGCGCGAATGTGCAGTAAAGGTTTTCACGGCCCTGGGATGTGAAGGTTTAGCTCGGGTTGATTTCTTCCTCACCGAAGATCCCGCCCGGCCCTTCGTAGTCAATGAAATCAACACCATGCCCGGTTTCACGAATGTTTCCATGTATCCGGCGCTGTGGGAAGCAAGCGGCTTGCCCTATTCGGCGCTCATTGACGAACTTATTACCCTTGGCTTGGAGCGACCCCTGGCTTGCCAGGCATATTAGCTTGCCAGGCATATTTAACTGCGCAAAACTTCCACCGGCTCGGGTGGTCAGGTAGTCTGCCAGGCTAACGCATATGTAGTAGCGTCAGAAAAATATATGAACTGTGCCCGCTCGGAATAAGTGCACGCCCCATGTAGTTACATCTTCAACTAATGTTCGAGGGGTGGCGCCACACGGCGGTGCCAGGGAAAGGATGTAGATTCACATGAAAATTGCGTACATGGTGGGCTCGAAGGCCAAGGATTCCATCAATGCTGGCCTGGCACGGTTCTGGGAGAAGAACGCACCGGAAGGTGTGGAGCTAATTGATCTGCACGTAAATGATTTCGACCTATACGGCCGCGATGTGGATGCGAACTACCCGCAGTGGGCGAAGAAATACAAGCAAAAGCTGGCCGATGCTGATGGCCTGCTGATTATTACGCCGGAACATAACCGGATGCCAGCCGCTTCGATTATGAATGCCATCGAATGGGCCTCCCGGCCCTGGGGAGAATCCGTGCTCACCGGCAAGCCGGTTTACGTGGCCGGAGTTTCCTCTTCTGGGATTGGTACGGCCGTGGCACAAAATCACCTGCGCGCTGCCCTAGGTTTCTTTAACGTCAAGCTACTGGGCCAGCCGGAGGCTTATATCAACAATGCGGTAGCGCAAATCCAGCCCGACGGCACAGTAGATCCGGGTTCGGAAGCGTTCCTGCGCAGCCTCCTGCAAGCCTTCGTGGATTTCGTGAGCGCCGAGCAAAACAAGTAGCGCAGTGAAGCGGGCCGTGCCCGGCAATGCTGATCGTGCCGGGCAAGCCGGGCCGTGCTGGGCCAAGTGGAAAGCAGGCCGTGCCCGGTAATACTGATCGTGCCGGGGAGCCGGGCTGCACCGGGAAAGTTTTGTGCCCAAACTGCTGGTTTTGGCGCCGAGCTGCTGGTTTTGGCGCCCTAGCTGCTGGGCTAGTGGAGAATAAGCCGGCTTGCTCATATTTCCGCAGGGTCGGACGTGAGATGATGTAAGGCGTGTTTATTCGTGATCTGACTGAAGATGCCCTGTTAGCGCGTATCCTCCCGTTACTGCCGCGCCGGCGCGATCGTGCGCACGGCGTGGAAGTGCCCACGGGGGACGACTGCACGGTGCTGCGGATCTCGGATGGCAAACCCGCAATTTCTACGGACATGCTGGTAGACGGCGTACATTTCCGGCGCGATTGGTCTACCGGCCGCGATGTGGGTTGGCGGGCAGCGATGCAAAATATTGCTGACGCGGTAGCCATGGGCGCCCGCCCGGTTTCCCTCTTGGTTTCCATGCAGCTACCGGGAACGCTCCCGGTGGCGTGGGTGGAAGATTTAGCGCGCGGTATGGCAGATGCGTGCGCGCCGCTGGGGTGCGGTGTGGATGGGGGAGATCTGGTGAGCGGCGAAACGCTCACTATTTCCGTGACGGTAATTGGCGATCTGGAAGGGCGTGCCCCGCTCTTGCGGCAAAGCGCGCTGCCGGGGGAAGCCGTGATTCACGTGGGAAACATTGGCCATGCAGCGGCCGGCTACGAACTCTTGCGGCGCGGATTTTCCCCGCAAGATTCCGCCTTCCCCAATACGGAAACCATGCTCATTGACGATTTTCGCCGGCCCAAGCCGCCCGTAGAGCAAGCTTTAGATGCCGCCCGGGCCGGCGCCCTGGGCGCTTTCATGGACGTTTCCGACGGCCTGATCCGCGATCTTTCGCGGATCGCTGCTGCCTCCCAAGTGTGGATCGATATAGATACCGGTTCCTTGGAAGCAGACATGCACGCCTTACTGCCGGTGGCCCGCCACCTGGGCCGCAACGATCCGGTGGACTGGGTGTACCGGTGCGTACTTACCGGCGGGGAAGACCACGGTTTTGTAGGTACGCTCGACCGTCCCCACTCCCGGGCCTGGGGCGCACGTACCCCAACCTTGCCGGATGGTTTCCGCCGGATTGGTACCGTGCGCGACGCCGACCCCCACGGCCGCATCACCCTAGACGGCAATGCAATCTCCGGGCTGGGCGGATGGGACCACTTTGCCAAAACGGCACCCCTGGCCGCCGGCACCCAGCAATAGTGACGCCGCCCGGGAACCGCAGGCAGCGAAGACAGCGGGAAAGACGGCGTCGTGACCAAAATCAAATGTAATAACGGTTCCCAATAAAGATGGGCAGTGGCGCCACGGTGTGACCAAAGGACCAGTGCGGCAAACTGTTCGGAAAGATTGAGATTTCAATCGACAAAGCGGCTGGTAGGGGCGGTGCGGAGGATGTAAGTCCCCGGGTAGGGGCGGAAAAATTGGCGATTCGGCAGGGAATTTTGGCGGATGAAAATCGCCAATGCCTGAGGCATAATCTACGTGAGTCAGGGGTAAATGTGCCGTAGCTTACTGCTACTCACCCAGCGTGTTACTGCGTTTCTCACTAAAGCAGTCGCTTTAAATGCAGTTTTGTGCTAAACGCATTGGCAGTTGCTACGGAGCTACGCCCTGGTTGGGGTGCGTGCCGTCCATTACCCGTATGGCCGGCTGCCCTGGCCACTGGCTTGCGGAAAGCTAGCTGTTTTCCGCGCGTATCATGCAGAACTCTCGGGTAAAGATGCCCGGACCTCAAGGAGGAAATATGCGCGCAGCAGTAGTTCGTCAAAATAGTGATGGACACGTAGATATCATCGATGATTTTGAGCTTCGGCCGATTCGTGCCAATGAAGCGAAAGTGCGGGTGGAATATTCCGGCCTCTGCCACACTGATTTGCATGTTGCTGCCGGTGACTTCGGGGAAGTTCCGGGCCGCGTACTCGGCCACGAAGGGGTTGGCATCGTCGAAGAAATCGGCGAAGACGTAACCTCCCTAAAGGTGGGGGATCGGGTTTCTATTGCTTGGTTCTTCGCTGGCTGTGGGCATTGTGAATATTGTGTAAGTGGTAATGAGACTTTGTGCCGGAGCGTTGAGAACGCCGGTTACACGGTAGATGGCGCAATGGCTGAATACTGCATTGTGAAGGCGGACTATGCGGTGAAGGTTCCGGAGGGCCTGGACCCGGTGGAAGCTTCCTCCATTACCTGCGCCGGGGTAACCACCTATAAGGCGCTCAAGGTTGGGGAGATTAAGCCTGGCCAGTGGGTCGCAATTTATGGTGCCGGCGGGCTGGGTAACCTGGCCGTACAGTATGCCAAGAATGTATTCAAGGCGCACGTAATTGCCGTGGATATTAACGATGCCAAGCTGGAAACGGCCCGGAAAATCGGTGCAGATCTGACCGTAAACTCCGGGGAGATTGATTCGGGCAAGTGGATCCAAGAAAAGATCGGTGGCGCCCATGTTGCGGTAGTAACCGCCGTCAACCCGGCGGCCTTCAACCAGGCAGTGAATTGCGTGCGGGCCAACGGAACTGTGGTCTGCGTGGGCCTACCCAACGGTGCTATTGATCTGCCGATCGTAAAGACGGTGCTCGACGGCATCAAGGTGAAGGGTACCTTGGTGGGTACCCGGCAAGACTTGGCTGAAGCTTTCCAGTTCGGCGCAGATGGTTTGGTCAAACCGATCGTACGTACGCGCCCGCTTGGCGATCTGAATGACATGATCGACGAGATGCTGGCCGGCAAGATTGAAGGCCGCATGGTAGTGGACTTCTCGCTCTAAGAAGTTCTTCGTGCCAGCGGGCTACCTTGTTTTAGGCAGTTCGTTTTGACGTGGTAGTTTGCGGGGCGAGCATTGCTGGCCCCGCAAACACATTTCTGGCAAAGCGCGGCAATGCTGGTTATTGATAAAAGGGTGGGGCCCGTAGTCGTTTCCGACTGCGGGCCCCACCTGAATTATTTGCTTTGCCTAGGCGGCGCGCTGCACCTTGCCGGCCTTGAGGCAGGAGGTGCACACGTTGAGACGCTTCGGGGCACCTTTAACGAGTGCGCGCACGCGCTGGATATTCGGGTTCCAGCGGCGGCTAGTCCGCACGTGCGAGTGCGAAACGCTCTTGCCGAAGCCCGGGCGCTTGCCACAAAGTTCGCAAACAGAAGCCACGGTTCTCTCCTTCGGATTTCCGGAGCCAGAATGCCCCGAGGTAAGAATTACAACCACGCTAGTCTAGCTGTTGAGCAATTCACTTGCCAAGTCTGGGTTTCGTGCGATCGCGCACGTTGCCTACCTGCAGGATAAGTTTGGCTAACGGTAGGTGCGCCGTGCTTCGCCGTAGGAGGCTCTTGCTTCACCCCGCGAGGCCTCATGCTGGGATTGCCCTTGTTTTGTTGATACTGGGTTAGAGGGATTGCCTGTGGTGTTGATTTCTTGGGAGGATGTGTCTTCTGGCTCGCTATGAGTCGTAAGGGAAGGCGGTTTACCCCTGAATACCGGCGGGATGGGGCAGGCCCAGCGTTCCACGCAAATCGTGCTAAAAGCCTTGGATATGGCGATTGGGCTACGGGGGCGTGCACCACGCAAATTGGTGTTGCACGCAGACCCGGCCCATTGCCGTGCACGAGGTAGCCTAATACGGGGGACAATAGCTACGCGCAGATAACCGCGCAGATAATAAGACCGCGGTGGTTCTGTTAATAAGGCTGCGGTGGTTCTGTAGATAAGGCCGCGGTTGGAAGCACCGCGGAAATAATCGGGCCGCGCGAGGCGGGGAAAGGGAAGCATGGCCGGCAAGGATTCACAGGCACAAACCGGCGGGAAGTCCGGCGTCGTCGCCGTAACTTCCGACGCTTGGACGGGGCTGCACCGGCCGCTGGCACGCACGCTAGGTAAACGCACCGCCACCCAACTGGGCAAACTCGGCCTGCACACCGTGGGTGACCTCGCCTACCATTTCCCCTTCCGCTACGCCACGCGCGGGCAGCTCATGCCCCTCCGCGAAATCGCGGAAGGCGAATCGGTGACCGTAATCGCGCGCGTGGAGAGCACTAATTTGCGGCCCATGAATGCGCGGCGCGGTTTTATTCTCAAGGTAGATATTTCCGACGGCGCACGTATGCTCGGCCTGACCTTTTTTGGTAAATCCGCGGGCCCGCTCAAATACCACGAAACGCGGCTACAACCGGGGCAAACCGCGATTTTTTCGGGAACGGTTTCTTCCTATCGCGGGCAGCTCCAACTAACCCACCCGGATTATGAGCTAATTGAAGACGAGGCCACGCTGGCTACCGATATTGCCCGGCTCGCTCGGCCCATTCCGATCTATCACGCCACGGCGGCGCTGCCTTCCTGGAAAATCCAGCGGGCGGTGGCAACCATTTTGCCGGGTTTGCAGGCCAGCGATTTTCCGGACCCGCTTCCCGCACAGTATCGGGAAAAGCACGGTCTTCCCGGCAAATACGAAGCCGTGCTTGCCCTGCATGAACCGCGGGACGAAAACGCGTGGCGGGTGGCCCGAGCCCGCATGAAACACGAAGAAGCTTTCGTATTACAGGCGGCTTTAGCGCAGCGTTCGGCGCGTACTGCCCAACGTGAAACTGCCGCCTACCCGCTCCGCACCGGCGGCATACTGGACGCTTTCGACGCCGCCTTGCCCTATACGCTCACGGCCGGCCAGCAAAGCGTGGGCGCAGAAATATCGGCAGATTTGGCCCGCACGGCTCCCATGCAACGGCTCTTGCAAGGCGATGTGGGGTCGGGGAAAACCGTGGTGGCCTTGCGGGCCATGCTGCAGGTGGTCGACGGCGGTGGCCAGGCCGCTTTACTTGCCCCCACCGAAGTGCTCGCCCAGCAACACTACCGTTCCATAAACGAGCTTTTGGGCCGCCTGGCTTGGGATGTGCGCTGCGAGCTTTTGACCGGGTCGATGCGGGCTAGCACCAAAAGAACCGTTCTGGCCCGCCTGGCTTCAGGGGAGGCGGGGATCGTGATTGGTACTCACGCCCTCCTTTCGGATACCGTCTCGCTCCCATTCTTAGGCTTGGCGGTAGTAGATGAACAGCATCGTTTTGGGGTAGATCAACGCGATCGGCTCGCCCGCGGCGTGCACACGCTAGTTATGACGGCAACCCCCATCCCGCGCACGATAGCCATGACGGTTTTTGGCGACCTTGCCATTTCCACTTTGAAAGACATGCCGGCCGGCCGGGCTGGTATAACTACGAGTCTGGTGCCGGCTGCTAATACGCCGTGGATAGCCCGGGCCTGGCAGCGAGCCCGGGAAGAAATAGCGGCCGGGGGCCGCGTCTACGTGGTCTGCCCGCGCATCGACGCCACCGCCGAAGAAAATACAGGTGCCTCGGCGGGGGCGGCAGATACGGCCGGGCCAGAACTGGCTTCCGTGGTGGAAACCGCGGCCCGCCTGCGCGCCCTACCGCAACTGGCCGGCATCGACATCGCCGTCATGCACGGCAGGCTAGAAACGGAAGAAAAGAACCGGGTGATGGCCCGCTTTGCCAGCGGAGAAAGCCCCCTGCTGGTTTCTACCACCGTTATCGAAGTAGGTGTGGACGTACCGGAAGCCACCATGATGGTGATTCTCGACGCCGATAGATTCGGCATCTCCCAACTTCACCAGTTGCGCGGCCGCATTGGCCGCGGCAGCAAACCCGGCATTTGCCTGGCCATTAGCAACGCCGAACCGGGAAGCGTGGCCCACTCCCGCCTGGAAGCTTTCGCCAGCACCACAGACGGTTTTGCCCTGGCCGAAAAAGATGTAGAACTACGCGCCGAAGGCGACGTACTTGGTTCTAGCCAGGCCGGCCGCAGCTCACACCTGCGGTTCCTCTCCGTCGTCAACGATAAAGCTATAGTGGAGCAAGCGCGGGCCGCCGCAAAAGCAGAGGTCGCCTCCGATCCTGAACTTTCCGCACATACCGCGCTTGCGGAAGCGATTGCAGAACTTGATACCGAACGCGCGGACTACATGGAGAGGGGCTAAAAATGACCCGTATCGTTGCCGGAGCGGCCAAAGGCAGGAATCTGAAAGTACCGAAAAGTGGCACCCGGCCCACTTCGGAGAAAGTGCGGGAGGCAATATTTTCTGCGCTAGAACATCGCGGTTTTATTCGCGACTGCACAATCGTCGATCTGTTCTCCGGTTCGGGAGCTTGCGGGCTGGAAGCTAAAAGCCGCGGCGCCAAACAGGTAGTCTGCGTGGAATCTTCCCGCCCCGCGGCGGCCGTAATCCGCGAAAATGCGCGCCATGCGGGCTTAGAAATAACCGTGGCTGCAATGACCGCGGAAGCCTGGGTGGCCGAAGAACGCCCCGAAAAATTCGACGTGGCCTTTATTGATCCGCCTTACAAGTACACGGACCAAAAACTCACGCAGCTATTAGCTAATTTAGAAGAACACTTACAGGAAGACGGGCTGGCCGTCGTCGAACGTGATGCTAGAAGCCCCGAACCTAACTGGCCGGCCGGTTGGGAACTCGTGTGGGAACGCAGTTATGGCGATACCCGAGTGTGGGCCGCAGGTCAGAGCCAGTAAGCGACTACACTGGAGGATATGGTACGTGCCGTTTGCCCGGGATCTTTCGACCCGGTAACCCTAGGCCACCTCGATGTTTTTGCCCGCGCCGCAAAAATGTTTGACGAGGTGATTGTGGCAGTTGCTCACAATTCAGCGAAAACGCCGCTCTTTACCGCGGCCCAACGGGTGGAGTTTATTCGCCAAGCTCTGCCGGAAACTCTCGCTTCCCACGGCAAGCCGGGAAGCTACGGGAAGATCCGAGTAGAAGCAACCACGGGACTCTTGGTCGAATTTTGCCGGCAAGAAGGCGCGTCGGTCATCGTAAAAGGCTTGCGCAGCGCGGTAGATTTAGACGCTGAATATTCGATGGCGCTTATGAATCGCGAACTTTCGGGAATCGAAACCGTGTTCGTGCTAGGCGATCCGCGCAAGGCACATATCGCCTCGTCATTGGTCAAGGACGTTGCCCGGCACGGCGGCAATGTAGATGGGTTTGTACCCGAGAATGTGGCTCGGGCACTGAAGGAGAAATACGCATGAGCGAAGAAACTGAAGCGCAATCCGTGATGGAGATTCTCGACACGCTCATCGACATCCTCGAGGAAGCACGGGCCATCCCGATGTCTGCCTCGGTGATGGTCAACAAGTCGGAGATGTTAGATCTGCTCGTAGCCGCCCGGGATACCGTGCCCGAACAGGTAGTACGCGCAGACGGTGTGCTCTCCAATATTCAGCGCACAAAAGCCAAAGCACAGCAAGAAGCCCAAGAAATCGTGGCCACCGCCGAAACAGAAGGCAAACGGATCGTCTCCGAAGCCCGGGCCCGCGCCCAAAGACTAGTATCCGAAGACGCCATTACCGTAGCCGCCCGCAGCGAAGCCCAACGGATCGAAGACGAAGCAAAAATCCGGGCCGAACGCCTACGCGAAGGCGCCAACCAATACTCGGACGAAACCCTAGCCACCCTGGAAGGCCGGATCGCAGAAGTCTCCCGCTCAATCGAAGAAATCACCGCGGCAGCAAACAGCGAAATCGATCACGCCCTATCCCAAATCTATGCGGGCCGGCAAGTGATCGCCAGCCGCACCCAAGATTCCCGGGTAGCTTTCGAAGACGGCGGCTCCGCCTACGAACAAGAAAGCGTGTTCAGCTCGCGCAACGCCAACGCAAACGGCAACGCCCACAACTCGAACACCACCAACCGCGCCGCCTACGGCACCGGAAGCGCCGCAGAAAGCACCCAGAGCACCGGCTCGCGCCACCACGAAGGCCACGCAGCCGGAGCCTAAAAACAAACAGCAACAGGTAAACAGGTAAACATAGCAATGCGCTAAAACCACAGCGCAGCGAGGAGTACGCATGTCAACCCGTGACACTTACGTTATTTCCCTAGTTGATTTGCCACGTGCGGAAGGCAGCGTGATCCACCACGAAGAAACCTATCCAGCACCCGCAGACATGGGCTTAGAACTCATCCGCGTACCCGCCGGATCCGAAATGTACGTGGCCGTAGATCTCACCTCCGTTGCCGATGGTGTATACATCGGCGGCAGCGTAGAAGTCGATATTGAGGGCCAATGCGCACGCTGCCTACGCGATATCAGCGGGCACCGCACCCAAAAAATCGCAGACCTCGCCTACTATCCCGAACGGCGCGAAAAACTCATCGCAGAAGGAGACGACGACGCCGAAGACCACGCCCTCGTACTCAACGACGCCGTAAACATCGAATCCATCTTGCGGGACGCCATCGTCCTCAACCTCCCATTCAAACCGCTATGCGAACCAGACTGTGCCGGTTTGTGCTCAGTATGCGGAATCCGGCTCGAAGAACTACCAGCAGACCACCATCACGAACTACCACCAATTCAGTCCGCCGCGCTCGACGCATTAGAAGCGCAACTGCGGGCACAAGAAACAGGAAAGTAGGGGAGTCCAACGGGCTACAAACGGCTTATCGAAAAATGGGGTGCAGATCTTTCCCGCCCGCTTTTACGCCGGGCCTTGACACACCGCAGCTTCGCTTTCGAACACGACGAACCACACAACGAACGCCTGGAATTCCTAGGCGATTCCATCCTTGGCCTGATCATCGCCGAACGCGTTTTCCGGGAATTCCCCGACGCCTCAGAAGGCGATATGTCACGCATCAAAACCAACGCAGTATCCGAAAAAGCGCTCGCGGATGTAGCGCGGCAAATAGATTTGGGTTCGCATTTGCGTTTGGGCCGCGGCGAGGCAAAGTCTGGGGGTCGCAATAAAGATTCGATCCTTTCAGACACCGTGGAAGCACTTATTGCTGCTACCTATTTGGAACACGGCATGGAAGTAACCCGCCAGATCGTGGAGGGCTTGCTCAGCGAAAAGGTGGAAGAAGCTTCCCACCTGCCGCCGAATCTGGATTGGCAAACCAGTTTTGAAGAAGTCGCGCATACGATCGGCTACGAAGGCACCATGGAGTTTGAGATTACTTCCACCGGGCCCGATCATGCCCGCGTTTTCACGGCCGTGGCCTCGATGGATGGGCGTACGTGGGGGACGGGTAGCGGTACCTCGCAAAAGAATGCGCGGCACGCCGCAGCCGAAGCCAGTTACGGCATGATCACCCGCGAAGTCAAAGCAAAAGCGCAGAAGGCCAACGCGGAAGCTGGCGGTACTGCGGCGGGTGGTACCACGGCGGGTGATGCGACCGGTGGTGGCGCGCGCGCCGGGAACGGTACCGGGCGGGCAAGTAGGTCTGCCGCTGGTACCACAGCTACCGGTAAAACGGGTTCCGGCAAAGCCACCGCGCAGAAGAAAGCATAGAGATGCCGGAGCTTCCCGAAGTGGAATCGGTAAGGCTCGGCCTAGAGGCGCATGCCCGCGGGCATCGGATCGCGCGGGCGGAGAGCTTTGGGGAGCGTGTAATTCGCCGCGCCCCGCACGGCCTTGCTCCGATTATTGGCAAACGTATTGAAGCGGTGGCACGGCGCGGCAAGTTCCTCTGGTTCGAACTGGGCGACAACGCAGCAGCGATGCCGGCGGGGGCAGCGGAAGCGGCACCGGCGGAGCCGGCGGCTGGCTCGGTAGCGGCGATGGCTGATACAGCAGCGGCGGCAAACGAAGTTGCACCAACTGCACACGCCGCCACCGCAACTGTGGCAAACGCGAACGGCCCGCAAGCTCTAATTGCCCATCTGGGCATGTCTGGCCAATTCCGGATCGATGCGGCTCCGGAACGGCATTTGCGCGCCCGCTTGGTGCTTGATAATGGTACGCGCCTGGATTTTGTTGACCAACGCACTTTCGGTTATCTGCAGCCCTGCGCTTTGCTTCCCACGGCGGATGCGCTACCAGGCGGGCAAGGAACCACGCGGGCCCTGCTACCGGAGCCTATGGCTCACATCGCCCGCGATCCTCTGGATCCGGCATTTACTGCCGAGGAATTTGCGCAACGCTTGCGCCGGAAACGCACGGCCGTGAAAACCGCGCTGCTTGATCAGCAGCTGACTTCCGGGATCGGCAATATCTACGCTGACGAAGCCCTGCATATTGCCGGTCTGCATCCGCGCCAACAAGCCGCTTCCCTGAAAAAATCCGAAGCCCATACGCTCTTTGCGGCAGTGACTACGGTTTTGCGAGAGGCATTGGCTGCCGGCGGTACATCTTTCGATGAGCTTTACGTGCATGTGGATGGCGAGGCCGGCTATTTCCAACGCAAACTTCGCGCCTACGGGCGCGCCGGCCAGCCCTGCCTGGAATGCGGAACCACCATGGAGAGCATTGCTATCTCCGGCAGGTCCTCCGTATTTTGCCCCCGCTGCCAGCCTCTCCGGCGTCGCAAAATCCGCTGACCTGCACGCGCAAACCCGCCTGGTGCCGAAACGCAATCCTGCCTGCCGCTGCATTCGGGCCGGGCTGGGCGCGGCGCGCTAGCACACTGCATAAACCGCGGAATTGGTACCTCGGGCACAAACCGCGGAATTGGTACCTCCGGTAGAAACCGCACAGCTAGTTTTTGGCAGGAGGGCGCGATACAAGTAGTTTGGGCGATGCGGGTCACAAAGGCGGACGAGGGCCGGAGGAGTAACCAAAAAATGGATAGAATTTGAGCAGGACTCCCGCAGTGGTAGTGATATAGCAAGAGCAGGAAATGAGGAACCGTGTCTGAGAATATTCGTGTCATGATCATTGACGATCATGAGGTTGTTCGGCGCGGGATAGCTGAGGTCGTGGACCGTTCGGATGGCCTGGAAGTGGTAGCCGAAGCCGGTAGCGTACAGGAGGCCGTCCGGCGCGGAGAGTTGGTGCGCCCGGATGTAGCGTTAGTAGATTTGCGGCTGGGTGACGGCACGGGTATTGACATTATGGAGCAGTTCAAGGAAGTAACTCCGGAAACCAAGTGCATCGTTCTTACTTCTTTTGACGACGACGATGCTCTTTCCGAATCCTTGGAGGCTGGCGCGCGTGCTTATCTTTTGAAGTCTGTACGCGGTGCCGAGATTTCTGACAATATCCGCGCAGTTGCAGCCGGGCGAGTGCTCCTTGATGAACGGACGATTTCTCGCCGCCGGGCTGACCATGACGATCCGACGGCAGATCTTACTCCGTCTGAACGTAATGTTTTGGAGCTGATCGGAGATGGTCTTTCTAACCGGGAGATAGGGGACCGGCTTGGCGTTGCCGAAAAGACGGTGAAGAACCACATCACGAGTTTGCTTTCCAAGATGGGCTTGCAACGCCGCACTCAGGTAGCAGCTTGGGTTGCCGGCCAACGGGCCACCGGCTGGCGTAACCAGTAAACTCGCAGCAGGCAAATAATCATCCTCTGAATCCCCGCGATTTGAGTGCTAACTCAAGCCGCGGGGTTTTCGGTACCTAGCCGATGGAGGCTAGCTTTAGCCAAGCGTGGATGGTTCTTAGCCGAGCGGTTCTTAGCCGAGCACGGCTGGGCTTGGACGCAGGACCGAGCGGTTTCGTAGCGGAGCACAGCGGGCGGTATCAGCCGATGGAGGCGGTCCAGCGGACGGTTGTGCCTGATTCTTCGCGGGGGCTGATCGAGAAAGAGCCATGATGGCGCTGGGCGCGGGCCGCCAGATTGGAAAGGCCGGAGCGGCGGCCAGTTTCCCGCACGCCTACGCCGTCGTCCTCCACGGTAACCCGCACCCGGTGGTTCGCAATACTAACCTTTACCCAAATATGGTCGGCTTGCGCGTGGCGGACCGCATTTGAAATACCTTCCCGCACCACGGCCACAATGTCATCAGAAAGATCCGAGCCGAGTACGTCGTCCACCGCGGTGTTATCGGAGGCCGTAATATCTTCACCCAGGTAGGTGACGGTTAGTTCGGGATCGAAACCAAGCTGGGAAGTAACGGAAGAAATTTCGCGGCGCAGGCGCGTCAAAATCGGTACGGTAGCGGCCGGGTCGCGCAAGGAATAGATGATTTGCCGGATTTGGCCCACCGATTCGTCAATAGAAGTAATAGCTCGGTCGAGTGTGCCGAGCACTGATTCGGGCACGGTTTCTTCACATGCCAGATCGGCCCGCGCTGCTGAAAGTGCCATCCCGGAAGCAAAGAGCTGTTGGATCGCGAAATCGTGAAGGTCTCGCGAAATCCGGGAACGGTCTTCCAGCTGGGCAGCTTGGGCCCGCACGTGCCGGGCTGCCGCCAGTTCCAAAGCAAGCGCGGCCTGGCTGGCCACGTTTTCTGCCATTGCCAGATCGGCGAGGTTGAATTCCGGAGAACCGGCGGAACGACCCAGGAGGATCACACCTTTCGATTCTCCGCGTGCCGCCATCGGGGCATACAGCACCGGCCCAAAACGCTTGAGCTTTTCCGGTATGCCTACCAAATTCGATACATCGCTGACCACCCGCCCCCGCACTTCCCGGGCTACCCGCAAAGTAAGGCTGGACTGCGGGGGAATTAGACCCACAAGATCCTCAAATCCGGCACCGTCCACAATTTCACAAATCCACACGTCACCCACGGAAGGCAAAACAATAAGGGCCGCATCCGCCTGGGAAACTTTTCGCATTTCGGCGGCAATGAGCTGCAGGGCGTCTTCTTCATCGCTACCCTTGAGCAGTTCCGAAGTAATAGCCCGAGAAGCGGCAATCCACCGCGCCCGCGAATTGGATTCCTCGTAGAGGCGCGAGTTTTCCACGGCGATTGCCGCGGCCGAAACCAAGAGCTCAATGTTTTGCTCATCGGCCGGTCCAAACCCGCCTTCTTTTTCTAGCAAGAACAGGTAGCCGACCACGCGATCCACGGAACGAATTGGGGCGGCAAGCGCATTGCTCGGCATCACGTCCAAGTCGAGCATATCGTTCCACTTTTCGAGCCCCGAATTAGCAATCACCACCCCCTCGTCTGGTAGTTGATCGAGGAAGAAGGAAATACGCCGCTTTACTTCTAGTTCGGTGGCTACGTTCCGGCATTCACCAGCGAGCAAAATATTATTCGGTTCCCCTAGCGAACTCATGAGCACGATTAATGCGGCCTGGCAATCCGTGGCATCCATAGCACCTTCCGCCAAGTTCTGCAGAACCGCAGTTTGGTCCAGCCGAGCAGTCAGTTGCAAGGCCCGGGAAATCGTGGCCGCGAGATCTTTCATCGTTGTGCCTCCGCCGGCATGTTTTCTGCCGTAAATGTTGGTCCTAAAAGCGGATCCGCCGCGGGGGTTTCAGCCATGATCGCTTCCGGTGCGGCCGCCTCTTGGGCTACCGCCCACGCGTATTCTGGCACGCTGGCCACCAGTTCCGCATGCGTTCCACTATGTGCCACACCAACTTCACCGTTCTCTTGGCGCGCCAACAAAATAACGTGATCGGCGGCGTCCAAAGGCGTGAGCCGGTGGGTTGCCAAAATGATCGTGCGCGGATGCTGGGTGCGTTTTCCGGCTCGCAGCAGATCCCGAATGAGCGGATCGGCAGTTTCCGGATCCAAATGTTCACCGGGTTCGTCCAAGAGCAGATACTGTGCGGGGGAGGCCAGGGCGCGTGCCAAAAGCAGACGACGCCGTTCGCCCCCGGAAATCGTGGCCGCATCTTCACCCATGATGGTATGTACCCCATCCGGCAATTGCGTGAGCCATTCACCCAAGCCCACTTCTGCCAGCAAAACAATTGCTTCGCGTTCGGTTACGGACGGGCGGGCAACCCGCAGATTCTCTAACACACTAGTTTCGAAAATATGGGCGTCTTCCGCGGTCAAAGACAGCAACTGCGAAACTTCGGTGCGGTCCATACGGGAAACTTCCCGACCTTCCAAACGCATACTGCCCGCGTGCGGGCTGAGCATCCCAGACATTGAGAACAACAACGTCGATTTCCCAATACCAGAAGGCCCCACGATCGCAACGGCCTTGCCGCGCGGGAAGGCGAAGTTAAACGGCCCGGCCACATCCGGACCATCCGGCCACCCAATGATGAGATCATGAGCCACCAAGCCCGAGGCCGCGGCGTCCGCAGCAACACCGGCGCCCGCATTTGCGCGAGCTGCTGGAGTGGTTTGCGCGGCGGCCGTTTCGCTCCTGGAGCTGGCGGCGCGGGCGCGGTCGAGTAGGTCGAGGATTCTTTGCGCGGCCTTGCCGGAACGGACCAGCTGGATCGCGGCTTCACCCAAGGGCTGCGTGCCTTCAAAAGCGGCTAGGGGAGTGAGTACACAAACCGCCAGCGCAGTTTCCGAAAGCGTTCCCTGCGCGAGCTGCAAAGAACCAATAATGATCGCCAAAACCACGGTGGCCCCCATGGCCAAAGTGTCGATCGCAATAGAAAGAGCTTGCGGGCGGGCCGCCGCATCCCGGTTCCGGTAAATCTTGGCTTCGGTGTGCGCCTGGGCCGCTTCAAGTTTGCTCAGCTTGCCGGAAATACGCAGTTCATCGGCCGAATCAAGCATGGTTAGCGCCCGGGAAGAAATCTCGGTGCGGTCCTTCACCTGAGTTTCTTCGGCCAACCGGCCACCCTTGAGCGCAAAATACGGCCCCACAATCCCGGAAACGATCAGCCCCAATAGCAATACGATACCGATTGGCAAAGAAAGGCTCCCCACGATCGCCACCGAAATCAGGGAGACGAAGAAAGCCACCCAAGTAGGCTGGATACCCTTCACAATCAATTCGCCCACCGCATCCACATCGGTATTCATGCGGGCCAGTAGATCTCCGCGTCGCACCGAAGTCACCACATCGGTCGAAGAATCTGCGAGCGTGGAATAGACCGTGGTCCGCAGGGAGGACATCCCGTACAGAGCCACGCGGTGGGAGAAAATGCGGTTGAAATAGCGGAGTACTGCTTTGGAAACGCCCAGGGCACGCACCGCGGTAGCGGAAATCGAAAGTGCCATTACCGGCGGCATTTGCGAGGCTCGCGTAATCATCCAGGCGGAAACCGCGGAAAGCCCCACGGCCGACCCAATACCCACGGCTCCGGCCAAAACCGAGAGCCAAAAATCGCGCTTATTGACCTCGAGCAGCTTGATGATTCGCCGTAGTGCTACCCGTTCTTCTTGCGGTAACGCTTTCATGCTTGAACCTCCGTTGCGGGCGTGTTGGCTGGCGCGGGTTGCGTTTTGGCCCGCTTTTTCTTGCCGCCGCGTTCCATTGCGGCAAGCGCATTATCGCTGCGCGAGCCAGCCACGCGGATTTCGGATTCGGTTTCTTGCCGGTGTGCTATCGCTTCTGCCACCGCGGCGTGCTGTGCTAAAAACTCCGGGGTAGCGGTATCTGAGTGCACGTCAATTACTACGTCTGCCACTTCCACGAGGGCGAAGCGGTGCGCGATAACGACGACGGTACGGCCCTGCCGCCGGATCTCTTGGACAGTTTGCACCACGTGGTTTTCAGAGCGAGCATCCAAATGTGCGGAAGGCTCATCGAGGATCACCAGCTGGGAATCATCCAGCAGGGCCCGGGTTAGGGCCAGCCTTTGCCTTTGCCCAACCGAAAGCCCGGTGCCGCCCTGGCCTATCATCGTGTCCCAGCCGGCAGGCAAGCTAGCTACAACTTCGCTAAAACCAGCGAGCTGGGCGGCATGTTCAAGTTTTTCGCCGCGCGGGGCACCCATATTTTCGAGCACTGTGCCCGGAATCAACACCGGGCGTTGCGGCACCCAGGTGATTTGTTTCCACAGATCATCTCGGGAAATCTCTTGCACCGAAAGCCCACCAATAGTCACTTCGCCTTCGGTGGGATCCACAAAGCGGGTGAGTACGGCCGCCGTCGTACTTTTACCGGAGCCGGAAGTGCCGCGTAGAGCAACAATTTGGCCCGGCCGGATTACTCCATTGAGAGCAGCCGGCGCAACGGTTTCCCGGCCCGGGGCGAGCACCGAAAGGTTTTCGATTCGGATCTCACTGGTACGCAGGTCCGGGGCGGGTTGTGTACCGTCTTGCAGGGAATCTTGGGCTTCCAAAATGTCTAAAGCTTGTTCGGAAGCGGCCACGCCATTCGAAGACGCATGGAACTGGGTACCCACATCGCGGATCGGGTTGAAAACTTCCGGGGTGAGCATGATGATCGTGAGCCCGGTAAAAAGATTGAGATTTCCGGCTACCATTCGCAAGCCCACTTCCACAGCCACCAGTGCGGTGGATAGCGTGGTGAGGAATTCTAGTACCCCGCCGGAAAGGAAAGCCACGTAAAGAGTTTGCATGGTCTTCTTGGCATAGTCATCACCAAGCTGTTTGACCCGGCGTGCCGGTTGCTTTTCCCGGCCTAAGCCTTTCAAAGTAGCCAGGCCGCCCAGCAGATCAAGCAGCTGCTGGCCCAACCTTTGCATGGATGCCAAGCGTTCGTTGGCGAAGGCAGCCGTCATGCGGCCTACCAGGATCATGAAAAGTGGGATGAGCGGAATGCAGAACACGATAATCAGCGCGCTCACCCAGTCCAAGATGAGGACGGTGGCTAAGCCTACCGGGGTGGCTAGCACGCATAGCACCAGCTGGGGGAGGAACTTGACGAAATAGGGTTCTAGATCGTCTAGGCCGGAAGTGACCAGCGTGGTAGTGGTAGAAGATCTACCTTCGGAAAGCCAGCGCGGGCCAAGATCCCCAGCTTTCCGTAACACTTTCTGGCGCAGCGTGGAGATCGTACGCAGGGCAGCGCGGTGCCCATAGGCTTCCCGGCCGTATTTGAGCAGAGCCCGGGCGGCAAAAACAATTCCGGTTCCGGCCACTAGCCACAAAACTTGGGGCAGGGTCTTATCGCCGTCAATAACCGGGGAAATCGCGCCCGCGATAAGGAAGCATTGCGCCAATATCAGGCAGGTTTCTAGGGCTCCGAGCCCGCCGAGGCCCAAAATATAGCGGCGGGCGTGGCCCACGTATTTCATTAGGCGAGGATCAACAGGTTTCAAGGTACGTTTCTCCCAACTTTCTGCTCGCTCGGCTCATCTCATCCTAATCATCTGCGCCGCCCACGGCATCTTCATGTGGGAATGCACTTCCCATTTCCAGAAGGAAATAGCCGGAATAGGCAGCCTGGCCGAAAACTTTTTCCGCGCTTGCGTGACCGTAAACAAAACGTCGGTGTAGCTATGCCTGCGAGGTACAGCTACACCGACGTTTATGGTTTTTCGAGCTTTGGTTCCGTGCGCGTAGGGTGCGCGCACAGAGCCGTTATTTTCTTGCTTCAGACTCCGCTAGGAGCCTGCGGATTTAGCAAGATTCTTGCCTTGCTTAGGCAAGGGTTTCGAATTCGCGCACGCGCTTGGGATCCAAGCCCACGGGTTCTTCCGGAATCTGGCCGGCGTCGATGCGCTTGCGGAATACGGAGTAGGCCCAAATGGTGTAGGCCAAGACGATCGGCACGAAGATTAGCGCTGCAATGGTCATCACGCCGTGCGTGGGGCCGGTTGCAGCGGCCTGCGCCAGGGTAAGCGAGTAGGCCGGATCGATCGAGGACTTCATAGCATTCGGGAAGATCTGCACGAAGATCATCACTACCACCATGGCGATACCCGCGAAGTGCAGACCGAAGGCGAGGATCTCGCGGCGGGCATAGAGTGCCGCCACGGTACCAACCAGCAGTAGTGCACAGATGAGCAGCGGGATCCAAGCCAGTACCTGCTCGCTATAGGCAAACTGTGCCCACAGTGCCCACACGGCCGCAACCGCGGTGGAGACCAGCGAGGATTTCTTGGCAAGGTTCTCGTACTTTTCCTGCAGGGGGCCGGCGAGCTTGATCGAAAGCCACAGAGCGCCATGCGTGAAGAAGAGGCCGAGCACTGCCAGGCCGCCCAGAATCGTGAACGGCGTGAGGAGCGAGAGGAACCCGCCCGTCAGGTAGTGGTGGTTATCAGCGAGGGTTTGCACGTTCACGTCCGCCGGGGCGATCGCATGGAAGGTGCCACCCGCTTCCGCGTAGCGGCCCACTTCGATCTTCATGCCCTGTACGAAGTTCGCGAAGGCTACACCGAGCAGAATCGGCACCAACCAGGAGACGATCGTGTGCGCGGTGTCCCAGAAGTTGCGCCAGCCAGCCGTGGAGATCATCTTGCGCCATTCGAGGGCGCAGATCCGCACGATCAGGCACAGCAGAATCAAGATAAGAGCGAGGTACATCCCGGAGAACCAGGTGGCATACCACTCGGGGAAGGCGGCGAAGGTAGCGCCACCGGCGGTGAGGATCCACACCTCGTTACCGTCCCAGTGCGGGCCAACGGTGTTGACGAGGGCCCGCCGTTCGCGTTCGTCCTTGGCCACCGTCTTCAGCATCATGCCGGTACCGAAGCCAAATCCTTCGGTAGAGAGGTAACCGATCCAGCAGACCGCGATGATGATGAACCAGAGGACCGTAAGCGGTGTCAATGTAAATGCTTCCACTATTGATCCCTTTCTTAGTAGACGAACTGCGGGGTATCCGCGGCGTCGTACTCAATAACCTTCTTGTGAGTGTTGATGCCTTCCTTCAGGTAGCGGCTAAGCAACCAGAACCAGCACACACCCAGCGCGCCATACAGCAAGGTAAAGGCGGTGAGCGAGAAGGCCACGGAAGCTGCCGAAACCGAATGGGAAACACCCATATTGGTAAGGAGGAGTACGCCGTCGACATTCGAGGGGTACACCACCCACGGTTGGCGGCCCATTTCGGTAAGCATCCAGCCGGCGCTGTTCGCAATAAACGGCAAGGGGACCATCCACAGCCAGAAGGTACCCCACTTCTCCGAACGGATAAGCCGATCGCCGCGGAGTGCCCAGAGTGCCAAGGCAGTAATAACAATGCCGAGCAAACCGATACCCACCATGACGCGGAAGGAGTAGTAGGAAACGAGTACGTTCGGCGTTACCGCATCTTCGCCGTACATTTCGGTGAACTTGGTAACCAGTTCGTCATTGACGTTTTCCATCTGCTTGATGCCTTCAAACACCTGCTGGTTGGCTTCGTCAATGGACTGCAAGCGCGATTCCGGACCGGTGAAGTGGTTGGTCATCATGAAGGATTCCAGGCCGGGGATCGGAATGTAGATCTGGCCGGCTTCTTCACAATTATTGCCCCACATGACCAGCGAGAGCTTCGCGTTTTCTTCGCCCGTGCACACGCCCATCATGGCCGCGGCCTTGGTGGGCTGAATATTGCCGAGGTGCTGGCCCATGAAGTGCCCGGAAAGAGCCGCTACGATCGCGGCCACCAGGCCCACCCAGGCACCGATCTTGGCGGTGGGCTTCCAGTATTCACGTGCTTCGCTTTCGTTGCCGGTGAGGCGAATCGAACGCGCCATCCACCAGATAGCAAAGCCTGCTACCAAAATGCCGGAAAGCATCAGGGAGGCGGAGAGCGTGTGCACGAAGGTCCACTGCCAGGTAGTGCCAAAGAGCTTCAGGAAGCCGCTCATACCATCGAGTTCCGCGCGCCCGGTGGTCGGGTTGAATACTGCACCTTGCGGATCCTGCATGAAGGAGTTGGCCGCGAGGATGAAAGCAGCGGAAAGAATCGTGCCGATGGAGAACAGCCAGATGGTGAGGTTATGTACCTTGGGGGACAGGCGTCCCTTGCCGAAGATCCACAGCCCCAGGAAAGTCGATTCGAGGAAGAAGGCCAGGAGAGCTTCGAAGGCCAACGGCGCCCCGAAGATGTCACCAACGAAGCGCGAGTACTCGGACCAGTTCAACCCGAACTGGAACTCCTGCACAATCCCCGTGGCTACGCCGAGCGCAAAGTTGATGAGCAGGATCTTGCCGAAGAAATCGGTAATCCGCTGCCACTTCGGATCGCCCGTTTTGCGAGCCTTAGTTTGCATATATGCAACGATTACGGACAGCCCGATAGTCAGGGGTACCTGAATCCAGTGGTACACCGTCGTAATACCAAACTGCCATCGTGCAAGGGTGATAGGGTCCACCTTTTCACCTTTCTGATGTTGTCTAATTGTGTTGCCGTTCTCGCCGATCCTCTTGCGGAGTAGCCTCGGCGGACCCGGCGCGTGAGGCGACGCGAATCGCCCCTGGCTTTCGTCCTAAGCTTAGACGCAAACTTGAACGTTTACGATTACTTACGCGCCAAAAGTTCGCGAGTTTCCCGAAAGAGCGGCCCCTTTCAGAAGAAGATAGAGACACCCTGGTCGAAAACGGGACCTAGGTCCCGATTGGCTTTATCTTAGCAGTCCGGGCATAAAGCCGTTATCACGGTTGGCGACTCTGCGTAGGGCTGGAGTTTTACGGTTTTTCTCACGCGGGCGTGCCAGCTGGGGTGGAGTGCGTGGTGGTGCAGATGGTGGGCGGGCCGATTCTGCTGGGTGGGCGAGCCGATTCTGCTGGGCGGGCGTGCTCCTGGAGTGAGCTGCGCATGCCGCCGGCGTGAGTTGAGCGCGTTTTGGGCGCAGGCCGAACGTGACGCGGATACGAGGGAGAGACTCCGCTCATGTCCTACCTGGTGGCGCTTTCCCTTGTGTAAACTTTACAGGGGAATTTCGGGAGTTTCCGCATAACCCCGAAACTCGATTGCGGCGCTGCGCCTGGCTCCACCGCGGATTTTACGTAAGGCGAGGTGTTGAGCAAAGCCCGCGCGCAATCGGACTGAGAGCTTTTTGCTGCGGAGTGTATTCGCAGGTGTGATTGCTAGCGCGCGATGCGGGGTGCGCGGCAATCGGGAAGTGTAGGCGCATGGGCCTCAATACCAGTGCGTTTGGAGCCAGTGGTGGCACGAACGCGGAGGAAAATAATAATGAAACTGCGGCCGCAAGTGCGGGTGCCGCTTTCGGTTTAGGAGCAGGGTTCCAACCCGGTCTACTATTCCAGGAACCGGACGTATCGCAGGCTATTCGGGTGCAACGTCCGGTGGGTGGCGGTTCCGTATACGTGGATACGGAAGCCGTTTTTTACGACGACGCCGAATACTACGACGAAGATGAAGATTTCGCCGCGGAAGAAGATGATGCAGGCGCAGAATCTGAAGCTGAGCCGGCCGAAGGCGGGCGGGATGGTCGTACCCGGCGCCGGGCGCGCCGCTCCAGCGGGCGGGAGGATGGCCGCGCCGCGGAGAGCGGGGAAGCCGCGGGTAAAACTCGGCGGCGCCGCGCGGCGAGCAGTGCACGTGAAACAGAGCGGGGTGGCACTACGGCCTCGGCCGGGCGGAGCGTGCGGCGGCGTCGTCGCTCCCTATCCGGGGCGGGTGCGGGAAGCGATGAAGTAACCGCACCGCAAGGATCTACCCGTTTGGCCGCAAAGCGGCAGCGGCGCCGGGATTCGCGCGATGCGGGCCGGCGCCGGCACGTGGTTACGGAAGTCGAATACTTGGCGCGCCGCGAAGCCGTGGACCGGCGCATGCTCGTGCGCGAACAAGACGGACTGAACCAGATTGCCGTGCTGGAAGACGGCGTGCTCGTGGAACACTACGTTGCGCGCCACACGCAAGTCTCGATGGTTGGCAACGTGTATCTGGGGCGGGTACAAAACGTCCTACCTTCCATGGAAGCCGCCTTTGTGGATATCGGGAAGGGCCGCAATGCGGTCTTGTATGCCGGGGAAGTGAACTGGGAAGCAGCCGGGGTGACCGGTAAAAACCGGCGTATCGAGCAGGCGCTGAAGAGCGGCGATCCGGTACTCGTGCAGGTAACGAAGGATCCAATTGGGCATAAGGGGGCACGGCTCACCTCGCAAATAACGCTGGCCGGCCGCCACCTGGTACTGGTACCGGGCGGGCAAATGACGGGTATTTCCCGGAAGCTCCCCGAAAAGGAACGCCGCCGCCTCAAGAAGCTCCTGAAGGAGATCGTGCCGGCAGAACACGGGGTAATTGTGCGCACGGCTGCTGAAGGCGCGACCGCCGAACAGTTGCAAGCCGATGTAGACCGGCTCACTGCCTCCTGGGAAGATATTCAAAAGAAATCGCAAAACCCGAAGGGGGCGCCCAAGGTCCTCAAGGAAGAGCCGGAGCTTGCCGTGCGGGTGGTGCGCGATATCTTCAATGAGGATTTCGAAAGCCTCCAGGTGCAGGGGAACGACGCTTATGCCACGATCTCTGCTTATGTGGCGGAGATGTCGCCAGAACTGCGTGAGCGGGTAACCAAGTGGACGGATCGGGAAGATATTTTCGCTGCCAACCGGGTGGATGAACAGTTGGCGAAGGCCTTTGATCGAAAGGTGTGGTTGCCCAGCGGTGGCACCCTGGTCATTGACCGCACTGAAGCAATGACGGTGATCGACGTCAACACCGGTAAATACACCGGTTCGGGCGGTTCGCTAGAAGAAACCGTGACGCGCAATAATCTCGAAGCGGCCGAAGAGATCGTGCGGCAACTACGCTTGCGCGATATTGGCGGCATTATCGTTATCGACTTTATCGATATGGTGCTGGAATCCAACCGGGAACTGGTGGAACGGCGTCTGGTGGAATGCTTGGGCCGGGACCGCACCCGCCACCAAGTAGCCGAGGTAACAAGCCTGGGCTTGGTGCAAATGACGCGTAAACGCGTGGGGCAAGGCCTGGTGGAAGCGTTCTCCACCTCGTGTGAGGCCTGCGATGGGCGCGGGTATCTGATTCATGATCGGCCGGTAGAAAAGGGCGACGCGGGTACGAGTAGCCGCGCGGCACGGCGTAAGCGGCGGCGCGAAGCAAATGCGGCGAAAACAGTACCGAGTGCTTCCCAAAGCGAAGCACAACGTAGCGCTGCCGGTGCGGCCATGAATTCCATTGCGGCGGCCGGGCATAACGAGGAAAAGGCCGACGACGCCGCGCCCGGGAAAACCCGGGCGCGTGGCAAGCAAGACAAGCGCGGCCAAGAAAAGGAAGCTGCGCCGGCCACACCGACTTCCGAAAACGACGGCAAGGATAAGAGCAGCACCGCAAAGGCGAAGAGCGGCACCGCGAAGGAAGTAACGGGCTCTGCCAACGAAAAGCGCGGCTCCGCAAAAGCGAAGAACGGAACTGGGAAGGAAAGGGCGAGCTCCGCTAAAGACAACGAGAAGGCTAGCTCCGCTAAAGACAAGGGCGGCTCTGCCAAAAACGCAGAGAAGAGCGGCTCCGCTAAAACTAAGGAGAAGGCTAGCTCCGCTAAGGATACGGAGAAGAGCGAGTCCGCCAAGGGGAGTGCTAAGCAGGCCCGGGCTGCTAAAGGTAGCAGCGCTGCTAAGGGTAGCTCCGCGAAGGAAAATGCCCAGGGCAGCGCTGCGAAGGAAAGTAAGGCGCAAGTCGCTAGCGCTACGCAAACGCGAGCACGGCGGCGCCACGGCGCGGTTTCTTCGGGTGTAGTAACCCCGCAAAAGAGCAGCGGGGGCGGCGAAAAGGCCACGCAGGTGACGGTTACCGCGGCGCCTTCGGCGGGGGTACAAGGCGGCGTTTCGGCCTCCACTACTCGGCGCGGCACTTCACGCGGCGTGACCTCGGGAGGTACGGTATCCACCGCGGCTAAGGAAGCGGCTAAAGGGTAGTGTTGAAGGCCATAAAAACGGAAGGCATTTCACAGTCATATCGACTTGAGACTTCCAGGCCAGAGACGCTACCCTGGATAGTCGGTGCTAAGGCACATGATCATGAGGCTGGCCGTCCGGTCGGCGTGAAATAGGATTTCAGGAGCAGAACGTGGTGTACGCGATCGTTAAGGCCGGCGGCCGTCAGGAGAAGGTGTCTGTCGGCTCCGTCGTCGTTATGAACAGAGTTGATGGCGAAGTCGGAGATACGATTGAGCTCGAGCCCATTATGCTCGTTGACGGTGAAAAGATCACCACGGCTGCCGATGGCATTAACGTCAAGGTCAAGGCCGAGATCGTCCGTGACGAGAAGGGTCCGAAGATCTCGATCGTGAAGTATAAGAATAAGACTGGTTACCGCAAGCGCATGGGTCATCGTCAGAAGCTCACTCGCGTCAAGGTGACGGAGATCGCTTAGTTCGCGGTCTCTTCGATAATAAAGAAGAGGTGTAGAAGATGGCTCATAAGAAGGGTGCAAGTTCTTCGACCAACGGTCGCGATTCAAATGCTAAGCGGCTCGGGGTCAAGCGCTTCGGTGGTCAGACTGTGAAGGCCGGCGAAATTCTCGTACGGCAGCGTGGTACCAAGTACCACCCGGGTACGAACGTGGGGCGCGGCCGTGATGACACGCTGTACGCCCTGTTGCCCGGTACGGTAGAATTCCGCCGCGGCCGGATCCGCAAGACCATCAATGTGATTGCGGCACAGGCATAAATACTTTTGCTAATCGAGGGGTGGAGGGCATAGCCTTCCACCCCTCGTAGCGTATATAACGGCTAATCACTGCGGATGCGTACTCGGGGTGCATGCGCGCAAACAATAACAGGGTGCACGGCGCTAAGAAAACACCCGGGGAGAACCTCGCGCGTAACGCGTAAAGAAAATACCCGGGGAGAACCTCGCGCGCAACGCGTAAAGAAAACTGAATGCGCGGCGCAAAGAAAACCAAGCTGGAAGGGAAACACTGTGGCTTCATTCGTTGATAAGGTCACGCTCCACCTCACTGCGGGGAAGGGCGGGAACGGGTGCGCTTCTGTGCGGCGGGAAAAATACAAGCCGCTAGGCGGCCCCGACGGCGCTAATGGCGGCCACGGCGGGTCTATTATCTTCGAAGCCGATACCAATGAGGCCACCCTGATTGACTATCACCACGCTCCGCATCAACGCGCCCAAAATGGTGAACCGGGCGCGGGAGATTTGCAGCGCGGCAAAAATGGGGAAGATCTGATTCTCAAAGTGCCGGCCGGCACGGTGATTCGCACCCCGGAAGGCGAAGTGCTCGCCGATCTTTCCACGCCGGGAGAGCAGTACACGGCTGCTAAAGGCGGGGTCGGCGGGCTGGGCAATGCCGCACTGGCCTCCCCGCGGCGCCGCGCGCCCGGTTTCGCCCTGCTCGGGGAGGAAGGCGAAACCAAAGATGTGGTGCTGGAACTAAAATCCATTGCCGATGTGGCCCTGGTGGGCTATCCGAGTGCCGGCAAATCTTCCCTTATCGCGGTAGTTTCCGCGGCCCGGCCCAAGATTGCCGATTATCCTTTCACCACCCTGATCCCGAACCTCGGCGTCGTTACCGCCGGCGAAATGCGGTACACGATTGCGGATGTGCCCGGGCTGATCCCGGGAGCTTCGGAAGGGCGCGGGCTCGGCCTTGAATTTTTGCGGCATATCGAACGTTGCTCCGTGATCGCGCACGTTATCGACTGCGCAACCCTGGAACCGGGCCGCGATCCGGTAAGTGACCTGCAGCAAATCGAAGCCGAACTTGCGGCTTTTGCGGAAGACGTGCCGGTACTGGAAGGGCAAGTGCCGTTAATGGAACGTCCGCGCGTGGTTATCCTCAATAAAATAGATGTGCCAGAAGCGCATGAGCTGGCCGAATTTGTGCGGCCCGATATCGAAAAACTGGGCTACCCCGTGTACGAAATTTCGACCGTGGCCCACACCGGTTTGAACGCCCTTACTTACGGTTTGGGTGAACTCGTGGAAGAAGCTCGCCGCACCGCGCCGGAAGTGGAAGAAGCGCGGCCCGTCTTGCGCCCGCATCTGGAAGAAAGCGCACAAGACTTTACAATCAGTAAGGTCCACCGCGGCGGCGCGGACTACTGGGTGGTGCGCGGCCAGAAACCCGAACGGTGGATTTCGCAAACCGATTTCGGTAATGATGAGGCCGTAGGTTACCTTTCTGATCGCCTCACTAGTTTGGGGATCGAAGACGAACTGGCACGCGTGGGTGCTCTGCCCGGCGAACCGGTAGTTATTGGCCCGGCCGATTCCGGCTTCATTTTCGATTGGGAGCCAACCATGGCCACCGGCGCCGAACTACTCGGCCCGCGCGGCACCGACCAGCGGCTAGAAGAACGCCAGCGCGCCACGCGCCGCGAACGCAAACGTGCCTTCCATGACCGGATGGACGCAAAAGAAGCGGCCCGGCAAGAGCTGCGCGAGGAACGCGATCTCGGAATCTGGACGGACCCGAGGGAGAAGTAAAGTAAATGGCAAACCAGGAAACGGGAAAGTCCGGCGCGGTAGCAAAACCCCAAGCGGAATCGCAGTCACAGAGGGCATCAGAGACACAGGCGCAACCGGCGCTGCACACGCAGCCGCAAGCGCTCTCGCAGCGGGTACCGGGGAACGAGTCGCAAACGGCACCGCAGGCGACCTCGGCGCGTCTGCAGCGAGAGGCGAATGCCCAAGCCCGGCAGGAAGCGATTACTCAAGCGCGGCGGATCGTAGTAAAAATCGGTTCTTCCTCGCTGACCTTGCCGGACGGCTCGCTCAACCTGCAAGCTTTGCACTCTCTGGTAGAAGCGCTCGCTTCCCGGCACCGGGAAGGCTGCCAAATTGTGCTCGTTTCTTCCGGCGCGGTTGCCGCTGGAGCTCACTCGCTCCCCGTTTCCCGGCCCAAAACCATTCGAGATAAACAAGCAGCGGCCATGATCGGGCAATCACGCCTCATGGCCGCGTACGAAAATGCTTTCGATCGGTACGGGATCACCATCGGGCAAGTGTTACTCACGGTAACCGACGTTATTGACCGCAACCATTACTCCAATGTGCAAGACGCCCTAAACGCCCTGCTGGCAATCGGTGTGATTCCCGTGGTTAACGAGAACGACGCCGTTGTTACCGAGGAATTGCGCTTCGGCGATAATGATCGGATCGCGGCCCTCACTTCACATCTCATCAGCGCCGATGTGCTGGTACTCCTCACCGATGTGGATGGCCTGTATTCAGCGCCGCCCAAAGAACCGGGCGCATATTTGATCGAAACTGTTTCCGGGCCGGAAGATTTGGCTGGTTTACTGGTAACAGACCGCGGCAGCGCGGTGGGAACGGGCGGGATGCGTTCGAAAGTAGCCGCCGCCGAACTAGCAGTTTCGGGCGGCGTAGGCGTCCTCTTGACGGCCGCCGCGAAAGTGAAAGAAGTGCTGGCTGGCGAACCTGCCGGTACCTGGTTCGCGCCCACCGGGGAGCGGGAATCAGCGCGAAGTTTGTGGCTTGCCCACGTGGCGGAAGCGCGGGGGCGCGTCGTCGTGGACGCGGGGGCGAAAGCCGCCTTGCAGAAAAACCGGGCCTCGTTACTAGCCGTGGGCGTGATGGGAATAGCCGGCAGATTTGCCCGCGGAGACCTGATCGAAGTTGCCGGGCCGGATGGTAAAACCTTTGCGCGCGGGCTGAGCGGATGGAGCGCTGAAGCCCTCGCCGAAGCAATCGATACCGACGCCGCCCGCGGCACCCGCCCCGTAATTCACGCAAACGATATCGCACTCGGATAGACCAGAAAGAAACGAACGGCAGATAATAGAGAGAATCGAACCGCGGGTGTGGGGATAACCGAGCCGCAGGCGCAGGGAAAACCGAACCGCAGGCGCAGGGAAAACCGAACCGCGGGTAGGGGAGAAAACTCTAGCTTCTGGATATAACCAAAACCCCAGATGAATGCACCAAAAATACGCCGTGGGCACAGTGCGTAAAATGCGCAAGATATATAGCAAATATGCGCATGAAGCATAAAGCGAAAGCGCGAGTTTTTACCGAAACTTTAAGGGAAAACTCACCCAAACTAGCTGAAATGCGAATAATATGCAAAATTGAAAAGGTGAAGCCTCGCACTTTTGGACATGTGCGTCTTGCCAAGTGGACAGGCGACCATTAGTTTTATGGTCATCACATCGAGCGGATCCTGCCATAAGTAGTGAACCCGCTTTCGGTGCGGAACGGAAGAGCGTCTCACAGCGTGGGCACCATCCTAGCCTTCGCCGTCTGTGTGAAAACAATGCACAGCTCTCAAGGTATTCCTTTTAGCCGGAAGTGAACGTGAAGCCACATGACTATACAGCTCCAAAGTCCGAGTGATCTCAATAGCGGCACCCAGGTGAACCGTGACGCCTATTTGGGTTTTGACCTGTCTCTGCTCGGGGCACGGCGCCGTGCGGAATTGCCTGCGATTCATGCTGATATGCGCCAGGTAGGGAGCTACGTACAGGCTTCTCATCGGGGAGGTTTGGATTTTGCAACCCTGAACACATCCTTCCTCATGCGCTCTGACGCTGATGAATCCGGAATGGATGCAGCTCGTACCGTGGCGATGCTTGGCCAAGCAGGGATACGCGGCATGGCTTTTGAAGTGCCCGCCAACCCTCGTGCGATTGCCACACTGGCCCAGCTGAATCCGCACAATAGCGGCGAATCGATGCTGGAAATTGCGGTGACGCCGCAAACAGATCTGCCGGCATTGGTTGTTGCCTTGCGAGGCATGGTTGCCCGCGGATATGAAATTATGCCGCGCGTGCTCGCCAGCGATGTACAAAAACTAGATATCAAGAAATTGTGCTCTATTGCTACCGCGATCCGTTTGCGGGCGCAGTCTCCGCACGATGCGCGCGAAGCCCGTTATGCCTTGCGCTCTATGGCGCGGGCGGAAGGCCGCGAAATCCCCGTGCTCCTGGAGATGGGAATCGTGATTTCGGGGACTCGGCCCTGCGCGCGGGAACGGGTGCACCTCCTGCACGAAATGAACGAGGGCTGCCGGTTCGGCGAGATCGCTTCCGTGGTGGGCACCGTTTACGACGTCGCCGACGCTACCGAACAGTGGATTGGTATGGGAGCCTGCGATGGCGTTATCTACATACCAGCCTCCGCGGTAACCGACTTCGCCTCAATTATTCGCGGCGTGATCCCGCTCCTTAACGGCCGGGTAGTGGGCGAAGAATAGCGCCCGGTGGCTCCTAGCAGCGCGCGGCGGGCCCGTTGTAGCAGGTGGCAAAAGTGACCGCTTTTGAAGCGGGGGCGGCTGCCACATATAAACAGGCCGCCACATATAAATAGGTATAAAAGCAAAATAGTAGTGGGGCTCTAACGCAATGCCGTTAGAGCCCCACTACTGTACTGTGCTGTACTGTTTTGTTAATTTACGGTGAGTATTGCCGGGAGTTATTCGCCGCTAGTGCCGTTGTTTTCTTCCTGCTTGGCAATCCGCTGGCGAATGTCTTCCATATCGAGTTCGCGTACTTCCTTGACCAAGCTTTCCAGCGCGTTTTGCGGTAGTGCTCCGGCTTGCGAAAACACCCGGATGCCGTCCCGGAAAGCCATAATGGTAGGGATAGCTTGAATCCCGAAGGCTTCTGCCAAATCCTGGTTAGCTTCCGTATCTACCTTGCCGAAGGTGATATCCGGGTGCGCCTCCGAAACGCGTTCGTAGATCGGCCCGAACTGGCGGCACGGGCCGCACCACGAAGCCCAAAAATCGAGGAAGGTAATGCCTTCCTTTACGGTTTCATTGAAGTTATCGGCGGTGATTTCAACGGTTGCCATAGTGCACCTTTCTTGTTGCCAATATGGCCATATTGTTGGCCGTCATGCAGTTTTCGATTATGTTGGGAGAACGGTATCCGGTGAGGTTATATTCCCAGCCCCAACGCCTTCGAAAAACTGGGGTAACACAGGCAAGTAGCGTGCTTTGTGCGCGCTAACTGCAGCCCGCTCCCGAATTAGCTTATGATATCCCACATGCAAGAGAAGGACATCACGGCCGGAGTCGTACAAATTGCGAAGCAAGCGCGCGAAGCAGCACGCGGGCTTCGGCGGGCGAGCGGTGAGCAGAAGAACGCCATGCTTGAAACGATCGCCACCAATTTGGAAACGGAAACCCCCGCGATTATCGCAGCTAATAAAAAAGACATTTCGCGGGCCGAGGAAGCGGGCCGGCCTGCCTGGATTATTGACCGTCTACGTCTGGATGAACAGCGGATTGCGAGCATTGCCGCCGGAGTGCGCGCAGTGGCGGCCTTACCGGATCCGGTAGGTGAAATCGTGCGCGGCAAAACCCTGCCCAACGGGTTGAAGGTACGCCAAACTAGAGTGCCTATGGGCGTGATTGGCATGATCTACGAAGCGCGACCAAACGTTACCGTAGACGCCGCAGTTCTCGCTCTAAAAGCTGGTAGTGCGGTAATTTTGCGCGGTGGCAGTGATGCCTACGAAAGTAACCGGAAACTGGTTGAGCTTATGCAAACCGCCGCGCAAGCTAGCGGCTACGCACCAGAATCGATCCAGACCATCGACGCCTACGGAAGGCAAGGCGGCGTCGAACTGATGAAACTGCGCGGCTTGGTAGACCTGGTTATTCCACGCGGGGGAGCCGGGCTGATTCAAACCGTGGTGCGCGAATCTTTGGTACCCGTGATCGAAACCGGAACTGGCAACTGCCACGTTTATATTGACCGCCGTGCAGACCTCGCCAAAGGCCTGCGCATTGCCCTGAACGCTAAGCTCTCCAGACCTTCGGTTTGCAATGCGGCAGAAACGATTCTCGTGCACCAAGATATTGCGGAAGAGTTTTTGCCCGGACTGCTCTCCGGGTTGGTGGCTGGGGGAGTGCGTATACACGCAGATCCCGCAACCGTGGCGATTGCCGAGTACATGAACGCGGCAAATGCGCGCGCAGATGCGGGTGCCAACAAGGCCGCAGAAACGGATGCGGATGCGCCGGAAACGGTAGCGGGAGCGCCGGAAGCGGTAGCGGGGGTGCCGGAAGCGGTAGCGGAAGCGCAAGAAACCGGCGCGCCGGCCGCTCCCGTGCGCATTGTTCCCGCTACTGAGGAGGATTGGGCTACCGAATACCTCGATCTGGAGGTAGCGATTCGCGTGGTCCCGGATATCAACACTGCGGTTGAACATATTTCAACTTTCTCAACCGGGCATACGGAGGCTATAGTTTCTGAAGATATTGCCGCAATCAACTACTTCGAAGAAAGGGTTGATTCGGCGGCTCTGATGATCAATGCTTCCACCCGGTTCACCGATGGTGGCGAATTGGGGTTGGGCGCGGAGATCGGAATATCAACGCAAAAGCTACATGCCCGCGGGCCTATGGGTCTGGAGGAACTCACCACCACCACCTGGATCGTGGAAGGAAATGGGCAGGTGAGGTAGCACCCATCCGGAGAAATAACAGTGAGCGATAAAGAAGAAAATATTCAGATCCCTTTCGACGCCGTACGCACCGGCAGGCGGCGCCGGATCGGTATTATGGGCGGCACTTTTGACCCGATTCATCACGGGCATTTGGTGGCCGCTTCGGAGGTGCAGTACCGCTATAACCTCGATGAAGTAGTGTTTGTTCCCACGGGCAACCCGGCCTTTAAACAAGACCGGCACGTAACCTTGGCCGAACACCGCTATTTGATGGCCGTGATTGCTACTTCTTCCAATACTCGTTTTACTGTTTCGCGGGCGGATATTGAGCGTGGGGGTATTACCTACACGGTGGATACGCTGCGCGATTTGCATCAGATCTATCCGGATGCGGAACTGTTCTTTATTACCGGTGCCGATATTTTGCCGGAGATTCTACGGTGGAAAGAACCGGAAGAGCTGTGGAATTTGGCGAAATTCATCGGGGTTACACGCCCGGGTCACAAGATTTCGGAAGAAGTATTACGCGATAAGCATTTCGAAGTAGTGGAGGTGCCGGCAATGGCAATTTCTTCTACCGATGTGCGGGAGCGGGTGGCGCGCGGCGCCCCGATTTGGTACTTGGTGCCCGACGCCGTGGTGCAACATATCCGGAAATATCATTTATACCGGCGTGGCGAATCGCCGACGCAAGCCCCGGCCTCGGTGGATAACTAAAGGTAAGCTGGATCGCAGTAGTAAGTGTCGGTCTAGGTAGCAGGCAAAAAAGGAGAACCAATGAGCGAAGGTGCCAGGCTAACCCGCAAGCAAATGCGTGAGCGGGGCTTATTGGATGCAATCCCGCACGAAGCCACCTCGCCGGTCGAAAAGCTTTCGCAGACGCAAGAAATTGCGCTCCGCCGCCCTTCCCGCAAGGAGATTTTGGAAGCTGAGCGGGCGGAAACGAGTGGGGGCCTAACGCCCACGGCCGCGCCTTCCCCGGCGGCGCCATCTGCGGGTGGTGCTTCCCCCGCGGCGTCCTCGCCGGCAGAGCCTTCTGCAGGTAGTGCTTCCCCAGCGGCACCCTCGCCGGCAGCGCCTTCCGCGGGCACGGTTTCCTCCGCGATGCCCTCGCCGGTCACGCCATCTGCAGGCGCGGCTTCCCCTGCCGCGAGGCAGGTGCAAGAAACGGCTGGGTATCCAAGCGGACCGGGCGCTTATCGGGCAAACGATTACGATGATTACGATTTGGGCCGTGCGGATTATCCCGCGCGCACGCTAGCCGCGGAAACCCAAACCTGGAAAGCCCAGGACTGGTTGCCGGCGAGCTCGCCTAGCCCAGCTGCTCCGGCGGCGCCAGAGTACGGGATTGGAAAAGCCGCGGCAGAGCCGCAAAATCGGGGCGGTACGGCTGCAGTACCAGAAAGCTGGGGTGGAGCTGCTGCAGCAGCGGAAAACTTGGGGGCGGCGGCGTCGGCACCCGAAAACTTAGGGGCGGCGGCGTCGGCATCGGAAAATGGGCGAACTGCGCATCCGGCCACTCCGGCCGCCATGGATCCTTCGCACCCGCACGGTCGGGTTTCCGTTTTCGACCGTTTTGAAGACGATACTGACGTAGGCGAAAGCGGGCCGGAAACCGCAACTTCACCTGCCCAATATGGGGGAGTGTATCGCGGTTTTGACGGTGGGGAAACCTGGCGAAGCGGCACGGATACCGCGCGCGAGGCCGCGGATAGGCCCAGCTTGCAAGAACAGCTACGCAATATCACCATGGCGGATACGCGGCTTTCGGACGAACCGGAATTCCCAACGGCACCGGAAACGCGCGCGGAACCGGCAGTGGAAGCAAACGTAGCTACTCTCGAACCGGAGCTGGAAGGGGAACCGGAAGCTGCGGAAACAGAAGAACCACAGCGTCGTTCCGGCTATTGGGCAGTGACCATGGCGATTTTGGTGGTTATTGGAGTCGTGATTGGTGTGCTCATCGGTACCATATGGGTCAGACGCTGGGCAATGGGTGAACCGGTAGCTCCGGCAGAGATGGAGACCGCACAGCACCTAGCAACTTATATAAAGGAGATTT
Organism: Actinobaculum suis; assembly: GCF_900102025.1. Classification (GTDB taxonomy): domain Bacteria; phylum Actinomycetota; class Actinomycetes; order Actinomycetales; family Actinomycetaceae; genus Actinobaculum; species Actinobaculum suis. Next base: position 5,217 of record NZ_FNAU01000014.1, on the reverse strand, counting down.
TGTGACAGCATCCGAACGTGCGATCGAACTAGCTCGGGCTGGTGCCGCAGCAGCGGCCGAAGTAAAAGCAACTACGATCGAAGCTATTGATGTTTCGGACCGGCTCATTATTTCGGATGTATTTCTTATTGTGACGGGGAGTTCCGAGCCACAGATTAACGCTATTGTGCGAACGGTGGAAAATGCGCTGGTAGATATGGGCGCTAAGCGTTTACGCCGCGAAGGCTTGGGGTATGATGCCGGGTGGGTGCTTCTCGATTACGGTGAGCTCGTCGTGCATGTGCAAGGCGAGGAAGAGTATGAAGAATACGCGCTCCCGAAACTATGGGCGGGTGCCCCGAAAATTGATCTTGGGCTTACTAACGAAGAACTTGGGCTCGGTGAAGAAACGGATACAGCTACGCCACGGGCGAGCCTTTCCGAACCCGATACCGTATAAATCGGCCCAGCCGCGGCGCACACAAAGCGCGCCCATTTGACTTCGTGGTGGCATTCGGTGCTTTCCGGCAACCGGAGGCCACCACATATTTTTGAAAACCGCTTTTTGAAAGCCATGGCTAGCAGACCAGCGCAACAGAAACGACTACAACCGAAATTACTACGGCAGAAACGATTACAACAGAAATCAGCGCAACCGAAATTAATACGATAAAACCGGCGCAACCGAAATTAATACGATAAAAACACTACAACAACTGGAGGAACGAACAGTGGCAGTTGATTCCGTCATTTTCTGGCGGCATGGGCAAACCGACTACAACTTCGAAGGGCGTATCCAAGGCTCTTCGGATATCCCACTAAATGCTACCGGGCTGGGGCAAGCCCGGCTCGTGGCGCCCCACGTAGCTTCCTACAAGCCGGCACGCATTCTTGCCTCGCCCTTGCAGCGCGCATTGGTGACGGCGCAACAGGCTGCCAAACTGCTGGACATGCGGGTAGAAACGGATAAGCGTTTCGAGGAGCGGCACTACGGCCTATGGGAAGGGCTCACGCGGGAAGAAATCCAGGCCAATTATCCGGCCGAGTCGGAAATCTGGCGCCGCGGCGGACAGCCGGAAGGCATGCAGATCGAAGATAAGACGGCCTTGGGCAAGCGTGTGGCTGAAGCCGTGTACGAATATGCGGAGCAGATGAACGGCGGCACACTACTAGTGACCGCACACGGCGCTGCTATTACCGCGGGTGTGGCTGAACTCCTGGGTCTGAGCGGCATGTGGGGTGGAATCGCCGGGCTCGATAACTGCCACTGGACGCTTTTGCGTTACCAGGCAGACCGCGAGCAAAAGTGGCGCGTAGTGGCCCACAATCGCTACCTTAGCGATATTGCAGACCCGGTACGTAACTATCGGGAATAGAGCGGCGAGAGTGATTCCGGCTAGGCAGTGAACGCGATTCCGGAAACATGGCTAAAGATGTTCCGGCAACGTGACTAAAGATATTCCGGAAACATGACAAAACTGCAGTTCCTCAGGTGTGATGGGAATCTCAGGGAAAAGAGCGGCTTTCAATTTGCAGTTGGCCAGAATCTCTACTATTCTTTATCAAGTCGCTCGGGGCTATGGCGCAGTTGGTAGCGCGCTTCCATGGCATGGAAGAGGTCAGGGGTTCGAATCCCCTTAGCTCCACAGTTAGACGCTCATTTTGATACAAAATGGGCGTCTTTTTGTTTTGCCAATACGCCGCAAGCCCTCACAGGTTCGATTCCGCTGTGCAAAATTAAAATCCCGAACGACTGGTGCCGTCCGGGATTTCAGTAGAGCGCTTGAGATTGGAGGGCTACCCCTGGTGCGATGAGCGCAATAATTGCTGTAAAAGCACCTAGCCTGGTGACCATCGTGATAAGTGCTGCTGGCCCGAGAAGATAACACTAGAAAAATTGGTTAGTCTTAGCTATGTTGCAACCTATGGACGGTATTATGACTTCAACTGCACATGTGACCTCTGACCGCCCGATGCGTTATGGCAAACAGTTGGCCAGCCATTTCAGTCATAAGATTGAGGCAAGCTGGAATAAAGATTCGGCTACGGGAACCGCAGTTTTCCCCATTGCGGATACCAGTGACAGCGTACGATGTGACATGTCCGCTGACGAAGGTCAGCTCGTGTTGGTACTCAACGGGCCAGCAGAACACATAGGCCAGTTTGAGGAGATTGTCGCACGCCACCTTTTGCGCTTTGCCAAGCCTGGCGAGCTGGAGGTCACCTTCGTCCGCGACAACGGGGAGAGCTCTGCCTTCGTTTATGAAGAAGAGTAGCGATAGCTACGGACAAACCTGTTGCAAGGCGACCCTGTTGCAAGGCGACGCAGGGAAGCCCTGTTGCAAGGCGACGCAAAGAAGCCCTGTTGCAAGGCGACGTAGGGAAGCGTCGAAAGTGAGAATTCAATGTTTGGGCGTGCCTAGGCGCGCCCTACCGAACGGTTCAAATTTCCCAAAAGCCGCGTGAAAATAGAGGTTATCGGCTACTTAGGCAGGCTTGGAAGCTGCCGAATCCATCCCCGCCTTCCATGTGCGGTATCCACCTGAGAGGTTCTTGGCCTTGCGTCCATGTTGGCGGAGAATTCTGGAGGCGAGATACCCGCGTAGGCCGACTTGGCAGGAGACGATGAGGTCGCCGTCGGGTAGTTCGTTGATCCGGTCACGAATCTCGTCGAGTGGGAGGTTGATCGCGCCCGGTATCGCGCCGGTTGCGAACTCCCCAGGTCCGCGAACGTCGATCAGGCGTACACCGGCCTCCATGAGGCCAGCAACCTCATGCCATTGAACAGACTCGGTGAGCCCTTCGTGCAGGTTGCGGTTGATATAACCGAGCATATTGATGGGGTCCTTGGCCGATCCGAATGGTGGCGCGTAGGCAAGCTCAAGATCGGTAAGTTCGGAGGCTGTGATTCCGCCGGCGATGGCAGTGGCGATGACGTCAATGCGTTTGTCGATACCACCTTCACCAACGCCTTGTGCACCCAAGATGAGATCGGTTTCGGGATCGACGAGGAGCTTGAGATCCATTGACGCCGCGCCGGGATAGTAGCCGGCGTGCGACGACGGATGGGAGTGAATCGCACGATAGGCGCGTCCGGCAGCGCGCAGCCGCTTTTCATTCCATCCGGTGCTTGCCACATGAAGATCGAATACTTGCACGATGGACGTGCCTAGAACAGGACGGTCAGCGGCCTCGCGTCCGGCGATTACGTCGGCGACCATGCGCCCTTGCCGGTTTGCGGTGTTGGCGAGCGCGACGAGGCTGGCATCGCCGGAGATCGCGTCCGTTTTTTCGGCCGCGTCGCCAATGGCGTAGATATTGGGATCGGAGGTTCGCATTGTAGCGTCGACGGCGATTCCGCCAGTTTTGCCGAGTGCCAGCCCGGCTTGTTCGGCCAGAGTCGTATCGGGGCGCACGCCAATCGCCGCCACCACAAGATCAGCCTGGATCTTAGTGCCGTCGGAGAGTTCGACATCGTCCTCGCCGATAGCCACCACGTGCGAGCCGAGGTGGAGGTCGACGCTGTGTTCGCGGATGTGGTCGTGCACGGGAGCAACCATTTCGGGATCGAGAGGTGCCATGACTTGGTTGGTTCCTTCGACAAGTGCAACCTTCAGCCCGCGGTGGGCGAGATTTTCGGTGACCTCAACGCCGATGAAACCACCTCCGATCACGACGGCGGTTGTCGCGGTTTGTGCTCCGGCCATGAGCGTGTCCGTGTCCTCGATGTTGCGTAATGGTAGGGCGCGCTCGATGCCCGGAATTGACGGGATCACGGGTTTGGCGCCGGGGGAAAGGATGAGGGAGTCATAGGCGAGCTCGGTAGTGCCGGACGGTGCGGGGGATTCCTCGCCCACGCGACGAATCTGAACGGTTTTCGCATCTGGGGTGATGCGCGTGACTTCGGTGTGTACCAGCACGTCAATGTTGAATCGCGCTTTGAGGGCCTCCGGGGTTTGCAGGAGGAGGGCATCACGTTCTTTGATCACGCTGCCAACATAGTAGGGCAGGCCGCAGTTGGCGAAGGATACGTATCCGCTTCGTTCAACCACGGTGATTGAGGCGTTTTCGTCTAGCCGCCGCAGGCGAGTTGCCGCAGACATTCCGCCGGCCACTCCGCCGACGATGACGTATTTCTTCTGATCCGCTTGTGCAGAGTTGTTCATCTTCATGTCACCAAGATACATACCCGTAGGGGTATCTTGCAAGTACCCCCAGGGGTATGTAAAGTTGGCGGCGACGATCTAGTAGCGCGCGAGTGCGCTGCAACGAACAAAAGGATTCAAGGAACAAGGATTCAAGGAACGATGTGCAGACCAACAAAGTGCAAGACGTGTGGCAAGACGACGTGGGCCGGGTGCGGCCAGCACGTGAATGAGGTCAAGGCTACGGTGCCCGCGAGCCAGTGGTGCGACGGGCATGAAAACAAAAGCGGTAGTTCCGGGTTCTTCGCGCGGATTTTCGGGAAGTAATCATGCAGGTCAACGCAGATGAACTCGATGGCGTGCTCAAGCGGCTCAAGCGGGCGCAGGGCCAAATTGGCGGAGTCATCAAGATGATCGAGGACGGGCGTGAGTGCGACGAGGTGGTCACCCAACTCTCAGCGGTCGGCAAGGCGATTGACCGCGCGGCTTTTGCGGTGATCGCCACCGGCCTACGCGAGTGCATGACCTCCGACGACGAAACCGCCGAGCTAGACGCACAAAAGTTGGAGAAACTTTTCCTCTCTTTGGCATAGTGACGCAGGAGGGTATGCGGTAACTGGGGGTGGCCTGGGCTGGATTAAATAGACCATGCGCTCGATTTTATTGATCAGCGTTTCGTCGTGTTCGAGCCCTAGACGGCCAGCAAGAAGTTCTAGGAGTTCTAGTCTCTGCTTGCTGATCTTGCCTTCGACTGCAGCTGCGTGGATTGCCGCTCGGTAGAGGTTTGTGGCGCCATCTTCGGAGATTCCACTGATTCGCGCCCACAGATCGTCTTCATCTATTTCGATCTGGTTCTTGAATAGCTCTATGTAGCGCTGGTATTCCTCGCTGTTGCCTGCGCTCCGCTCGGCAGACACGGTGAGATAGTGCAGCAGTAGACGTTCTTCGTCTTGAACGACCTTGTCGGCGTCGATGATCCACCACATAGCTGCGAGTACGGACCTGACCCCCTGTTGGTGGACATAGGCTAGCCCCGGCGTTCAGCCGGAGAAAGGTAGTCTTCTACCATGTCCCGTAAAACATATTCCGCGCA
>NZ_FNAU01000013.1 GCF_900102025.1 Actinobaculum suis | reverse complement strand
CCAGGCCCCAGACACCTTCGAAAAACACGCGTCAGCTACACTTGACCTTGCAGCATAAACACCACCCCCATGTCCACTTTCCGGGGGTCGGGCCCGTGCACCAATTTTGGTCACGCTCGGATTTGTCAATCCGCTCCGAGTAAATAGGTTCAGCGCCATCAATTCTCTTGAAAATCTCAGACTTATCCCAATCAGGCGACACCTGAAGCATCGTTGTTGTGGACGTATCATCCGCATTTGCGGTAATAAGCCTGCCGTCAGGTAATTGCGCAAACCCAGAAGCAGCACGGATGCCATTAAAATTATCGTAAGATCTTTCGTACGGACCCGTAGCCTTCAAGCTGACGGTAGGCAGAGCGAAGGAAGGCAATTCCCCGCCGTGCCCATTCTGCAAGTCTTCACTCTTCACGAGGTTCATGCGCAAGTAATTTTGGCGATCGCTGGGCACCGTGTACGCCGCCGACGTTTCTACAATTAGAGCCCCGTCCTTGCTGAACGAAATATCGCCGGCATTTGACTCCAGAGATTTACCCGAAGCGGCTTCAATTGTTTCAACACGAGCCTTGCCCACGTATACCGGTCCACTCGGTTCCATCCGGTACGTGTGGAAATACGAATTGCCCTGCCAATCGGTAACACTGGTACCGAAGTAGTACTTCCCATCCTTCGGATTAACCGCACCAGCTGATACGGACTGAGCGCGGTTACCGGTTTGGTTAGTTTCGGGAGCTACCGTTGCGGCGTCCAGCATAAATTCCGGGCCGTAGGGGCTCCAGTAGTCTTCACCCGGGCCGAGGCGATACACCTGGTACGGCCCGACCTGACCACGAGACGACTTCTGGCTGACGCGCAAAGTTGCGTAAAGGGTGCCATCCTCCGCGCTTCCAAGAGCGTTATACTCGATACCTTTTATCTGATACCAGGCGGAAGTGTCGTTATTGGGGCCGCGATCGAACCGGCCTTGGTAGGACCCGTTATAGCCGGGGACCTTTTGACCCCAGGGCCCGCTACTCGGAATATTCTTTGACCTGACGGTTTTCGGGCCGTCCTTGGCGATAGCCGGCAGATAAGGCGCTCCCGGCGAGATAGTGCCGTCCGGAGTCATCCGTAGAACTTCACCGGTAGTGGTTAGCAACAAAACACCCTCTTGACCCCGGTGTTTCGGGGTTTGCGGGAGGAGCTTTTGCTGCAGTAGCTGTGGATGCATGTTCTTCGAAGCTGCCTCCGGAAGGACCGGGGCCGCCGCACTGAGCGGAGCAAAAATGCCGCTCAACGCCGTGAAAACGACAGCGAAGAGCGCTACGACTCGAGCCACCAGTGCTTTCCTCACGGTTCCTCCATTTTTCCGACCTAAGTCCCTACCCGTACAGCAAACCCTTCGGAAGTGAATGCCAGGCATTTAGTCCTAACACCCGAACGGGCCAACAAACAGCTGCCAGAGCCCAACCGCCCAATACCCGCGCGCCCGCACAATCCGGCAGGGCGTGGCGTTTGCACAGTTCTGGCGGGCGAATCGATTTTGCAGGACTCCCCTCCGCGGCCGTCTGACAATATCAAATATTCCCTGCCAACCTTCAAACCGTGACGGGACCAACGTCCCGCTAAAAACATTTCGGTAACAATTTTCGGTGGGGGAAATCCTGGGACTTTCCACCCCTGCCGCCGATTGAGGGGTAAACGAACATTGCACTTTCTTGAGTGTGTGCAATCTCCTAACGTGTGCAAAGTCGCATTTATTTTCCAGGTTTATGTACGTATGCAAAAGCTTTTAGGAATTCCGGCACTGCCTGTTCAGATTGCTGGCGGTAGCTACACGCACCAGCGATAGGAACGCGAAGCATTCCCGGTAAACAAACAAAAAGGCCCGCTGGGTAGGCGCTTCATGCGCCTACCCAGCGGGCCTTGCTTGAGTTCAGTTATCGGAGCTTGCCAGGTGGCAAGCAGGTCCAGGCGGTGCCGTTACCTGCAGGTTCCAGGCGAGCCATTACACCCGCGGGCAACATTGCCTTGGCATCGCGGCAACGCGGCCTTGGCGTAGTGGCCAACACTGCCTTGGCGTAGCGACGTTTATCGCGCCGAGGTTTTACGGTATTACCCGACTATGCGCAGGTAAACCGGGTTGCCCCAGACCGCACGTTCTTGGGTGCCCATGCTTTCGTTCCAGGCCGCGATGTGCATACCGTTACCGGTGTAGATACCCACGTGCCCGGGCCACCACAGCAGATCGCCCGGTTGCGCCTGCGAAGCTGGCACCTGGCGGTAACCGCTCCAGAACTGGTTGACGTGCGAGCCGGTACGGCGCGGCGTCTTAATGCCGAAGTGGTTGTAGACGTAGTACGTGAAGCCCACGCAATCCCAACCGGTTTCCGGCGAATACTTGCCCCACACGTACGGAACCTTGTGGTCAAACTGGCGTGCGAAGGCCACAATCTGCTGGCCCAGCGCGGCGTTCGACGGCGCCGGAGCCGGAGCAGGCTTAGGAGCCGGAGCTGGCTTAGGAGCCGGAGCGGGTGCCGGCCGCGGCGCTGGTGCCGGAGCGGGAGCCGGTGCAGGCTGCGGAGCTGGAGCCGGAGCAGGCGCGGGACGCGGCGCCGGTGAAGGCGCTTGTTCGCGCTGGCGGCGCTGGGTAACTTCCCCAGCCGCCCGGCGTGCTTCTTCTTGCCGGGCTGCCTCTGCCGCATCAGCCCGAGCTTGCGTTTGTGCACGAGCTTCAGCCTCTGCCTGGGCTTGCTGAATGATCGCCTGGCGCTGGGCTTCTGCCTCTGCCCGAGATTGGGCTTCCTTCGCTTCTTGCGCCTGGCGTTCGAGCTCCGCCGTCGTACCCTTTTGCGCGGCGAGCTGCGTAAACAGCTGTTCCCGCTGTTCTTCAATACCTGAAATCGTGGCTTCGAGGCCAGCGGCCGCTTCTTGCGCCTGTGCCAACGCCTCTTCTGCCGAACCGGCCGCTACCGCCTGATCGGCAGCCTTCGCATCAGCATCTGACTGCAAGGTCTGGGCCACATCGCGGGCTGCCTGGTACTTTTGCAACTTGCTCCCAGTGTGCTGGCCGAGCACCTCGAAAGCCCATTGCCGATCGGCTGCATTCTTCAAAGAGTCCGCACCCAAAAGGGCCGTGACTCCACCCAAAGAAGTAGAACCATCGCGATACATGGCGGAAGAAACCGCACCCAGCGCATCCAAAGCATCGTCTGCCTGCGACTGGGCGATATTGGCCTGCTCTTGCGCTTCAATCGCGGCCGTAATCGACTCCGAAAGATCCTGTTGCGCCGCACTGGCTGCCGCTTGCTTCTTCGTTACATCCGTGCGGGCATTTTCAGCCTGTGCACCGAGGCCGGTGAGTTGCGCTTCCAGCCCCGCAATCGAATTTGTTGTTTGCTGTTCCGCAGCCTTTGCTGCCGATATCTGATCATCACTCGCCCCGTTATCAGCCTGTGCTGGCGGGACCAGAGAAATCACCAACGCGGCAGATACCCCAGCCGCCAGGAATTTCCCTTTTCGCAACTCCACAACGCCTCCAAAACTATCTTCTTTCATGCGGTTTGCGGCCCTAGCCCCGCTCCCCGCAGGCGCGTGAACCGGTCCTAGCTCCGGTTCACGCGGTGTGCCTCGGCGTGTTTTACAACGCCGCCCGTAACACAACTGTTATGAAACTACCCCAGATAGGGCAAAAAGGGAACAACATCTCCAAATTCCACACTATTAAATCGGTACACATTGGTCGCACTTAGCACTTTTCGATCAATTTTCCCAGCCGCCTCAGGACCCTCATTTGTCACATCCTCCTTACGGCACTACCCCACGCAATACCGCCCCTCGCGATACCGCCCCCACCTGCGTTCACCGCCCACCGCGCTTACCGCCTCACATACGCTTACTACCCCATGCGCGTGTGCCGCCACACATGTGATAGCTGCCCGACGTGCGCGCACCGCCTAACCTGCGTTCACCGCCTCACGCACATTTTCACGAGCCAGCTGGGCGGGACGCACCTCGAAATCAGCCCGCGAAAACAGCTGGCAGGCACGAGCAGCAGCTATGGCGGCAGGCACCGCGGACAGGCACGGACAGCTGGCGAGGCCTACCGGCAGGGCACGGCAGATTAGCAACCAGCAGGCACTGCCGCATATTTCACATTTTGGACACGCTTGCACAAAATGCGGACGGGTGGGCTATGGTTACTGCCATGCTGTTCGTTATGCGAATGTTCAGCTAGCGCATCCGGCCGCACGGTCTTTCTGCCGTGGAAACTAGAGGCCCGATGCGCTCCCAGCCCTGCTTGGAAGGGTTGGTGGACGCAAACGAACCGGCAAAACCGCTCCACCGGTTACTTCCTTCAAGGTTGGGGTTAGCGGGTGCGTAATAAGAAATAAGTACACGCACCAATTACCGTATTTCAGTAAAACCCAATTTCAGTAAAACCAGTAAAAACAAACATTGTCTGCTAGTAGTGCGCGCATTTTTGCCCGCCTACCACCAGCAATGCAGGCCAATACCCGATTTTTAGATTTTTACGTATTTGGCCTTCCGGCCATCGGGCCGGGTTTCCGAAGGAGAAAATAAAATGGCAGAAAACCACGAGTGGGGATTTGATACCAAGCAGCTACACGCGGGCCTGACGCTCGATACTGATTCGCGTTCCCGGGCGCTTCCTATCTACCAAACCACGAGCTACGTTTTCGAAAGCAATGAACAGGCACGGGGCCGTTTTGCTCTCACCGATGCCGGCCCAATTTATACGCGGATCACGAATCCCACCCAGCAACAAGTAGAAGACCGTATTGCCGCCCTCTACAACGGCGCGGGCGGGCTACTCCTATCTTCCGGTTCGGCCGCTATTTTCTACGCCATCGTGAACGTGGCCACGGCCGGGCACAATATCGTCTCTTCACCTTCTTTGTATGGGGGCACCTACAACCAGTTCAAGCATGTGCTTCCCAGCTTCGGTATTGAAGTGCGGTGGGTGGAAAACCCGGACGATCCGGCCAGCTGGGCAAAAGAAATCGATGAAAACACTCGCGCCTTGTTCGGGGAAACCATCCCGAATCCGCGTCAAGACATCCTCGACGTAGAAGCTGTAGCCCAAGTAGCACACGCCCACGGCGTCCCCCTCATTGTGGATAACACGATTGCCACTCCGGCTAATGGCAACCCCTTCGATTGGGGTGCCGACGTCGTCGCAGATTCGGCCACCAAGTTCCTCGGCGGGCATGGCACCACGATTGCGGGCGTCGTCGTCGAAAAGGGAGATTTCGATTGGCGTAACGGAAAGTTCCCGGGCATTGCCGAACCCGACGAGTCTTACCACGGCCTCGTATTTGCGGACACCGGAGCACCCTTCGTAACCCGCATTCGGGCCACCCTCCTGCGCGATACCGGCGCCGCGATCACGCCGCTGGCCGCCTGGCAGATCGGAATCGGACTGGAAACCCTTTCGCTCCGCGTAGACCGGCACCTAGAAAACACGAAACGGGTGGTAGAGCACCTGGTAGACCATCCGGGCGTGAAGTCGGTGAACTACGCTGGACTAGTTTCCAACCCCTACTACGAACGCGCCCAGAAGTACACGCCGAAGGGGCCGGGCTCCGTGTTCACAATCGATATCGACGGCGGTTTGGAAGAAGCTTCCCGATTTGTGGAAGCGCTGCAACTGTTCTCGAATCTGGCAAATATTGGAGATGCGAAATCGCTGGTGGTGCACCCGGCTTCTACCACGCATTCCCAGCTCAGCGAACAAGAACTGCTCGATATTGGGATCACGCCGGCAACCGTGCGCCTCTCCATCGGCATTGAGGATGTGCGCGACATTATCGCCGATTTGGATCAGGCCCTCGCCGCGATCAAGTAGGCACGCGCCGGCAACTTGCCGGTTACGTTCCGGCAATCTGCTACGCGCTATGTAAAGTGCCGGTGCCGGTGCCGGTGTCGGTGCCGGTAACGCGCCCGGCACGCGCTAAAACCCATAACCGATAACGACGACGCCGCTGGCGCCCGGTCTTCCGGCGCTAGGTACCCGCGGTGGGTGCTGAACCGAGTTGGTTTTGCGGGATGCTACTAATTACCCCCGAGAAGCATCGGAATGCTCCGCACTCAGCCCCACCGCCGGCGGCGCCGCCAAGTACGCACCGCAAACTTTGAATACATACAACCGCAAACCACATTCCGCGTTACCATCAGAATGTATCTGGTAACCGCCGGATTGTATCCAAGGAGTACCGAGGACCGTGAGCGAAGAACACCCGATTTTCTTGGTCGGACACCCTGAACTAGACCCGGTGACGGACGCCGCGCCGATTGGCGATTTTGATACCGGATATCGGCCCGTCCCCCAACCTAATCTTCCCGCTTCCGGAGCGTGGTTTGCGGGCGATGACCCGGGCGAGCGACAATTCGCGCAGCTCGGCCCGCTCGAACTGGAACTGGGCGGGCGCCTGCCGCAAGTAGAACTCGCCTACGAAACTTGGGGCACACTAAACGAGGCCGGCGATAATGCGATCTTGCTGTGCCACGCGCTCACCGGGGACTCTCACGCCACCTCCCGCGATGGTACGAACGGGTGGTGGTACCAGATTGTGGGCCCGGGCCGGGCAATCGATACGAATAAATATTTCGTGGTGTGCCCAAACTGTTTGGGCGGGTGCCAGGGTTCTACCGGGCCGGCTTCCACCGCTCCGGACGGTAAACCTTGGGGCCCGCGTTTCCCGGAAATTACTTTGCGGGATATGGCCGCTGCGGAACATAAACTTGCCCGCCAGCTGGGGATTCGCCGCTGGGCTTTGGTGGCCGGCGCCAGTTTTGGTGGTAACCGGGCCATGGAATGGGCGGCTAGCTATCCGGAAATGGTAGGAGCTTTGGCGGTGTTGGTTTCTGGCCCGGCTACCACCGCGGAACAGATTGCCTACGCCCACTTCCAAAAACTTGCGATCCAGTTAGATCCCAAGTGGCGCGGTGGGAACTATTACGACGCCGGCCCGGATCAGGGTCCGAGTGGCGGGCTGGGCTTGGCCCGCGAGATTGCCCATTTGACTTATCGGTGCGCCGATGAAATGGCGGTGCGTTTTGGCCGCACTCCGCAAGACGGCGAAAATCCGCTTTATGGCGGCCGCTACGCGGTGCAATCCTATTTGGACTATCACGGCCGTAAACTTGCCGCCCGCTTCGACGCCAATTCGTATCTAACCATCACGCAGTCTTTTATCACCCACGATATTGGGCGCGGCCGCGGCGGCACAGACGCGGTAGTGGCCAGCCTCGAAATGCCTTCCCTCGTGGTGGCGGTAGATAGCGACCGGCTTTTCTATCCGGAAGACATGGCCGCCCTAGCCGCAGCCCTGCCCGGCGCCCGGCCACTCCAGACCGTACATTCCGGGCATGGCCACGATGGCTTCCTCATCGAAAACGACCAGGTAAGCAAAATAATCCGCGAGTTTTTGGCCGAGCTTTAGTGGGCGTGCGCCGGCAGGCCCCGTGGCAAATCGCCGTGCGGCCGCACTTGCCCAGCTGGCCGCATTTACCCAGCCGGCTGGGGCCGCCCGCTCCAAGTACCGGCCTCGAATACCACAGGCCCCGGGCGCGGCTAGCACCCGGGGCCTGTTTCGGTTAGGAGTTTAGAAGTGCCAGTGGCGGGTGGGCGCCGTCGCCTCGTAAAGCAAGCGACCCTCCCGGTAGGAGGCCAGCACCGGCGCATGGAACATGAGAGCTTCGCGCCAAGAAGGTGCGTCCAAGAGCAGGAAGTTCGCCGGTTTACCTTCCGCGATCCCGTATTCAGCTTCCGGCACGTGGAGCGTGCGGGCGCCATTGTAAGTAATGAACCGGTAAGAGTTGTCGATCTGCTCCGCCCCCATCATCTGGGTCACGTACAAACCGATCAGCGTAACGTCCCGCAGCGAACCGGTACCGAGCGGATTCCACGGGTCCACAATATCGTCTTGCCCGAAGGAAACATTGATCCCTGCCGCGGTTAGCTCCGGTACCCGGGTCACCCCGCGCCGCTTCGGGTACGTATCAATCCGGCCCTGCAAATGCGTATTGACCATCGGATTGGAAACGAAATTGATTCCGCTCATCCGCAAGAGCCGCAACAATTTCCCAAAGTAGGCATTGTTATAAGAATGCATTGCCGTAGTGTGCGAAGCGGTGACCTTCTCCCCCACCCCGGCCTCATAAGCCAACGTGGCCAAAGTTTCCAAGCCGCGCGAAGCAGGATCGTCAATCTCATCGCAATGTACATCCATGAGCAGGCCGTATTCTTGCGCGAGCGCGAAAGCATACTGGAGAGACGAAACCGAATATTCACGCGTGAACTCATAGTGCGGGATCGCGCCAATCGCATCCGCCCCCAGCTCCGCTGCCTGGCGCAATAATTCCCGCCCGCGCGGATAAGATTCAATACCTTCCTGTGGGAAAGCCACGAGCTGCAAAGTCACCGTGTCGCGCAGCTCTTCACGCAACTCGATCAACGCCCGCAAAGCGGTAAGTTCCGGATCAGTTACGTCCACATGCGAACGAATATATTGCACACCGAATCGCACTTGTTGCCGAATAGCTCGCAAGGCACGTTCTTTCACATCGGCAACGGTGAGCTGCTGCTTGCGCTCCGCCCAAATCTCGATCCCCTCAAACAAAGTGCCCGAAGAATTCGAACGGGGGTCACCTTCCGTCATCGTGGTATCGAGATGCACGTGGGATTCCACAATGGGCGGCAACATTAGCTGCCCGCGCCCGTCATAAACCGTGGTTTCCGGGGCTTGCGCGGTTTCTGCGGTTTGCGAGGTTTGCGTGGCTCCCGCACTTTCCGACGCCGCACTGCCACTTTCCGGCGCGGTACCGTTGCTTGCGGGCGCTGCGTTGTTACCTGCCGGCGCTGCGCTGTTATCTACCCGCGCAGTTTCGCTCCCCGCGGGCGTGATCCGCGCGATTTTGCCCGCGCTCACGAGCACATCGGATAACTCGGTGCGGTTCTCGATCCGCACATTCTTGAATAGCATCTTCGCCATTGTTCTGCTTCTTCCTTGGTGTTTACGGTGCAGGGTGCGTCCCTAGTGTTTACTGCGCGGAGCCAGTTTCCGGGCGCTTGGTGTTCCGGGTGCTTGGTTTTCCGGGTGCTTGGTGTTCCGGGTGCTTGGTGTTTACTTTGCGGGTGTTGCTGCGGCCTGCGCGCTAGTTTCGCTTTGCGCGCGAGTTTCGGCCAGCACGCCGACGCCGTAGATCAGCACGGCCGCAACCACCGCGTTGAGGGAAGCAATCCCGAAGGGGATCAGCCACCCGGCCGCGGCCCCGCCTATTACTCCGGCCACCGGAGCCCAGGCTATATTGCGTTGCGAGCCGGCCGATTCCACAATCGGCAGGGGCTGGCCGGCAGCTTCGGCAACGTTTACGGCGTCGATCACGGCATGGTAGGCACGCCGATGCACCAGGTAATCAGCCACCAGAATCGCTCCGATCGGCGGCAAAGTAGCGTTCAAGAAATTCAGCCACCCCACGAAATTGTTATACAACCACAGGGCGCCAAGCGTGCCGGCCGTGCCCGCAATGAACACGAGGGGCCGCTTGGGCCGCTTCGTAATATTCGCAAACCCCAGCCCGGTGGTGTACAAGGCGTTATTATTCGTGGTCCAAATATTGGCGCCGAGCACGAGCAGCGCGGGAATGGCCAAACCCTGCGCGATCATCACGTAGAAAATATCGTCCTTACCGGTGAAAGCACCACCCACGGCACCGAAGGAAAACATGAGGGTATTGCCGAGCAGGAAAGCGATCACCGTGGTGATCACCGCGGAACGTGCGGTGCGGGCAAAGCGGGCGAAGTTCGGGGTGGCCGAACCGCCCGAAATAAAGGATCCCACTACCATGCCGACGCCGACCATAATCGGCATTCCGCCCGATTCGCCGAAAACTTCAGCCACGCCGCCGGCTTCCACGGTTGCCGTCACCATGGAATACGTACCCAGAATCGTAATCAGGGGTACGGAAATGAAGGAAACGATTTCGATTGCTTTAATGCCGTAATAAGCGCTGGCCGTCATGAGCGCGCCCGCAATTAGCACGATAGGCCACGGGCTGATCCCGAGCAGGTCTGCGGTGGGCATGGCGAACATGGCCACCCCGACCCCGAACCAGCCCATCTGGGTGAAAGCGATCAAGAACGAAGGTAGGTAGGAACCGCGCCGGCCAAAAGCGTGCCGGGCAAGTTCGTCTACGCCCATCCCCGTACGGGCACCCACATAGGCAAGCGCGCCCGTGTAGATCGCAAGGATTACTCCGCCAATGCTGACCGCCGCGAGGAAACCGCCGAGGTCGAGCCCGTTACCGAGCTTCGCTCCCACAGACATCGAAGCGGAAAAGAAAGTAAAGCCGAGCATAACAAAGCCGACGGACCAAAAGGAACGTCGGCTGGAAATAGGAACAGCTCCAAACGAAAAATCATCATCTATTGGCTGGAGCTTAACTTGGGGATCAATGGGCGTTGTGCCGGCCCCATCCCCTGCGCTTGGCACCACTACCGCTGGGGTACTGTGCGCGGCTGGCGTGCTCGCTGCGCTTTGCACGTGCATATTTGCCGTCATCGCCCGGCTCCTTTCTAAATTTTGCTCAAATTGACAGTACGGTAACAGTCATTTCCGGAAGGCCGCAAGGATCAAACCTTATGTGGTCAGTCACGGGACTAGCGCTTTGTGCCGCCACACGCTACCGCTGTTACCCCAGGGCTACCTCGATGAAGACCGCAGCATCACCGGCGGCCCCGCGCCACCACCCCTCGAAACCCGTGCCGCCGCCCCTCGAAACCCGCGCACCTCCCGAAACCCGCGGCGCCGCCCAAAAGCCGTGCCTTGAAGTGCGGCAGGGCCCAAAAAATTATTATTGTGGCCTGCGATAATAAGACCATGACCAGCCGTACTTGGTATCCCGACCCACTCGGCGCCGATTATGAGCAAACTTCCTTACCGCTCGGCTCCGATACCGAAGGCCCAGTGCGTGCCACGCTCATCCGGAAAACCCCGCCGCGCCCGCCCGCGCCCGGTCTCGCGGCGCAAGCCGCGACTGCTGCGCCTGCCCAGGGCGGCGAACCAAATACCGCGCCGCGCTTTGCTTTCTTGGCTGTGCATGGTTGGAATGACTCATTTATTCACACCGAACTCGCCCGCACTATAACCGCCATGCAGGGAGCTTTTTACGCGATTGATCTGCGCAAATATGGGCGCAGCCTAGACCGTTCCCGGCAAACTCCAGGGTATATCGAAAACTTTTCCACTTATTTTGCAGATCTCGACGCCGCCTGGGAAGCCATCGCTGCCGACCTGCGGGAAACTTACGGGATCGAAACGCGCGCGGATTCCGCCGCGCCACTGGCCGCGAATTCCGCCGCACCTTTCCCGCTGTTTTTGTACGGTCATTCCACGGGCGGGCTCACGGCTAGTTTGTATGCCGATGCGCGCCCGGGCTTGCTGGCCGGCGTCGTGCTTAATTCGCCCTGGTTGGAGCTGCAACTTACGCCAGAATTGCAGGCTGTGGCGCGCCCCGCGGTAACCGCTTTGGCTTCACATTGGCCGCGCCAGGCTTTAGACCTTTTCGCTAGTGACTTTTATGCACGGACCGTCACGGCGTGGAAAGCGCCGGGTTTGCCGAGCATCCCCGGCGCGCCCCCGCATACCGATGACCCGTTCTGGACCACCGGTTGGATACCTGATTTCGACACGCGCGTTAGCAACCCGTTCCCGGTACGTCCCGGCTGGTTGCGGGCAGTTTTGCGCGGTCAGGATCGCGTGGCCGCCGGCCTGAATATCGACGCCCCAATTTTGATGCTCACCTCCGCGCGCAGCTATTTCAGCCGCTCCTGGAGCGAAGAAATGCGCAGCGCCGATATTGTGCTCAACGTGGAACAAATGTGGGCCCGCGCCGCAAAACTTGGCCGCGCGGTGAGCATCGTCAAGTTCCCGGGTGCTATTCACGACGTCGTCTTTTCCCGCCGGTCCGTACGCACAGAAGTGTTCCGCACCCTCGGCAGGTTTATCACCGGGGTGCTTGGCGAACAATAGTAATCGCGCTGCGGGCAGCAACAGTAAGCTCACCGTGCTTAGGCGAACTGCCCACGCCCCCGGGTGACCTAGTTCCGCGCAAACTAACCGCATCTAGCGAACTGGTTGTGCAAGGGCGAACTAGCTGAGCGCGAGCGAACTGGCCGCGGGAGAGCTACCCGCGGCGGCGGGCCGTGCTTTTATTCTGGGTCGAGATCGGCGAGGCTACGCCCATCCGCGGTGCGCCACAGATCCCAGCCGTCTACGTTTTCCACTCCGCCGATTTCTTCGGCCGCGGCCGTGGGATCGGTGTAGTTTCCGTGGCCTGCCACCCGGAGCACGCCGGGCCATTCCACATTTGCTTGCAGGTCTATACCGCGGCGGCGGAACACCCAATACACGCGTACCGGCCCGTTTTGAGAAATCCGGGCGAGCCGGGCAATTGCTTTCCGGTTGCGTTCACGGGCCTGTTCGGCAGCCTGTTTGCTATCGGTGAGCGGGATAATACCGAACTTTTCCGCGATCGGGCCTTCCGCGAGCGCCACGTGGTCGGTGGTTCGCCGGGATCTTTCACCCCGGCCTTTGGCTCGCTGCGCCAAATCTGCGATGGTTACCGGTTGGTGCTCCTGGTTTTCCTGGTGCCGCGAAGGTTCCGGCCGCGCCGGGGAACCAACCGTGGGCGGGCGGGAAGGCTCGGAATTGTACCGGGAAGAAGCCGCTTCCGATGCGCTTTCTACCGCGGCGCGGCGCGCCCGCCGCCGGGCACGCGCGATCTCTATATCCGGATCTACATCTACCGTGAAAGTTGCCGCGGCCGGTTCGGGCCCGGCCCGTAAGGGATCCGGAATTGCCCGTTCGTGTTCCGGCAAGCTATCGGTCGGCCGGACCCCGACTTCCGCGGCCGAAGGCGCTACCCACGCGGTTTGCACGAGTTTTGGTGCAGAATGCGCTGAACCGGTTTCCGACTGGGCGGGCGTGACCGGAAGCCGCTCGGGTGAAGACACACTGTGGGCGTCAACAATATTTTGCCGCAGCGGCGGTACCCACGGTTCGGCGCGGGTTTCCGCGCGTGGTTCGGCAGGAATCTCAGCCGGAGTTTCAGCATGAGTTTCGGCCCTGGCCGAGGCCTCCCAGGCCGCGCTTTCCCAGGTGCTTGCCGACGCGGTAGCTGAGGCTTCCCAAGCTGCGCTCTCCCATGTACTCCTCGCCGAACCCGCACCTGAAGAGGATAGCTGCGTCGCCGGCGAGGATAGATCCGCCGCCGGGGAGAGATCCGCAGCCGCGGGTAGATCTGCGGCTAGAGCTGGGTCTGCCGCCGGGGCTGATGCTTCCCAGGCCGCGCTTTCCTGCACGCTTCGTCCCGGACCGGCGGCCCAGGTTTCTTGGCCAGCGTTTTCCCGCGTACTTCTGGCCGCTGCCGTAGCCGCGGCCGAAGCTTTCCAAGCCGCGCTTTCCGGGGTAGTTTTGGCCGCACTTTCGGAAAAGTTTAGAGGTGTGCTTTCGCGCGGAACTTGGCCGGAATATTGGGCAGAAGTTCTAGCCGATGTTCCGCTGTATGTTTCGGCGGGCGTTCCTCCGTATGTTTCGGCAGGCGTCCCTCCGTATGTTTCGGCGGGCGTTCCTCCGTATGTTTCGGCGGGCGTTCCGCTATAAGTTTCAGGGTATGTTTCTCCAGGCATTTCGCTCGCAGTTCCCGCGTATGTTGGAGCGGTCGTTTCAGCCGGAGCATCGGCGGGGGTTTCTGCCGGCGTGCCGGGGTAAGTTTCATCGGGCATTCCCGCGTAAGTCTTAGCCGGTGTACCCACGTACGTCTCCGCCGGCGTTCCGGCGGAAGGTTCCGCCGGTAGTTCCACGTAAACCTCGCGGAGACTTTCGGTGGCGGGCGTGGAAGCGGATTCCCCGATCCCCGGCCGCGCCGCGGCCGCCGGACTGGTCAACGCATACCGGAGGCTCGGGGCTACCGAAACTTCGTCGATATTAACGAGGGCCCGGCCCCCGGCCTCATACACGCTCGCCGCATACACTGCGACGC
This sequence comes from Actinobaculum suis, assembly GCF_900102025.1. Taxonomy (GTDB): domain Bacteria; phylum Actinomycetota; class Actinomycetes; order Actinomycetales; family Actinomycetaceae; genus Actinobaculum; species Actinobaculum suis. The sequence continues at coordinate 55,634 of NZ_FNAU01000013.1, read as the reverse complement.
CGCCGCCCGCGAGCGCGGTAATTGCGTCCCGCACGCTATCGGCCACGCGCAAAGTGATTACAAAAAGTTTCGGCCCGGCACTTGCCACCGGCGGATTAATAGCCCGGAACGCATTCCATTTTCGGGAAAATTCTTCTTCCCCGCCCGGGTACATGCGCACGATTTCTTCGCGGTCTAAATTAGACTGCCGTCCTGAAACCGTGAGTGCGGCCACCAGGCTCTCCGTATCGAGGCTTGGCATTACCGCGACCGTACAAATCTGCCCGGTTGCGTCCAAACAAATCAGGTAGGAAGGTGTTTCTGGATCGCGGGTCCAGGCGATTGCGAAAAGCGGAGAAGGTAGGATTTCTAGAGCGTTTTCGCGCAAAGCCGCCAAAATCGGCCCTACCACGGAATCCGGCAGATCTGTTTGGGGAGCTGCGGGCCGAAGCTCGCCGCCTTCAAACGAAAAGACCGCCATCTATTCTCCTCTCCCGCCCGCCTTTACTATGCATGCCATTCTATGTTGAACAGCGCAGGCGCGGAGGAAAACCTCCCGCCTGCGCTGTCATACATCCCACGCAAAATGCTAGTTTACGCCGTCGCGAACTTGCGCAACCCGGAGCTTACGCCCTCGCAGGTTCACGCTACGGCAGGTTTGCACCGCCGCGAGTGCTTACTGCCCCGGGTTCACACCGGCGCAGCTTCACGCTGCCGCGAGTTTGCACGGCCGCGAGTTTACGCCGTGGCGTCGGTAGCGCCGTTTTGAGCGAGCGAGGATTCGTTGTGGACCGTGGCCCGGCCCGCTTCGAGCCGCGCGATCGGCACTCGGAAGGGCGAGCAGGATACGTAGTCAATCCCACAAGCGTCGAAGAAGTGGATGGACTGCGGGTCCCCACCGTGTTCGCCGCAAACGCCGATCTTGATACCCGGCCGGCCTTCCCGCCCGCGTTCCACGCCGATGCGGACGAGTTCGCCCACACCTTCTTGGTCGATGGTGCCGAAGGGCGATTCTTGGAAAATGCCCTTTTCAATGTAGAGCGGAATGAATTCGTGTTCTACATCGTCGCGGGAGAAACCGAGCGTGGTTTGCGTCAAATCGTTCGTGCCGAAGCTGAAGAATTCGGCTTCGTGGGCGATCTTATCGGCCACGATCGCGGCGCGCGGCAATTCGATCATGGTACCGATTTCGATATCCAGAGCGCCCGTATCCATCGCGTACTGGCGTTCCACTTCCCGCACGATTTCGCGCGCTTGATCTGCCACCAGGTGCAGTTCCTTTTCGGAGCCGACCAGCGGGATCATGATTTCCGGATGCGGGTCCTTACCCTTGAGGCGCAGCTCCGCTGCCGCTTCCGCAACCGCCCGCACCTGGGTATCCACAAACCCGGGAATCTCAATGGAAAGCCGTACCCCGCGCAAGCCGAGCATCGGATTGGCTTCGCTGCGTTCCTGGGCGGCATGCAAAAGCTGCCGCTTGCGTTCCGGTACTTGCTTGCCAAGGGCGTCTGCCACCGCGATTTCTACCGAAAGTTTGGTCAGATCCGGCAAGAATTCGTGTAGCGGTGGGTCGATGAGCCGTACCACCACGGGCAGCCCATCCATGGCTTCGAAAATCCCTAAGAAATCGTTCTTCTGCAGGGGTAATAGCGCAGCCAGTGCGGCCTCTTGCTGTTCGCGGGTTTCGGCAAGGATTACGTGTTCGATCAGTTCGCGCCGCTCCCCGAGGAACATGTGTTCGGTACGTACCAGGCCGATGCCCTGTGCGCCCATCGTCCGTGCCTTGGCCGCATCTTCCGGGTTATCCGCGTTCGCGCGGACCTTCATACGGGAGATTGAATCTGCCTCGGTCAAAATATTGTGCACGGAGTTCACGAGTTCGCGTGCATCGGCGTCGTTCGCCACCTCAAGGGCGGCTTCCAAACCTTGGGTTACGTATACCATCACGGGCGAATCTTCTACCGGTACCGAGCCGGTGAAAACTTCCCCGGTGGTGCCGTCGATGGAAATAACGTCGCCTTCGCGCAAGGTAAGGTGCTTGGACTTTACGAACACGGTGCGCGAGTTTTCGTTAATTACTAGGTCTTCCGCGCCGACGACGGCGGTGCGGCCCATCCCGCGGGCTACCACGGCCGCGTGGGAAGTTTTGCCGCCGCGGGCCGTGAGCACGCCTTGGGCGGCCACCATGCCTTCGAGGTCATCCGGATTGGTTTCCCGGCGCACCAGGATTACGTCTTCGCCTTCGGCGGCGCGCCGCGTAGCCGAAGCATTATCGAAAACGATCTTGCCCACGGCTGCGCCCGGCGAAGCAGGTGTGCCTACGGTTACCGGTTCTTCCACATTTTCGCGGCGGAACTGGGGGAAGAGCAGCGAAGTGAGCTGTTCGCCCGTAACCCGGGTAACAGCTTCGCGCTTATCGATCAGGCCTTCTTCTACCAGTTGGCCCGCCACGCGGAAAGCGGCGGCCGGGGTACGCTTACCAACTCTGGTTTGAAGCATCCAGAGCTTACCTTCTTCGATCGTGAACTCGATATCGCACAGATCCCGGTAGTGGTTTTCCAGGCGTTGCATAATATCGACGAGCTGATCGTAAGCCGGCTTATTGAAGTCTTGTAGTTCGGCCAGGGGCTGGGTATTGCGAATACCGGCAACAACGTCTTCCCCTTGGGCATTGGGCAGGAAATCGCCGTACACGCCGGAATGACCGGTGGAAGGATCACGGGTGAAGCACACACCGGTAGCAGAAGTTTCACCCAGGTTGCCGAAGACCATGGTTTGGATGTTTACGGCCGTGCCCAAATCATCTGGAATGTGTTCGCGGCGGCGGTAGATCCGGGCCCGTTCCGTATTCCAGGAACGGAACACGGCCGTAATGGCCAGGTTCATTTGCGACCGCGGATTTTGCGGGAAGTTACGCCCGGTGGTACGCCGCACGATGCCCTTGAAAATCGAGGTGATTTCGCGCAGATCGTCCGTGGTCATATCCAGATCCCCGGAATAGCCGTGAGCGTGCTGCAAATCAGAAAGGGCTTGGGAGAATAGTTCGCCGTCGATATCGAGCACGGTCTTACCAAACATTTGGATCAGGCGTCGGTAGGAATCCCAAGCGAAACGCTCATCTCCGGACTGTTTGGCCAAGCCCCGCACGGATTCATCGGTAAGACCAATATTGAGCACGGTATCCATCATGCCGGGCATGGAGAATTTGGCGCCCGAACGTACGGAGAAGAGGAGCGGATCGTCCGGGTCGCCAAGTTTGCGGCCCATCTGCTCTTCAATTGCGGTGAGGTATTCCGTCACCTGTTCCGCCAGCTCATGCGGTTCCAACCCGTTTTCCAGGTAGTACCGGCAAGCCTCCGTAGTAATCGTAAACCCGGGAGGCACGGGCATTCCCAACCCGACCATTTCCGCAAGGTTCGCACCTTTTCCACCGAGGAGGTCCTTCATGTCCTTGTTCCCCTCAGTGAAAGAGTAAATGTACTTAGTCATTCCCGCCTCCACTTTCAGCAACATCCTTATTGCCTTCTGCAATTTTTGGTTTGGAGCGCTACGTGCGCCGTGGCGTTACCACCGTCTCTCAGGCTAGCACCGAAGTGGCGAAAAACACCCCCTCTTTTTCGTTTCAAGTAATCCACTTGAATGGGATCTTTTTGGCCGTGCACGCTCGGGATTTTCCGAACTTCCTGTAAGACTCCCGGAAAGACTTCCCGCGGCGCAAATGCTGCACCGGTGCCGCCACCCTAAGCTGTGACCGCACCGCGCAGGCGCCGCACTAGTACCGCGCAGGTACACCCGGCACCGCACAGGCACCGCTAGCTTGCGGCGTCAGCGCTAGCTTGCGGCGTCAGCGCTAGCTTGCGGCGTCAGCGCTAGCTTGCGGCGTCAGCGCTAGCTTGCGGCGTCAGCGCTAGCTTGCGGCGTCAGCACCGCGGGAAGTCCCGTTTTTTGGAACAAATCGCACCGTAGTCACCAATAGCGAGAGACTCTACACCAAGAAATGGACTCTAGTGCAAACCTACGATTTCGCCTTCAGCGGTCACGTCTACATCCGCGGCCGAAGGACGTTTGGGCAGGCCAGGCATGAGCATTACGGATCCTGCGATTACGACAACGAAGCCGCCGCCGGTAGAAAGCCGGACTTCGCGGACGGGAATTTTGAAGTCAGTAGGCGCGCCGAGCACGTTCGGATCGGCCGTCAAGCTCGCCGGGGTTTTGGCGATGCATACCGGCCAGGAACCATAACCGCTGGCTTGCAAGCGGTCGAGTTCTCTTTGTGCGGCCCGCGTGAAGGTAGCACCATCTCCGCCGTAAATCTTACGGACCACGGCGTCGATCTTTTCTTCCAGCGTGGCTTCGGCGGCGTAGGTAAAGGTAGGCGTGGAGGGGTTTTCTGCTGCTTCTACCACGGCTTCGGCCAAAGCGACCGCTCCCTTGCCGCCGTGGGTGAAGTGTTCGGCCGCTACCGATTTGACGCCGAGCTGCGCCGTCGTCTCCGCGATAACAGCCATTTCCGCTTCCGTATCGGCACTGAAACGGTTGATCGCGACCACCACGTTGAGCCCCAAAACGTTACGCAGAATCTGAATGTGGCGGCGCAGGTTGGCGAGCCCGCGGCGCACGGCCTCCACGTTTTCGGTTTCGAGGTCCGCGAGCGCCACCCCGCCGTGGTATTTGAGGGCGCGCACGGTAGCCACGCACACGGCGGCGGCCGGGCGCAGCCCAGTTTCGCGGCACTTGATGTCCATGAATTTTTCGGCGCCGAGGTCTGCCCCGAAACCTGCTTCGGTTACCGCGTAATCGGCAGTGGCCAGGGCGGCTCGCGTGGCCATCACGGAATTGCAGCCGTGCGCAATATTTGCGAAAGGCCCGCCGTGCACAAACGCGGGGGTACCTTCCATGGTTTGTACGAGGTTCGGGGAGAATGCTTCTACGAGTAGGGCGAGCATCGCGCCCGTTGCCTGCAGCGTATCTGCGGTTACGGGGTTGCCGGAACGGTCTGCTCCGACGACGATTCCCCCGATGCGGCGGCGCAGATCGGCCAGGTCAGAAGCCATGCAGAAGGCGGCCATGACTTCCGAGGCAGCGGTGATATCGAAACCGGTTTCGCGCGGGATGCCGCCGGTGCGCCCGCCCAAGCCGGTCACTACTTGGCGCAGGGTGCGGTCGTTGACGTCTAGGGCCCGGCGTACATTGAGCGTGCGCGGATCTAGATCGTGCGTACCAAAATGGGCCGCGTTTTCGGTAATAGCGGCCAGCAGGTTCTGGGCCGCGGCAATAGCCGCAAAGTCCCCGTTGAAATGCAGATTAATCTGCGTGGCGGGTACAACTTGGGATTTTCCGCCCCCAATAGCACCACCCTTAATCCCGAACACGGGGCCCAGGGATGGTTCACGCAAAGCAAGCGCGGCGCTCTTGCCGATCTGCCGCAACCCATCGGCAAGGCCAATGGACGTGGTGGTTTTCCCCTCTCCGGGCGGAGTGGGATTCACAGCCGTAACCAAGATCAGTTTGCCGCGCGGCTGCGCGGACTCCACCCAAGTTCTATCGACTTTGGCGCGCCCGCGCCCATATGGCAGAAAAGCTTCTTCGGGCACGCCTGCCTGGCGCGCCACTTCTGCGATTGGCATGATGACATTCATGCCGAGATTGTAGATGAGGCCAAGGGTTCCTGCGTCTCTGGCTCAGCTTGCAGACGGGTTGGTGGCCGGTTCGTTGACGACAGCCGATCCTTTGGTGACGGATTTGCTGACGGCGGCGTACTCATGCGCAGCGGCGAGACGTATGAACACGAAAGCCCCAATGCCGCTAAGCACCGCCGCTGTGGGTGAGGCGATCCCCGTTACCAAGAAGAACAACGCGGTTAGGAGCCACGCGCCGATCGGGTCGCCCGGGCGATCGATGGCAATCCACCAGTTAGCCTGATACATCTGTATCACAATGTAGAGCACGAAAAGTACCACGGCGATAACGGCCAGCGCCTTCGCCAAAGAACGATATGTAGATGGCTTATTCATAGAGACCTCTCCCGTCTTTACATATGCAATTAAGCTCACTTGCCCGGTTCCCGAGCTCTGTAAAGAGTAGCGAATCTGCCTCGCCGTATTCTTTTTGAAGAACTTCGCGAATCTCTTTAGGATAACTTTTTTCTAATGCGCGCTTTACCTCATCGGTTATCCCGACGTCCATTGGTGCTTCGTAATAGGCATAGTCGAAGACCATCCCAGCAACATCGGCCAAGCAATCCATTTCCGAACCATCAATGGCCGCTTTATCGAAGGACTCGCCGAACGGTTTCAGCTTCCTAGCATCACCCAAAGCCGGAAACGCATTGGAAAGTTCTCCAGACAGTCGCTCTGTCGTCAGTAGATACCAACCGTCAGAGTGAAAGAGAACTTTCTTATCATCATCCAACGCCCACTGGATTCCTGACTCAGAAAGGGCAATAGCATCATCTGTTTGCCTGAAAACATACAATAACCGGCCACTCTCATCAAAGCAGTCAAAGCCCACAATAGGACCCCGAACACCAAGTTCCGACTCCACCTTCAAAAAGCCCGCACATTCACGAGTGTCTTCAACATATGAATACAACGCCTCCGAATCGACAGACTCCTGCCGCATACAGCCTGTAGCAAAAACCAAGATCGCGGAAATTGCGATAACCGCAAAGTACCACGCTTGACCATCCCCGAACTCGACACCCCTTCTCATTGCCCTACTGCCACTGGACTGTAACGCCGGCTGGCACGTGAATTGACCGCACCTTCACTTTCTTATTCGCAAGCACATTTCCCCAAGGAACACTTGCACTACCACTTTTACCAATCCCCGCCCCATACCAGACGGCCTTTCCCGCAGAATTGAACCCCTGGACCTGAACCGTTGCGCTGGAACTAGATGTCCAATGGACATTCCAGCTAAAACTCATAACCTTCCCGTGGTACCCGAAATGCCCGATACGATCGCTGCAGGTAACCCAGACACCGGGAGGCGCTGTGCATGAATGCCATGGCAATCGCTTCATACGGGACACCTCCTTCCTGCTACCCCCACGACCTTCCATGTAATATGCGATCGGATCGTTTAGCACCGCAGGATCCGGCACAATCACATGCTCAGCTATCCGATTCGCTGTCCCGTCTCCTCGCTCTTCAGCACTTGCTTTCGACCAAGGGGGAAACAGCATTGCGGAAATCACCAAACTTAGAATAATGGAACCAAATTTTTTCATGTTTCTAGACCTCATCGTCTGGGAGTAACATTCCTCCCACCGGAAACCACCTGTTCGTAAATTGTATGTTGCGAAACTCACTAAATCCAGCCAGGGTTGCAACAATTTGACAACAAACCTGATGCCGCACTACCGCCTCTGCTGGCTGGCGTGAGGCGCCCCTTTTGTTTTACCAAGCGGCTAATATGATCCCTTTGGGGCGTTTAGGTGGGCCGGGCTAGTTTCTAGGACCGGTCGGTTTGAGTGCCTTGCTGGGTTTGGTGTCATTGGTTGGCGTACTCAGTCGGTGGGATAAATCCTAGGCTTGATTGAGGATGATGCGTTTTGTAACGCTTTGACCACAGTCGCAGGCAGTGCGACGCGTGGGCAGGGTCGTCGAACATCTCGTCTTCTAACAGCCCGTCAGCGTATATCTGTTGCTCGCGCCGGGCCGCATTTGCGGCCCACTTGTAGTAGGAAGAACGCCTTACTTTCAGTACGGTACACATCCGCTTGACTGAGAACTCAGTACGGTGGTCCTCGATGAACTTGAAGCGGATCACAAGCCCATCTCCTTCGCGAAATACTGCGCCGCCTTGCGCAAAATATCGCGTTCTTCTTTCAAAAGCGCGTTTTCCTTTTCGAGTTGTCGGATTCTCTCTGCTTCAGATAAAACCCGCGCCGCCTCTGCTTCTTTGCGCCGCCTGGCCCGCACCCCGGTGCCAAACTGGTTTACCCAGTTTGGCAGCGAATTACGATTAATTCCCAGATCAAAAGCAACCTGCGCCACCCAAGCCTCGCTGGACTCATACGCGGCTACCGCGTCTTTCTTGAACTGCGCGGATTATATTTTACAGGACATGGTAGAAGAGTACCTTTCTCCGGCTGAACGCCGGGGCTAGCCTATGTCCACCAACAGGGGGTCAGGTCCTCAAGTCTTTTTCATTGGAATAAACAACGTTAACTCCTACTGGGGTTAGGTCCTAACCTTATTATTACCCCCACAAAATGGTTGAGTGGGTTGAAGCGCAATTCGTCAGTCAACCCACTCAACCTACAAAACACCTGATGAAATTAAACCGCGCCTGGCCCCCTCACTATAACCACAGCCGTAACTAGCGTCACGACCACCCCGACCGTGATCAACGCCAGGCCTACCAAATCGATAGCAGTAGGCTTAGTGAGCGCAGTAAAGATAAACTCTACCACTCCGCAAATGATTAGAACATTACCGAGCACGTGAAGTACTCCCGTAGCACTTTTACCTCGGACTTTCCACCCGGACAGCAGGCTCAACAGGCAGATACTTACCAAAACCGCCCCGACCACAAACGCTAACCAATACCGCGTACTGTACGTACCCTGCGACGAAGCCGCGTACACTTCAAGAGCTACAAAGCAAAGGATTAATAAAACTACACAGACGAGAGGAGTTTGCTTCTTACACATCTCTACCTCCAACTAAGCACAGCTATTAAAGGTATGTACGACGGTGACCGCACCGTAGTAAACCCTTGCCGTCGCCAGGCAGGATGCCAGAGTTGCTCCCCCGGCGTAGGTCACCCGACAGTTGTTTCGCATATTTGCCAGCAATGCCGAATCGCACCGTTTAGAAGCGCACCCCTTACTCTCATAACACATATCATGAATCGCGCACGGCCCTCTGAAGTCGGCATTGGGTCCAAAGGGGTTCGGGAATTCATCTGGCGAATTCGTGCAGTAGTCATGCAAAGAACCAAGACTCGGATTATATACATACCCACGTGGAACCCTTACAAGACTGGCCCTATCAGTTCCCTGCGGAAGCGCACTCGTCGGAATCGTAGCGTCCACGTACTCATAACTGAAAGAAATGGGTTTTTCCTCATCCGTAGTTAGGATTAAGACCCCATCTTCCAACTCGACATTGGCTGGCCAAGAAGCACCATCTTCGGTTTTCGCGTAGAAGCCTTCAGCCACCCCCACCAAACTTTTATCGGAGTTTGAGATATACAACGCTTGAGACGCTTCATCTAGAGCATAAACGTAGCCTTGCCAGTCCTTTAGAACCACTTTCCCAACACCGTTGTCGGCACTAATAGTGGCAGGCAGGCTCAAGGCATACTCTTCCGGCGCGGTAGCTACGGTTTCACCATCCAAACGAAGATGCAAAGCCTCGGCATACTCTTCATAACCAACACCCGAACTAACTGCATTAGTGTACGACTGCTCCGCCTGTCCACCCTGAGGGGGAGGCGCCTCGGGAATGGGGATCGGCGCCAAAATAAAAGCGACGGCACTAAAGGCCGTGGTCCAAATTTTCCAACCCATTATAAGCCCTCCAATAAAATATGAAACTTACAGGTTGCCTTATGGTACACCCCACATAATTTTTCTAGCAAGCATTCATGCAAACACGCACCGCCACCGCTTATCCCTCCCTAAACACCGACACCGGATCTACAGTCGTCGCGTCAAAATACTTCACTAATGGGTTTAGATGCGCACTGTGATCGCGGGCGCACTAAGCAGCACCACTGCTCGGCACGCCGCTTTGCGCCCCACTTCTGAAGAGATTGCAGTTTTCGAAAGCGGCGCGAGCTTCTACTAAGCGCGCGTGACCTTATTGGGCGTGCGAGAATTTAGCGCCGTTCACCAGAGTGCAACAGCCCGCTAATTTCTCTGCTCGCTTTGCCCTCTTAACGCCGGCTCGCGTTGTTGCTAGAGTCGGGATAAATGAAAAATTGACTGATGGAGGGAACGTCAATGGCCAAGGTCAGTGTTCTGGTAGGAAGTCTGCGCCGTGCCTCGTATGCGCGCCGCATTGCTAATATCGTTCTCGATTACTTCCCGGAAGGCGTGGAAGCTTCGATCGTGGAGATTGGCAATCTTCCCCTGTATAACTTCGAATACGACGATCCGGAGGTAACCGACGTCGAACTACCTGCGGAATATACCGAGTTCCGCGAGACCATCAAGGCGTCTGACGGCGTCTTGTTCGTAACCCCGGAAAACAACCGGACGATTCCCGCGTGCCTGAAGAACGCTGTGGATATCGGCTCCAAGCCAAATAGTGACGTTGCGTGGAAGAACCTTCCGGCCGGGTTGATCAGCCATTCCGTGGGCCGCATGGGTGGTTACAGCGCGCAGAAGAACCTGCGGTTGGCGCTCTCCTACTTCGACATGAAGTTCCCGGGCCAGCCGGAAGTGTTCCTCGGCCAATCGCCCACGCTCTTCAATGAGGACGGCACACTGGTGGAACGCACCGAAAAGTTCCTGCGCGATTACATTGCCCGTTTCAGCGACCTCGTGCTCGAAAACGCACGCTAAATAAAACCGCAAAACAGCAAAGCAGCAGAACAGCAAAACAGTAAAACCGTAGCAGTCGTGGCGCAAAGCAAGCTGCGCGCCACGAAAGTACCGCCGCAGCGAAACGATATCGCAGCGAAACGATATCGAGGTTTCACAAGACTAACGTTGCGGCGCGAAACTAAGGTTTTCGGTAGCCAGCATTTGTGGCGAGCACGCGAGCGGATCCAAGTTTTCGAAACTTGTTTTCGCTCGCGTGTTTTGCTGCGTATAGGCCATTTAGGCGTATTGGCAGCGTATTGGCCATTTGGTGTTGGTTTTGCCCGAGGTTGGTTGCTTGCGAGTGCAGGGCGACGCCGGCAAACCCCGGCTACTTGGCCCGCACCGCGAATCCAGCCCTCCCGCACTGGGCGCCCGGCCCCGGTGACTTGGCCCCGGTGGCTTAGCCCCGGCTACCTGGCCCGCACTGCCAATCCAGCCTATCCAGCCCACGCGCCAGGCTGGCCCGCGATAATATACGTGCGGAAGTTTTTAGTCCGTTCCCGACCGAAAGGATGCGATGGCATCAGCTATGCACTCTGCCCTCGCGGCTCGGCCAGGGATTTGGGCGCGGCGGCGCACAATGGCGCGCGCGGCCGTTGCCTACGTGCGGGACAATGCCATAGTTTTTCTAGATACGAATGCCGCCACCCAGCAAGTAGCAATTGAACTGCGCCAAAAGCTCCGCTTCCGCGTCTATGTAATAACAAACAGCGGTGGCCCGGTGTTACGCCGCTTCCCGCGCCTCGCTTTCGCTTTCCTGTACGGTGCTGGTGCCGAACGCGAGTTCGCCCAAATTTTGCGGCGGCTCGATAACGCGCGGAGCACGCGCAAGCGGCCTCGTTATGCGTTTATCGACGCCGTCCATCTGGATCCGGCACGCGGGATTGCCTGTAAAAGCGCGGCCGAGGCCCGCATGAAGTCCCTCTTGTTGGCACATGCTGAAAAGATCTTCATCCTCGCCGATGCCTGCACCCTCAACTCCCCTGGGCTCGCAGACGGACCGGCCGCTGCCCAGTATCCACCGGCCGAGCACTGGGCGAGTTTTCCAGAATCGTGGACTTTGATTACAACGGATGCGGCGTCGGCCGCCGCGCTCAAAGAATTACGCGGCGCCGGCGCCACCGAAATCGTTATTGCTGACTAAACCCGTGCCCCAAGCGGCACCGCTTCTCTGGCCCCAGCCAGACCGGCGCGAACCATCCCGGCCGAACCGGCGCGAACCATCCCAGCCGAACCGGCGCGAGCCGCCCCAGCCCAGCCGGCACGGAGCCGGCTACCCGCGCTGTTCTTGGTATTCGCGGGCCAGTTCGAGGTTCTTCAAATAGCCTTCCGCGGTCCACGCAGAACGCCCAATGAATAGTCCGCCTACGCCCGGGATGCTCAGAATGTCCTGGTTATTGGCGTGGTTAACCGAACCGCCGTAGAGGATCGCGGTTACCCGTTCGCCGTACCGTTCGGCCAGCGCGGCGAAAGTTGTCACTAAATCTTCGCGGGCCGGCGGGCGGCCGTGCTCACCAATCGCCCAAATAGGTTCATATGCGAGCAAAATACGCGGCCCGGTTTCACCTTCGCCAACTGCGGGCAAGCCGGCGAGGGCGGCGTCGATCTGGGAACAAATGAAAGGCAAGGTTTCCCCGGCTTCGAAAACTTCGGCGGGTTCCCCGAAACAGATGAGCGGGATGAGGCCGTGGCGTAGGGCGGCTTTGGCCTTGAGGTTCACGGTTTCGTCGGTTTCGCCAAACCATTCGCGGCGTTCCGAATGTCCCATTTCGATAATGCGTGCCCCGGCGTCGGCAGCTTGCGGCATGGAAACCTCACCCGTCCACGCACCCGCATCTTCCCAGTGAGCGTTTTGTGCGCCCACCAAAACCGGGGTTTCGGCAAGCGCCTTCGCAGCGGTGTTGAGCGCGGTGAAAGGCGGGATCACAAAAGGCTGAACTCCTGCCCGCACGTATGCTTCCATGCCCGCGCCCGCCAAACTTTCCGCGTACTCACGCGCAAAGCTGAGCGTGCCATTCATTTTCCAACTGGTTCCCACCCAGATCATGTTCCCGACCTCCCGGTTTCGGTTGTTTCGGTGTGCTTTGCGCAGCTACTTTTCGAGTGAGCCGTCGTAAGCGCAGATGGCGTCTACATTGGCTTTCGAATGCGAAGCCGGATCAAATTCGTAGTCCAAGAATTCCGAGGCGAGCCGCTTGGCTAGCTCCGGCCCAATCACGCGCTGCCCCAAACACAGAATCTGCGCGTTATTCGACTTCACTAGCCTTTCCACCGAATACGAATCATGCGCTACCGACGCGCGAATGCCCTTCACCTTGCAGGCAGACATCGCCACGCCCATCCCCGTGCCACACACGAAGATCCCGCGGTCCGCTTCCCCGCGCGCAATCCGCTCCGCCGCGGCCGTAGCCAAATTTGGGTATAGATCCGGGGTTTCCCCTTCGTTCATGCCGGCGTCGATCACTTCGCTCACGCGCGGATCACCCGTCAACATTTCCTTGATCATGTTCTTATACCCATAACCAGCCGAATCGCCAATCAAAATAACGCGGTATGCCATTGGTTTCCTTCCTCTATTTTTGCCTGCTTCAAGATTTTTGTTTAGGTTTACGGTCCCCGTCTACGATTCCGGTTTTCGGGGCCGCTCGTGCTCGCCGCGTTTTCCGCTAACGCGGCGGGCTCTCCGCTACTGCTCCTGTGCGCGCTACTTGGCGAGCGTGGCGGCCGCGGTTTCCATGAGGAGCGCAAATGATACTGCGCCCGGATCGGGATGGCCGAGGGAAGCATCGCCATGAGTTTTTGCCCGCCCCTTGGTGGCCACAATCTCGCTGGTGGCTTGGGCGGCTTCTTGTGCGGTAGCAGCTGCCTGCGCCCAGGCCGCGGCGAGGTCTTTCCCGCTTTCCAGCGCGGTTTCGAGAGCATCGGCGAAAGGTTCGGTGGCGTCTACCATGGTTTTTTGGCCCACTTTGGCCCCACCTTGGAGGGCCACGTGCCGCGCCCCGGCCACAATGGCCGCGCCCACGGCCGGCCCGGCCAGGCGCTCCTTATCATCAAAAGCGCGCGCCACTTCGCGGATCGCACCGCCCCACAGGGCACCTGAAGTGCCGCCGGCTCCTTCCGACCACGCCCGGCCGGCCTGGTCGATTACCGTGCGTGCCCCGCACCCGGCCGTGGCCGCCGCTTGCGCAATATCGCGCGCCGCCACTGAACCGAGCACCATACCTTGCCCGTGGTCGCCGTCCCCGGCAATGGAATCCAATTTGCCCAGGGATTCTTCGGCGTCGATCGCGGCCTGCGCGAGGGCCTGGAAGATTTCCGCGGCCTGTGCTCCTTGCGCCACCGATTCCGCACTTCCCTTGGGGAGCTGGGTAACATCGCCGGGGCTTTCGGCGTCGGCCCCCGCATCCGCGCCGGTACCTACCAGGGGTTTGGTGCGGCGCGGTGCTTGCCCGATCTGCCCTTGCCCCACTTTGAAGGCGGGCGTATCGGCGGGCGCGAGCCAGTACTTTTCCAGTTCGGGATCGAGGAAGGCGAGCGAAAGGGAAGCGCCGGCCATATCGAGGGAGGTCACCTGTTCACCCACTTCCGGGGCGATAATTTCGACGTCGTACGCGGCTAGTTGCGCGGTTACTTCGCCGTACAGGAGGAACAGTTCTTCGTATTTGGTGGCGCCCAGCCCGTTGAGGATCACCGCTACTTTGCCTTCGTAACCGCCCGGCACGCGCGCAGGTTCTTCGGCCATGACCCGCGAAACTAGTAGTTGGGCAAGTTCGGTGGCCGTCATGTGGTCGTGTTCGGAAATCCCGGGTTCGCCGTGAATGCCCAGGCCGAGCGCCACTTTCCCTTCCGGCACGGTGAAGAGCGGTTCGCTGGCGCCGGGAAGCGTGCAGCCACTGAAGGCCACGCCGAGCGTGCGCACGGAATCGTTGGCGTGCCAGGCGAGTTTTTCGGCGGCGTCGAGATCGGCACCGGCAGCAATTGCTGCCCCGGTTGTTTTTACTACGAAAAGATCGCCTCCGATGCCGCGCCGCTCCCGATGTTTTTCGGGCGGGGCGGAAGCAATATCGTCGCTAATCGTGACGATGCGGGCGTCGATTCCGTAGTCTTCCCGCAGGTCTTTCGCGGCGGCACCGAAGTGCAGCACGTCCCCGGCATAGTTGCCGAAGACGATCAATACTCCGCCGCCATTATCGGCCGCGCGGGCCACGGAAAGCACTTGGGATTCGGAAGGTGAAGCAAAAACGTTGCCGCACACCGTGCCGTGTGCCATGCCCGGGCCCGTCCACCCGGAAAAGGCCGGGTAGTGCCCGGACCCGCCGCCGATTACTAGCGCCACCTCGTTTTCCGGAGAGGCGGTAGCGCGCACGACGCCGCCGTGCACGGCCGTTACATATCGGGAATGAGCTTGCACAAAACCCGCCAAAGAATCCCGCGCGAAACGCTTCGGGTCGTTATATATGTATGTCAATTTATGCTCCGTTGCATCATGATGTTTCGGCTTTTGCCGTTACGCCTACACCTACAATATAGGATATATGATTTGCTGGGTCCGGTTATTTGGAACCGATTTCCTTTAGTCTGGGATTTCGCCGTTGCCCACGGGCGGTTCTGGCGCGTCCAAAGATTCGTCAAAGAGATGCCGGTCCGTAGCCTGCAGGTTTGCGGCGATGAGCCGGTCAGATCCCGAAACCATGTGGTTCCACATGAGTTTGGCGGCCGCGTTGGAGCGTCCCATTTGGATTTCGCGGTACACGGCAAGGTGTTCCTTATATGCCAACTCCTGATCTTCGCGTTCTTTCGCGGAATGTTCCAGCCACACTTTCAGCAAGCCCCGCAAAGTGGAGAGGAGCTCTGCCAGCGTGCGATTGCCGCTCAGCTCCCCTAATTCCACGTGGTAGGCGGCGTCGTACCGCACGAAATCGGCCTGGTTTTCCTCCCGCAAGGCGGTTTCTTGGCCGAGCAAGGTTTGCGAAAGCGGTTCCAGCAGACGCATCGGCTCTTTGGATTGATGTACCGCCGTGGCGGCAAGGCGCGCGGCAAGCACCTCCAGGGAGGAACGCACCTGGAGCACATCCACGTATTCGTTGTACCCCAGTTCGAGTTGCCAGCGAATCACGTTACGCACCATCCCACCCGTGCCCATGCGCACATAGGCACCTGATCCGTGTTGCACTTCTACCACGCCCAGCACTTCCAACACACTGAGCGCCTCCCGAATCGTTGCACGCGAAACTCCCATCATGGCAGCCAGTTGCCGTTCCGCCGGCAAACGGCCGTCAACTTCATATTTTCCGGCGGCGATATCGTTAAGGATCGACTGGGCCGTACGCGAAACTTCCGTATTCGACCTCGCCGTCACGTTCAAGGGTGCAACTTCGCCGCGTTCAAGGCTGAGCTTTCTGGCCGCCGAACTAGTTTCTTCGTGCTCCGCTTCGAGCACCTTCGCTCTCTCAGCCATAAGCCATATCCCCTTGCTTTCCTCGCCGCGCACAACCTCGCGGGTGAAAGGCCGGGTGATCCAGCAGGAAGCACGATCACCCGCACCTCTAGCCAACAAATCAATACCTGTATCTTACGTACCAATCACCCAAAAAGAGCTGTGTCTTAGGGCGAGGTGGTGGCGAAGTAGTAGCTACACACGAACGTTCCAGCATCCTAGGATTCGAACTTTGCAAGTTCGGCTTGTTCACGCTCGTCCTCAGCAGCTAGGGCTTCGGGGCTCTTCATAGAGGCACGCAAGCCACCCAAAATGAGTGCGGAAAGGAGCATCACTCCTCCGACGACGCACATCGGCAACAGGTAACCGCCCGTCAAGTCATGCAACCAACCGGTGATGTAGCCGGCAGAGAACCCGGCAATGTTGCCGACAGTATTAATGAGTGCGGTACCCGCAGCGGCGGCAGCGCCAGTCAAGAACATAGTGGGAAGAGTCCAGAAGTTCGGTAGCACCGCGAAGATCGAGCAGGCGGTTACCGTAACCAGGAGGATGCAGGCCACCGGTTGATCTTGTACCAGCAAGGCTGCCGGAATTGAGATTCCGCCGATCACCGCGGGAAGGGCGATATGCCAGGTCTTTAAGCCGCGCTTCTGCACCATCTTCGACCACTGCCACAGACCCACTGCCGCAACCACATAAGGGATTGCAGTAATGAGACCTTCTTGGAAATTATTGAGTTCGCCCAGTTGCGCTTCGAAGCCCGAAACAATCGTCGGCAGGAAGAAGCCCAGCGCATACAACCCGTAGATAAAGCCGAAATAAACAAGCGAAAGTGCCCAGACCCGGCCATTCGTGAAGGTCTGCCGGGTGGAAACCTTGTAGGTCTCCTCTTTTTGTTCGTCTTCCTGCTTAAGTTCGGCTACCAACCAATCCGCTTGTTCTGTGGTGAGCCACCGGGCTTGATGCGGATCATCCTTGAGTACGTACAAAGCGGCGATCCCCACGACCACTGCGGGCAAACCCACAAAGAGGAACATGACGCGCCAACCTTCGAGGCCGAAGAGCCCATGCAGCTGGATCAACCCACCTGCCAGGGGCGCACCAATGGCGGTAGTGAGCGGTTGCGCAATGTAGAACAGGCCGAGCATCCGCGCCCGGTGGCAGGCGGGCGCCCACATCGAAAGGCAGAGAATTGCACCCGGGAAGAATCCGGCTTCTGCCACGCCGAGGAGGAAGCGTAACCAGTACAGCTGGGTAGCGGACTGCACGAAGGTGAAGAGCACAGCCACAATGCCCCAAGAAATCATGATTCGCGCCAACCATTTCCTAGCCCCGAATTTGTGCAGGGCCAGGTTGGATGGAACTTCGAGAATAATGTACCCAATGAAGAAGATGCCGGAGGCGAAGCCGAACTGTGCGGCGGTGAGGCCGAGGTCTTGATTCATTCCGTGCGGTGCGGCGAAGGAGATCGCCGTCCGGTCGAGGAAGTTAATGAAGAACATCAGCGCCAAAAACGGCATTAAATGTTTTGCCACTTGATTCATAGTGGACTTTTCAACGCTAGCTTCTCTGCTTTGCGCGTCTAAATCTTTATTTGTAGCCATGAGTGTCCTTGAATTCGAGCCGCATCTCGGGCCGTAGGTCCCGACGCGGGTGTGAGCCTCGTTGCTCAATAAGGCAAATGTAGCGAGCGAGAAAGATTTGGTCAACCACTTTTTGAAAACCGGGCCCCAGTCGAAGAATCGCCCCGCACCCCAAATCCGTATCGAAACGCGGCTCTTTTCTGCAACTTTCGCACTCCGGATCCGTTTCAGGTTCGCTCTTGCGAAGAAAAAATTTCCGCCCTACACTCGGAAGTGGTCAACCACTTTGGCGGGGTCGCGCTGGAGCGGCATCAGCACCGCTAATAATCGGGCACTCAGGTGCCGCTAGCAAACGCAATGGAGCGAATTATGGCCGGTGTAGGCATTTCTACATACGCACTTTTCTGGGAAATATCAGATCGGGTTCCCAATCCTCTGGATTTATCTGGCATGGTTGCGCGTACCCGCGAACTTGATTGCGGGGTACTGCAAATATGCGACTATCCGAAACTTGAAGCGCTCTCCTCCGCAGAACTCACCCGCTTGCATGATGATGCGGCGGCACAAGAGGTGGAGCTGGAGATTGGAACTCGAGGCACTGATCGCGCGCACCTGGAGAAATATCTAGATATCGCCCAGGCCCTAGAGGCGCGGGTGGTGCGAACGATGGTGCAGAAGAATCCGGAAGGGACTCTGGATCGTGCGCAGGTGGTACAAAACCTGCGTTCTCTCATCCCGCGGCTAGATAGCCAAGGTGTGGATCTAGCTATTGAAACCTACGAGCAGGTTTCCACTCAAGACCTGGTGTCAATCATTCAAGAAGTTGATCACCCTCGGGTGGGAATCGCTCTGGACCCGGCAAACTGCGTGGCCGGGCTGGAACATCCTCGCGATGTTATCGATCTATGTGCCCCCTACACGCTGAATCTACATGTGAAGGATTTTGCCTTCTCCCGGCAGCAGGGATGGGTTGGATTCACCTATGCAGGGGCGCCTATGGGCGAAGGGTTACTTGATTACGCCTACGAGGTGCAACAGGTGCAACCCGAAAAGCGAGGAATTAGCCAGATTGTTGAGCATTGGCTCGTCTGGCAAGAAGACGCAGAAACGACCGTCGCCGAGGAGCGCCGGTGGACCCAACAAACACTCGATTACATAAGGAGCAATCAGTAATTATGGCAACTAAACTCAACATCGTCGTTGTAGGTGCCGGTGGCAAGATGGGCATGCGTGTATCTCCGAATCTGCAGAACATTCCGGAGTACACCGTAAGCTTCGTAGATTCTGGCGAGCAGGGCCGTAAGAACGTCGAAGAAGCCGGCCGCACGCTTTCCGAACCGGCAGAGGTATTGCCAACTGCAGATGTAGTTGTGTATGCGGTACCGGATAAGCTGCTCGGCAAGATCACGGAACAATACGTGCCGCTGCAGAAGGAAGACTCTGTAGTTCTCACCCTTGATCCGGCCGCCGCCTACGCAAATCTTTTGTATATGCGGGAGGGAATCACCTACGTAGTTTGCCACCCCTGCCATCCTTCTCTCTTCCTGGAACGCACCACGAAGGAAGAATGGGCTGATACCTTCGGTGGCCAGGCCGCCGCACAACACGTAGTGGCAGCCATGCACACACCGTCCGAAAAGTGGCAACCAATTGCTGAAGAGGTAATTGCCAACCAGTTCGCGCCGGTAATTAAAGTGCACTGGGGTTCCGTACATGACCTCGCAGTTCTCGAACCCACTTTGGCTGAAACCTTGGGTTGCATGCTTGGCCAATTCCTGCGGGATGCCATTGACTACACGGTTGAGCAGACGGATATGAGCACCGAAATGGTAGAAGCCATGGCTTACGGACATATTTGGATCGCTTTGACCAACGGCCTGCGTGGTTCGAACCCCTTCTCCGATGCATGTTTGCTGGCAATGGACTATGGACGTGAAACCGTTATCAACCCGAACTGGAAGGACATTTTCAAGGACGAAGATCTAGATAACGTGCTTGCCAAGATGCTTGGTCTAGAAAAGATTGAACGCTAAGTAGCTAGCAGCTACTAAGGAAATATAAACTCCTGCCAAAGATGCGGGGTCTACCAGTGTGTTATGCACTGGTAGACCCCGCGTTTTTGTTTTACATAAATTTTCCCACTGGTACACCGATTTCCCTCTTCCCAGCAATCCGTCTTTCGAAATTAGATCCTTCCCGGACTACCCGCGACTGGGGGAAATTGCAAACATGTACAAAACTCAGGTGTTGAGATTCCTTGCCCTATACTCCCGTGCGTTCTGGCACCCACTCTGATAGCACTGTTAGAAAGGCAGGCTGGTTATGCATAACGGTGCAAATTCACAGCAAACCGCCACTAAAACCCCCTTTCTTAACTTTCGTTCACATTGCCTGCTTGCGTAAAATCGTAGATCCTATAGGATATATTTCAATGTGAGCGACGGCGCTCATGCACATCACTAGGGCGTGGAGATTAAAACTCGTTTTTACTTAGGGTTTACAGTATTTCTCTCGCTCGCTCTTCAAAGACTTTCGTACGTAGCCTGACGATTTCAGGTTTGGGAGGTACAAAATGACTCAAAAAACTGCCTCGGCGACAAAAACACCAGATCCGCGTTTAGTCTCTTCCGCTGTATCCAAGGCAAGTAAAAGACTTATCCCCGTCCTGTTGATAATGTACGTTATTGCGTTTATCGACCGGACAAATATTGGCTGGGCACAAAAAGCTTGGGAAGCAGATGCCGGCATTTCCACGGCTGCCTATGCTTTCGGTGCCACATTATTCTTCATTGGGTACGCCGTATTTGAAGTGCCTTCCAATCTGATTATGCATAGGGTCGGAGCGCGCTGGTGGATGACTCGGATCATGATCAGTTGGGGCATTGTCGCGATGGGATTCTCCCTGGTTAATGGCGTCACCAGCTACTACATTCTGCGATTCCTGCTGGGCGTAACAGAAGCAGGGTTCTTCCCGGGTGCAATCGCATATATGACTTATTGGTTCCCCGCCGCCAGACGAGGTTGGGCCACCGGCCTGTTTTACATGGGGTTACCCCTGGCAAACATGATCGGCAATCCACTCTCGGGAGGCTTGCTAGAAATGCATGGCTTCCTGAATCTGCAGGGTCACCAATGGATGTTTATTGTCGAAGGCGCTCTAGCCGTCGTCTTCGGCTTCTTTGTGCCTTTCCTTCTAACAGACCGTCCGAAGGACGCGAAGTGGCTTACACCCGAGGAGCGCAACGCGCTAACACGGCAAATTGAACTCGAAGAGGCGTCGAAGGAAGAAGCTGAGCCATTACACTGGACGAAGGCTTTGATCCACCCACGGATTATCTACTTCTGCCTTATCTATTTCTGCATCCAGGCTTCCGTCTACGGGCTAACCTTCTTCTTGCCCCAGCAAGTAACCACGTTTACCGGCCAAAGCGTAGGATTTGTTGCTTCCCTGATTACCGCTATTCCCTGGGCAGTTGCACTCATCGGCGTGCTTATTATTCCCGGATTAGCAGACCGCACGGGCCGTTACGCGCTCGCAACAGGAACCATGCTTTTCCTTTCTGGCTTTGGCATTGCCATATCCGCCTTCAATATTCACAATGCAATCCCATCCCTTATCGGGCTCTCGATTGCAGCTATCGGCTTCGTATCCGCCCAGCCAATCTTCTGGCAGCTGCCAACCCGTTATCTTTCGGGAGCGGCACTCGCCGGCGCAGTCGGGCTTATCAATGCCATTGGAAATCTGGGCGGCTGGGCTGCACCGAATCTGCGCGTATGGGCCTCTGAATCCGTATGGGGCACTCCTGATGCTCCAAACGAAACCGCTGGGCTTCTAGTTCTGGCGGCCGCTGGATTCATTGGCGCCCTGCTCGTGCTGGGCCTGCGGCTATTCAAGGCTTCCCCACAAGAAATCGAAGCACAGAAGATCGCACAATCTCTGGTCGATCACGAGACACCCGCAGTGGAAACGCAATCCAGCGCTACGCCCACAACCCAATTCGCTGATTCACAACCTGAAACAGCCCCAGCTTCGCCCCAACCGGGCGAGAACCGATAAAGAAAACACCATTAAGTAGGAGTAGAACTGAAATGACAGCCATCGCTAGTACATTTCCGGAAAAGTACACCGCAGTAGTTTCCGGATGCGGAGCACCCGCAGGAATCGGACGCAGGATTGCTAAGCGACTTGCACAAGAAGGCGCCAATTTGGTGGTCGTGGATATCCTTGACGACGTCGTCGAATTTGGAAAAGAACTACAAAAGGAGTTCCCGGACCTAAAAATCGAAGGACGCACCCTTGATATTACGGATGAAGAAGCAGTAAAAGCTCTCTTCGACTACGTTGACGAAAACTTCCCGCCTCTAACCGGACTCGCCAGCCCCGCCGGGATTGCCGACCCCACACCGCTAGTGGAAACGACGGTGGAAGGTTTCAACCGCACCCTCACCGTAAACATCACCGGTACGATGCTGATGATGCGCTATGCGGCAAACCTGATGCGCAAGACCGGGGTGGGCCGAATCGTCAACTTCTCCTCGATTACTGCATTCGATGGCGGCGGCACGTTCTCCAAGATCGCCTACGCCGCGGCCAAGGCAGGCGTTATCGGATTAACCCGTGGCGGCGCTCGCGAACTCGGCCCAGATAACATTACCTGCAACGTGCTCTGCCCCGGACCTATCGACACCGAAATCATGGGTGGAAAGCTCACTGATGAGCGCAAGGCAGGAATGTCTTCAAATATTCCGCTCGGCCGTGTTGGCCAGCCCGAGGAAATCGCAGCTGTAGTCAACTTCCTGCTCTCCGAAGAGGCATCGTTCGTAAATGGGGCCACCATCAATGTTGATGGCGGCAAGCACATGCGCTAACAGATGCTCCACAACTGATTTTTGTACATAATGTTTTGACGATTGAAGGTTTATTGTGACTTCTTACACCGCCGATACGTGGCCAATTGCGGCCAAGATGAATTTTGGGCCCCTCACGGAAGAGGGAACGCTTACGGTTGATGCCGGAGAGCGGGTATGGCAAGACCAAATGCTACAAGTAGCTGAATTTGGTTTTGACGCCATGGACCCGATGGATGACTGGATTCCGCTCGCAGATCTTGACGACCAACAGTTCGCACTTTTCCAGAAGGTTGCCAAGGATAACGGCCTGTCGGTACCCGCGGTGTCTATCGGCCGGCAGAGCGTGGTAGATGTGGATCGTGGCGCGGAGAACGTGCAAATGATCCACCGGACCATAGAACGCGCAGCCGAGCTGGGTGCCACCATTATCAATATTGGGTTCCAGCAGGCTCTCACCCAGGCACAAAAAGATGCACTGTGGTTCTGGCTTGCCGATGGGCACAAGGATGATCCGAAGCTTCGTGACCTCGCTATCGAACGCGTGCGCGAAGTCGCCGATCATGCCCAAAAAGTTGGCATGCAGGTATCTCTCGAAATGTATGAGGATACTTATGTGGGAACCCCGGACGATGCGGTTTCTTTCTACAAGGATGTGGACCATCCGGCAGTGGGCCTCAACCCCGATATTGGGAACTTGATCCGGCTACATCGCCCGATGGAAAAGTACGACGTAATGCATGAAAAAGTGTTCCCGTACGCAAACTACTGGCATGCCAAGAACTACATTCGCGATGAAGATCCGGCTACCGGAAGTTATATGTCTGCCCCGGTTCCGCTCGAAATCGGCACCATGAACTACCGTCAGCTCATTCGCCGCGCTATCCAGCTCGGCTTCAACGGGCCCTTCATGGTAGAACACTACGGTTCGGATTGGCTTGCCGTCGGCGCCGCCAACCGCGACTATATTCGCCAAGTATTGCGCGGTGCTCTGCGCACTTTCCGCGATCAAAAGTAGAGGGCCAAGGAAACAAACGGGACCTAGTTATCCTAGTGGGCCTAGTTGACTAGGCCGCTGGGTACTACGCAAAACCAAGCCAGCCGGTCTGCGTGCTTCAGTACGCGGGCCGGCTGGTTTTTATTCTTCTTCGTCTATGATTTCGGCGTCGTGCTCGGAACGCAATAAAACGTTCTGCAAGTGGGTACACATAGCATCCGCCACGGCGCTTTCATTGCCGCTTTCGAAAGCTTTCACGATACGCGCGTGTTCTTTCACCGCGTAGCGCCCATCCGAAATGCCGCTTCCCACAGTCTGCCGCATTCGATGCACTTGGAAAGAAAGCGAATTTACTGCCGCTTCCAGGTAGCGATTATCGGCATGTTGCAAAATCACTTCATGAAATTTCCAGTCCGCGTCAAAATACCGCAAGATGAGCTCGAGATCCGCATCGTCGCCGTACTTTTCCATGAGATCCACTGTTTCCCGGTGCGCCTTTAATGCCTCGTTCAGATCCGCAATTAGCGGGCCTTCGCTATTCAGCGCCTTTTTCGCGGCCGGTATTTCTAGGAGCAACCTGGTTTCCACCAGGTCGTTTACTTCTTTCTTGGTGAGCTGTTCAGCCACCCGATATCCGCGCCGAGCTTCCCGACGCACCAGCCCAGTCCGCTCCACTTCCACCAACGCTTCCCGCACGGGCGTTTGCGAAATCCCGAAAACGCGCGAGAGGCCGTCAATACTTAGCGAATCCCCAGGGGCGAACCTGCCGGCGATAAGGAGTTTGAGCAACTCGTCATAAACCTTGTCACGCAGGGCAACATTTTCGCCCTGTAGATCAATTTTTTCTAGGCTTTCCGATGCCACCGTATTCCTTCTTATCTCCCTGAAGCTACCCTAGGAATTTCCGCGCACGTAAACCGGCAGGTGCCCCGCGGCGGCCGCAGGACTACATACAAGCTTACCGCTTGTTAACACAATCAATCGCGAGGTGGAACATTCCCGGTTGGTTACCTTATCTATCGTACTAAGAAAGAAGGGTGGGAGTCCCGAGACCTTCGGTGTGGGATTATGCGAGATTACGCGAGATCATATCCCCGCTCTTTAGCTTCTTCGCGCCAGCCCGGTACCGGGCCCACTTCTTCTTCATATGCGGCTAGGTCGGCGAGGGCTTGTTCGTAATCAGAATCGTCTATGTGCCGGAGCACGCGCGCCGGCACTCCCACCATAATTACATTCGCCGGAACGTCGCGCATTACTACCGCGCCAGCGCCAATGATCGAGTTCTCTCCGATCGTCACGCCCGGGCCTACCGTTACCGAAGCACCCAGCCACACCCCATTCTTGATGGTGATCGGCGCACCATATTCGAGCCCGCGGTTACGAATCGCCGGATGAATCGGATGAGAAGCCGTTGTAAGCGTGACCCGCGGGCCGATCATCACGTTATCCCCAATGGTTATCGGAGCTACGTCCAGGAACACCGAGCCGACGTTCACAAAACAGTTCTCCCCGAAACTCGTATTTTGCCCATAATCGCAGTAGGTAGGCGGGCAGACCCGCGAAGACCGCGGCAGATGCCCAAACAACTGCGAAGCTTGCGCATACACTTCCTCTTCGCGATGCGGGCTCAGCAGATTCAGCTGTTCTTGATGCGCGAGGGTCCGCTGGCGCACCCGGGCCATAAAAGGATCATCGGCGTTGTAAAGTTTGCCGGCCACCATCCGCTCCCACATTGGTGAAGGGGTGCCTTCAGGAAGGTCTCCCCGTTCAGTAGCATCGCCCTTCGGGGCAGGCGCGCTACCTTCGGGAAGGTTTCTTGTTCCGCCAGAACGGTGAGGTTCCGGTTCCGCGTAGCCATGAGGTTCCGTGTAGCCGTGCGGTTCCGCGTTCTGTGCCGGGTTAAAACCCGGTGCGGCATCGGGTTGCCTTGTCATGAGCTCCATGATGTCACATCCCGACGCCGCACAACTCCCGGCGAAGTACAGCTTCGTCACCTGCTCGCCTAAGCTCCGGATCGGTTACGGAAGGACGCCACTATGTTTATGCGCCTACATGCTACCGTTACGGATCCAAGTCCCGCGCCAACCCGAAGCTTCAAAACGTCAGCCGGGCGGGGTTCTACACTAAAGTAGTGTCAATATTGAAGGCTGTAACCACTCCGCGTAGCTCCTCCTTCGTCAAACCTCCCCCGGCGTTTTCACCAAGCAAACGGTGCCGGTAATAATAGGTAGCCCCAGCTTCCAAATACTCAACCTTATCCACCGCATCCATAGGGGAAATATCAGAACGCACCATAAGCCCGTGTTTGGCCCAGATGGTCATAGTATGTTTCCGCAGCCCCGCAATATTCGCTTGCCCGAGTTCTTCCCCGCCCGGGATCATAAAGGGCAAGAATTTTACGCCCGTCGGCACCTGAATAATAGTTTCCGCCTCCCACCGGAAAATTGCCTCGTTATATGCCTTGTCATTCGAGAGTTCCGGCAGGTGAGAGAGAAGTGTTAAATACGGCGGCTGCCCATGCACCAGCACATGATGCTCCACTTTCCGGCGGGCAACCTGATCTGCGTGTACCCCCAAATGCGAATTGAATTCCGAGGTCGGCTTGGTGAAAGTTGCTTGCGGAGCGCGGCGCCACACCGCGCGCCTGCCCGTTGCATCCGGAATCACCGCCGAAACGATCTCCTTCGGGCGGTCTTTAATCTCCCGCAAACGGCACCCCGAGCCGGTAACAAACACCGTCCAGCCAGCCAGCTCTGGAACTGCCACCGGCAATTCCAACTCGCCCACTACGGGAAATATTTCTTCCACCCCTTCTGGTTGTTTCTTGCAGGCAACCGATATGTTTCCTGCACCCGCTTCTACTGCCGCCAAATGGTCCAGCCGTGCACCAGCCGCCCCCATTTGTTCCAAAATCTCACTCGTTGTGGATGTGTACGTCATTTTCTATTGCTTTCTATTTGTTTATTTAGTAGGTGTCGGTTGTAGTAGGTATCAGTTAGTTTTGTGACCACGTAGCCTTCTGACGGTCGGTTTTCTAGCCGGTAAACGGTGTCGCCTATCGCATGAACAATCAGCCAACGAGACCATGCCGCCGTCGTGGATAATCGTCCATCATGATCACACTTTGGTGTGATTAACCGACCTGCGCTTTTACGAAACTATGGTTCGTAACGAATAGTTGGTACCGAGCGGGCAATCAGATCCCGCCGCGTTTCCGAGCCTGGTGGCAGCGCTCCAATGGCCTGTAGTTGCACCGCTATATTCCCCATCACCGTGGCTTCGGCAGGCCCGGCGATTACGGGTATTCCCGTTACTTCCGCGGTGAGTTGGTTGAGGAAGCTATTCTTGGAACCTCCACCAACGATGTAGATCTCCCTTATTCTCTTTCCAGTTAGCTTTTCTGCCTGCTGGAACGTTTCTTTGTACGACGCCGCTAGGGACTCACATACACAACGGAAAATCTCCCCGCGGGTAACCGGCACTGGTTGCCCGGTTTCCTCGGCCATGGCCGCAAGCCTGCGCACCATCGGGCCCGGGGCGAGCAGACGCTGATCGCTCATATCGAGGATGGTGCGCCCGGCAGGAGCCCGGCGAGCTTCGACTGTTAGTTCCTCCCAGTTATTGGTAACTTCCCATTCACGGGCACATTCTTGTGCCACCCACAAGCCCATAATGTTCTTGAGATACCGGACGGTCTTATCAACCCCCAACTCATTGGTGAAATTCGCAGCGCGGGAAGCTTCACTCAAAACCGGCTCTTCTAATTCGCATCCGACCAAAGACCAAGTCCCGCTGGAGATAAATCCAAAGGTTTCCCCGGTCTCATAGCGCTGTGTGACAGGGATTGCGGCTACCGCGGAAGCTGTATCGTGGCTTGCCACGGCCACCACCGGTACCTGTTTCGAACCGGTCTTCTCGCCACCACCGAGCCCATCAGGAATATTCCCAATAATGGAGCCCGGCTCTACCAGTTCCCCAAAATATTGGCCGATGTTCTTCCCGGTCAGCTCTTGTACCTTCGTAGCAACTCGCTGGTTCCAGTTCCGCGTCCGCGGATCTATCATCCCGGTTGTAGAAGCATTTGTTACTTCACAGCCGCGCGTACCGGTTAGCAAATACGCCAACAGATCTGGCAACAAAGCCGCCCATTGGGAGGCATCTGCCGTAGCCAGTTCGGTATCTGCTACCAGCTGGTAAATAGTGTTGAACGGCTGGAATTGGGTGCCAGTTTCGCGATACAAAGCTACTTCGTCAAGCGCCTCATGTACCTGTTTCACGGCAGCTTCCGTGCGATCACTACGGTAGCTGTAGGGGTAACTCAATAACCGGGAATCTGCCCCAAACCTGCCGTAATCCACGCCCCAAGTATCTATGCCCACGGCATGAATGGGCCCCGCCTGGGCCGCAAGCTTAAGCCCGCGGCCCACTTGCGCCCACAGATAGAGCACATCCCAAAACAGTTCGGTGTTATTACTTACGGCTTGCGTACCCCTCCGCGGATCCGCATCCTGGTAATTTTCCCGGTTGCTATCTGTTTCCGGTACGCGCATGGGCACGGCTCGGTTCGGAAATCGATGGCATTCTTCCAGGTGGATGCGTGTACCGTCATAAACCCCTACCATCACGCGCCCACTGGATGCGCCCAGATCAATTCCGGCCACGCGCCACGTTGTCATAAGTCTTTCACTCCCCATTTCTTCGCGCTTTTGCGGTGCTTTAGGCTCCCCAGCTGGCCTGGGTGCCACCAACGCGTTCTTGCGCGATCTTCTCCAGATACCCGGACTCTTGGAAAGCACGCATTGGATCGGGGTTCAGCCCGCGCTCTTCCCGCCACTGCGCGAGCATGGGCCGCACATCCGTGTAGAAAGCATCCATGAGTACCTGGTTAGCACCCAACACGTCGTGTTCCGCTTGCTTCTGGCGGAGCAACTTGTGATCCACCAGCAAAGCTTTCGCGGACATCTCCTGCACAGTGAGAGCCGAAAGGATCTCACCCGGGATTTTCTCCTCGACGTTATGGCACTGGTCGAGCATGAAGTTGACGCCTGAATCCTTATCCAAAGCACCTTGGCTGACGATTTCGTGCATAATCCGGAAGAGCTGGAACGGATCTGCCAAACCGACTATGAGATCGTCGTCGGCATAGAAACGCGAATTGAAATCAAAGGCGCCCAAACGTCCCGCCCGCAAAAGTTGCATCACAATGAACTCCACATTGGTGTTCGGTGCATGATGCCCGGTATCAAGGCAGACCACGGCGCGTTCACCTAAAGCCTGCACCTGTACTAACGCGGTTCCCCAATCCGGTACGTCCGTGTGGTAGAAGGCCGGTTCAAAGAACTTGTATTCGAGTAACAGATACTGGGAGTCAGAAAGATCCGCGTAAATTTCTTCCAGGGACCGCGCGAGTGTATCTTGCCGGCGCCGCATCGAATCTTGGCCCGGGTAATTCGTGCCATCTCCCAACCAAATCTTCAAGGTGGAAGAACCCGTTTTATTCATGACGTCGATGCACTTACGATGCGCGTCTACCGCCTTTTGCCGTACACTTTCGTCACTGTTGGTGAGGGATCCAAATTTGTAGGCGTCGTCTTGGAAAACATTCGAGTTGATGGTGCCGATTGACACTCCCTGCTCTTTTGCATAGTTTTGGAGATCTTCGTAATCATCAACCAAATCCCACGGAATATGCAGGGATACCCGGGGAGTGATGCCCGTGTACTTGTGCACCTGCGCCGCATCCGCAATTTTTTCGTACGGATCACGCGGCGTTCCCGGGGTGCCATAGACTTTGAATCGCGTTCCCGAGTTTCCAAACGCCCAGCTCGGCAATTCAATTGTTTGTTCATCTAGGAGACGCCGTTGTTCGGCGCTCAGATCTCGCAATGCCACCATTTTTATCTAACCTTTCTGGCCTTCCGGCCTTATTTTTCTTGCCCGGACGCGGAACCTTCTTTGGCTCCTGCTGATGCCGGTAGCTCGGTTTCCTCGTGCTGTAGCAGTTCTTCAGATACAACGTGGCCGTAGCGCTCAATTTCGATCTGGCGGAGCGGCTTGCCTTGCGTCTTCGGGGCGCCAATTGTGCCGACAAGCAAGGAGACCAAGAGGAAACCAATAAGAATGAGGCCATTGATCATGAGACCATTCGGCTTGAGAAGAATGACCGGGAAGATCAAGGAAATCAGTCCGGAAGCGAGCCGGACCAAGAAGAACACGATCCCCTGTGCGCCGGCCCGGTAAGGCGTGGCAAAGAGTTCTGGGGACCATACTGCGTAGAAAGCTTGTGCCGAGGGGCCAGCGGAAAGGCCCCATACGATCGCGTAGAAGAAGGCTACCCAGCCTTGATCCGAAGGGCCGAATACGAGCCCGATCCAGGCGATAATCGCCAAAATTCCACCAATGAAGTAGTGGATACGGTAAGGAATTCGATCCACCAGGAGCATAAAGATTCCCGTAGATATAACCACTACTCCCCAGCTGAGCATAGAGAAGAGGTCCGCCTGGATAGTGTTATAGCCCATCGAGTTCAAAATAGTGGGCAGGAAAATACCATTCTGTGATGCTGCTTGGTTCCAGCAGGTATAGATGACTGCGAGGAAAAGCAGCGCCGTAACATTAGCTCGGTGCGAGAAAAGCAGGCGCATAGAGCGGAATACCGATGGTGATTTGGCTTCCTCACCACCCTTAGACTTCTGCCAAGCTGCAGATTCCTCGAGCCCCTGCCGGATATACCAAGTAATTAGCGCAATTACTACGAGATGCGCGAAGATAATCCGGCTTCCTAGCAGCCCCAGCGGGGCCAAGGCCGCAGCCAAGCCAAAGCCGATAAACGGCCCCACCGACCAAGCCAGCTGAGTAGCGCCAATATGCCGCCCGCGTTGCCCCGTGGGCGCGAACTCGGCTACATATGTCCAACCGGCCGGCACTGATGCGCCTACAGCCAAGCCAATAATGATGAACCCAGCAAAAAGCATGCCAAGGTTACTCGCGAAAGTAATAATCAAGCCACCTAGGGCATAAATAAGTAAATCCCAGGTGTAAATCACCTTCCGACCATATTTATCGCATAGGGGTCCGCCAATCAGGGCACCTACGGCTGCCCCGAAGGCGTTGGAACTTACTGCCGCGAGCCAGCCCGCAATTGTTCCATCATCTCCCGGAAAATACGCGGCCTGCCAGAAACCTAGCGAGGTCGCGATCGCAATAATCGATCCCGAATCAATGTAGTTTGACATTGAAACCGCGGCGGTAGCTTTCCACCCACGAAGCGGTTTCTTCTTAGTTAGAGACACCATCGCCTCCCTTATCTTTTTCTTAGTGATTGCCAGTTAGGGAAGATAGAAATATTGGGGCAGTACTTTGTTGGTACCGCCATTGGGTTGCACAAAGTACTGCGCCATTTCTGCCTGCCAGCGCGTGTTAACTTCCTTTGCCGCCATCGCGCGGTCTGCCTCAGCTACGTCTTCAGCTTCGTAATATCCCACTACCATGCCTGTTTCTACCTGCACGAATAGCGAATAATTCCGCCATCCCGCCTCCGTGAGGGCCTGGCGCATTTCCGCCCACACTGCCTGATGGACATCTAGGTATTCATCCAAACGCTCCGGTTTCACTCGCAAAAGGAAACACCGGCGGTGCGAAGATTTTTGAGATGTACTATCAAGAATCTGGCGGGCGCGTTTTTCCACGGCATCTTTGCCCATGGCATTCACCTCTTAGATTTTCCTGCCCGATGAATCGTTTCACGTGAATCGATTCATTTGAACTATAGGAGCCGCGATCAAGAACTGTCAAGGCTAGAATTATTGGATTAGCAGAACATCTAGACGTGACCTGCACGGGTGCGGATTTATCAATCGCGCCTCGAATTGGCGCGGTACATTCCGTGCAAGCCGCGGTTTAGCCTCCGCGCCACAGCTGGTTGCGCGTGATTGGGGAGAATATGAGTTCCGGAAAAACACGTAAACGCCGTGGGCCCAGTATTAACAAACCACGTATCAAAGATGTTGCGAAGCTAGCCGGGGTTTCCGTGGGCACCGTTTCAAACGTGATAAATAAGCGCGAGTCGGTAGATCCGGAACTCGCCCAACGCGTGGAAGAGGCGATGGCGGATCTGCACTATCAGCCTAATGTGGCGGCGCAATCATTGCGCCGCGGGGTTGGAAATATGGTCGGAGTGATCGTACTTGATATTACAAACCCCTTCTTCTCTGGCGTGGTTGCTGGCATCGAAAACCGTTTGTCCCCCGAGAGGCTTCTGGTAGCTGTCTCTTCTACTGGGGAGGATTCCCGGCGCGAGCAGGAAGTTCTCAAAACATTTGCCACTTATAAGCCGCGCGGTATTATTCTCACGCCCACGAGTTCTATGACGGATCATATACGCTCGCTGCGCGATTCTGGCATCCCTGTTTTGCTCCTAGATTCGCGTCTGAAGAATCCCGAAATCCCTTCTATTGCGGTAGATGACTTTCAGGGTGCATACCTTGCGGTCGAGCATTTGGTTGAGCTTGAGCATCGCAATATCCTGTTTATTTCAGGACCGAAGTCTTTGCGGCAAACCCGTGACCGGCTCAGTGGCGCTTTATCCGCAATCGAATCTTCCGGGCATTCACGGAGTTCCCAAAGTAGACAAGTGAGACTTTCGCATCTGGAGATTCCCCGGTTCGACGCCGCTGAAGCCCGCGTGGCTGTGCAAGATCTGCTCAAAAAATGCGGCTTGCTTCCCTTCTGGGACGCTTCTACGCCCAGCTCCGCGGACGGTTTCGCGCAGTTACCAGCAAATTTCCCCACAGCTTTCTTCTGTGCTAGCGATCAGATAGCTTTCGGCGCTATGACGGCCCTGCGCGACGCCGGAGTGCGTATCCCGGAACAGGTTTCACTCGTGGGTTTCGACGATATTCCTATCGCCGCGCAGACTTCGATCCCACTCACCACCGTCCGCCAAGATACGGAGAAGCTTGGCTACGAAGCCGCAGATATGCTCCTCACTGCGGAGGAAAAAATAGAACATCGCACCCTTATGCCGCAGCTCGTGGTCCGTAAATCCACTGCACCGCCGCGCCTGATCCGTGCTTCCACGCGGTCTTAAACAAGCGGCTCTTCAGGTTGCGGTTCCTCGTAGCCGTGAGGTTCCGGTTCCGCGTTTTGCGCCGGGTTAAAACCCGGTGCGGCATCGGGTTGCTTTGTCATGAGCTCCATGATGTCACATCCCGACGCCGCACAACTCCCGGCGAAGTACAGCTTAGTCACTTGCTCGTCTAAGCTCAGGTCACTTGCTCGCCTCCGTTCAGAAAAGACTGCGGAACTGTTAGGAGGGGCCGCTACGGTTGCGTCACTTCGTCAATACTCACGAGGCGGCGTGGTTCGCCGCCGGCGGGGGTGGCGGCGTCGTCGAAAAGTATGCGTGCCTGCACGTCATACACGGTGGAAATGATTTTCCCGGTCACGCCGGCCGCGTCCACGTAAGCGAACTCGCGCCCTTCGCGCAAAAACAGAAACCGGTTGCAGTAACGTAGCGCGAGGTTCAAATCATGTAGTACGACGACGGCCGTAAACCCCCGCTCTTGGGCGAGCCGGCGTACCAATCCCATCATTTCGTATTGGTTTTTGGGGTCGAGATTGCTGGTGGGTTCGTCCAGGATGAGCACTTTTGGTTCTTGTACGAGCGCGCGGGCCAATAATACTTTTTGTCTCTCGCCGCCGGAGAGTTCGGCCAAGCGGCGTAGGCGCATAGCGGTCATTCCCACTCGGTCGATCATGTCTAGGCATAGTTGTGTATCTTTTTCGGATACGGCCCAGCGAATGTATGGTTTGCGGCCGAGCATTACCCAGTCGTATACCGTCATCCGGGAGATTGGGGTGTCTTGCGCTACGTAGGCAATGGTGCGGGCGATTTCGGCGCGGTTGAGCGCGGCTACGTCTTTCCCGGCGATCCGGATTTTACCGCTGCCGGGTGCGGGCGTGCGCAGGCCGTTCAGGCAGGTTACGAAAGTGCTTTTACCGGCGCCGTTTGGCCCGAGCACGGCCACGCATTCCCCACTTCCGGCGCTTAGTGAAACTCCGCGTAATACTTGGTGGCGGCCGTAGGCAAAACGAATATTTTCAGCTTCGATCATTACGTTCGTCATTCGTTGAAACCTCGCCGTAGCAGCAGATACAGGAAAATCGGGGCGCCCACAATTGAAGTAATCGCGCCGATTGGCAAAACCGTAGGAGCGATCAGCGTGCGCGAAGCTACATCGGCCAGCAAGAGTAAGGCGGCCCCGCATAGCGCCGTCGCCGGGATGAGGAAACGGAAATCGTTACCTACCAGGCGGCGCATCATATGCGGCGCAATCAGCCCAATAAACCCGATCACTCCGCAAAATGCCACGGAGATTGCAGAAATGAGCGCACAAATCGCCAGGCTTACGGGGATGAGTA
This sequence comes from Actinobaculum suis, assembly GCF_900102025.1. Classification (GTDB taxonomy): domain Bacteria; phylum Actinomycetota; class Actinomycetes; order Actinomycetales; family Actinomycetaceae; genus Actinobaculum; species Actinobaculum suis. The sequence goes on along the minus strand of NZ_FNAU01000013.1, from coordinate 21,828 downwards.
CGTCAACATTTACGCCGAGGCTTTTCGCGGTGGCGGTTCCGCTTTCTAGCGCGTTGTAATTCCACATGTTTGCCATAAAGAATATGAGTGCTGCGGCGAGCAGGGCGGCGATGAGCCCGATTTGGTTCCAACTGGCCCGGCCTAGGCTCCCGAAAGTCCAGTAGACCACGGAGGCTACCTGTACTTCGTCGGCAAAATATTGCACCAGGGAGGTGCCGGCGTTGAAAACCGCGCTCAGGGCCACGCCCGCTAAGACCATGGCGGTGGGCGAAACGCGGCGCATTCGCGAAATGGCGAGGATGATCGCCGTGGTGCCAATCCCGCCCAGAAAGGCGAAAGTGGCCACCACGTAGGAATTACCCACGGAAACCGCGGCGCCGCTTGGCGAATTAATCTGACTGCCGGCTCCGAAGTAGATGATTGCTACCGCTGCGCCAAACCCGGCCCCCTGGGAAACACCCAGGGTGGAAGCGGAGGCCAGCGGATTGCGGAGCACGCTCTGCATGATCACTCCGGCAACTGCCAAAGAGGCGCCGACGACGATCGCCAAGGCCGTGCGCGGTAAACGCAGGTTCCACATAATCGTGGCTTCGCGGCCACTATCTCGGTTGGTTATCCCCTCCCAAATTTCGGCGATGCTCAAGCCCGAAGAGCCCGCCTTGAGCACGAGGCCGGCCGCTAATAAGACCGCTATGGCCATGCCGATTAGCACTACCACTTTGCGGGCAAAATAGCGGCGAATATCGGCGTGCGGGTGGGCGGCGGGCGAAACTGCTTCGGAACGGGTTGCTACCCGCGCGGCAGGATTCTGTGCCGCTTCTGCTACTTGCACGGCGTGGGCAAGTTCGGCCGCTTCGGTGGGCGCAGCGCCGCCGCAAGCTGGTGCCCGGTTTTCCGCGGGCTTACACCAATCTTCTGGGTGGTGTTTGCGCCCGGAGCGGCGCCGCGCGGCACCAGGCTGTGCGGCGGGCTGGTTTTCCGGCGCCATTTTATGCACCGATCTTCAGTTTGCCGTAGGTAAGCCCGGCTTCTTGCATTTCGGTGAAGAAATCTTGGCCGAGCATTTTCTCCATAATTTCGCCGGCCTTTTCGGCTAGCTCTACGTCCGCGAACTGTTCGGGGTAAAGCACCTTGCCCGCATGATAAGCATTGATCAGGTGGTAGGTAACATTTGGCCCCATGTGGTTACTGGAGGGCATGGTGTAAACCTCGTCGTTTTGTACGGCTCGCAAGGATTCAAAGTATTCTGGGCGCGCGCTGTATTCTTCGTTCACCAGGTGCATACTCCCCGGATCCAGGAAAATAACTTCCGGATCCCATTCTGGGATTTGCTCCCAATCGAGTTCCACGCCCATCGCACCTTGCTTGTACTCTTCTTGTTCTTTGAGTACATCGGCCACATTATTTGCTTGGACGGCATTGAAGGGCGGGAAATCAAGATAGGTGTAGGCAAATCCGTGTTGGCCGCTCCAGGTTACGGCACCCGTATAGGCCCGCTTTTTCTTTTCTTCCGGTACATCTTTTACGCGGCCGGCAAGGTCTGCTTTGATTTCCGCAATATAATCGGCGATTTCTTCCGCCCGTTCTTCCCGATCCGTGATCTCCCCGATTAGGCGCAAAGAATCTTCAAATGCAGTATCTTCAAAGAATCCGACCGTCTTGTAGCGGATACTCACTACCGGGATACCGGTTTGCCTTTGCAATTCGTCAGCGGCTTCCTTATCGAAACCCGCAAAAATAACATCCGGTTGTAGCTCAATAATTGGTTCGGCGTAAGCATTATTCACTCCGCTGCCGCCGCCCTTGCCAATTGACGGTAGGGCGCCCAATTTTTCGTGGTAGACCACGGAATAGTCGCGAAGCGCTTTGGCTCCTTCCTGATCGCAGTCTTCGGAGCCCACTAAGTTATCCACAAGTTCCATGTAGGAGATCATGCGCGGCCCCATGGAACCAACCGCAACTATATTTTCAGCTTTTGTTGGCACTTCCACCGTGCGTCCCACATTGTCGACGACGGTGCGCGTACCGCTCTCCGCGGTTTGCGAATCGCTTGTTTGCGCGGATTCCGCACCATTTGTGGCCGTACCCGCGGTATCGTTTGTGGATTGTCCACAGCCGGTTATTGCGAGCGCTAGCCCGCACAACAGTGCAAGTAGACCATTCCAGGTTTTTCGTTTCATTTCTTTAGTCCTCCGTTAGGTGCGCCTCGTTACGTGCGTCTTTTATTCCTCCATTAGGTGCGCGGTGGCTGCTTTGCCATCAACCCGCCAGGCCGCGAGTGCGAAGCGCATTTCGTGGTGAATTTCTACGGTTTCGGTAGGGCTAAATGCGGCATCAATCGCGGCATTAAAGCCCGGGCCGTACTGTTTGGCGTGCATAGCCAGTTCGCGTTTGATTTCTTCCCGCGTGTGGTGGCGCGTGGAAACATCGTGCCAGTAAGTCAGTTGGGGGCGCCGGCCGCGCGCCAAGAGATCGCCCACTACCTGGGCGAATCGTGCCTGCCCCGCGGAGGTATCTTGTGGAACCGGGGTAGGCAGGTGTTCCAATATCGTTTCCAAGATATCCACATGCTTGTATATGGGAGTGGCGTACACGCACCAGCGGGTGGAGAGCGCTTCCATGCGAACGGCGTCGTCACTACTTTGGATGGCCGGGCACCGGTTAGCGATTACGACGTCGAACTTCCTCGCGCCCAGCGCCCCGGCATCCTCACTTTGCGCCCCGGCACTATATGCCCCGGCATCCTCACTTTGAGAATCTGCATCGGCACTTTGAGAAGCTGCATCGGCACTTGAAACCTGGGGCGCGGCCCAGTCTTGGTGAATGAACTCGAGGTTGGGCGGGCAGTCACGGCGAGCGAGGGCAATCATTTGCGCGGAGGAATCTATCCCTACCCCGCGAGAAATCGGCTCCTGCGGGAAACGTTCGTTGCGCGTGGAATTTTTACCGCCGGCGAGCTGTTTGAGATGCCAGCCGGGGCCGCAACAAATATCGAGCACGCTTTCCCCGCCTTGGATAATCTGCAGGTTTGCCAGCGATTCGAGTAAATGGTCGCGTTCGCGGGCTTCCAGGCGTGCCAAGAAAGAGTCTGCCAAACCGTCCCATGGTGTGGTGGGTGGGGGTGAGCTTGGTGAAAATGAGCTTGATGAAAAAGTGTGCGGCGAATTCTGCGGCCCAGTGGGCAGCGCAGCGTGCGGCGATGCCGCGAGGTAATCATTGTGCATGGAATCCTCGTCGTCGATTTTCTACTGGTAAGTGGGGCGATCGTGGACTAGAAAGTGGTGCGAAAAGTGGTACGAGTTGCTGGAAGGCAGAAAGCTGGCGAGGGGCCCCACGTGTTTTGGAGCCCCGGCCGCGGTTATCTGTTTTGTATGGTTACAATCCAGCTTTTGCATACCGGGTATTGGCACCGGATCCCCGTGCCCGGTGCCAATACCCGGAGTGCTCTAACGCAACGCGAGTTCCCAGACTCTCGAAAATCTACCGCGTGGCACGCTTGCGAATAGCGCTCGCAAGCTGAGTGTACAAACCAAGCAGGCGACCCCGGTTTGCAAACCCGGCTCGGCAGGCCTGCAAACCCCGCACGGAAAAACATGACTGCACAAACGGACCTACAAGTCATGTTTCCCCAAACGCGACTGCAAACCGCGCCTACAATCCGACCTCGCAACCGCGCACGCAGACCTTCGGGACACGCAGAATCTAAGAACTCTGACCGTTATGGCTCGAGCGTACCCGAAAAGACTACGCGAATCAATTGACTGATTGAACGAGGTTGTGGAAACGCAACAAATCACAAATCCGGACGCGCGGGTTAGCGCGCAGGGCCCCTTGAGGTAGCAAAACAAATTGGCTTACCTACCACAGCAAACCGGCCAGTTTCGGCGTCATTGTTTCCAATGACAGCGAAACTGGCCGGTTGCGTTGTATTTATAACCTACTAGCGGTGCGGGTAGCCGCGCTCACCAATCGGCTAAAATCCCTGTTCAATCCGGTAGTACACCTGGTTCCACCGCAGGGCATCCTGGTATTGCTTCACTTCGGTGTTTTCATCAATCTCTGCTAGTTCGATCCCCGCAATATTTGCGAAGGCTCGCCAGGCTTCAATACCCACTTGGGTGGTGAGCACCGTGTGGTGGGCGGCGCCGGAGGAAAGCCAGCACTTCACCGAGGTTTCAAAATTGGGAAGCGGGCGCCACACGGCCCGTGCCACGGGCAGATTCGGAAGCGGCTCATCCGGATCCACCACTTGTACTTTGTTTGCAACCAACCGGAAACGGTCCCGCATATCGCTCATCGCCACTACCACGCCTTCAGCTGGAGTGGCGGTAAATACCAGACGCACCGGATCTTCCCGGTCGCCGATTCCGAGCTCGTGGATCTCCAGGCGCGGCTTTTCCTGCGTAATGGTCGGGCATACTTCCAGCATGTGCGCGCCGAGGATCTTTTCTTCCCCGGGCACCAAATTGTAGGAATAGTCTTCCATCAAGGAAGCTCCACCGGGCAGGCCGTAACCCATAATCTTGGCAATGCGGATCAGTACAGCCGTCTTCCAATCACCTTCCGCCCCAAAGCCATACCCATCGGCCATGAGCCTTTGCACTGCCAACCCCGGAAGCTGGCGTAAGGCGCCGAGATCTTCGAAAGTATCCGTGAAGGCACCGGCATCGTGAGCTTCCAAGAAGCCACGCATTGCGATCTCGAGTTTGGCACCGTAAACCAGAGAATCATGCCGTTCCCCACCTCGCCGCAATTCCGGTTGCACCTCGTACAGTTCTTCGTACTCGGCACACAGCGCTTCCGCTGCGGCGTCGTCCACCCTGCTCACGGCCTCAACCAGGTCATTTACACCCCAAGTATTAACGGAAACACCCAAGCGAATTTCGGCCTCGGTTTTATCACCTTCCGTCACGGCAACATTACGCATATTGTCGCCAAAACGTACCAGATTCATGTTCTGGGCTGCATCCCAACCGGCTGCGGCGCGCATCCACACGCCCACTTCGCGCTGCACTTTTTCATGCGTGTAGTGACCCACTACAGTGCTGCGTCGCACGCCCATGCGGGTCAAGATATATGCAAATTCTCGGTCTCCATGCGCTGCTTGGTTGAGGTTCATGAAGTCCATATCCATGCGTTCCCAGGGCATCTTTTCATCAATCTGGGTATGCAGATGCAATAGCGGTTTACGCAAAGATTCCAAGCCGCGGATCCACATCTTCGCTGGGCTGAATGTATGCATCCATGCAATCACGCCCACCACTTTCTCATTCGTGCCAGCTTCTAGCATGGTCCGCAAAATCGCCTCGGAAGTAGTAAGTACCGGCTTCCACACTATACGGATCGGGGTGTGTGAAGATTCGTCTAAGGTGCGGGCGATCGTCTGCGATTGCGCCGCCACTTCTTCTAAGGTTTCCGGTCCGTAAAGAAACTGGGATCCGGTGAGGAACCAAATTTCCTTCTCCGCAAATGGGTTGCGCATTTTTCGCTCCTTTTGTTGTTAGTTTCGGTGCGGGTTTTTAGTAGGTTTTAGGATTTGCTACAGAGTTAGTTGCGTGTACACCCTGCATACCAGCAGGTTTTCCCTTGGAAGTTTTGTCCGGGTAAAGATGGCAGGTAGCCTCGCACTGCACAGCTACCCGCATAGCTACCGTCTCCCTACTATTGCCCGTAGACATTTTGGTATCGGTTATAGAGTTGTGTAATTTTTTCGGAGTCGATCGGGATCAGTTCCCCACCTTGGCGGGCTATATGCACAGTGCGTGCCACTTCTTCCACCATGGCCGCCGCTTTCACCGCCGCCGTCGCATCCGCGCCAATGGTAAACGGCCCGTGGTTTTGCATCAGCACCGCCGGCGAACGCGAATCGCGTAACGTCTGCACAATTCCCCGCCCAATCGAATCGTCACCAATCACCGCAAACGGCCCCACCGGAATGGACCCACCAAACTCATCAGCCATCATGGTGAGCACACAGGGAATCTCCTCCCCGCGCGCCGCCCACGCCGTGGCATAAGTGGAGTGCGTGTGTACGACCCCGCCTACTTCCGGCATATGCCGGTATACGTACGCGTGCGCCGCGGTGTCCGACGAGGGTGCGTATTGGCCATCCACCAACTGCCCATATAAATCGCACACCACCATATTGCTTGCCGCAAGTTCGTGATACCGCACCCCGGAAGGTTTGATTACCAGTAAATCCGCGGAACTCGGTTCGCTCCCGACGACGACCCTCTGCGAAACATTCCCTGCCGTCCACACCACTAGGTCATATCGAGTAAGTTCCCCGTGAAGTTCTGCCACCTGCTGGCGGGCCACTGCAACTTTTTCTTGTACCGCGGGCGAAAATGCGGTAAGGCTTTTGCTCGCGGTATACCCTTGCGCCTTCGCGCTCATATTCAATTCCTCCACATCTAGGCTGCTATTACCCGTTCCGCGATTGCGTTAACCGCGGCTTCTTGCACCGGCAAAGCCTGCCGATAGGTCTCCAAAAACTGCGCGAAACCTTCCCGATCAGTGGCAGAGGGAGTAATCGTCGTGGCCGAAGAGGCCGCAAATACCGTCCCAGAAAGGAACTCTTGCAAACGTTGGCCGGCATCGCTCTGCCCCGGATCTGCACCAAGCGCAGAGGTACTGCCCCGCACTGTCGCATTTTCCCGGGCGGCAAAGGCAGCCAAAATGGCCATACCCCAGGCCCCGCCTTCGGCGGCACCTTCAGCAACCGTGATCGGAGTATCGGCCGCCGCCGCGAGAAGCCTTTGCGCTACTCCGGGCGTTCTAAACACCCCGCCATGGGCGGAAAGCACATCTAACTCCACGTCTTCCGTAGCCAACACTTCTAAACCCAGCGCCAGTGCGGCAAAAGTCGAAAACACTTGCGAGCGCATGAAATTCGGTAAGGTAAACACGCATCCGGGAGCGCGGAGTACACCCGGGCGGCCCGATTCCAAACCAGTTACTGGCTCGCCCGAGATATTGTTGAAGGCAAGCAACCCGCCCCCATCAGGTGCACCCTCCAACGCGAGTGGCAAGATACGCCGGTAGACGGCGTCAGGATCTGCTATCTCTCCACCGAGGGCCTCACCTACTTCTCGGAAAAGATCCATCCACATTGCCAACTCATCGGCACCGTTATTACAATGCACCATTGCTACCGGTTCTCCAGTAGGCGTGGTGACCGGGTCGATTTCGCGGTGAACCTGACGCAAGGGACGTTCCAGTACGGCCATGAGGAAAATCGAAGTACCTACCGAAACATTGCCAGTACGTGGCCGTACCGCATTTGTTACCACCATCCCGGTACCCGCATCGCCTTCCGGCGGTGCACATAACACCCCCGGCTCCAAAGTGCCACTCGGATCCAGGAAGGCAGCTCCTGAGGCAGTAAGCCGGCCGGCTTCCTCCCCAGCCAACAGAACTTGCGGAAGTAACTCGCCCAGGGGCTTGCGTGGCACTGTTACCGGCGCGCTACCAGCAAGGTCTGTTATCAGCTCCTGGAAGCTTGCTAATAGCTTTGGATCGTAGCCGGCGCCGTTTGCCGCGATCGGAAACATTCCGGAAGCGTCTCCCACCCCGAGTACCTTGCGGCCCGTGAGTTGCCAGTGCACGTAACCGGCCAATGTGGTTAGGAAGTCAATGCGGGAAACGTGTTCTTCACCGTCCAACATTGCTTGATAGAGATGTGCCACCGACCACCGCATCGGGATATTCACCCCGAATCTTTCGGTCAGCGCTGCCGCGGCCTGCGCCGTCGTTGTATCGCGCCAAGTACGGAAAGGCACCAGCAGTTCGCCGGCAGCGTCGAAAGCAAGATAGCCGTGCATCATCGCCGAAACACCGATCCCGGCAAAACTTCGCGGGGCCACCCCATAACGTTCCTCACAACTGGCCAATAGATCCGCATATGCAGCTTGCATACCGGTTTGTACGCTGGCTAACGGGTAACTCCAGTGCCCGTCAACTATTTCGTTTTCCCATTCATGGGCACCGGTGGCCAGTGGCGTGCCACTTTGGCTTACAATGCAGGCTTTAATTCGGGTGGAACCAAATTCGATTCCCAGCGAGGCTTGCCCGGCGCTAATTTCTGCGGCCGGGCCAGGCCTTTGTATTTCTTTCACCATTGAAACTCCCTGAAACTCCCCTTCGAGTTCCCGCGTTCTAAAATCCAGGGCCGGCGCAATAGACCGTTGCGCATACACCCCTCTTGGCGTGGTTATTGCCTGGCGGCAGGCCACGTGAAACTGCGCTTACCAGCGATTCGATTAGAAATCGCGGCTGGCGGGGCACTATGCAGGATTTTTAATCCCGCACACCCGCCTGTTTGTTAGCGCTCACACCTCGGTTTTAACCGATGATGCACCAGGATCTAGAAAAATGCAAGCGCTCATTTCCGTCCGATTTGCGCAGCGCTAACACTAGAATAGATTTTGAGCACCACGAAAACCGGTTTTACGGCGCGGAGATTTCGCGAAAGCTGCCCTTGGAATTACCTCAGGTTTTCCTGCCGTAGTGGCCCAAAGCTTTCACTCCAACCAAACGGCCATCTTCTACACCGAGCTGTGCCGGGCGAGCTGCGGTGAGACAGCATTTAGGAGCATATGGTTTCGAGGCATAGGCAACTCGCTCTTGCTACACACTCATGGTGCTTCGCGTGAAAGAATGGAGGCACATTTGTGCCCAAATCAGCGCCAGGAGGCTCCATGCACATTCAAGGTCCGACGCCGCACGCCGGTTCTCGTAATTCCGCGTCCGGAGGAGGCAATCCAGCCGTTGTGGACGCTGGTAATTCGGCCACTACGGAGCGTACAGCGCACGATTCAGCCGGTTTCATTTCGCCGGCCGTTGCCGGCCCTATGCGGCAAGCCTCGGTTGGTATACCTGCCGGCGGGAGTGCGGCCACGATTTTTGCTGGGGAGTATAAAACCACGGTTGGGAGCGTAGGCGCCACTTTGCGCGAGCTTTGCTATGGGGAACGGGATTTGATTGTGCCCGTGCCGCTTGATTTAGTGCCGCCCGCTTTTCATGGCGCCATCTTGGCCCCGTGGCCAAACCGTATCGATGCCGGCCGCTACGAATTTGCCGGCCAGCACTACCAGGCGGCAATCAACGAACCAGAACGCAATAACGCCAGCCACGGCCTAGCTTGCTGGCTGAACTGGGAACTCATGGAGATTAGTGGTAACTATGAGCTACGTGGATTCGTAGAACCGGGCGGCGATCGCGGTGCTACGGCAACGCCTGCTGACACCTCTCCTACTGGTACCCCAACTAACAGCGCGGTTGTGAATCCGGCGAAAAGCCATATGGTCTGGCGGGCAGTGGTCTCCGCGCAAGAGGCTTATCCTTCCGCTTTGGAGCTACTAGCAACTTTCACACTCGATGCGACTTCCGGCCTTACGTGGCAAGTTACGGCCACCAATATTGGGACCAAGGCTGTTCCTTATGGAATTGCTACACATCCGTACGTGCGCGGCGGTACGGGGACGGTAGACGATTGGAAGTTGGAACTTCCAGCCAGCCAGGTTCTAGAAACTACCCCGGACCGGCTTTTGCCACGGGCTCTGCATGATGCGGCAAGTTTTGCTGGCGGAGCCTTTGATTTCCGTGCTGGCAAAGCCCTAGGAGGTTCCAAGATCGACCACGCCTTTACCGCTCTGTTTGCCAACGGCTCGGAAACGGCCGCAGCTGCACTCGAAAATAGTTCAAAAGCTAAGCCCGGTACCCCTGATCGCAACGCACCGGCCATCGCAAGCGCCCGCATCATAGACCCACATGGTCAGGGTTGTCAGGTGTCCTGGGATGTCAGTGCATTACCATGGGTGCAAGTTTTTACGGCGGATCTTGGCAAGCCAGGCTTCCCCGATCGGACCGGAATTGCTATTGAGGCAATGACATGCCCGGCAAATGCGTTCAATAGTAAAATTGGACTCGTACAGCTCGGGCCCGGTTCACGGCATACAGCTACCTGGAATATCGTAAGTTTCAAAGGGTAGTTACATGTAGCTACTATCCAGATGCTGTACTTCCATAACAAATATTTCCTTTGGTTTCTGGAGCAGGAACTTGAGGGCTAGATCCAGTAGGAGACACAAATGCGGAAACACCGGCGGCCTTCCATGGCCGAAGTTGCTAAGGTTGCCGGAGTCTCCCATCAGACAGTTTCCCGAGTTATCAATGGTTTTGAAGGTGTGCGCCCAACCACCCGACAAAAGGTCGAGGCTGCCATTGAACAACTTGGCTACCGCCCTAATCTGGCTGCCCGAGCTTTAGTTACGGCGCAGTCTAGAACGATCGGCGTTATTGCCGTTGGTTCTTTCTTGTATGGACCTTCTCGTACGCTCGCGACTATTTCGGAAGTAGCTAGATCTCACGGATATGCGGTTCTCATCGCGTCGATTCGAGAAGCCGCAGAGGAAGAATTTGCCGCATCCATTGACGATCTTTTGAACGGAGCGGTCGCGGCCATTATCGTTATCGGCGCCCGCGAATCGTTATCGCGCTACGCCGGTCATCTCGACACCGATACGCCGATCATTATGGTTGGGCCACCCGTGGATTCCGTACCTAATCTACCAAGTGTTTCGGTAGACCAGGGTAGCGGAGCCCGCACAGCCATCCGCCACCTCATTCAGCTGGGCCATACTGATATTCTCCTTTTGGCCGGACCGCATAACTGGACCGACGCACAGTGGCGTAGAAAAGCCGCAATTGCGGAATGCGAAACTGCTAGCATTACTCCGCGCATTATCGAAGGTGACTGGAGTCCCCGCGCCGGTTACGATACTGGCGTTTGGATTTCTTCGCTCGCTCCGGAAGACCGTCCTACCGCTGTTTTTTCCGCTAATGACCAAATGGCACTCGGGCTACTAGCGGCTTTTCTAGCCACTGGCATTGATGTGCCTGGGGACATTTCCGTGATCGGTTTCGATAATGTGCCTGAATCTGAATTCTACAGCCCGGCCCTCACCACTATTACTCAAGACTTCACGGAGCTCGGTCATCGCGTCCTCGAAGCCACCCTCGCTTTGTTAGAAGGAAAGGACCCAGATGTCACACCGATCCCTGCAAATCTTGTAGTACGGCAGTCCACCGCCCGTAAGAAGGTCTGACCCAGCAACGCCTAGATGTGCTAATGGTAGCCCCGAATGGCACCTCGGGTTGCGGAGCAGAAGACGAATTTGGGGAGCTCTATGCGAACAGGGCTGATAAACATAGATCCCTAGCTCGCTAAAGAGCTCCCCTATTCCCCGTTTCCATGCGCCACGACTAACCGTAATCGGGCAGTTGGGGTGTGGTTACTAAAATCCGTAGCCTGGTTACTCCTTGCGGGAGAAACACTAAATGGCGAAAGCATTTCACCATTCTACAGTCGGAAAATGTGGATAGGATTGCGTTACTGCCTCTCGCTCAACTCCTTCATAATTGTTGGAAGCTTCTTGTCAATATCGTAGAAGTACAAGATTACTGCCTGTAGGACAAACATGATCATCGGTATGTAAATAAACGACCATAAAATCGCGCTTATAGCACCATCGGTCTGTACAGAAGCCGCCCCATCGTATCCGCCCATGCCTAAGATCCAGCTCATCAGGGCGGTTCCGATTCCAATACCAAGCTTCTGCGCAAAACTTCCCGAGCTGTATAGCAAGCCTTCAGATCGAATACCGGTTTTCCATTCTCCGTATTCGATCGTGTCCGGGAAAAGAGCCCACACAATCCCCAGTAGTGGGACTTGCCCCAACCCCTTGAGAATCTGAGCGGTCACGGCAACAGTGAAGCTCGCAGGGGCAACCGCCATCACGATAAGACCTATCAATGAAATGACGACCCCCACCATCATTAGCTTCGTTTTACCGTAACGCCTAATAAGTTGCGGCAAAAATAGAAATCCAACCATAACCGGAACCAGGAATGCCCACGTGAGTACAGACACGAGTTGTTCATTCCCCAATATCCACTTACAGTAGTAAACCAAAGCAGATTGATTTAACGCGTAACCCACACTAAACACAAGGAAGAAAACTGTCGCTAAAATCCAGTACTTATTAGCGAACATTGCTTTCAGTCTAGTTTTAAGGGGTAAGTTCTCTTGCCCTTCGTCTCGAGCCGCTCTGATTTCCCGGGTGCCGGCGACTGTGAACCAGAATAGAATGACAGATAAACTCGTCAATATAGCAAACGCAATAACCCACGCACGCTGATCGTTCCCCAGCCGCTTCACCAGCGGCAGAGTGACAGTAGTTACTAGCAAGAACCCGATTTGAGCCATGAACATTCTGTAAACGTTCAATTTTGCTCTTTCGTTGATGTCACGCGTCATCAGTGTATTAATGGTTCCATATGGAATACAGACCGCAGTGAATGCAAGAGTCATCAGGAGATAAGTTACATACGCATATAGCAGTTTCCCCGAAACAGACGTATTCGGAACTGCGAAGAGTAAGGTGGAAAACGCTGCAAACGGGATCGCGCCGAACAAGACCCAAGGCCTTGCTTTCCCCCACCTGGTATCGGTTTTATCTACCAGAGCTCCCACAATTACATCTGTAATGCCATCAAAAACCCTGCCGAGTAGCATCAGAGTTCCAACAGCCGTCGCGGGAATGAAAGCTACATCGGTATAGAAGAATACAATAAACATTCCCAGCGCGGCCCAGGTAATATTGACAGCCATATCGCCAGCGCCGTATGCTATCCGGTTCCAAGTTTTAATCTCACCCTTGAAACCGTATATTTTCGCTTCTGGGCCTGGTTTGGTCTCGCTCATTCTGCTACCCCCACAGTTACAACCGAGAAGGACGCCGGCGGCAAATCCACACCAGATTGATCGCGAGAGCCCATTTCCTTCATAGAGATTTCGTTTGGATTCTCAAACGTATTAACACTATTTAGCTTTTCGCCTTCTAGCCTACGCACGCCCGTAATCTTGAAATCGTGCCCACTTACTTGTATTTCAAGCGGAACAGATTCGTCAAGATTTGCGTTCAATACGAAGATAGTCAATTCGCGAGTCTCCGGATTTCGCACTACTGCTGCATACACAGTTGGAATTTCCCGTTCATTGACCGTAACTTTCGTACATTCCAGCCTGTAATCCAGCACCTCTCCGCGTCCACGCTGCGTAAACTCACGGAGCGGATACCAGATCGCTTGCCGTAGGATTCCACCCTCCTCGCTCGTAGTAATTGGAGCGATAGCATTTACCAACTGGGCTAGACATGCAATCTCTACGCGGTCTGCATGGTTGATCAGGGTCATCCCTAAACCTGCAAACGTCAATGCATCTAGAAGCGTGTATTTTTCCTGCAGAATAGGCGGGGCTTCCTCCCACCTTTCCGCTGATGTAACCTCCAACTCTGTAGCACCAAGCAGATCATCTGGTCCATCAATCTTGAGATCAGAGAAGTTCCAGACGTTCCATTCGTCGAGACATACCGGAATGTCTTTTGTCTCGCCTCGCTTCCCCTTCACGAAATCGAGAACAGCCTCGGAATTACTGAGATGCTCGTCTAGAGCGTGCCATGCGTAGATAAATTCAGAAGCCTCGCTCCCTCCACGCGAGGCATAAAAATGAGTGGAAAGATAGTCAATTTGCGAATAAAGCTTATTCAGAACAATCCTATCCCACTCCAGGTATTCAGGAAGTACATGGTAGGAACTACCGCAGGCGACGAGCTTAATGTCTCGGTCAACCCATCTCATCATCTTCGCAGCTTCGAGCGCCTTGTCCGCATAGTTCTCAGCGCTAAGATGCCCGGCTTGCCAATCTCCCTCCATTTCATTCCCAAGACACCAGTACTTGATGCCGTATGGCTCCTCATGGCCGTTCTTTCGCCGAAGATCGCTCCAGTACGTCCCACCCGGATGGTTGCAGTACTCGACAAGTTCCGCCGCTTCCTTGGGAGTGCCCGTACCAAGATTTACGGCGATCATAGGCTCAACGTTTGCCTTTCGAGCCCAGTCAATAAACTCGTCAATACCAAACTGATTGGGCTCGATGGTTGCCCAGGCAAACTCAAGCCTTCGCGGGCGATCTTCCTTTGGTCCAATACCGTCCTTCCAGTTGTAGTTTGAAACAAAGTTCCCGCCTGGATAGCGCACTAGACTTATCCCGAGTTCGTTAATTTCATCAATCACATCCTGACGCAGGCCTTTCTCATCCGCAGTTTTGTGATCGGGCTGGAAAAGCCCTCCATAAATGCATCGGCCTAAGTGCTCAGTAAACGACCCCCAAATTAGCTCGTTAATGGTAGCGTTCACATATTTAGGATCTACATGCAGTTTCGCCATTGAAGCCTCCCATAGAAATTTAAGAGGCGAGCCGACATACTGCCCACCTACTGCGAAGATCATCTTTGATCCGTGGTAATGTTAACGATAACATGCGCTCGTGGCGAAGTCTAGTCCCAATAACTTCGACGCAGTCTGCCTATCGCTCTTACTCCACGTGTTCAAAGAGGATAGCCCCGGAATTCGTAAATGGCCGAACGGCTTCTCATCCAACCCACGAACGGGGCATTTCTACAAGATTCTTCGGGCGAATCGTCCCGCCGCGCAGAATTTTTAAACGATCGGGCGCACACGCATATTCCTAGTCTCACGCCTGAGATTGTTTTCTACCGTTTTATGTCGAGGCAACTAAAACATAGCGTGTTTATGCCACTAACCATTACCGTGGTGTGTGCACTGGGCGTGGCATTCGTGCGCTTGCGTGTTCCTGAAACTCGCGGCAAGAGTCTCGAAGAAATCGAAGAAGCCGCCGCTCAACGCGCTGGGCTTGCTACTAGGCAAACGCTGAACGGCTAGCCAAGCTCTTCGCGGTTACACACAACGACAGGTAGGGGCCGGTTTAGTTCGGACTAAACCGGCCCCTACCTCGCATCCATATGCAATTACCCATTACCAGCACGCAGGCACTACCCGTTTACCGGCTGGAACCGTTTAAGAGCCTGCTGCTCGCCACCGCCTGCCCGCGAGTGCGGGCCATAGCGCCGGCGATACGGCTTCGCGGAGGGGAGCGCGCCTACTCTTCCGCCTGCGCATATTGCTCCGCCAGGTACCTATTGCTCCGCCTGCGCCTATTGCTCCACCTGCGCCAATTGCTCCGCCTGCGCGTGTTACTCCGCCTGCGCGTGGGCAATAGCGGCAGCGAGTTTTTGGTAGCGCGGCCAAGCCGGGTTTGCCGGACCGGGCGTAATAGTTTCCGTGATCTCCGGTTCCCAGCCGGGAGCGCTCACGTCGAACCCGCATACCAGCGCGGCCTGGCGAGCCGCCCCGCGCGCCACATATTCACCCGGGCGGGGTATATCCAAAGGAATCTGTAACACGTCCGCCATGATCTGCGCCAAAACTGCCGAGCGGGTGGCCCCGCCAATCAGCATCGCCCGCTCGATATGCAAACCGCCATCCCGCAAAGCTTCCAAAGCCCCGCGGAGCAAACATGCCAGACCTTCGTAGGCGGCCCGGGCGAAGTTGTGCGGCGTCGTCGAATCTGGGGTAAGACCATGCAAACTCGCGGTAGCGCGCGGCAAATTGGGCGTACGCTCCCCCGCAAAATAAGGAACCAACGTGACCCCACCGGCACCGGGCGCGGCCTGCTCCGCCAACTCCCCCAAACGCTCGAAACTCACGCCCAAAAGTTCGCAGAAGTAATCCTGAATCAGCGCGCCATTGAGCGTGCAGGCGAGCGGCAACCATGCTCCGTTCGCGTCCGCAAAACCGGTGACCCCGGAATGCGCGTCACGCACCGGATGTTCGGCAATCGCTGCCACCACCCCGGAAGTTCCGATCGAAATCGATGCCTGCCCGGGCCGCAAATTCAGCCCCAAAGCCGCCCCCGCATTATCGCCAGCCCCCGGGCCCAGCAACACCGGCACACTGGTTTTCGGCTGAGCAGTTCCCGGCAAGTTCGCCTCAGTTCCCGACGCCGTAGCTTCAGCTTTCGGCGCCGGTTCAGTTCCCGACGCCGTAGCTGTGCTTTTCTCCCCCAAAAACTGTGGATGTACGCACCCCACGGATTCGTAGGGGGCGGCGATGCGCGGCAACACGAGCTGCCGGGCTTGGGCTTCGGTAATCCGCAGGGCGTGGGCGAGGATGTCATACCGGTATTCGTCAGTTTCACAATCCATGTAACCGGTGCCGGAAGCGTCCGAACGGTCTGTGGTGAGAGCGCGAATATCGGTGGTGCCGCGCAGTTTCCAGGTGAGCCAATCGTGCGGGAGGCAGATCGCGGCGATGCGGGCCGCGTTTTCTGGTTCGTTATCGGCAATCCAGCGCAGTTTCGTTACCGTGAGCGAGGCAACCGGCACGGAACCCACAGCTTGGGCCCAAAATTCGGCGCCCAGCTCGGCGGTAAGAGCGCGCGCAGCGGCCGCTGACTTCGTGTCATTCCATAATTGGGCGGGGCGGATTACTTCGCCCGCGGCGTCCAAAAGCACCATGCCATGTTGTTGGCCGGCTATGGAAAGGCCGCTAATATCGGCCAGACCGCCCGCCTGGGCAGCGGCCTCGCGGAAAGCGGTGAGCCAGGCCTGCGGGTCTACCTCCGTACCGGTCGGATGCGCGGCCCGGCCTTCGCGAACCGTGGCACCCGTGCGGGCGTCCACAATCAGAATCTTGGTGGACTGCGTGGAAGAATCAACCCCGGCCACTAGTTGCGGGGATTGTTTGGAATGTTTGGCTTCTTGCATGGCGCTCCTTCGGGCCGTACCGCATGCGAGGGCACCTGCGGCTACGCTGTTCGCTGTTTACAACGTGCTGTATACAACGTGCCGCTTGCCTGACGCCGCTTACCTGACGCCGTTCACTAGGCGCCTTTGCTAGGTGCCGTTTGCGTGGTGCCGTTTGGCAGGCACCACTTGCTAGGCGCTGTTTACTTGGTGCGCGCAAATACATAGCACGCACCGCGCAAACCGATAGGACGGCCGCCGGCAAGCTGACAAGCCGGTGAGCTGGCAACCGGGGTAGTACGGCACCCCAACAGTGCAGCAAACCGGCAAGCCAACACGCGGCAGACTACCCCGCAACGGGACTTTGTTCTTAAGTAAAACTAACCAATTGAGCCGCGTTTTTCAATGCCATGCGGAGCTGAAATCAGGGCGCGGCTGGCCACAGTTACCAAGGCGCCCGCTATATCGTTACCAAGGTGCCCGCCGCAGTATTCTCCGCTACAAAAGGTTTGCCGCCACGTCCTATTGTGGCAGGTAATTGGATGGTCTTAGTTCTTTTCGTTTATGCTGAAATACTGACGGCTCGGTGAGCCTGTCTACGGCGGTTTTTTCATCTAGAAGTCACATATCTAGAAGTCATACATATGTACAGTGTGCGAGGCCTGGAAAGGATCACAGCATGAAACCCGGCAAGAATGCGACGTCGATTCGTCAAGACAATTTGCGTCTCATTCTTTGTAATATCCTCGCGGCCGGTTCTGCTACTGCCGATCCCACTATTACTTCTGTGCCTTCGGCCGGAGAGGCTCACGCGACACTACCGGAGGAAGCCTCCGAGTTACGCGAAGCAGCCAAGGCGAGCGCCGCACCGGTAACGGGCACTAACGAATCTCCCAACGCGGCTCCCCTAGCGTCTCCCCACGAAACTCCCCACGAGACTCCCGAAGGTTCACCCGATTTACCCACCCCCGTAGCGGGCACTAACGAAACCCCTGATGAAGCTCCCGCAGGGCCCTCCAATTTACCCGCCCCGGAAACTGCTACTGGCCTTTCCCGCGCGAAGTTGGCACAAAGTACCGGACTCACGCGGGCAACGGTTTCCCGCCTTACTGACGAGTTGATTTCGGCAGGCATGATTGAGGAGTTGGAACCGGTGCGGCCACAGGTGGGGCGGCCGGCAGCGCCACTAGCCGCCCAGCCGGGCAAGAACATCGTGCTGGCCTTGGAAATCAACCTGGAATACGTAGCGATTTACGCCCTCGACTTGGCGGGAAATGTGCTCACATCGCGCCTCGAACGGTCTGATTCACGCGGTTCGGATCCGGCGGTGGTATTGGCCTGGATTTCTCGGCTAGCGGGCGAAGAAGCGAGCAAGTTGCCGGCCGGGCAGTTGCTAAGCACGGTGTTGTGCGTGCCCGGGCTGGTAGATACGGATAGGCGCACGATCGTTACCGCACCAAACCTGGGTTGGCAGAATGTGGACGCAGGTGTTTTGCTGGATTTTCCAGGGTTTGATGCGGGGCATTTCCGGGTGATTAATGAGGCAGATGCGGCCGCTTTTTCGGTGTTCTTTTCCCGCCCCGGCGTGCGCGCCGGCTACTCGAGTTTCTTGTACGTTTCCGCGGAGGTCGGCGTGGGTGCGGCGATCTTTTTCGAGGGTCAGCTCTTTTCTGGCGACCACGGTTGGGCCGGCGAAATCGGCCACATGTGCGTAGACCGTTCCGGCCCGAAATGCCGTTGCGGTTCCAATGGTTGTTTGGAACAGTATGCAGGTTTTGATTCGATTGTGCGGAATGCTGGCTATGCGGCGGGCACGGAAGGCGGAAAGGAAATGAGCCTGGCGAAGCTGTCGCGTCTTTTCGATGCGGGTGATCCGGGCGCCCGTGCCGCTATCGATGCTTGCGCCCAAGCTTTAGGTACGACGATCGCCAACGTTTTGAACCTATTGGATTTGCGCCTGGTAGTTTTGGGCGGGAATTTCGCGCGCCTCTACCACCGGCTTGAAATAATTATGAAGGCCGAAATTGAGTACCGTGTACTTGGCCGGCGCTGGGAGGACGTGCAGATCGAAACCAGTGCCTTCGGGGATTTCGCCGCTTCCCGCGGCGGCTGCCTAGCCGGCTTCGCGGAGATTCTCAACCACCCCGCACGCTGGCACGAATACGGTATCCCCATTTCCTTCGACTAACCCGCCGCATGCAACACCTCCAGCAACACCGACCGCAAAAACGACCGCAACGCCGCCAACACCGCAGCACCGCAGCACCGCAGCACCGCCAATACTGCAGCCCTTACTTCTGCCTTGCGCATCCATTTAAACCTTAGATGCACATTTGGCGCGATCGTGCAACAATGTGGACATGGTCGGGAAATTGGCAAAGCCTACATCGCCTGCCTCCGCACGTGCACACGCGATAGTAACTTTGTTCTTGCTTTTCTTTGATATTTACAGCACAAGTACTGGAATGGCGGCATTTTCGGCGCCACGGGTTATTTTGGCGATGCTACTCGCCGGATCGTTGGCGCTCTCAGCCAAATCACCGCGCTTTGAGCTAGTTTTTATTTCGATCTTCCTTCTCGGTCAACTCCTCAGTTTACGTGGGGAGAGAATGCTTGATTTGGCGATCTATCTGGCCATAGCCATCTGGGTTATGCGGGCGTGGGTCGTGGCTGCTATTTTCGTTCTATTCGCCGTCGAAACAACGATATTCCTACAGACACCTGATTCCGAACCACAAACTTCTAGCTCCCTGCTCCTAGGCGTAACAGTACTCGCCCTCAGTCTGGCGTTAAAGTGGCAGAAACAGCGTCGGATTTATGCCGAAAATACGGCTCGGAAAGCGCAGGAAACGAGCGCTGCAAAGAGCCGCGCCCTTGCCCAGGAATTGCACGACAACACGGCGAAGGACCTCGCCCACATCATTCTGCTGGCTCGCGATTTTGCTATCCGCCACCCCGAATTTGCAGAAGCATCTCAAGTGCAAATAGATATTGCCCGCAATGCTTCGCGCCGCATCCGCGCACTTATCGCAACGATGAACATACCCGACCAGACGGAACCTATGGCAACCGTTATTGAGCAAATCCAGGGAATGCTTCTCACGCGGCACATTACCTTGCGAATCTCCATGCCTAATTTGGATGAGAGCCTACTAAGTACCGGGCAGCTAGCGACGGGAAACTTCATGCTTCGCGAATGCGCATCCAACGTCCTAAAGTATTCACCTGAAAACAGTCAGGCTAGGCTCGTCATAGGATTCAATGAGCCTAGCCGCGAACTCACGATTCTGATGAGTAATGACATATGTAGCGAGGGATCTACCCCCGATATTGGTGGTGGCTTCGGGCTAGCAAACTTGAAGGTGCGTGTGGAATCTCAAGGGGGAGAGTTTGCCGTGGGAACCACTCCAACAAATCAATGGTTCACACACGTCACAATTCCCGGTGACAAGTAAGCCGTATGTTAAAGCCGAACGAACCAAGAGTCGGAAGACTAGAGTCGGAAGAGAGGTGCAATGAGCAGCAAAATTAGGGTTGCACTTGTAGATGACGACCAGCTCGTCCGCATTAGTTTCTCTCTATTTTTGAACACTCTTGAGGGCATCAGCGTTTCGTGGGCAGCGGCAAGCGGGAAGCAAGCGCTCGAGCTTCTGCAGCCACAAATGGTTGATGTGTTACTTCTCGATGTGGACATGCCTGGGATGGATGGAATTGAAACCGCACGCGCCGTTCGCGCCCTACATCCAGAGTTGCCGATCGTGATACTCACAGCCTTCCTAGAAGAAGATGCTCTCGACCGAGCTCTAAAAGCCGGCGTAAACGGATTCCTTACCAAAGATTCGGATCCCGAAGAGGTTTTATACGCTATTCGACGTGCTAAGCAAGGAAAGAACGTAGTGGCCGCAATTCCCACACAACTACTATCTGAGGTCTACCAAGGATCATTGGAGAACCGTAAAAAATACGCCGATTTTGTAGCTGCCGTAGAAAATCTACCTTCGCGCCTCGAGCCCATCTTCACTCTCCTACTGGAGGGCATGCCCAATAAAAATATTGCTCGCGAACTCGGCCTAGCAGAGACTACAGTGCGGTCGTACGTGAGCGAACTGCTGGAGATTACCCGCTGCCAGAGTCGTACAGAACTGGCTATCACTGCCGTAAAATCCGGGGTGGCCTAACAATACCCACTCTGTGACGAGTTTCCTGCACCCGGTCTTGCTCCCTATACCCACCAAAATCAGTACCGAAAACCAACATTCGTCGATACAGCTTCCTCAACCCTGCACTTTACCCTGGATATATCCCAATTGGGGCAGTTGGAAATTTCAAAACCTATAACTCCAACGCTTTCATACAATTCGGGGGCCGAGCGGCCTTGCGTAGCGGAGGCATCAACCTAGCCGTTTCACTTGCGTGGTACGGAGTTCGATGCATCGGCAGGTAAGTAGGCTCGTCCGAACGTGAGGGGAGGAACCATGACTGAAAAACACGATCGTAAACGACGGCCGTTGAGGTGGAAATCAGCTTTCCTGGGACTTGGCATAGAGGTTGTTCTTATCTTTTCGTTGACGTGGATTTACGCGAAACTTCGGGATATTTCATACATATATGTACTCAAGTTTTATGGACCCTTGCTTGGCGTGTTAGCGCTCGTTGGATTCATTGTAGTCCTATTCGATATCAAGTCCTTGCGTAAATGGGTCTGATTTGCACGTAATTCCGTGTTGACTATCGCCGGCGAGGAGATCCATTACTCCTCGCCGGTAGCTTTGCTACTTGCGTCTACGCTTTCTCTCTGTGAAGACCACGTCAGAGGATGAGCGCAGGGCGTTTCGCGCACACTTCGGAAATAAGTAGCTACTAAGTTCCATACGCCATTGGACACGGGAGTGTCAAGATTTTTGTGTATGGGGGATGGTTATTGATATTTTTCAAAGCGCTCGGGATAGGCTACCATCATTTGGTTGATTGCCTGTCCCCAGCCACTAGCTCGTGCTCCTTCAATGTACCCGGTAGTGACCCGGGGTTTGCCCTTTCTCAGCTTAGCTGCTTGTTTCTCGCGTTTTCTGGCCCGCCGGTCCTCGATATGACCGATCATCAACCATAAGGCCTTGACCGCTGCTACATCGTTAGTGAACTGGATCCGATTCCGAGTAGCCTT
>NZ_FNAU01000011.1 GCF_900102025.1 Actinobaculum suis | reverse complement strand
CGGACAACGCGGTCCTTCGCATCCTGGTCAAATTTCCTCGGCATGTTCCAAATTTTCCCATCTACTCAAACGGAACAAAACCTGGGGCACTTCATTCTACGGCGCCGTAGCGAACCTTTTGGCGTTTATAGCCGGTTTCTCCGCTGGTTGACGAGGTTTATCACGTGGTGTTTGTGGACGGGATTTACCTGTCTGGCAAGCTTGTGGTTCTTATTGCTTGCACTAAAACTCACGTGCTTGGCTGGACTGCACCTACACCTAGCTGATGGGACGATGCGGTCAAACAGAAGACAGTGGTCGGCCATCCGGGCAAGAAATCAGGGCAGTGGACGGGGGTTCTCATCAGCCTGAGAAGTGAATAATATCTATCGAGCTGGTTGGCTGGATCAACATTTTGACGACGCCGGTGCACTCGTTTTCCAGCTGGTGTTTTGGGCGTTTTCCCTGCTAGTTTACGTAAAGCCGGGTTTTACTTGCGGAACGGTGACCGCTCTTCCGCGACGTGGTGCTGTTCTTGCAGTATCTGGCAACGATAGTTTCTAGTGCTCAGTATAATGTACACTGGCCGCGGGTGCGCTCCTTGTGTGCCCGTGTTGGAAATGTCGCGTGGGTAATTTACTCGCGATGTGGTTAATTTAGGAGGCAAGGAATGCCGAAAAGTAAGGCCTTTTCTCAAGTAGTTGAGGGGGGGGGAGATCACGTAAGGTCTTAGCCGTTATTACGGCGTTGGCGCTAGCATTTGGCGGTATTTTAACGGGACTTTTCCACGCGAATACTGCACAAGCAGCGCCCACCGGTGAGATTGTTCAGCCCGAAGGGCCGCAGCCTGATCCCGTGACGGGCGCCATTGAGGCCGACGCCATTAAAAATGGTTATGTCGACAGCCAAACGGATATGACCAATGCGCCTCATACTCTCTCGGGCCGTGCCTGGGAAGTAGATACCGGTACACCCGCCACCATGGCGAATGGTCTGAGCCCGGTCCCGGAAGGAACTCCTGTGTATATGCAGTTCCTTTCGAAGGGCGTGGCCTCGCCGATTTACATGGCGCGTACCACCAACAAGATCACCCAGGTGGACGGCAGTCAAGCCGGTCCGGGTGCCTACGCTTTTGATCTTCGGCAGGGTTTTAAGGACGCTGCGGGAACCGAGTACAAGTTCTCCAGTTCCTCGTTGAATAGCGAAGCCTACCGTCTGTGGATTGAGCCCTACCGGAATGAAAAGACCGGCAACCTGATGACGATTCTTCGTCAGGCTAACGGCTTCTTCCCGGGCACCTTCGTCAACACCACAACGGGATCCAATATTGGTGGTTTTACGACCGATGGCACCAATATGCAGCGCACGGGTGTCTTCATGTATGAACATCCGGGCGAGTGGATGAAGGCCCAGAACGTCATCCACGATGACAAGGGCCCAATCGACGCGCCGGGCGCTCAGCTTCATACCTCGAATACCGTGTCCGGTCAGGTCTGGCTGGAAACCGGTGGTGGCGCGGATCGTGCCAACTCTGCCACCGGCCCGAATTTCGATCCGGCAACCACCCAGGACACCCCGGCCGAAGGTTACACGGTCTACATGTCCACGCTGACGGAGGAAGGTGCGGCGGCAAATGCCCGCATCAAGGAGCTTCCGCAGAGCGAGCAGCTCGCGGAGACGAAGCGGCTGCTAGAGGAAAATCCGCACTACGTAAAGACGCGTTCGGCGAAGACGGACCGTGACGGTCGCTACACGATTCGTTGGGGTGACTACATCGATGAGAGCCAGCGGCCCAAGGATTTCTACGATGTCAACAACATGTACATCTGGGTAGAAAATCCCCAGGGCGACGTCGTGCAGAACTACTCGAGTTACACGGCCAACCTTTTCCGTAGCCCCTCGGCAAACACCACCTGGACACCGCAGGCGGTGCCCGCGCATAACACCACGGTTACCTCGCGTGTTGAGGATATTGATACTCCGCGCTACGGCAAGGAGGTGAACTCCAGCTACAACGTCAATATCGCGCTGGTGCCGTTCGAGCTCATCCGCCTCGATATCACCAACTTCAACCTGACGGATAAGCCCGCTATGCGCGGCGACGTCGCCGAAGTTGAACTCAGTGGAACACTCTCCCCGCTGCGCACCCATATCGAATGGCGTGATAAGAACGGCCACAAGGTTGGCGAGGATTGCCCGATTAGTAAGCTCAACGATGCGAAGAACTGCACCTTCACCATTCCGGAGGACGCAAAAGATAAGGACGTCTACACGGCCGTTCTCGTCACTGGTGGTAACGATGTGGCAGCGGATTCGCTCAGTGTTCGCGTGTACCCCGATGATGATGGTGACGGCGTCGACGACGATGAGCGCGATCCCGATATCAACAATGATGGCGAAGTCGATAGGCCGCGCACCCAAAATGATCAGGAAATCGTTCACGGTGTGAAAATCGTTGATGAGTACGGTGAGCCCGTGCGGCACTCCAATGTGAATGCTCAGGGCGTTATCCTCTCCGATGGTTTCCGCACGCTCTCGAATGACGAACTGCAGATTACCTACGGTGGTCAGCGTTCCGATCTTTCGAAGTTCGATGTGACGCTGACTGACGCGCAGGGTCGCTCCGCTAAGGCAAGCGCCGAAGAAACCGCAACGGTTTCGGCATGGCGCGGTGCCTCCGGTTTCCCGGTTGTTCGTAACTTCGGTATGGCGAAGTTCGGCAAGGGTACCTACAGCGTTGGTATTACCGACAACATCGACTACTGGGCTGTGACGCGCGATTCGCAGCTCACCGACGGTGGCTTCCTTGACGTTACCGGCAACACCCCCACGCAGTTCGTAACCTTCGGTTTCGACGCGGATAACAACGGTATTGCCGACGTCGACGAACCTTTCAACGAGCGTTTCGAACCGAATCCGGTTAATCCGGTAGAGACGAACCACGGCGTGGAAGCGAAGTCGGATCCGATCACCTTCGACAACGCGAAGACTCCGGCTAAGGAATCCCTGGATCCGACTGCTCCGAACAGTCCGCTTGCGGGTACCACTTTCGCTATCGATCCGACCGCTCCGGATGCTAACGTGCCCGCAGGCGCCACCATCGATGCGAATACCGGTGTGGTAACGATTCCGAACAATGCTCCTTCCGGTGACTTCACGGTTCCGGTCAAGGTGACCTACCCGGACAACACCACTGATGAACTGCGTGTCAATGTCAAGGTGACCTCGAAGGCTCATGATTACGAGCCTGCATACGAACCAACCGACGTTGATCCGAACGAATCCGCTTCGGTGAGCCCGACCTTCACCGACAAGGACGGCGCAGGCGTTACCCTCCCTGATCCTTATTCGAAGAACCCAGCAGAAATCGGTCAGGTCAAATTCAGTTTCGGCACGTTGCCTGCCGGTGTGGAGGAAGTAGCTAATCCGGCCGATGTGACTCCAGGTAAGGCATACATCGATCCGGAGACTGGCGAAGTAACCTTCAGCCCGAGCACCGATCAGGCTGGCAAGTCCGTTGAGTTGCCTGTTGTCGTGACCTACGACGACACCACGGAGGACAACGTGAATGCGGTGTTCAACGTTGGTGCGATCACGAGCGTCACCCAGCCGGTTTACGAGAACGGTTCGGGCAAGCCCGGTTCCGAGGTGAACATCCCGGCTCCGACCTTCGATAACCCGAAGACCGCGGATGTTGAGAAGGAAGGTCCGCCGACTGGAACCAAGTTTGAGCTTGGCCCCAACCCACCGGCTGGCGTAAACATCGATGAGAACACGGGCGCCATCACGGTTCCTGTTCCGACCGATGCAACCCCTGGCGACACGATCGAAGTTCCGGTTGTTGTAACGTACTCGGATGGCTCGAAGGATGAGGTTACGGTTACCGTAACTGTTCTGGACTTTGGCGATAACGAGAAGTACCAGCCGGCCTACGAGGGCAAGGAAGGCAAGCCGGGTGACACCGTCACCATCGACAAGCCGACGTTCACCGATAAGGAAGGCAACCCTGCCACCCCGGCTAAGGTGACCTACGGTGAGCAACCCGAGAACCCTGTACCGTCCGGTGTAGCTATCGCAGAAGATGGTTCGATCGATGTTCCGATTCCGGATACGGCGACCAACGGTGAAAAGATCGACGTTCCAGTCCGCGTAACCTACGAGGATGGAACCCACGATGACGTCACCGCCACCGTCACGGTGCGCACCGATGACGACGGCGACGGCAAGCTGGATCCGCTCGATCCGAAGAACCCGCAGCCGGGCGACGATCTCTGCCCGAACACTCCTTCTGGTGCGACGGTAGATAGCAATGGTTGCTCTGTTGCTCCGACGGTTGAACAGCCTGGTCCGATTACGGGTACGGTTGGTACACCGATCAACGAGATCGTGGTGAAGGTTGATAACCCGGGCAAGCACACCGAGCTGGTTTGCAAGGCTGAAGGTCTGCCTGCTGGCCTTGATATCGTTTACGATGAGGCCAAGGGTGGTTGTGTTATCACCGGTACTCCGACTGCGGAAGCTACTGATCAGCCTGTGAAGATCACGGTTGAGCACAAGGCTCCGGAGACGGATAACCCGAATACCGATCCGGTTGTTGTGACTACTACGGCCACGATTAACCCGGCTGGGGATGACGACGGCGACGGCGTTCCGAACTATCTTGATAAGTGCCTGAACACACCGGCCGATGCCAAGGTAAATGAGAATGGCTGCTCCGTTGCACCTGTTCTCGGCCCGATCGACGTGATTGAAGGCGTCAAGGACGAAGCGATCACCCCGATCGTTATTCCGGTAACCAACGATGGCAAGGCCACGATTACCGCTTGCACGGCAGAAAACCTGCCTGCTGGGCTTGAGATCGCTTACGATGACGCCCAGAGCGCATGCGTGATCAAGGGTACGCCGACCGCGACTGGTAAGACCCCTGACGTGAAGATCACCGTCTCCTATGAGCCGGTTGATAAGCACGACACGCACAATCCTGCTGGGACGATCGAAGGATCGACGTCTGCGAACATCTCGTTGAGGGCTGCCATCATCGTGCCTGGTAACCCGACGGAGCGTGCGAAGTACGATCCTGCTTACACTCCGGTGACGGGTAAGCCTGGCGAAACGGTCACCGTTGCTTCGCCGACGTTCACCGACACGGATGGTAAGTCGGCCAACCCGACCGGCGTTACCTACGGTTCTCCTGAAGGAACGAAGGCACCTGCAGGTGTGACCATCAACCCTGATGGTTCCATCACAGTTGTCATCGATAATGGTGCGACTAACGGTCAGATCATCAACGTTCCGGTGCGCGTCACCTACAGTGACGACACGTACGACGACGTGAACGCCACGGTCAATGTTCGTACCGATACCGACGGTGATGGATACCCGGATCCGGTGAACCCGGACGATCCGAAGCCGGGTGACGACAAGTGTCCGGGCACCAAGCCGGGCGAAAAGGTTAACGAAGAAGGCTGCTCCCTCAACGATCTGAACGATCCGAACTACAAGCCGACGAACGCGTCGGTTGGCGTTGAGGTTTCCTCCGCAGCTCCGACCTTCGATAACCCGAAGACGGCCGACGTCGAAACGAACGCTGCCCCCACGGGCACGAAGTTCGCGCTGGGTTCTGATGCTCCGGCAAACGCGAAGATAGATGCGAATACGGGCGTCATCACGATGACACCGACGGTCGAGCAGGCTAACCAGACGCTCAACATCCCAGTCGTGGTGACCTATCCGAACAATGGTGGCGTCGATGAGACCACCGCCCAGTTCAACGTGGGTGACACATACGCCGCGGTAACCACTCCGAAGTGGGACGATTCCAAGTCCCGCCCAGGCGTGCCGGTCGTTATCCCGAACGCGGGTGACGGTCTGCCGTCCGGCTCGGTAGTGGCCATCGAGGAATGCCCGACTGGTTGGAAGTGCGCCGTGCAGAACGGCGACGAGCTCGTCGTGACGCCTCCTGCGGACGCGCCTGCTGGTGCAATCGGTAAGGTGAAGGTGAAGGTGACATACCCGGATGGTTCCGAGGACATCGAAACCGTCAACGTGGCCGTGGTTCCGAACCCGAACTGGGACGATACGACCACGCGTCCAGGCAAGGGCGTGACTATCCCGAATAAGGGTGGCGAGATTCCGGAAGGTACCACTACCGAGGTTACTGGCCCTGGTACGTCTACCCTGAACCCGGATGGTTCGATCACGGTAACGCCAAATCCGGATGCGAAGCCTGGTGATGTCATCAAGGTGACCATCAAGGATAAGGACGGCAACGTGATTGACGAGGTCACGGTGACCATCGTTCCGAACCCGAACTGGGACGACACGACCACGCGTCCAGGCAAGGACGTGACCATTCCGAACACGGGTGGTGACATCCCGGCGGGTACCACGGTTGAAACCGAGGGTCCTGGTACGTCTACCCTGAACCCGGATGGTTCGATCACGGTAACGCCGAATCCGGATGCGAAGCCTGGTGATGTCATCAAGGTGACCATCAAGGATAAGGACGGTGAGCCGATCGACGAGATCACGGTGACCATCGCTCCGAACCCGAACTGGGACGACGCGACCACGCGTCCTGGTAAGGACGTGACTATTCCGAACACGGGTGGCGACGTCCCGGCGGGTACCACGGTTGAAACCGAGGGTCCTGGTACGTCTACCCTGAACCCGGATGGTTCGATCACGGTAACGCCGAATCCGGATGCGAAGCCTGGTGATGTCATCAAGGTGACCATCAAGGATAAGGACGGTGAGCCGATCGACGAGATCACGGTGACCATCGCTCCGAACCCGAACTGGGACGACGCGACCACGCATCCAGGCAAGGATGTGACCATCCCGAATAAGGGTGGCGACGTCCCGGCGGGTACCACGGTTGAAGCCGAGGGCCCGGGCGAGGGTACGTTGAACTCGGATGGTTCGATCACGGTAACCCCGAATCGGGATGCGAAGCCTGGTGATGTTATCAAGGTGACCATCAAGGATAAGGACGGCAACGTGATTGACGAATTCACAGTCAAGATCGTTGAACCGGAAGGTCCAGCGGCTGCCAAGGCTAAGTCGCGAGTCAAGAAGCTGTCGTTCACCGGCGCTTCGGTGCTCGGCACACTGGGCATCGCAGGTCTGCTCACTGGTGTTGGCGCGCTCCTCGTGCGTCGTCGCAACCGGTAAGCTGAAAGCTGCTAAGCGCTAACTAGCGCACGAGGGCGGCTGGTACGGGAACACCCCGCACCAGCCGCCCTTCGTCATGCCAGAACCGTTAAGGGCGTTAAGCCGGCGCATTGGCCATTTCGTGTTGCTGGGGCGGGCATCTTTCGTTGATAGGAAGCGAGTTTGTGGCTAAAAACTCGTTTTGACTCGACTTTTTGGTTGGCCATTTCGTGTTGTTTTTACCCGGGTTTTTTGTTCCTATTACGGGCGAAAGTAGGGTTGGGAGTCGGTTCGAATTGAGGGATGGGGGAAATACTCTGGCCTGAGATGTTGATACAGTAGCCGATTTTATTTTTCTTCAACTCTCTCGAGAGCATCAGAGCTCTTGTTTTAACGCATCTTGCGTGCGTGTATTCTGAGTCGCTCGGTAAGTCCAAATAATTCCAATAATGCTTTGTACGGTCAGCACAGTTATTGGAATGAATGCAGAAATAGTCTCGTAATAAATCCCTTGAAGAACAAACAAGATCGATGAATCTGCATAGGCAATTCCCAAGCCAGTGATTGGCAAAGAACCCGCGCGTTGAATCCGATACCACTCGAACTTGGAGTTGAATGCAGCCTTTGTTCTAATACCAGCCCACGAGTTTGGCGGCAACTTGTCTTTTCGCATTGCACCGCCAAGAACCAGCAGGGCAATTGCTGTCGCTAGTACTAAAAGTCCAAGACCAATTGCTATGGCTTGATACATAATACCAACCTCCGCGAAATCCCCAGCTTGGGCCCGACCCCCGGAAAGTGGACATAGGGGTGGTGTTTATGCCGCAAGGTCAAGTGTAGCTGACGCGTGTTTTTCGAAGGCGTTTGGGGCCTGGTAATTGCACCAGGTGTGCAATCTGTCAAGCGCGAAGTGCTCTAAAAGACCTTCGCACCCCACTGACAAGAATGCGTGTGATACATTTAACAGACACTCGGTTCGGTCGTAGTGTCTGCCGGGGGTGTGAAAAGTCAATGGCGATTTTTAAGGAGAAGACAATGAAAACGACACGAAGGATTCGAAAAGCTGGGGGCACTGTAGCATTGGGCGTTGCGCTAGTGGTGGGATCTCTCGCGATGACCATCCCTGGCGCAAACGCATTGGGTGGAAACTGCGCGGCGTGGCCGCGTGCTGCGAGAGTGGATCACGCTCCACGATGATTGTTTGCAATAAGGAAGGCGTGGTGTAATTGTCGGCACCACGCCTCCGCATAGCCACAGCGTTGCAGTGCTAACCGGGAGGGGTGCAAATGCGGGTTGAAATAGATAATCTTCAATTTGAGTATGGCGGCGTAGGCGAGGCTCGCAAAATTTTTGATAACGCGTCCACATGCTTCCGAACTGGCCGGTTTTATGCGCTTATGGGACCTTCCGGTTCCGGGAAGACCACATTGTTTCGGTTGTTGACGCGCGAAGTGGAACCAGTTGGTGGGCAGATACGAATTGGGGGCAGGGATTTATCGACTATCTCCGTGCGTGAATTGCGTTCTTCTATAGTAGGGCAAATCTTTCAAGATTATGTACTGGTTCCATTTTTGAGCCCGCTAGAAAATTTGCTACTGGCACGAGAGATTACTGATGGTCGCGCTGTTAAAAGTGACCACGACCGCGCAAAATGGTTGCTTGCGCGGGTTGGGCTAGAAGGTTACTCCACGCGGGCGGTCGAGTTGCTATCTGGTGGGGAGCAGCAACGCGTGGCGATAGCCAGAGCGTTGATGGGCAAGGCTGGGGTTCTTCTTGCAGATGAGCCTACTGGCGCTCTGGATCGGGATAATACGGTACAGATTGCGCAGTTGCTGGCCGGCTTGGCTCACGACGAAGAAATGATTGTGATTGCCGGTACGCATGACGGGGAGTTCGCGAGCTACGCGGACGGTGTGGTGCGGATTCGCAATTACGATCTAGTCGCGGAGTGAGTCCCATGGGCAGACAACGGTTACGTTTGATTCGCAAAATGGCTCTGCATAGACCGGTAGGGGCCTTGGGCACTGTGATGCTCGCGCTGGTGTTGGTTCTTACGTGCGTAAGCGTGGCAGGTTTTATTTCTGCGTATAGTCGCGCCGTAGAGCGCGGGGCAAAAAGTAATTTTGGGGTCTATAGTCGCCAGGTAACGGGTAACGACGACGTCGTCGCCTATATGCGGTATTTGCAGGAAAAACGTGAGGCTGTTGCAATCGCTCATTCGCGACAAAATATTCTTAGCACCGATACTCAAAAAGCTGCCAGCGTGGATGTAACATCGACTAGTGGGCCGGCTGATATTGGTGTGGTGATAGCCGGACGCTATCCCATACATACCGGAGAATTTTCGGTTAGTAGCGCAGTAGCCAAGCAATTGCAGGCCGAACTGGGTGCCCGCTTCGAAATGGTAGACGCCGATAACGCTGGAAAGCAAAAAACATTTACATTGGTAGGAGTGACCGAAAATCCCGCTTCGATTAACGAGATTAGCGCGATTGCTATAACTGACGATGAAACTGTTTTCTCATCCGCGGAAGTGTGGTTAACCAACGAGGACTTAGCTCCTATAAATGGGGCGCTGAGTCACGGTGGCGGAGATGTTGCCACAGTAACTTCTGTGGTTAATCGATCTACTGCTAATGCGGTGAGCTACCAGGCGGTATCGCCACAAATGGCATTTTTGTTTGGCGGGCTAATGGTGGTCGCTTTTGTAACTGCAATTTATGCGGCTGATCGGCAGCGGCGGCAGGGCGTTTATAGAGTTTTGACTGCATTAGGCGATAGTCCAGGAAAAGCGGCACTGACCACCTGTACACAGACTATTTTGCTGGCTTTGCTGGGTGGCGCGGTTGGAGTGCTTATAGCCGTGATTTCGCTACCGAATCTATCTGCATGGCTGGGAACCTATTTCGAGCAGCGCTGGCAACAGCTTGTGTGGAGTGCGGTAGTTATTGCGGCTACAGCAATGCTGGCCGTGATACTGCTCGGTGGAATTCTCGCGGCGGGGTTAACGGTTGCAGCTCGCAAACATCAGATGCGCGCGCATAGTGACGGCTTTTCGGTTCGTTTGCTGATGGGTGTGGGTGTTGCGGGTACGGCGATAACAATGCTGTTGATAATAAGCAGGCAGTTATACATTTTCCCGCAAGGCCATCGGGCCGCGATGGTTGTGGGTGCGGTGAGCGTTCCCGCGTTCGCTTACGCAATAGCATTAATTACGCGGCAACGGAAGGTGACTGGCAGGCTAGGAAACCGTTTACAAAAGCTTACTTTGGGTGCGCTTGTAGCTGTTTTTGCTTTGAACTATTACGGGGCACTTTATGCAAGCGGGGTGGCGGACTTGACTAACTGGTTAGGACGGCAGATCGAAGGTGCGGACAGCTACCTGGAAGTCAGTAATGCTAATGAACAAGCTGTTGACAACTTACTGAAGAGATTTCCAGAAATAAAACCTTACACGGCCGTATTCGGAGATGTCGCCACAAATGAGCGAGTATTTCGCATTACCGATAGCGAAAGCGCGGCGTGTTTCGCTACGGCGAAAACTGTGGCTGATTGCCCGCAACCGAATCTGGATCTGGTCTATATAGCATCCGGCGGATTAGTTGATCGAAAATATATTAATCACGCCCCTGAATCTTACGTCACTAAGAAGGGGGCAGTTACCCTCATTGGTATTGGGATGGGTGATTCAGCCGTTACCGAGGTTATTAACGTGGAGGGAATCATTGGAGATAGGGATTTAGAGAATAATATCCTGCGCGGGTTGGTTTTACCGAGTGATTCGGCGCTACTCAAACAGCTCGGTATCAGCAAACCACGGTCGTACACCGTGATTGTTACTGGATTTGGAAGTATGCCGGATGAAGTGCGGGACGGGGTGCGCGCAACCATACTTTTGGAAGCCCCGTTCGCGTCGCTTAGCGACTCTGATGATCCTGAAATTAGGCAACTACGCGCACAAGCAGTAGCACGTCAGATATTTGCCGTGTTTGTCTCTGGCGCGATATTACTTGCCCTAGCCGTTACTTTGGTTTCTGATCAGCGGATAGAGCGCTGCCTTATCGAGCTGTTTGGAGGTGGTAGGCGCGTGCGCCTGAGATTGCTAAAGCCCCTCGTTTTCTCTTACTCGGTTACCGTGGGAAGCGCGGTAATTTTGGGGCGCTTGGCCGCTATGGACCGCATTCCCTTCACATTCCTCGACTCTGCTGCCGTGCATAATTACGGCGTTGTGTGGACGTTCGGACTAGCCGGACTGCTATTTGTGGTACCTGCGCTCATTATTGGTGCCCGCCCGCGCCGGCCCCGGACGGGCCGGTAAATTACAAACGGGTAGCACAGGTGATGAAAACTCTTCCAAACGATATCTTCTGGCGGGCAAGCGCCTCTGCCTTTAATACACAGGGCGCGCCGCATCTCCGGTTCGCCCGCGGCCACTCGTGTACCGATACAGCTTGTTCGACGCCGGCGCACATCGAGTAGACGTGCGCAATCCACAAGAAATAGTGGGGAAGGAGATTCCAGGTGCACTCAATATTCCCCCTTGACGAATTGCGCGGACGCCTCGCCGAACTTCCGGAAGGTGAGCTTATTTCTACCTGCCAAGTGGGTTTGCGCGGTTATTTAGCGGCCGGGATTGTGCACCAGCATGGCCGCTCTGCAAAGAACCCGGCCGGCGGATATATGACCCTGGCAGGCCGAATAAGCGGCCGGCGCCAGCGCCCACCAAGAAAAGTAAACGCGTGCTAACAGGAGCAATTGCAAGCCACGGGCCGGGGGTAAAGGGGTTCAACAACCCCTTTACCCCCGGCCCGTTATCGTAGCCAGTAACGGCTTGTTATCGTAGCTAGCTACGACCTACTTTTGTGCCGGTTCGGCCTAGCTTTGTGCTGGTTCGGCTTGGTTTTGTGTCGGCTCGGCTTGGTCTGCTGCCTGCTGGCGCTGCAGGGCGTGTAGACGTTCCTGGTGCTTCTTATCGATGCGGAACAAGAAGCCAACTAGAACCAGGCCTACCGCGGCCACGGCCGCGGCGGTGAAGTACACGGTGCGGTACGCTTCCAGCCCGGTGGCTCCAGGTACGGCCAGGAGCGAGGCGATCTGCGGGCCCACTAGCGAGGCAATGGCGTAGCCGAAGAACATAATTCCGTAGTTCACGCCGTTATTCTTCAGCCCGAACTGCCGCGAGGTTAGCGGCGGGAATACGACGAGCACACCGCCGAAGGAAGCCCCGAGCAAGCAAAGGAAAATGCCAAAGAGTAGGGGGCTAGTCGAAACCGAAAGCCCCAGCAGGCTCACAATCGTCAGAATCAAAATAGCTGCTAGCACCTTGATTTCCCCGAATTTATCCGCGAAAACACCGGTGGAAAGACGGCCGACCAGATTTGCGGCGGTATTGACGATGACGTAGATAGACGTCGTCGTCGCGATTGCGCTCAAGGCACTCACATCACCAACCGGAGCGCCGTAAAGCTGGGATCCGGCGATCGAAGTCAGCTTGCCGATCATCATGATTCCGGCCGTGCAACAGAATGCAAGAATAACGATCATGAGCCAGAAGGTAGGCGTCTTGATCATCTGGCCGGGGGTGAAATCTTTCTCCACGCGGCCGGTAGGGCCAGCATCCGGGTTGTAGCCCGCCGGGCGCCAATTGGCGGGAGCCGGGCTCATAATTGCACCGGCGAGCCACGCCAGCACCCAGAAGCCGATACCGAGGTAGACGAAGCCCTTTTGCCCGAAGTGGTGGTTGAGCTGCGTGGCGATTTGGGAGAGTATAATGCCGCCGATAGATGCAGCTGCCAGAAGCACGCCGTTCATGGTGGCGCGCTTCTCCGGGAACCACCGCAAAGAGGTGTTAATCGCCGGGTTGTACATGAGGCCGTTGCCGGCCCCGGCCATCAGACCGTAAGTAATGTAAACCAATGGCACCGAGGTAACGAAGCCCGTGAGCAGATATCCGAGACCAAAAATAGCCCCGCCCACAAACATGAGCATCTTCGGCCCGGACTTATCAACGATCCGCCCGGAAAGAATGCCGAAAAGCGCCATTACCGTTTGGTAAATCGTGAGTGCCAGCGCGATTTGGGCGCCACTGCCACCGGTTGCTTCCTGGAGGGGGACATCAAAAACAGTGAAGACGTTTGCGGCGGAGACCACCCAAACGACTATGAAAGCACCAATGAAAACTATGTTTCTATTGGCAACTTTTTGTGCGTGTGACACTACTACACAACCTCCTAGCTGCGTGAAACTTAAACGTTCGGAAAAGTGTAGCTGCAAAAAAGTGTAGCTTCAAAGACTTGTGTTTCCGAAAAGTGCGTTCCCGAAAAGTTTTATGTCGGCAGGTGAATACGTGAACAAAATACCTCGCCGCCGTGCAGAAAGCGTGCACACCGGCCCGGAGGTCGGTGTGCACGTGCTTCTACTCCTAGGCGTCTTCGCGAAGATTGTTACCGGCTACTTCACCACCGTCGATGAGAATATCTGCGCCATTGACGAACTTTGATTCATCAGAGGCCAGGTAAACCACCAAATAAGAGATTTCTTCAGGCTTGGCAACGCGGCCCGCAGGAATCTGGCCAATTCCGCGCTTCAGGCCGGCCGTGAGGGGAGTTTCTACCGAGCCCGGCAAAATTGCATTGGTGCGAATGCCGTCTTTGCCGAAGGAGAGTGCAGCTTCCTTGGTTAGACCCCGCACGCCAAACTTGGCGGCCGCATAAGCCGCGCGGTTCTTAATAGCCTGCACGCCCGCAATCGAAGAGACGTTGATGATCGAGCCGCCGCCCGCTTCCTGCAGGTAAGGAATTGCCGCCTTCATGCCTAAGAACACGCCTACCAAATCAATATCAATCGTGCGGCGGAATTCGGCAACATCAGCCTCGAGAACAGAACCGCGGGAAAAAATGCCCGCGTTATTCACGAGCATGTCGATCTTTCCAAACTTTTCCTTCACGGTGGCGAGCGCTTTTTCCCAAGAATCGAAGCTGGTGACATCGAGCTGAACAAACATGGCTTTGTCTTCGCCAATTTCAGTGGCGAGCGCCTTGCCGGCCTCTTCTGAAATGTCGGCAATTGCCACGCGGGCGCCTTCCTGCGCCAAGACTTTCGCGTGGGAGGCGCCCATGCCGGAAGCACCCCCGGTAATGACCGCTACTTTATTCGCAACACGTCCTTGTGCCATGAACAAACCTCTTTCTTCTGGAGCTAGTGGCTGAAACTAGCAGCCGAAACTAGTAGCTAGAGTGATAATCCTGAGTAAATTGACATGGAAGCAGGGCAAGGGCGGTTGGCGGGCAAATGCGATTGAGAGCGATCGCGCTCACCAAAACGGGGGAAAATCCGGTGCTGTAACCAAGGTCCTCTTTTTGCCCTGCGATTGAATGCTACACTATTTATGTCTTGTACGAAAGGTGCAGGTGAAGTTTCAACCGAGTCGTGTTATCGTGAGGTTGCGCTCCGAAGAAGGGGTGCAAAAGTGAGATGTGAGCTCCTCCGGGTGGGGAATTGTCCTATGCTGTCCGACAGCTCGCAGATTTGAATGAAGGGTACTGAAAACATGTCTGAAGAAACATTACCTACCCCAAATGTTACGGGGCACACTCGTTTGCTCGCCCTATTGGCGGATCCTGCCCGGCATTCTTCTTCGCCGCGTATGCACACGCTAGCGGCGGCCAAGCTGGGGCTTGATTATGTGTACCTCGCTTTCGACGTCAATGAAGATAATCTGGGCGAAGCGGTGGCCGCAATGCGGGCCCTTGACGCGCGGGGCTTTAACCTTTCCATGCCGAATAAGCTGAAGGTGCTCGAATACGTGGATGAGCAGTCTGAAGCGGTACAGCTGATCGGTTCGTGCAATACGGTTGTGAACGAAGATGGCAAGTTGATTGCCCACAACACCGACGGCGTGGGCGCGATGGAAACTCTGCGCGTGAACGGGCGCGATCCGAAGGGCCGCACGATCACGATTATTGGTGCCGGTGGTGCCGGTACCGCTATCGCAGTGCAGGCTGGGCTCGACGGCGCTTCCAAGATCAATGTTTTCAACCGCAAGGATGCCTTCTGGCCGCATGCGGAAGAAAACGTGGCACGTATTGCCAAGACGGGCGCGGAAACTTCCCTCACGGATCTGGCCGATGCGGACGCGTTGGCAGCTTCGCTAGCCGAATCGAGCGTTTTGATTGACGCCACGAGTGTGGGTATGG
Organism: Actinobaculum suis; assembly: GCF_900102025.1. Classification (GTDB taxonomy): domain Bacteria; phylum Actinomycetota; class Actinomycetes; order Actinomycetales; family Actinomycetaceae; genus Actinobaculum; species Actinobaculum suis. The sequence continues at coordinate 65,625 of NZ_FNAU01000011.1, read as the reverse complement.
GCAAGCTGGAAGGCCTGACGAATATCCCGGACGTATCGATTTTGCCGAAGGACATCTTCGTCCTCCACATTCCTTACAACCCGCCGGTAACCAAGCTGGTTGGGGATTGCCAGGCGGCGGGAATTGCCGCGGTGAACGGTAAAGAAATGCTGTACCAGCAGGGTGCGGCTGGATTCAAGATTTGGACTGGGCAGGATATGCCGCTTGATTTCATCAAGCAGCACGTCCAGTTCTAAAAGGTGTTCTGCAGGCCTTAGGGCCTCGTAGGCAAGGCCTGCAGAACCCAGAAATCGTGACTGTTTTTATTGGTTTTTCGCGGTCACGAGCCCGTACGGGGGCCGGCTTCGATTACACGCATAGATCTACTTGATCTGCAGTAATCGGTACCGACCCCCGTACGGTTTTTAATGGCCACTGAGCCTGTCGCTTAGCGCGCTTCTGACCGCGGTTCCCGCTTAGTGTGCTTCTGACCGCGGCTGCCGCTTAGCGTGCTTTAGCTTGCTAAACGGCAGCCGCCGTTTCCGTTCAGTCAGCTGCTGCTTCCGTAGCTTGCGTAGCATCAGCGGCTTGCGCCGGCGCCGTTTCCACTGGCGCCGTTTTCACCGGCGCCCGTTGCCGTTTCCGCCGTAGTAACTTCTCCTTCTGCGGGCACAGCTTGTGCGGGCGCAGCTTCCGCCGTCGCTTCTTCGGCCGCTGCTTCTGCGGCTTCTGCCACTTCGGTGGCGCGTGCTTCTTGCAGGGCCCGGAGCTGATTTTCCGGAGTTAGATAGACGGCTCCGAAGGGCGGGATTTGCACTAGGGCCGAATAGGGTTGGCCATTCCAGCCCTCCCCGCTAGCCTCAACCGCACCGAGGTTTCCAACTCCCGAACCGCCATATTCAACGGCGTCGGTATTGAGAATTTCGATCCAGCGCCCACCTTGCGGCAACCCGACCCGGTAGTTCAGGCGCGGTACCCCGGAGAAATTGACTGCTACCGCAATCGTATCGTCATCATCTCGCGAGTGACGCATATACGTAAGCACATTAGAATCGGCGTCCGAACCGTCAATCCATTCAAAACCGTGCGGCGAGAAATCATCCGACCACAGCGCCGGATGCTCCACCAGCAACTCATTGAGCCGCTTCACCAAACTCATCACGCCGTTATGTTCGGGTTGGTCGGTGAGCCACCAGTCGAGGGAAGCATCATGATTCCACTCCGCCATCTGCGCAAACTCTTGGCCCATGAACAAAAGCTTCTTACCCGGATGCGACCACATATACGCATACAGTCCGCGCAAGCCCGCGCGCTTTTGCCAATCATCGCCCGGCATCTTCGCATACAGCGAGCCCTTACCATGCACCACTTCGTCATGGGAGAGGGGGAGCAGATAGTTTTCGGAGAAGGCATAAACCATGGAGAAAGTGATCTCTCCGTGATGCCAGCGCCGGTTGATTGGCTTTTCTTCCAGGTAGGAGAGGGTGTCATTCATCCACCCCATATTCCATTTCAGCCCGAAGCCCAGCCCGCCGGTATCCGTCATCGCGGTTACGCCTGGCCAAGAAGTCGATTCTTCCGCGATCATCATAATGCCCGGGTTACGCCGGTAGGCGGTAGCGTTCGTTTCTTGCAGGAAGGCAATCGCTTCCAGGTTTTCCCGCCCGCCGTAAATATTCGGTTGCCACTGGCCATCTTGGCGTGAGTAGTCCAGGTACAGCATGGAGGCGACGGCGTCTGCCCGGATACCATCGAAATGGAACTCTTCAATCCAATACAGCGCATTTGCGACGAGGAAGTTCCGTACCTGGCGGCGCCCGTAATTGAATACGAGCGTGCCCCAATCGGGTTGGGAACCGCGGGAAGGATTGGGATCTTCATACAGCGGTTCACCATCGAAGTTTGCCAATGCCCAAGCATCGGTAGCGAAATGAGCGGGCACCCAATCGGTAATCACACCGATCCCGGCCTGATGCAAGCGGTCAATAAGATAGCGCAAATCATCCGGATGACCGAAACGCGCCGTGGGCGAATAATAACCCGTCACCTGGTAACCCCAGGAAGGGCCATACGGATGCTCCGCCAAAGGCATGAATTCCACGTGCGTGAAGCCCATGTACTTCACGTGCCCAATCAGCTGGTCGGCGGCTTCGCGATAGGAAAGTCCCTTCCGCCAGGAGCCTAGGTGTACCTCGTAAATTGAAATAGGTTGGTCGATTCCGCGCCGGTTCGCAACCCATTCGGCGTCGTTCCATTCGTAACGCGAAACCGTGACGATAGAAGCGGTAGAAGGCGGTTCTTCGGATTGGCGGGCCATCGGATCGGCCTTCTGATGCCAAGACAGATCCTTATATTGGATTTCGAACTTGTAGCGCGAACCTTCCCCAGCACCGGGAATGAAAATCTCCCAAATTCCGGATTCGCCTAGGGAACGCATTGCGTGCAGGGAGCCGTCCCAGCCGTTGAAATCGCCAACCACTCGCACCGCGAGCGCATTGGGCGCCCAGACGCTGAAGGACGTACCTTGGGTATCACCCAGTTCAGATTCGAAAGTGTGGACGTGTGCGCCCATAACTTTCCACAGCTCTTCGTGCCGGCCCTCAGAGAATAGGTAAATATCGAGTTCGCCCAGGGTGGGGAGGAAACGGTAGGGATCGTCGGTCCGGTTTTCTACCCCGCCATACAGGGCAACTACCCGGTAGTCCGGAACTTCCGCCCCCGGTACCACGGCCCGCCAAATTCCGTTGTATTCATGTTCGGCCCGGATACGCCCGTGCGCGAGAGTCTCAATGTAGACCTCATCCGCAAGCCGGCGTAATACCCGGACGGTCACATTCTGGCCATCCGAATGCGGCCCGAGAACGTCGTGAGGTGCGTAATACCATCCTTTCGATACGGCGTCGAGAGTATCCTCGTCAACCATGATGTAATCCGCCATACGTGTACCCCTTACCTTTTCGTGCTCTAAGAGCGTGAGTTACGGCGTGCCCGTGGCCGGAGGATCTTCGACGGTGAGGACCCCGCCAGCTTTAGGTATTCCGTTACCCTCTATTCTCGCTTAGTTTAAGTGCTTGCGCGACCCCGTTTAGTGGTATGTCCACCCAATCTGGGCGTTGCGCCATTTCGTAACTAACTTCGTAGAGCGCTTTATCTAAAAGTAGGGCAGAAAGGAGTGGACGTTGGTCCTGCGGTATCTGCCCGTAGCCGGCCAGGAAAGTTTCCGTGGCGGTCGCCTCCCACCGCTCCAGCATTTGCTGGTCTCCGCCTTCCCGCGCTACCTGCCCGGCGGCATAACCAAAGGAACGCAGCATTCCGGCAACATCCCGCAAAGGCGTATCTACTTCCTGCCTTTCTGCTAGCGGACGCAAAGGTTCACCTTCAAAATCGAGAGCCACCCAACCCCGGCCCGGCACGTAGAGAACTTGCCCTAAATGGTAATCGCCGTGCACGCGTTGCAAGGCCGGCCAAGTAGCCTGTTCTCCAGCATCAAAAACCGCGGCAATTTGGGCACGATACCGGGCGAGTGCGGGTGCGTCTTGCAAAGCGCGGCGGGCCCGGTTATCCCAGGACTCGCGTTGCGCACGGATTGCCGCGGCCGTGGCCGGTGTGGTTCCCAAAGTGCGGGCGAGTTGCCGGTGGAAAGTTGCGGTGAGCGTGCCCAATTGCCGGATTAGTTCGGTGAGTTCTGTAAGGTCGGTGGGCTCTGTAAGGTTGGCGGGCTCTGCAAGGTTGGCGGGTGCAGTGGCTTGCGCGAGGCGCGCGGTAAAAAGCTTCCACCCATCGCGCCCAGTAGCTAAATACTCTTGCGCTACCAACACATCCGCCCGCTGCCCGGTACTCGTTACCAGCGCCGCCGCGCCATACTGGTGCGGTACGGTACCGCTCGCGCTCAGTGCCGCAGTGAGTTCGACGTCGGGGTTGGTGCCGGGTAAGAAAACACGAAAGAGCTTCACAATAGTGGGTTTTTCGACGCCGTCTGCCTCGTACACAATGGAAGTATTCGACTGTTCGCCACTCAGCACCCGGCCGCGAATAACTCCCGCCGCAGATCCGACCGCCTGGCTTGTGGACGGCTGGGTTGTGGCTGGCTGGATTAGAGCCGGCTTGGTTGCGGGCGAGTAAGATACAGCCGTTCGGCTTGCGACCTGCTGGGTTGCGTCCGAATTTGCCGCCTGCGGGATTGTTGGCCCCGGGACTAAGTCTGAGTGCGGCCCTTCAGCTGCCGGGGATTGCGCTACTGGAATGCTGGGGGCCGCAATAGTGCGGGCCCCAGAGGTAGCTACCCGGAAAATATAGTCTTGGCCAAAACTGTCTTGGCAGGCATCACGGGCTAAGTCTGGGCTGGCCGTGTCTGCGTTAGCCGGGTGCGAACGGCCTGGCTCTGCGTTAGCCGGGTGCGAATATGCTTGGCCCGAATCTGCTGCGTCCGAATGCACCAGGGCCGAGTGGGCCAGGCCCGCGGCAGGAACACCGGTTGCGTTTGCGGGCAAGGCGGAGCACTGCGGGCACGCAGCCGCCAGCCGGGCAAAATCAACCACTACCGGCACGTTGTACACCACTTCGCCCGCCGCCACGAGCAACCACAGCAGATCCCGTCCACCCGCATCCGGCGATGCCGCGCTCGCGGCCTCCGACTGCCCAGTATTAGCAATTGGGGCCGGGCAAGTATGAGCCATTGGGGTCGGGCTAGTTGCCGGGGCCGGAGTAGCTACCGGGGCCGGGCAAGCCGTCTGGGCTGTGCGAGCCGGTTCGCGGGCGAGCCAAATGGCCTCGCGGATTTGCAGTTCTTGCGGACTACCGCGATACCAACGGGCCGCGTGTACCCACGGCGTGATCGCCAGGGCCAGCGCGCGGTGAATCTGCGGGCTGGAATAGTCTGCGCGGCCGGTGGGGCCAACGTAACCTGCGTGGTCTGTATGGTCTGCGGGGTCTGTGTGGTCGGCGCAGCCGGCCTGGTCGGTGTTTTCGAGCATGCGCAGTTCAGCTTTCTTTCGCAGGGGGAGTGGCCGCGGCCAGATTCGTGGGCTGCGGATCGGGCCGGGAAAGTGCGGTGTAATCGACCGGGCGAGTTTCGCGGTTATCCGCGCGAGCCCCCTCGCGCGGGGCCGGTGTGGCCGTGCGCGGGGCTTGCAATTGCAACCAGAAGAAATCGCGCGGGCCGAGCGTTACCGTGTATGCACCGCCGGGGCCAATATTTGGGAATCCAGCCCCGCCGAACACGTCGGTGGCATGCCAACCGGCATATCGCACCGGCACCTTCACGCGGGCCGCCCGGGCCGTGTTCGCCAAATTCGCCAAACAGAGAATAACTTCCGTTTCATCGCTCCGCAGGAAAGCCAAAACTGCTTCATTATCGGTTTCCAGCAAAGCGAAATCGCCGTTCCCCAGGGCCGAATGTTGGCTTCGCACGTCCAAGATTCCGTGAATCCAATGCAGGAGGGAAGCCGGCTGGGAAAGCTGGGATTCCACGTTCACCGCCTGGTAATTAAATGCCAGGGAGGAAACTACCGGCAGATAAAGCTTGCCGGGGTCAGCCGTGGAAAAACCGGCATTTCTATCCGGGGTCCACTGCATTGGGGTGCGGACGCCGTCGCGATCTGCCAACCAAATGTTATCCCCCATGCCGATTTCGTCCCCGTAATACAGGAAAGGTGAACCGGGAAGGGAAAGCAGGAGGGCGTGCGCGAGTTCGATTTCCGCCCGCGAGTTTCCCAGGAGCGGTGCCAAACGGCGCCGAATCCCCACATTGGCCCGCATCCGCGAATCTTCCGCATACCAGCCATACATGGCGGCCCGCTCTTCCGTGGTCACCATTTCGAGGGTGAGCTCATCGTGATTGCGTAGGAACGTGGCCCACTGGGCACCTTCCGGAATGTCCGGCGTCTTCCGCAAAATATCGACGATCGCGTTCGCCCGCTGGTCCCGCAAAGCATAGAAAATACGTGGCATTACCGGGAAGTGGAAACACATATGGCATTCCGGGGCTTCCGGAGTACCAAAATAGGCGACGACGTCTTCCGGCCACTGGTTAGCTTCCGCCACCAAAATGGTGCCCGGAAACTCGGTATCCAAAAGCCGGCGAATCTTCGCAATAAAAGCGTGGGTTTGCGGCAGGTTTTCGCAATTTGTTCCCTCTTCCTCGTAAAGATAGGGGATAGCGTCTAGCCGTAAACCATCCACCCCGATTTGGCACCAGAACCGCACTACGTCGAGCACGGCCTCATGCACTTTCGGGTTCTCGAAGTTCAGATCCGGTTGGTGGGAGAAGAAACGATGCCAGTAATACTGTTTGCGAACCGGGTCAAAAGCCCAATTCGAAGTTTCTGTATCCACGAAGATGATCCGGGCGTCACTGTAGCCAGAATCATCATCGGCCCAAACGTAGAAATCCCCGTATGGTCCGTCCGGATTAGAGCGCGAGGATTGGAACCACGGATGGTCAACCGAAGTGTGGTTGATAACGATGTCAATGATGATGCGGATGCCGCGGGCATGGGCCTGTTCCACCAATTCGCGGAAATCGTCCATGGTGCCGTAGCGCGGATCGATCGCGGTGTAATCGGCTACATCGTACCCGCCGTCCCGGCCCGGGGAGGGATAGAACGGCGGGATCCAGATGCAGTCGATTCCCAACCATTGGATGTAATCCAAATGTGAAATCAGGCCGCGAATATCGCCCACCCCATCGCCATCCGAATCTCCAAAGGCTTTCAGCAATACCTGGTAAAACACGGCGTGCTTGTACCATTCGGGATCGGCAGAAAGCCCGCGGGCGGTGCCCGGTTGTAGATGCGGCTGGGATTTGGCGGGATTTATATTTGGCAGGAAACTCACTTCAACACTTTCACGGACAGAATATGTGCTGGTGCCGACGGGTCAAGCCGCACGAAGGGCTCTTCATTCCAATAGAAGGTGTTACCCGTAAGCTCATCCGTCACCTCGATAATTGGAGCACCATTGCGCGGTTCTACCTCGAGCGGGGTCAGATCCAGATGGAGAACGGCTTCCTGGGTGTTATGCGGATCCAAATTGAGGACCACGATCACCGAATCGGCCACCCCATCCGGGGTTTCTTCCGCCCGTGCGTGCTTGGTGAAGGAAAGCACTTGGTCGTTAGTGGTCTCGTTAATATTGATTCCACGCAAACGTTGCAGTGCCGTGTGTTCCCGGCGGATTTTGTTCAAGCGCGCGAAGAGCGCCTGTATGCCGTGTGGATCCTGGCTGTAATCACGTGGCCGATATTCGTACTTTTCGTTATCGATCATTTCTTCGAAACCAGGCCGCGGCACATCTTCCACAAATTCATACCCGGAGTAAATACCCCAGGTGGGAGATCCCGTGGCCGCCAAAATTGCGCGGATCTTCCACGCGTTCGGCCCGCCGGTTTGCATGTACGGCGTGAGAATATCGTGCGTGGTGGGCCAGAATGCGGGCCGTAGTACGTGCGCGGTTTCCCGCCCCAACTCCAGCAGGTATTCTTCGATCTCTTCCTTTTCGTTACGCCAGGCGAAGTAGCAGTACGACTGGTGGAAACCAATCGCTGCCAAACCTTGCATCATGGGCGGGGCTGTGAAAGCCTCCGACAAGAAAATAACCTCGGGATGTTCAATCCGGAATTCGGCCAAGAGCCGTTGCCAGAAGGGGAGGGGTTTCGTATGCGGATTATCGACCCGGAAAATCGTCACCCCGTGGCTCACCCACACTTCCAGCACGCGCTTGATTTCCTGATAGATACCTTCCGGATCATCATCGAAGTTCAGCGGGTAAATATCCTGATATTTCTTCGGCGGGTTTTCCGCGTAAGCGATAGTCCCATCGGGGCGGTGCAAGAACCACTCCGGGTGTTCCTTCAGCCACGGATGGTCTGGGGAACACTGCAAAGCCAGGTCGAGCGCAACTTCGAGGCCTTCCTTGCGGGCCTGCTCCACAAAGTAATCGAAATCTTCGAAAGTACCGAGGTCCGGGTGGATCGCATCGTGGCCGCCTGCCTCGCTACCGATCGCGTACGGCGAGCCCGGTTCGCCCGGTTGCGCGGTCAAAGAGTTGTTCTTCCCCTTGCGTGCCGTAAGCCCGATAGGGCTAATCGGGGTGAGGTAGACGACGTCGAAGCCCAGGCCGGCGATACGCGGCAAATCTTCTGCGGCACTGCGCAAAGTGCCCGAATGCCATTCGCCTTCGTCGTCTTGCCAGGCTTCCACAGAACGCGGGAACATTTCGTACCAGGAACCCACCAGCGCGCGTTCGCGATCCACTTCCAACGGGAACACCGCCGATTCGGTGAGCATATCGCGCAGGGGATAGCGGCGGATAACATCTTCCACCGCGCTGGAAGTAGCCGCGGCATAACGCACTTCCTTGGGAACGGTCTGCAAAGTTAGCACGCCCAGCGCGTCACTAATTACCGTGTGCTCTGGGGTATCTTCCGGAATGCGTTCCAAAACCCGGTGCAGAAGCTGCTCAGCTTCCAAGAAAACGAGTGCCACATCTTGATCGAGCGGCAACTTGGCTTCCGCATTGTGCTTCCACGTGGCCAGCGGATCAGACCAGGAACGCACAAAGAACCCATAGTTGCCGGTGGTTGGCGGTGTGAGCCAACCCTGGTAGCGGCCTAGCCCGGGGCGGATGAGCTCCATCGGGGAGGCCTGCACTTCCGTACCGTCCGGGCCAACGAGTACGGCTTCGCACGCAAACAGATCATGACCATCGCGCCACACCGTGGCCTGCACGGGGAACGCTTCCCGTTCCGTGGCCTTAGCCGGCCAGGACCCATTTTGCACCTGCGGCATCACATCCATAATCGGAATGCGACCAATCGCCGCATAAGGCGCCGGAATCGGCGCGGTTGGGGCGGCCGGATCATTGGCGGCCGCAGCCTGAATCCGCTCCCCAAAGTGCGGAGAAGCCGCGGTTTTTGCGGCCGTCCGGGTGCTCGATTTTGCTGCCGTCTTGGTGGCCGGTTTTGCTGCGGTTTTGGCAGCCGGCTTCGCCGCGGTCTTGGCGGTGGCCTTAGTAGCGGTCTTGGTGGTGGCCTTGGCGGTGGTCTTAGCTGTCGCCCGCCGGCCGGTAGTCTTAGTGGCCGCCGGCGCCGCCGCCGACTTAGCGGTAGCAGCCTTCGCGGTGGCGCCCTTGGCGGTAGCAGCTTTCGCGGCGGTAGTCTTGGCGGCTGCGGTCTTAGCTGTTGTGCTCTTTGCGGCTGTAGTCTTCGTTGCCGCTGTAGTCGTTGCCGCCGTGGACTTGGTATCTGCAGCCTTGGTATCTGCCGACTTCGCGGCGGCCGTGGTCGTGGCAGCTTTCGCGGTGGTCTTGGTAGCGGGGGCCTTGGTAGCGGGGGCCTTGGTGGTGGCGGTCTTCGCTGTAGCCGTCTTGGTAGCAGCGGGCTTCTTCGCGGTAGTAGTACTCTTGCTCGCCGCGGTCTTTGCGCTCGCGGTCCTGGTACCCGCCGTCTTCCTAGCTGTGGTCTGCGTGGCCTCTGGCTTGGTGTCCGCTTCCTTCGCAGCCGCGGGCCGCGTGGTCGAGGTCTTAGCTGTAGCGGCCTTGGCGGTGGCCGTAGTCTTGACAGCAGCGGTTTTGGCAGCAGCGGTTTTGGCAGTAGTGGCCTTGGCGGTCGCGGCCTGCGGTAAATCCCCGGCCTTTGCAGCGGGGCTTGCCGCGCCCTTCGCGGCGCTGCCTGTGGTTGACGGTTCCTTCTTAGCTCCCGAGGCATCCATGGCTAAATCCTTTCTAACCGGGGTTTCCACTGCGCTGTTTCGCTACTTCGCGCCCGTTGCGTGGCAGAAGCGTGCTGCGGAAACGGGTGGGCATTACATTCCCGCCCGCCACAGGTACGTCCGCCATCTCGCCCTAAAAACAGAGTGAGGTAGGTGGCTACGCGAAGCACAAAAGCGGAAGGAGCAGGCACAACGGCACTACTCAGAACCGCCCGCGAAGGTGTTGCAGTGCTCACAGGTACTAGCCTAAACGGTTTGAGATTTTCCTGCACGCCGGCCCGCCGCGCAATCCACTAGGCTGCCGCGCAATCCACTAGCCCGCCGCGCAATCCACTAGCCCGCCGCGCAATCCACTAGCCCGCCGCGGAACCCACGGCCTGCCGCGCAACCCACCGGCAGGCCGGGCCGGGCGCGAGCTAGTGGCTACCGGTGCACAAGTAGTGGGATTTGGGCGCGAGAAGTTTTGCGGAAAGTGCCTTCGCGGAATGCGCGGGATAAAAATGCGCGCGAGCCATTGCTACGCGTTAGCCCCTGCGTCCGCGCGAATTCCTTCGTTTCGCACGGACGCAGGGGCTAACACACAAGTATTTAGTAGTTCATATTCATCGCGGCGCGGACTTCGCGCAGGGTTTCTTCCGCGCGCGCATTAGCAATTTCGTTGCCGCGCTTGACGATACCTTCGATATAGCCAGGATCTGCCGCAAGTTCTGCACGCCGTGCCCGGATCGGTGCCAACATTTCGTTGATTGCTTCCGTAACCTGCTTCTTCAGGGCACCAGAACCGGCGTCGCCAATTTCTGCTGCCACGGCTTCTGGTTCGCGGTCTTGCGCGAGGGCGGCTAAGAGTACCAAATTGGAAACTTCCGGGCGATTATCCGGATCGTAAGTAATGTGGCGCTCCGAATCGGTAACGGCCTTCTTCAGCCGCTTTGCGGTTTCATCCGCGCTCATCCCCAGTTCGATCGTGTTGCCACGCGATTTGCTCATCTTCTGCCCATCCAGGCCCAGAATAGAGGCACCACCTGAAAGTAACGCTTGCGGGCGCGGGAACACGGGTTCGCTAGTGCCTTCGGGATGGCCGTAACGGGCTTCGAAACGGTCGGCAATTACGCGGGCTTGTTCCAAATGCGGCAACTGGTCTTTACCTACCGGTACCACATTGGCCTTGCAGAAAAGAATATCTGCAGCCTGGTGTACCGGGTAGGTCAGCAAAAGGCCAGACATAGGCCGCCCACCCGTAGCATCATGTTCCGCCTTCACCGTGGGATTGCGGTACAGCTCCGAATCGGTAACCAAAGAAAGGAAGGGGAGCATGAGCTCATTGAGCGCTGGCACGGCCGAATGGGTGAAGATCACGCTCTTTTCCGGGTCCATTCCCACCGCCAAATAATCGGTGGCCAAAGACATTACGCGTTCCGTGATCGGGCCGGTGCCATCGCGGTCAGTAATCACCTGGAAATCAGCAATCACCAGCCAGGTTTCCACGCCGCGCCGCTGCAACTTCACCCGGTTGCGCAGGCTCCCAAAGTAGTGCCCCAAATGCAGATTCCCGGTGGGACGATCACCCGTGAGCACGCGGAACTCACTTGGATCTGCATCGATCTTTTGGTCGATTTTCGCGCTTACCTCCAGTGCGTGCCGCAAGGAAGCGTCCGATGTTGCCGGTGCGAGCGTATCTTCAACCGCCATGACTACCTTTCGTTCTTCTTTTCCCACTAGTGCGTGCTAGCGCCTAGTAACTATCAGTAACTATATTGCCGACGCCGCCCGCGCGGCTCCGTGCCCGCCGGCGAACGCATCACATTCTGGGCGGCGGTAGCAACTGCCGGCCGTGCCGCCGCCCGGCGGGGAAGCAGCTGCCCGCTGTGGCGCCGGTGCCCGCCGTGGCACCGCTACCAGCTGTGCCTCACCCGGTGGGAAGACAGCCACCCAGCGGGGAATCAGCTGCCCGCTGTGGCGCCGGCGGGGAAACAGTTACCGGCTGCGGCGTCGTTACCTGCCGCGCTACCGCCACCTTGCGGAAGTAGTGCTAGCGGACGGGGTTGGCGAAGTACAGCCGCATGGAATTCGGGGCGATTACCGTGGCCGCTCCGGGCCGGTAGGCCTGCTCGGATTCGCGCGGCTTTTCCCAAGTTGAATCCCAAGCCAAGTTGTATGGATTCCCGCGGCCTTCCGGGAGCACAATCCGTACTTCCTGGGCCGAACCATTAATGACAATGAGGGCGTCGGCGTCGCGGTCACGCCCGGAACGGAGCATTTGCAGAACTCGGTTAGCGGGATCGAACCAGCGATGTTCGGGCATGGGCTCCCCGGTATCGGCATACCAGGTGAGATCCGGGAGGGAATCGCTGCGCGAGGGCGTTTGGGTGAAGAAATCTGCCGGCCGTAAAACCCGATGCTCCGCCCGCAAACGCAGCAAATAGGCAACGGTTGCCTGCGAATTACGCTGTTCTTCCGTAAGATCCCAATTCAGCCAAGAAATCTCGTTGTCTTGGCAATATGTATTGTTATTGCCGTGCTGGGTGTTGCCAAATTCGTCTCCGGCGAGAAGCATCGGAGTGCCCGCAGAGAAAAGCAAGGTGCCAATCAGATTGCGGCAAGTTTGCGCGCGGGCCTGCAGAACTGTTGGCGGTACCGGGTTTTCGGCCGTCCCATCGCCTTCAAAACCGTGATTCCAGGAACGGTTATTATCCGTTCCATCGCGGTTATCTTCCGCATTGGCGTCATTATGTTTGCGATCGTAGGAAACTAGATCGCGCATGGTAAAACCATCATGGGCGGTAATGAAATTGATGGAAGCATTCGGGCCGCGGCCACCCGGCCAACGCCCCTGCCCGAACATATCGGCCGAACCGGAGAGCCGTGTAGCTAGATCACGCAAATCTCCACCCAAGCCGCCGTGGGCAATAGCCCGCTGATCGCTCACCCAGAAAGAACGCACGGTATCGCGGAAACGATCATTCCAATCCGCGGTAGGGCGCGGGAAATTACCCGTCTGCCAGCCATTGGGCCCCAAATCCCAAGGTTCGTTAATTAGCTTTACGTTGCTGAGTACCGGATCGGTAGCCAGGGCCATATAGAACGGGTGGTGCGGATCAAACTGTTCGCCCTTGCGAGCCATCGTGGCCGCCAGGTCGAAACGGAAACCATCTACGCCGATTTCCTGCACCCAATAGCGCAAAGAATCGAGCGTCATCCGCAAAACCGTTTGGCGGCGGAAATCTAAAGAGTTCCCGGTGCCGGTAGTGTCGTAAAAAGCGCCCGCATTATCGGGGGCCTGCATGTAGTACGACGTCTGCCCAAAACCGCGCCACGAAATCGCCGGACCGTACACCCCACCCTCACAGGTGTGGTTATATACCACGTCCAAAATGACCTCAAGGCCGGCGTCGTGCAAGCGCGCCACCATATCCTTCACTTCTTGCACTACCGCGACCGGGCCGGCAAGTTGCGCGGTTTCTGTGGCGTAACTAGGTTCGGGCGCAAAATAGGAAAGCGTGGAATAACCCCAATAGTTGGTCATGCCTTTTTGGGTCAAAAACGGTTCGCTCATCTTGGCATGAATAGGAAGAAGTTCGACGGCGGTTACCCCGATTGCTCTTAAATAGTCCGTTACCGCGGGATGGGCGAAACCCGAATAGGTGCCGCGCAAAGGTTCCGGAATGCAATCCAGCTGTGCGGTAAAACCTTTCACATGAGCTTCGTAAATAACCGTTTCATCCCAGGGCGTGTACGGGTGATGCGGCTCCGAGGCTCGCGGGGCCATCACCACGCTGCGCGCCTGATAGGGGGCTGAATCGGCGTCGTCGCGCGCTAGCGGGTAACTGGCTGGTTTTAAAGTATCGTCTACTTTATGTGCGTATAGCTCCCGGCACAGCTTTGGCGTGCCGGTGACCGCGCGGCCGTACGGATCGAGGAGGAGCTTGGCCGGGTTGAAACACATGCCGCGTTCCGGTTCCCACGGGCCGTGGACGCGGTAGCCATACTCCTGGCCGGCCCGCGCATTTGCCACGTGCCCAGCCCACACTTCACCCGTGCGGTGCAAAGCGTACCGGGTTTCCTGCAGCCGCCCGGCAGACATGGTAAACAGGCACAGGTCCACGGCTGTGGCATTGGGCGCGGTGACCGCAAAATCTACACCGCTATCCGCGATGTGGGCGCCGAGGCGCACTGGAGCATTCCGAGGCGGAAAAGCTCGCTCGGAGGCGCGGGCCACGTAACGCGTGGAAGTCAGCGGTAAAGATTGGAAAGAAGTCACCGTCCAATTATTCCAGAGAACCTCTCCAAAGTGAACGCCGGGGCTCTCTATGAACGGTGTAGGTGGCCCACAAGTGCACGGCTTGCGGTGAACATCTGCTACATGAAATGCGCACAAAAGCTAAAGTTTGAACTATGCCAGAACTGCCTGTACCTGCGCTCTCGCGAGGTTTTATAGATCGTGACGAAAATGCGCGCCTGCACCCCACCCGGGTGGCGGAGCTACGAGAATCTGCGCAAGCTCGTTACCTGTTAGTGAGCGGCCAAGCCGTGGCTGCCGCGGGGGAGGCCGGGCCGGTTTTCTACTCGGTGAGCGAGCTTCGCGCGCGCGGATACAACCTCGAAGATGCCTACTATTTAGGGACGGTGGCGGCGCAAGAAAGCACGGTGCCGGCGGCGAACACTACACCGGCCTTTTTCGCCTTGGATCTTACGGATAGTTTCGCAACCGGGGTGAACCGGGAGCGCCCGCGCCGCACGGTAGACGGCGTCGAATGGTGTGCGCTGATTTCTTACGGTGGCCTTTGGCAAGATTCCGACGTGGCTCTGGCTACGGAAGCGGTGGCTTTGTGCGCGGCTTGGCGCCAGCAACGTTTTTGTGAAATGTGTGGGAGGCCGCTGCGCATCCTCGAATCCGGGTGGCTCGCTGTGTGCCCGGATTCGCATCCAACTTATCCGCGTACGGACGCGGCGGTGATTATGGCAGTGCTCGATGCCCAGGATCGGATTTTGCTCGCCCACAATGCGCGGTGGGAGGGAAATCGGCATTCGGTACTCGCAGGTTTTGTGGAAGCCGGGGAGCCCCTGGAGTCAGCCGTGCGCCGCGAAGTGGCCGAAGAGGTTGGTATCGAGGTGACGGGCGTGCGCTACTTTGGTTCGCAGCCCTGGCCGTTCCCGCGCTCGCTCATGGTGGCTTTCTTTGCGCGCACCGAACAGAGCACGGCCGATATTCGCGTTGACGATCGCGAAATCAAAAGCGCAGGGTTCTATAGCCGCGAAGCTCTCCTCGACGCCGCCCGCGCGGGGCGGATCAGCCTACCGGGCCGCACTTCGATTGCTGCGCTCATGATTTCCCAATGGCTGGTCGGAGAAAATACGGAGTTCCCTGGAGGCAGCACGCGAATGAGTAGTGGCGGTGCCGGGTTCTCGCGCTACGGTGCGGGAAGCGCCGGGAACGACGCCGCCGCAGGAACCGGCGCCGGCGGCACCGGTTCTGGCCTAACCTTGCCCTACGCCGAACTCTTCGGTTGGTAAGGCTATTGGCAAACTGACCGGTAAGGCTATTGGCAAACTGACCGGTAAGGCTATTGGCAAACTGACCGGTAAGGCTATTGGCAAACTGACCGGTAAGGCGGCAAGCTGACCGGTAAGGCGGCAAAAAAACGGCCGGCGGGTGTACCGGCGGTTGGACGGTAGGTTGGCCGGCAAGTGGCTGGCAAAGCGGGGCGGTTATTCGCCGAGGCTCGCGAGGCGCTCTTGCACTTCTTTGAGGCTGGGATTAGTTAGCGTGCTACCGTCCGCAAACTCCAGGGTAGGAACGATTTGATCACCACCATTGATGCGGGCAACATGCTCTGCGGCCCCGGGAGCTTCTTCGATGTTGATTTCTTCCCAGGTGATGCCAGCCCGTTCGAGCTGCCGCTTCAAAACTTTGCAGTACCCGCACCAAGTGGTGGTATACATCTTCATATTGGCCATGCGGCTAGTCTAGCCCGGGAGCAGATGGGCCGGGCTACTCGTCAATATCTTTCAAGGCCGCATCCATGCACCGCATAGCGGCCAAGGTTTTGGGCACCCCGATATATGGCATTAGGTGCACGAAGCATTCCGCGATTTCTTCTTTACTCATCCCGGCGTGCTTATAAGCGGTAGCAATATGGCCGGTGAGTTGTGGCTCCACGCCGCCCATAGCGGCCAGCGCGGCCATGGTTAGCATTTGGCGGTCACGCAACTCGAGGCCCGGGCGCTCATAAGTACCACCGAAAACTGCTCCCGTTACCCATTCGGAAGGATTGCCGGCAGCATACTTATCAAGTTGCCCTTTCCAGGTAGCGGTACCTTCCGGGGTTGCGGTTTCTTCTTCAAACTGGCGTCCTTTTGCAACGTCATACATGAGTTCAGGCTATCCAGAAAGCGAAGAAGTGTCGAGGTCGTGCATAACTTGCGGGTGCAGCCAATTCCGCGGTTTGCGCGAAAACGGCCCTGCGGGTGCAAGGGCACAAACCGCGGAATTGGTCCCACCGGCGTGAAAACACAAACCGCGGAATTGGTATCGCGAAAGGCGCCCGCGCCCGCATAAATCGCGGAATTGGTTCTGCGAGTAGCCGGCGGATGCCTCTGGCCGGCAGTTTTACCAGGAAGACTTCTTGATTCCGGGTAGTTCGCCGCGCAGTGCTAGTTCCCGGAAACGGACCCGGGAAAGGCCGGCCTTGCCAATATATCCGCGCGGGCGCCCATCAATCCGATCGCGATTTCGCACCCGCGTGGGCGAAGCATCGCGTGGCAATAGGGAAAGTTGGCGATGGAAATCCATTGCCTCGGCCACAGTTTTCGCGGTACGTGCCTTTTCTTTCAATTCCCGCCGTTTTTCTGCGTACTTCGCTACCGTAGCCCGGCGCCGCTCATTGGCAACAATCTTCGACTTCTTAGCCATTATTCCTCTACGTTTACCTATCTAACTAGTGATTCTTTTTGGTCGGTGCATGCCTTTCTGGCTGTTCGGCCCCGACTCGCGCCCGCTACCAAGTTCTAGCCACTTTGGCTCGTGCCCGCTACGCGGACGCGAGAGCGCGCTATACCCCCAGGTAGTGGACAATATTGCGTACACGCACCGCGAATAGTTCCGTGTTTTTCGATAGCGATTCGCGGCCCGGGCGCAACTTCACCCGAACTCTACTTGAGAGTGAGAATCATTCTCAAGTAGGGTGCGAGGAATGGAAAAGACCACCGCGCGGTTACGAGCCAACTTGTGACTAGCTAGTTGGTGAGGCGGGAAGCCGCGCGGAGTGTTTTAGATAAACAGGCAGTCAGAGTCCCGGATATAACAGCTACAGCGGCTTGGGCATACAGTTGTGATGCCCGGGAGCGTGCGACGGTCGGGGCGCGCGGCCGGTATACGGCGGCCGCTGTATCCAGTAGCCCGGATATGTAATGTACGGGTATGAGGTGAGGTAGTAGATGAGTGCAAATCCTTCCGGTTCGGCCGGGCGCCAGCGGCGCGCGGCGGCGTCGAAAATAGAACGCGCGCAAGGCCAGTGGAACGCAACGGTACCGGTGGTTTTCGTGTGCGGGATGGGAGAAACAGAACTCGCGCAAACGAGTACGCGCGCGCAGTTGCTGATGCCGGAAGCGGTAGTGGTGCGCTATCACCTGGACGCTGAGCGCGAGTTGCTGGTGCGCAGCATCATCGAACTGACCGGCGTGCTTGATGAAACGGAACGTTTTCTGGAGCACGGGTGTGTGGCGTGTACCGTACGTGCCGATATTTCGGGCGTGCTGGAAGAGCTGGCACGGCTGGGTAATTGGCCGGCAATTATTGTGGAGATGCCGCCTACCATTGAAGCGGTACCGCTTTGCTATTCACTGATGGCGGAGCCGCAGGCCGCGCCGCACGTGCGGATAGGTTCCGTGGTAGTTGCGGTGGCGGGCCCCCGCGTACTCGAAGACGCGCTCGGGTACAACCTATTGGCGGAAGAGTATCCGGAGGAGCGGTTCGGCCACGATGAGCGCGGGGTTGCCGAAGTGGTAACGGCCCTGGTGGAAGGAGCGGATGTGATCGACGTCCACGGTTCCCTCAGTACCGGTGCGAAGGAACTATTGGAAATCCTTTCCCGGCCCGACGCCGTTATCCACGCCCCGCTCGATACTGCCGACGCTGCCACTCCGCTCGCCCTAATGCCGGAGGTGCTCACGGACGGCTTTAATTCCGAGGCCACTGAAAACTGGTTGGAATTCGGCAACGGCGAATATGGCGAGGCATGCAGCGGGGAAATCTGGACGTTGCGGCTGGAATCGGAACGTCCCTTCCACCCGCAACGGCTTTTGCGGAACCTGGCCTCCCTCGCCCATTGGCAGGTGCGGGCCCGTGGCAACTTTTGGCTTCCCACCCGGCACGGTCAGATCGGATATTGGGATGGTGTGGGCGGCGGCCTAGCAATTGGCATGGGGTCTACCACGCAGGCACCTTATACGCGTCTACAATTTGTGGGCCGCGGGCCGGGGCGTGAAGAAATCAAGCAAGTCTTTACGGAAACACTGCTCACCGATACCGAAATGGACGTGTGCGGAACTAGCTGGGACGTGAACGAAGACGGTTTTGAAACCTGGCTCGGGCCCGTTACTGGGAGCGAGGAACCGAATACGGGAAGTGGAGACTAGCTGCGGGAAGCGGGGAATGGCTGCGGGAAGCAGGGAACCGAATACGGGAAGTGGGGGAATGGCCGTAAACCGCATGAAAAAGCCGCTCCCAGGAAATCAAGGAGCGGCTGACTGCGGAGTATAAGAGGTGAACTGAGCACCCCGATCGACGAATCGTGCGCAATCTTTTGGACGTGCAGATCGAAACAGTTCCTCCGGTGATTTCGCGGCCTCCCGCGGCGGCTGCCTGGCCGGCTTTGCACGCATCTTCAACTAGCCACAAAGCCGGCAAGAATACGGCATCCACCTCCGTTACCGAAAGGCTTCTCTAATGACTCGCCCGCTCTGGACAGCATCTTCCATAGTGGACCGCCTGACTCTCCAACTGCACGAATGTCATACTGACTCCATGAGTGAGTGGTTACCAAAGCTAACCCGGACGCGATATGCGCCAATCTATGCCGTAGGTGCCGTATTGCTGATCGGTTTTGACATATATGGACACATCCTCGGCCTGGTTGACCTTTCCCGTGTACAGGCTGGCATTGAGATCACCCTTGCCCTACTGCTGGCCTTGGCCTCACGCTCAATACTGTTCGAGATTACTTTTTGCTTATGCGTACTGCACCTGAAGCTGAGCACTCCGTCCGAACCAGGAATGCTTCCCTTAGGTGTTTATCTCGTCATTATCATATGGATAGTGCGTGCTTGGATGCTAGGTGCTGCGATTCTCTTGTTGACTGTAGAGGTAACGAAGTTACTGCTCACTTCTAACCCAACAGCGCAGATGTTTATCTCCGTTTTTCTTGGGCTGCTTGCTGTATCTATCGGATTATTGCTGCGATGGCAAAGCGCGCGGCTCCTCAGTGCAGAAGAGGAACTCGAAAACGCTCGCGAAGCAAACGCACAAAATACCCGAGAACTAATCCAAGAACTGCATGACAACACGGCCAAAGACCTCGCCCACATAATTCTCCTGACGCAAGATATCGCGCGGGAACACCCGGAAACAGCTCCGAGAATGGAGGCTCTGGGGAATATCGCAACTCACGCTTCACGCCGAGTGCGATCCATCATTTCAGCCCAACACGCTTCTTCTCCTCCATCCGAAAAAAATATTAACCGGGTAGTAAGGCAAATCCAGAAAATGCTCGCGACGCGTAAAATCACCCTCAAATACACGCTGCCCGAGAATATCGAGAATAAAATCAGCCCTGCACAATTAAAAGGGGGCATCCTTGTACTAAGGGAGTGCGGCTCCAATATTCTGAAATATGCTCCTAAGCATTCCAAAGCGGACCTCGTGATAAAGTTCCATCCTGTTTCTAGAGAACTTATTCTCTCGATCAGCAATGACGTGGCGGACGGTAAGCCCGCGCCCGGGGTAACAAGTGGTTTCGGTTTGAGTAATTTGCGGGAACTAGTGGAATCGCAAGGTGGAACATTAGAAGCGGGAGCACTCCCCGGAGAGAAATGGCTCACCTACATAACTCTGCCCATCTCCGCAGAGAATACCGTGAAAACTGGCTTGCCAAACAACTGGCAGCCATGCAGCATTTCGCTTAGGAAAATGATACTTAGGAATGTGGAGCCACAATGAATGTCGAAGCGAAACAAGAAAAGATTACTTTAAAAATTGCGATCGCCGACGATGACCACATCATGCGTGAGGGTTTGCAACGACTCTTGGCACACGAGGAAGGTATTGAGATCGCCTGGGTGGCGCAGGATGGCGCAGAAGCCCTCCGCCTTTTATGTACGCAAAGCGTAGACGTATTACTCTTAGACGTTGATATGCCCATAAAAGACGGAGTTGAGACTGCTCGAGAAGTGAGTTTTCAATATCCGAATATCGCGATCATTATGCTCACAGCTTTTCATCAGGAAGAATCTCTTGCCCAGTCTATCGGAGCGGGCGTACGCGGCTTCCTAACGAAAGACGTTCTAATACCAGATCTTGTGCAGGCCATTAGAAAAGCATATAAGGGCGAAAAAATAATGTCTGCGCGGCCCACAGAAATCTTAGCCGAAGCGTATTTTCAGTCACACGTTAGCCAGGGAAAATATGCCGATTTCATTGCCGCCGTGCAGTCCTTACCGGCTCGATTGCAGCCCACCTTCAATCTCCTTTTGGAAGCAGCCACTAATAAGACGATTGCGCGCCGGCTAAATCTCAAGGAAACAACTGTACGTTCATACGTTTCCGACATCCTTGCGCATATGAGTTGTAATACGCGCGTCGAACTGGTAGTGACCGCTTTGAAGGCTGGATTACACAAGTAGTACACAAGCAGAAAGTAGATGCACGAGCTCCCCTTAGTCCGGCCCCCTAGCCTTTTTATTTACATCGTCGGCTCCGCACCCGCCCGCCAGGCACTTTTCCGTACCGAAGAAAATCGGTATGAGACTCTATAAAACATCTATATCGCTCGGATAATTCCGGCCGTAACGTTAGATACACAAACGCAACCGAGCCGCCGTAGGAGCGGCACGATGGCAAGGAACATTCTGGATATGAAAAGAAAATTAACGAAAGCCTCGGTAGCTACTGCAGTCGCATCTGCGCTATTTGCCACCACCGTGAATATCACCCCCGCTGTTGCGTCTACCGACGCTCACATAGAGGTGGAATCGCAACCTTCGCCAATCGTTTCGAACGCCATAAGCTCTCAAAGCGATGATCTTCTTCTCGAATTCGCTAAGCTGTACCCCGTACATGAACCAGGCAGCTTACATCATGGCGAAAGATTTGACCTAGAATCATCTCGTGTACAGCCTAATTTTGCCTGGGGTGCAGTATTTAGAGTTCTTCTTTCAAAGCCCGCCTGCGAGGCTGCACGTGCCTTTTACAATAACCAGTTCCCTGACAAGCCTAAGCTAAAGTGCAGAAAAAGGGGCAAGGTGTGGGTCCTAACGAGGTAAAACATGGAACAGTTCGCTAACATAGCTCAAACGTTTATAGACTCGGGAGATTTTAAGTACGTAATCCCCGGTGCGGACCACGATTCACCCTGGTCCACGAGCTCTTTGCACGAGTGCGAGAAGCTATTCTTGCAAACTCAAGATCCAGCATCGGCATGGGTGCAAGAAAAATACACCATGTTTTTGGGTGAAGGATTGAGACGAGCCTTCGGCGGCAAATGGGAACGCGGAGAATTGCTGATCCCGGAATCGCACGGTATGCGCGGGATCCACTACCCCACTACCGGACACTTCGATGTAGTTTCGAATTACTTACAAGAGGCTGTAAGACTTGGGGTCGGGAAAACGTGGGCGACCCATTTCACTACCACCAAGATGCTGCTCTCCGAAGCTACTCCCACTGAGTAGTCCTCATAAGGTAAGTGCCGTTTGCGGAATGCTGCATGTATAAAAACTCGTAACAAGAGATTGTATGATAGTTACTACGAAAGTGCCGGCGAGGTTAATCATCTCCTCGCCGGCACTTTTGCCGCAAAACCAAAGGGAACGCCTTCTATACGTAAAACATCGATTTGTCTTATTAACATAAATCGGGGCCTGAGCCCTTGTTGGTGGGCATGGGCTAGCCCGCGTCAGCAATGGCTTTAGACAACGCTGATAGCCCGACCATGGGCACGCGGGGCTCTAATAGTGCGATAGCCTTTGTTAAGGCCTGGGTAAGGTTCTTAGCTGGCAACCATATTTGGACCATTGCTCCGCCTGGCGCTCCAATAAAAATAGGGTCATAACCTTTTGGTGGGAGGGGTGTTCGAATTTTGTATCCCTTGCGTGTGTCCCTGGACGTATCCCTCACTATGTACACAGGAGTGCATAGAGCAATATGGAAGCATATTCGCGAATTGGATGACTGACCCAAGTTTCCCGCGCTGTCTCGCCGTAAACCGCATGAAAAAGCCGCTCCCAGAAATTCTAGGAGCGGCTTACTGCGGAGGATGGGGGATTCGAACCCCCGAGGGCGTTAACCCAACCCGCGTTCCAGGCGAGCGCCATAGGCCACTAGGCGAATCCTCCACGCATTAGCGCCCCAATAGGATAACCGATAACAGGCAGTTTTGGCGAGTTTTTAGATGTGAGCCGTCGGGCACATTTCAAATTCAGTCCAGTTCCAAGAAACGCAGCCAGCGCGGGTATTCGGCTTCTACCTGGGCCTGTGCAGCTTCATAGGCGACGGTGAGCTTTTCCGGATCGCGTTCCCGGTTGGCCGGAAGTGCATGTTCGGGGAAGTAAAGATAGGCCCGCCCTTGGCGTTCAAGTTCAAACAGGTGTTCCCGCGTGCGGTTGTAACGTTCGGGCCGTTCCACAATCGCTTCGGCCACCTTGGGAGCGTTGCGGAATAGCGTGCGCATGAGGTGATCGGAAACCGGGTTGGAAGTTTTCACGTAGTCCCGGCTGCGCGTCATCACCACGAAGAAATTCTCATACCCGTCCGCTTCCGCCGCATCGATGGCAATCCCGCCCGTGGCCCCGATCCCGCCGTCGGCATAAAACTCCCCATCAACCGCTGTGAAAGGCATCAGCCCGGGCATCGAAGAAGAAGCTTGCACCCGCACCAAAAAATCTTCTTTCGAATGCACATCCTCGCGCCCCCAGGCCACGGTTTGCCCGTCGGCAATGCGGAAAGCCAGGATGCGGTAGTCCTGCGAAGAGTTTTCCAACGCCGGATAGTCAAAAGGCAGGAGCTCGCCCGGCGCGGAAGTATGGTGGTAGATGTACTCGGAATCAAAAAGCCCGCGTCCCTGTAAGAAACTCTGCCAGGAACCGGCACGCTTGTCGGCAGCTAGGTTAATGAACGAGGCACGCGAGCGGCCCGCATCCTTGGAAATATAGTTTGCGGTATGCGTGGCTCCCGCGGAAATACCCGCCGCGTACGGAAACTCAATGCCCAGCGCAATTAGCTTTTCGACGACGGGCGCCGTGGCCACAGCCCGAAACGCCCCACCTTCAAATATGACCGCAGTTTCTTCTACTTTCGGCATGTCTCCCCAATCTTGTTCGCATCAACGCTATCAATGATCTGCTTATTTCGGCCGTCCCAGTCTCGCGCATTTGCACACAAGCCCACCGGCCGCGCCAAATTCACAGCGCCGGCCAAAATGCAAGTTAAAAACAGAGAGGTGCCTACTAGGAAGTAACTGCCCGGTTTTGTACCTTGGGACCCATTGCTATCCGAATTGTGCGAGTTCAAAGGGGGGGGGGGAAGTTATGAACAAAGCCTCGACTCTAGTAACAGCCGGAGGGCGGAAAGAAGGCACTGCGGCGCTGGCTGGCAACCGTTGGGCGGTGCTCGTGGGTACCGTTCTCATGATGCTGACCACCGGGGCATTGCAGGCCTTCTCCGTGTTCGCACCGCCGGTTTCCGCCACGCAGGGGTGGGCATTGCCAGACGTTATGCTCGCCTTCGGTTTTACTTCCCTGTTGGTTCCGGTGGTTATGATCCTTTCCGGCAAGTGGCTCGACGCCGGCTATGCCCGCACGCTGATGCTCATCGGTGGCGGCCTGTTCGGACTGGGGCATATTGTGGCCGGGCTGGCCCCGAACTTGCCGCTCTTTGTACTCGGCTACGGACTCGTTACGGGTACCGGCCAAGGTTTGCTCTATTCTTCGGCGCTCACCAATACCATGCGTTATTTCCCGGATCGGCGCGGGCAAGTATCCGGGCTGATTACTGCCGGCATGGGTCTGGGCGCGGTTTTGGTGGCCCCGCTTGCCGTGAGCCTCATCGCGAAGATGGGAGTTTCGGCCACCTTCATTGCCCTAGGCCTGGCATTTGCGGTGCTAAACCTCGGGGCAGCTCTTTTCCTCGTACGTTCCTGCCCGGCCGGATACGTACCCGCCGGTTACACCGGGCCGGCAAAGGCTGCGGCTAAGAATGTGGAAGGTAAGGCCGCCCAAAAACCGGCCGCTAAAAACCCTGCCGCCAACAGGGGGAGCGCCAAGGCGAGAGCCAGGGCGAGCGCCAGAGCGAGCGCCCCGCAAAATTTGCAGTGGCGGGAAATACTGCGCACGGCCAGGTTCTGGATTATTGCCGGCATGTTCTTCCTGGGTGGATGCTTTGGTGCGGTGATTATGTCTAGCCTGGCGAGCATTGGGCAAAACATGTTTGGCCTGGCGCCAGCCACCGCCGCGCTCTACGTTTCGCTCTTCGCCGGTTGCAATGCCGCGGCCCGGATTGTGTGGGGCAGTATCGCCGACCGCTGGGGCATTATCAATACTCTCGCCGCGGTTTTCAGCCTGGGGGTGCTCGCGCTCGCGATCCTCGCATTTGGTACCGGTACCTGGGTGTCCCCAGTGGGCGTGGTGATCATTTCCTGCGCTTTCGGCGGGATTATGAGCCTCTTCGCCCCGCTCACCGTGGAAAACTTCGGCCCTAAATTTAACGGCGTCAACTACGGTATCGTTTTCATCGCCTTCTGCTTGGCAAGCTTCTTGGCCCCGCGGTGGGGTGCGAGCATGGCCGCCACCGCCGGCGGAGATTTCACCGGCGCGCTGATCGTGTGCATGATCTTGGCAGCGGTAGGCCTGGGGCTAACGATTCTCTACCGCCTGGCTCCGCAACCTGCCAGCCGCGGCGAAACTGTGGAAGCTGCGCGCGGCAAAGCCCGGTAAACCTGGAAAGCTCACTAAAAGGGAGCAAACTGGCTAGCGGTCTTATTGTGCGTAATGGCACAGTTTGGCTGCTGGTGTTTTTATGACGACGCCGAAGTTTTTTGGCAGTAGTCGCTCTTTCCGCGCAAACATTGGCATGGCCGCGGGGGAGTGCGTGGCGACGCGCCGGGCACGCCGGTAACGCAATGAAGTTACACCTTTGTCATTTCTCTGCGCTACGCTATCTTGTGTTCACGCGGAGGATCGACCACAATATGTAGTCAATTGGGCGTTACCAGAATGTTGCTAACGCTTTACTTCGGGCGTGTGGGATGCGTTAGAAACCGTATGTCGCACCCAAGTACGAATAGTTTTGCCCCGCGGGTGGTGCCGCCAAGCGGGGAGTAGGTAAGAGTTTAAGGGGTTGGAGATCGCATGTCAGTGACAGAGCGGAGAATGGTGGAAGACCCGGCGAAACTCACGCAGCAGAGCGGGAGCGTGCGCAAGCGGGATGGGCGCGTTGTCGAATTCGATGCCGCGAAGATTTATCGCGCCATCGGTAAGGCGATGAATTCGCAAGGCGTAGAAAACGTGACCTTCCAGGAAGAAGCTACGCGCGCCGTCGTCGCCTCCTTGGGCGGTGGCGAACTGGACATTCCGACCATCCAGGACCACGTGGAAAACGTGCTCATGAAGTCGGAGTATCCGGAAGTTGCCCGGGCATACATCGAATACCGGCATGATCGTGATCAGGCGCGGGAACGTTCCATGGACGTGGAAGTTGCCGTGGAGAAGCTACTCGGCCGCGATAAGAACGTGGTGAATGAGAACGCGAACAAGGATTCGGGAGTTTTCAACACCCAGCGTGATCTCACCGCCGGTTCGGTAGCCAAGGCCTATGCGCTCAAGCACATGCTGCCCCCGGAAGTTGCCAACGCTCACCTCAAAGGCGATATTCACTTCCACGATCTGGACTACAACCCCTTCCAGCCGATGACCAATTGCTGCCTGATTGACATCAAGGGCATGCTCAAAGACGGCTTCCAGATCGGTAACGCACGGGTGGAATCGCCGCGGTCGATCAACACTGCCACGGCGCAAATCGCGCAGATTATTGCCAATGTAGCTTCCAGCCAGTACGGCGGGTGCTCGGTGGATCGCATTGATGAAGTGCTGGCCCCGTACGCGCAGATCAACTTTGAAAAGCACATGGCGGACGCGAACCGCTGGGTGCCGGAAGAAAACCGCGTGGAATACGCCCAGGAAAAGACGCGCAAGGATATTTATGACGCCATGCAGTCGCTGGAATACGAGATCAACACCCTGTATTCCTCGAATGGGCAAACGCCGTTCGTGACCCTCGGTTTTGGGATGGGAACCAAGCCGCTGGAACGCGAAATTCAGAAGGCGATTTTGCAGATCCGGATCGAAGGGATTGGGCGCGATCACCACACCGCGATCTTCCCGAAGCTGGTATTCGGTTTGCGCCGGGGCGTGAACCTGGAACCGCAAGACCCGAACTATGACATTAAGCAGCTGGCTCTGGAATGTTCGGCCAAGCGCATGTACCCGGACGTGCTCAGCTATGACAAGCTCGTGGAGCTGGAAGGTGATTACAAGGCTCCCATGGGGTGCCGTTCCTTCCTGCCCAAGTGGGTGGATCCTTCCACGGGCGAAGCGGTGAACGCGGGCCGGATGAACCTCGGCGTCGTTACCTTGAACGTGCCGCGTATTGCTATTGAGGCGAATGGTTCCCAAGAAAACTTCTGGAAGATCTTCAACGAACGCATGGAGATCGTGAAGAAGGCACTGGTTTACCGGGCGCAGCGGTGCGAGGAAGCGGTGGCAGATAACGCGCCGATTCTGTACCGGCACGGAGCTTTCGGAATTCGGGAGGCCGATGACGATCAAGACGTCACCAAGTTCTTCCGTAACCAGCGGGCCACGCTTTCGATCGGTTACATCGGGCTCTACGAAGCCGCTACCGCTTTCTATGGGCCGGCTTGGGAACACAACCCGGAGGCGAAGCAGTTCACGATCGATATTGTGAAGTCGCTCAAGGAGAAAGCAGATGAGTGGAAGCAGGAGTACCCGTACTGGTTCTCCGTCTACTCCACCCCGGCCGAATCGTTGACCAACCGGTTCTGCTCCATGGATAAGGAAAAGTTCGGTTCCATTCCCGATATTACGGATAAGGATTACTACACGAACTCCTTCCACTATGACGTGCGGAAGAAGATCACGCCTTTCGAAAAGATCGACTTCGAAAAGGACTACCCGCAGTACGCGGCCGGTGGTTTCATCCACTACTGCGAATACCCGAAGTTGACGCATAACCTCAAGGCTTTGGAAGCCGTGTGGGACTATGCCTACGACCGGGTGGCTTACCTGGGTACGAATACGCCGATTGATAGGTGCTACGAATGCGGTTACAACGGCGAATTCGCGCCTACCGCAGAAGGTTTCAAGTGCCCCGAATGCGGCAATGATGATCCGGATCGTTGCGATGTGGTGAAGCGGACCTGCGGTTACCTGGGTAACCCGCAGAAGCGCCCAATGGTTCACGGCCGGCACGAAGAAATCGTGCACCGCGTCAAGCACATGGACGGCCCGCTTTCGGAAGCACAGGAGCTCATGGAGTAGCCGTGGCACGGCACTTGAATTTAATTGACGACGCCGCTGGGGGCGCCCCGGAAACTTCCGGGGCGCCCCGGCCTGCCGGGCAGTATTCCAGTGCGGCACAAGCATTCGCACAGGGGGAACGGCCCGGGCTTTCGGTTTCTGATAGCGGTAAGCAGCTCCAAAGCGCTTTTGAATACCGGGCGGATTTAACGGCCGCCCACCAAGAGGAAGTAGTGCACCCGGCCCAGGCTGCCAGCGAGCACGGGGTGCGCCAACCGCGCCAGCCCGGGGCTTGGGATGGCCGGCGCATGAGTCAAAGCTATGTGGCGGACTACAAACCCTTCGTCATGGTGGATGGGGAAGGAGTGCGTTGCGCGCTCTATGTTTCCGGCTGCCCCTTCAAATGCCCCAGCTGCTACAACAAGGCGGCCCAAAACTTCCGCTACGGCACGCCCTATACGCCCGAACTAGAAGCACGCATCCTGGCAGACTGCGCCCACAGTTACGTGGCTGGCATATCCTTCGTGGGCGGTGAGCCTATGCTCAACACTCCGGTGCTGCTACCTTTGGCCAAAGCTTTCCGGGAACGTTTTGGCAATACCAAAACCATTTGGTGCTGGACGGGTTACACCTACGAACAGTTAATGGCAGAAGGGGAAACCCCAGACAAACAGGAACTGCTTTCCCTGGTAGACGTGCTGGTAGATGGGCCATTCATCAAAAATCTTTTCGTGCGCGAACTAACTTTCCGCGGCTCCAAAAACCAGCGGATCATTGACGTGCCCGCCACCCGGGAAGCCGGCAGCATCCGCCTCTGGCGCGGCGGCGACTATGCCTAACCCAATTGCGCCAAGGGCGCATGCGCGCATATAACCGAGATGCCTAGCTATCATGCAGGGCGCGCACCACGCGGCGCGCTAAAACTTGCATGTCAGCCGGCGTATAGCGCTGATCGATAGGCAAGGCCAGCACTGCCGGCCAAGTGTCCGCTAACGAGTTGCGCACCGGCGGCCAAAAAGCCGGCGAATAAACCCCCTGCGCGGCTAGCGTTTGCGCATATTGCAAGGCTCTGGTGGCCGGCACCGGCAAATCTATAACCACAGCAAACCGGCCATCTCCCAGAAAACGCAAAGCGCCGCGTGCCCCCGGATTTACCAATTCCGCGATTCGTGCCTTTAAAGCTGCGCGCAAGGCGCGGCTGTTTTCCAGGCGTCGCTCTAATAGCGCACGCGTATCCAACCGGCGGAGTATGCCACGGCTGATCTCGCTCAGTGGAGCTGGGGTAAGCGCCTGATCTACCAAGGCCTCCGCGCCGCAATCTTGCCCCGTGCAGATTTGCTGCCAGGTGCGGGAAGTGACGGCGGCGTCGTGCGAGCTCCGGGAAAGCGGTTGTGTTATACCCGGCCCGGCCACCCAGGCGCCATCTGGAATCGGTAACCACTTCCGTAAAGAAGCCACCGCAAAATCCGCATAATCAGGAAGCTGCGGCTGCAAAGCTTTGTGCGTGAGCTGTTTCGGAGCAGGTGTTTCGCTCGTGAGAACTTCGTGGGCGGGTGCTTCGTGGGGTGGTGCTGCGGTGGTGAACGTTTCGCTCGTGAGAACTTCGTGGGTGAGTGCTTCGTACATGAGCGGTTTGTGGGTGAGTGCTTCGTGGGTGAGGTCGAGGGCAATGGCCCCGCCGCGGGAGCGAAAAGCCGCCAGTTCGCGGCGCAGTGCGGAGCCGGGTTGGATCCCGAAAACCGTGGCAAAAAACAGGGCATGGGCGGGCCCCGGATACTCGGCAAGGGCACGCGGGCAGGGGAGCAAATCGGCCCCCACGGGCAGGAAATCTATTCCGATTCCTTCCAGTTCCCAGGGTTCGACCATCGTCCAGCACGCAAAACTGGCGATCCCCACCCGGCGCACACCCAGATCCCGCAGGGTCTGTGCGAGCAGAGAAATGCCCTGCCGGCCCGAAGCCACCCCCGCCACACCAATTCCGCGATTTGTGCGCGGCGCCGTATTTGTGTGGGGCGTCGGGTTTATGTGGGGCACCTGGTCTGTGCGCGGCGCCGGGTCCGCGTGGGTCACCGCGTCCGTGCGGGGTGTAAAGTCCGCGCAGAGTGCAGAATCCGCACAGGTTGCAGAGTTCGTACGCAGAAACGCGGCGTCCAAGGGAGCGAAAAATTCGCCACCGAAAATTTGCACGGCCGCGCCCTAGGAAATTACTGGTACGCCCGGCCGGAAACTCGGGTCATAGCCGAGCCGCTCTGCCGTCCACGCAATAATTTCCTGAATTATTTCATCCTGATACCAGTAGGCATCCCCGTGCCCGGCCTCCGGAATAATGCGCAAATCCGCCGCGGCCCCGACCCGCCGGCAAGCTTGATACATATCCGTGGACTGCCGTACCGAAACCAAATCATCCTTCCCACCATGTAACAAGAACAGCGGCGGCTGGTCCGCATGTACATGCAAAATTGGCGCGGCCCGATGGCCAGCCTCAGCCAAACCCGCATAGGGAAGCGGAGATTCCACCCCGCGCACCAAAGCCAACCCGATCGCGGCTAATTCCGAATCGGAAAGCGCGGCCTTTTGCACGTCCGCATCAGAGGCAGCCGGATCCATGAAATATGACACCCCGTAGAGGGAAACCGCGGCCCCAATCCAGGCCTGGGCCGCGCTAGTTCCGGCGGGCAGAAACTCGGCGGTGCCGTTCGTCGTCGTCAGCATCTGCACCAGGTACCCACCAGCACTATCGCCAAGCACCGCGATACGTTCCGGATCAATCTGGAAATCGGTGGCGTGCGTGCGCAAGAAAGCGACGGCGGCCTTACCGTCCTCAATCTGGGCGGGGAAAGGATGCGGAATCGTGGAGTATTCGGCAGACGCCACCACGAACCCCGCTTCCGCGAAAGCCGTGCGCAACTGCTGAAAATTACCGGTGTGAGAACGCACAAAAGAACCGCCCGTAAAGAAAATCAGGGCCGGGTGCGGGCCAACCTCATCGGGAGTAAGAATGTCCATCGTGAGCTGGCGGGGCCAATGCGTATCGAACCACTGCCGGTAAGTCACCTTTCCGTAAGAAATGACTTTGCGGCGGCGTAGTTCCTGCCCGCGCACCTGCGCACCTTCCGGATACTTCGCGTTGCTAACGGAATAAGGCGTCTGCTCTTGCGTCATCTTTCCCCTCGATCGTTTGCCTGGCTTAGCATTTGGTTTCTAGGCTACTCGGTTTGCGAGCCAGCGGCCTGGTACCGCGTAGCAGGAACCGGCAGCTGGTACCGCGTAGCAGGAACGTGCACCCAAAACATGCGGTAGCAGAAACACAGGAACAGGCGTCCAAAGCGTGCCTCCTAAAGTAGGCCTGCAGAAGGTGCGCCGAAAACATGTAACCAAAACGTGTGCCCAGGACGTGTAA
Organism: Actinobaculum suis; assembly: GCF_900102025.1. GTDB lineage: Bacteria > Actinomycetota > Actinomycetes > Actinomycetales > Actinomycetaceae > Actinobaculum > Actinobaculum suis. The sequence continues at coordinate 34,737 of NZ_FNAU01000011.1, read as the reverse complement.
CCGAAACGTGTGCCCGAAACGTGTCTGCCAACCCCGCCGCGCCAGCGACCAAAACCGCGGAATTGGTGCCACCAAGTTGCCCGCTCGCAGGGCTCGCCGCTGGCCGCTGATTGGGAGGGCCGCATTTTCGGGGCGCGGCGAACTACGATGGGGGTGGCGCACTTTTTCACGGCGCCGGGAAGACTAAGCCTGAAGCGCGCGCGGCGCGCAGTGAGGAGCATACATGGTACGGCGTACACAAAAACTTGCCGAACAGGGCGTCAGCATCTGGTTGGATGACCTTTCTCGGGAGCGGATCACTTCCGGCAATTTGGCTGAGCTCATCGAAACGCGGGATATTTCTGGCGTTACTACGAATCCAACAATTTTCGCCGCCGCGCTAACCGACGGCGAATCCTATGCCCAGCAGGTGCAAGGAGTTGCCGCGCAAGGACTGCGCGGGGACGCCGCAATTTTCGAAATCATTACGGAAGATGTGCGTAACGCGTGCACGATTATGCGGCCGATCTACGATACGACCTCGGGCGAAGACGGCCGGGTGTCGATCGAAGTTTCTCCGGATCTAGCTTTCGAAACCGAGGCAACTGCCGCGCAGGCCAAAGAACTGTGGGCCAAGGTGGACCGCCCGAACGCGATGATCAAAATTCCGGCCACGCGCGAAGGCCTACCGGCAATCACGGAAGCCATCGGGGAGGGCATCTCGGTAAACGTCACCCTCATTTTCTCCCTGGAACGGTATGCGGAAGTCATCGAGGCCTACCTGGAAGGCCTCGAAAAGGCACAGCGCAATGGTAAAGCGCTCGCGGAAATTCGTTCCGTGGCTTCCTTCTTCGTTTCCCGCGTGGATACGGAAGTTGATAAGCGGTTGGAAGCTCTGGGTACGCCCGCCGCGCAGGCTTTGGCCGGCAAGGCCGGGGTGGCAAATGCTCGGCTTGCTTACGAACTGTTCCAGCGCAAGTTCTCGGGCGAACGGTGGGAGAAACTTGCCGACGCCGGTGCGCATCTCCAGCGGCCGCTCTGGGCTTCCACCGGGGTCAAGAACCCCGCTTATCCGGATACTTTGTACGTGACGGAACTCGTGGCTGCCGAAACGGTCAACACGATGCCGGAGAAAACGCTCGAAGCGGTATATGACCACGGCGAAGTAACCGGGGACACCATTACCGCGAATTTCACGGACGCCCATGAAGTATTCGACGCCCTCACCGCGGTAGGCGTGGATATGAAGGACGTAACCGACCTGCTGGAAAAGGAAGGCGTGGAAAAGTTCATCGTGTCTTGGAAGGAACTGCAAAACACTGTGAACACTGCCATCGATAAGGCACAAGCCTAGATTTTTAGCGGCGGGGCGCCCGGGCTTAACCCGGGCTGCTCCCCACCGCGGCAGAGCTGGAATTAATACAAAACGGCGGCTGAGCTATACATGCGTGAAAACAGAACGCAGGTGTAGCCCAGCCGCCGTTTTATTTGTTAGTACTGTGGCCGTATGCGAGTGCGGGTTACTAACTGGCAGCCGCAGCCGCACCCGCTAGCCGGCCGCTCGCTAGTTTTCGATCTTGACGAGCTTGCCGGTTTCGGTAGCTTCCTTGATGGCCGTGATTGCCCGCAAGGTCTTGACGTTGTCGGCCGGGGTGACGATCGGCGCGACTTCGCGGCGCACTACCTGCACGAAGTGCTTGAGTTGCATCTTGTGCGGGAGCGCTTCATCCACACCCGGGATGTCCATATTCAGCGGCTTGTGCCAGCTGGAAGCGCCGTCGTAAGAGAAGTGATGCAAACGCGGCAAGGACAGCGCACCCTTGGTGCCGCCAATGAAGTAAGCATCGGCGTCGAAGGGGCGGTACTGGGGATCTTCCCGTGCGGTAGCTTCCCAGTTCCACGGGGAGGCAGTGGCATCCGAAATGGAAACCGCGGCGAGTGCTTCGTTTTCGAAGCGCACCGTCAGGACGGCCGAATCTTCCGTTTCGAAACCACGCCCGTTCGAAGACTGCATGCCTTGCACCTCGGAGATTTCTCCGATCAGGTAACGCATCAGATCCACATCGTGGACGAGGTTTACGAGAATCGGCCCGGCGCCCTTCTTGCGCCGCCATTCGAAGTCGTAATACTCATCATTCTTGTAAATCAGGTAGTGGAACGACGAAACTGTGAGCGTCCCCAAAACTCCCGAAGCAATAATCTCCTTCGCCTTATTGACCTTCGGGTTGTGGCGGCGGTGCTGACCCACGAGCACCGGAATCCCGGCTTTTCAGCTTCTTCCGCGAAGCGGAGCGCATCGTCCAAATCATCCGAAATCGGTTTTTCTACCAGGGGTACGACGCCGTACGCGAGCGCCTGACGCGCTACCGGCAAGTGGAGGTGATTCGGCGTGACGATAATGACGCCGTCCGGCTTCGCCTCCTTGAACATCTCTTCATTATCCAAATAGAAAGGAACGCCGGCGGCTTCGGCTACCGGGCGGGCAGCCTCAAAAGCATCTGCAATAGCTACCAATTCCGCTTCAGGTTCTTCTTGCACGAAGCGAATGTGGTTTCGGCCCATGGCGCCAGCGCCAATAACTGCAATACGTACAGGGTTATTCATCAGAAGTCTCCTTTGGCTCTGTGAAGTAATTCAACATTAGATCAATTGTGTGGTGTTTGCCAGGTTGTGGGCTATAAATAGCGGCTCGTTCGGCTCGTTGAGATCGTCCGGCTTGCCCCGCTCGCCCTGCCACCGCCGCGTACGAGGCTGGGGCCGCATACGCGGCGGTGGTTTTAGGCTTGTTACCGTTTTCCTTCTAGGTTCGCGAGTATTGGTTTATGTAGCCCCTTGCGGTTGGCTTTAGGCCCGCGTTTTTTTAGGCCGGCCTTAATTCAGGGCCGTGCCTTCTTAGGCCGGCCATATCTCAGGCCCGTGCCTTTTCGCGAGTTTCGTTACGCATCATGATCAATACCAATACGAAGGCAACGATCATGATGGCAATCGCGGCGTGGAACACCGGCTGGTAAGCCTTTTGCCCGGCGGTCGGATCATGGAAAGTGGCTACCAAAAGTGACTGAATCCAGGTGGAGGTGGCGTAGCCGAGGAACATGATTCCGTAGTTCACCCCGGAGTTCGTGGTGCCAAATTGGGAGGAGGTGAGCGGCGGGTAGATTACCATGAGCGCTCCGAAAGAAAACCCGAACAGAGCCACGGAGAACAGGAAGAGGGCTTGGCTGTGAGAGACTGTCATCAACAGCAGGGCTGCCGTAGTAATTACGAGCATGCCTAAGAGAGCCTTGAAACCGCCAATTCTGTCGATAAGCCAGCCGAAGCAGAGCCGGCCAAAGAAGTTGGCGATCGTATTTGTCATCACGATCGTGCCGGAGAAGGCTACGGCGGCGGTAATTTTCGGATCCCCAAAGATCTGCAGTCCGCCAATGGTAGACATATTGCCCACCATCATGGTGCCAGCGATTGCAGCAAACGCAAAAGTGACAACCATAAGCCAGAACTGGCCGGTTTTGATCATGGCACCCGGGCCCAAATCGCCGTACACGCCCGCGGTAACCGAGCCCGTGGCCGTTTGCGGCGGCGTGTAGCCTTCGGGTAGCCAGCCATCGGCCGGCTTGCGCATAAACAGCGCCGGAACAGAAATAGTAATGAAGAAGAGTACCCCTAGGAACTTCAAGGCATTGAAGATGCCTAGGTGCGGGATTAGCAAGGAAGAAAGGAATGGGGAGAGGGCGGCCGGCCCAAGCGTGGCAGCGGCCAAAGTTATACCCGCAATGGTTCCGCGCTTATCGGGGAACCACCGTTGCCCGGTGGTGAGTGCCGGGGTATAAGCCAGCCCGTTACCGATGCCGCCAAGCAGCGAGAAAGTGAGGTAGAACTGCCAGGGCGCGGTGATGAAGCCGGAAAGGCCAAAGCCGAGGCCGTAGCTAATCCCAGCCACGAAAACGACATTGCGCGGGCCGAGTTTATCGGAGATCCGGCCCGCAAAAATTCCTGTCACGGCCATTGCGGTTTGGAACATGGGGAAGGCATAGGCCAAAGATTTTTCCCATTCCGGATGGATAGCAGTTATTGCCTGTTGGATGATCGAGTATAGGGCGATTGAAGAACTGAAGAACATAATGACGCACGCGGCGCCAATAATGAGCGCGCGGTTAGTATGCCGGTGCTCAGTATGTGTTTCTGCCATTTTTCTTTCTCTATAGCCCGCTCTATGTGAGCGAAGTGTTTAGTAATAAAGCGTGGACCGCACGTGCCATAAACGGATCCATTGCGCCCGGTTTGGGTGCAATGCCGCCCATCATAGGGGAGAAGCCACCGGCTTCGCGCGCGGCCTGGAGCTTGGTTACTCGCAGAAAATCCGTTTTGAGGTCACTCACACGAAAGGCATGGTTCCTTAGTTTCGCGGGCGGGCTGCGCGTCAAAATACGCGGCAGATTGTGTTTCGGGCAGAGCTGCCGGCGGTGCGGGCTGTTGCCGGGCTGCGGGTTGCGTTGCCGGCAAAGCATCGGGCCGCGTAGCCGGCTTTGTGGTTGGCATAGCGGTAGGCTTTGCGATCGGCTTTGTGGCCGTCCGCGGTTCGACCGCCGGCCACGGTTCTGGCCCCGCTTGGGCGCCGGGCTTTTGCATTCGGGCGGGCACAGCTTGCTGAAGTAGCCATGTGGTTGCCTGCCGCCAGCGCCGAGCTATCGAGGTACCGGGCAGTTGACGTGAACCCCGAGATTCACGGCGCGATTCCGCGCGCGTTTCGCTGCGCCGGCTGCGCGCGTAGTCCCAGACCCGCAGAATAGAAAGCAGACGCCGGGTGGCATTATGCAAGCGGGCAGCGAGCATCAAGTACAGGGTCAGTAGCAGACCTGCCAAGCTGATCAGCGCCGCGCCGTAGAAAGTATTTTGGTAGGCCCAGCGGCCCGCGCTTTCGTCGTAGAGCGCTGTGGAAAGCGGGGCGGAAACCCACGTGGCCACGGCATACCCCCAATACATGGTGGCCCAGTTCGAACCCAGATGCGTGGTACCGAAAGTCTGCCCGGTAAAAGGCGGGTAGATAGCCCCGAGTGCCCCATTCGCCATGCCGAGCAGGACCGCAGCACAAATATAAAACCCCAGCACGGGTGCCATCGACAGCCCGATGAGAGCGATGATCGTCGTCGTAAAAATAATCACCAAAGAACGGTGCCCGCCAATGCGATCGAAAATCGTACCACCCAGGAAAGAACCTACCGCTCCAGCAATGGTAGTGAGAGAGACGACGAGCCCGCCGGCCGCAATCGCGCTGGGCGCGGAAGGGTCGGGGAAAAGCTGGGTGCGAGCGATTAGGGAGGAGGCGCTGATCATCATGGCGCCGGCGGTGGAGGCGCAGGCAAAGATGACGAAGAGGAAGTAGAAGCGCCGGGTACGCAGCATTTGCCGGGGGCTCAGATCGCCGTAAGAACCTACAGTCGCGCTACTTCCCTGCGGGGCCTGCCAGTTTTCGGGCTGCCATCCGGGTTGCGGATTGCGGGTGAGCAGGGCTCCACCACAGGTGAAGATCAGCGCGAAAACGCCAATAATCTTGAAGGTCGCGGCCGCGCCTACTAGCGGCAGCAAAAGGGAAGCCGAAACCAGCGAAAATGCCGCGGTAGCCAGGTTAGAAATGGCAATGAGCAGTCCAGAAATTGCGCCCCGCTTATCGGGGTACCAGCGTTGCGCCGTCGAAAGAGAGGGCGAGTAGGCGAAACCGTTACCGATGCCACCAAGCACACAGAAGGCGAAATATACGGCCGGTACTGAGTTAGCGAACCCGGTGAGAATCCACCCCGCCCCGTACAACACGCCGCCCCAGAACAGTACCGGGCGCGGGCCTACACGGTCAGAAAGGCTCCCGGCAAGAAGTCCAGCGGCCACCTGGAAAGTTTGGAAGACCGGGTAAATCCAACCGGTAGCGGCCACGTCCCAACCGTGGGATTCCGCCAGTGCCGGGATGACGACGGAAAGCACGCTGACCGCGGACAGACAGAAGATGACGAAGCTGGCGCCGGTGACGATGCCGCCCCGTCCGACGCGATTTAGACCCGTGCGTAGAGGTGCCACGGGAGTGCCAAAACGTGCCACGAAGGCCTCCTAACATAACTAATAGGTGTGAAAGCGCTGGTTGTAACCAATGAAAACGCTGGTTGTAATCGAAAAGATGAATGATGCGGACCGGGCTGGCGTTTTATGTACGCCTAACGCGGATCGTCGTACTGGAATACGAAATTGCGGAACCGGAAATAATGGAACCGGAGGTTGTGAAAACAGCCGCTCCGGAGCTATTAGACGCGGAACGATAGTTGTAGAACCGTTACCCAGGAACCCTTACCCCAGAACCGGGAGTTGCGAGCCGTGAGCCACTGAAACGGAAGTTGTGGATCCGTCTTGCGGAGCTGACCTCGACTTTTTGTGACGATTAGTTTGCCCTGTATAAACAAGAAAGCCTTGTATGAACAAGAAACTTGTACAGACAAGAAGTCTGTTCAGACAGGAAACATGTTCGGACAAGAGCCTTGTGTAAACAAGATGCTTGTGCAGACAAGAAAAAGCCCATCCGAATACAACATTGGATGGACGATGCCATTCTAATCACCCAGGGCGGGGTGGATTCTAGAGGTATTCCTTTGCGTTGTGTCACTTTTATGGAAGTGCTGGTGGCGTCATCGGCGCGGCGTGAAATTTTGTAAAACTGCGCTATACCTAAGATAATCAGCGCGGTGCACGGGTACGAAACTGCGCGATACCTAATTACAAGACAACCAGAAGCACCAGGGCGATTACCGCACACGCAAAGCCGATACCGAGGAGCACCATAATGCGACGCTGAGCGGCGCTGCGTTCCTTTTCAGTGGTGAGGCTGCGCCGGGCGGCGGCCAGTTCACTCCGTACGTCAGCAAGACTGGCTTCCAAACCGGCTACTTGCTCGGTGCGTTCTTGGGCAATCCTCTCGCGTTCTTCTAGGTTGCGGATCGACTGGGAAAGATCAGCGGTGAGAACCGTGGACTTGGAAGCGGAAGCATCGCGTTCGCGTTCCAGGAGCGCCGTCCTCTCCTCTTCTTCTTGCAAGAGTTTTTCGAGCTGGGTAGTGCGAGTATAAAGTTCGGCGGCGCGCTTATTGGCATCATCAAGCCGTTGCTGGGCGTGTTCGAGGGCGCTACGTTCGCCTTGCCGGAAATCTTGGACGGCAACCAGTTGCGCTACTTGGCCACGCAAAACATCGGCCTCGTCAGAAGAGTCTTGAAACTTTTCGGTGGCAGCCGAAAGTTCGGAGGTGACGCGATTGAGTTCGGCCTCAAAATCACGGGCGCGGTGTTCGGCGGTTTCTGCCCGAGTTTGGGCCGAAGCTGCGGCGGCGCGAGCTTGGCGTTCCCTTTCTTGCGCAATCGCGAGTTCTTGGGTGCGTTGTTGTTCTTGGGCGCGGACCCGGGCCAGTTCGACTGTCAACTGGGAAGCCCGTTGCGCCGAATCTGTGGCTTGCTGTTTGAGTATGCGATGGTTTTCTTCGAGTTGCGCCGCGGCTGCTTCCGCGTTGGCGCGGGCCTGGCGTTCCGCATTGAGTTGTTCACGCAAACGCGTATGCCCGGGAACTGCCCGCGGCTCTTCGCTGGCTTGCGCAGACGCATAGCTACGGGATCTGCGGGCACGCCTGCCAGAAACTTCCCGTTCAGCCATCTTTCCTCCTCTACGGATAAAACCTCGCACACCTCAGGTGGCGCACCGGCTTGATTAAGTTATTACCGGACTTGCCCCGAACTCGTTCGCCCGGGACTTACCCCGAACTCAACCGGTCTCGCCCCGAGCGCCGCTAGTTAGGTCCGACTTTACTTGACGCACCGGCTTCGCGGCTGGAGCGTCAATGTGGCATCGGCCTGGCTATGTGCCCGGAGAACCGGTTACCACGCATGTTGCGGAGCTAGTTTGGGAGCCGTTGCTCGCGCGGCTAATCCCAGCTCGCGCGGCAAAGCACTGCTCGCGCGGTGCGGATTTCGCCGCCAGGGCTCCGGCTAACCTACCGTTCCTTATTTGCCAAAAAATCGACTAGCTCAACTTACCAGCTAGTGATTTCCCCTGCGCGGGGCGAAAGTACGAACCGGCCGGCCCGTTTTCCTCGGAGGCACATGCGCCGCGTGCAACTTCACGCCCGCCTGTGGCGCGTGCGCTGCGCCTAGCATCGCGAGCGGCTTTGGGATAGCTAGCGTCGTGCCTTTTGCTGGTTTCGCGCTGTCCCCGCGTCGCGCCTTTTCTCCGGCTGCGCGCCGCTCCAGCAAAGTGCCCTCCCGCTGCGTTTGCGGCGCGCTTGGCACAGATGCCTCCCGCTGCGTTTGCGCCTACCTCCTATGCTAGGAGGCATGGGTACACGTGAGGAACATGATTCGTTGGGAACCGTAAAGGTTCCCGCCAACCGCCTGTGGGGTGCACAAACCGAGCGAAGTTTGGAGAACTTTCCGATCGGGCGGCCCGGTTTCGTATGGGGCGGGCCGCTCATTCGTGCTTTCGGGCTCCTCAAATACGCGGCCGCGCAGGTCAATATGGAACTGGGGCGCCTAGACACAACTCGAGGAGAACTTATTAGCCGTGCCGCCCGCGAAGTAGCTGCTGGCGAGCACGACGCCGAATTTCCGCTCGTGGCTTTCCAAACCGGTTCGGGCACGCAAACCAATATGAATGCCAATGAAGTGATTGCGAACCGGGCCAATATTCTGGCCGGCGGGAGTGCGGGCACCTACACGCCGGTACATCCCAATGATCACGTGAATCGCGGCCAATCTTCCAATGACACTTTCCCCACGGCCATGCATGTGGCAATCGCCGAACAGCTGCGGGAAAAACTGTATCCGGCCGCTACCCAGCTGGCGGAAGCATTGCGCGCTAAAGAAAAAGAGTATGCCAACCTTGTGATGACGGGGCGCACCCATTTGGAAGACGCGACTCCGGTCACCTTGGGCCAAGTGTTTTCCGGGTGGGCACAGCAGGTCGATTTCGCACTCGCCGCCATCCGGCAGGCAGAAAAAGCAGTGTTGGCGCTGGCAATCGGCGGCACTGCCGTGGGAACCGGGCTAAATACGCACCCGGACTTTGGGGCCCGAGTGACAAGCGTGATTGCTCAAGAAACCGGGATCGAGTTCCGGCGAGAAGATAATCTTTTCTTCGCCCTTTCCGCGCACGACGCCGTCGTCGAACTTTCTGCTTCGCTACGCACCTTGGCAGGTGCCTTACTGAAAATTGCGAACGATATTCGCTGGTATGCTTCCGGGCCGCGCACGGGCATCGGGGAGTTGCATATTCCGGCAAATGAGCCGGGCAGTTCGATTATGCCGGGAAAGGTGAATCCGACGCAGGCCGAGGCGTTGACGATGGTGTGCGTGAAGGTTTATGGCAACGACGCCACGGTGGCATTTGCGGGGTCGCAGGGGAATTTCCAGCTCAATGTGTATAAGCCAGTAATGGCGTGGTGCACATTGGAGTCGATTTCTTTGCTCGGGGAGGCAATCGCGTCCTTCACACAGCGGTGCGTGGTGGGAATTACTCCGCAAAAGGAGAATATCGCCGCGCATCTAGCCGATAATCTCATGCTCGTAACAGCGCTTTCGCCACATATTGGTTACGAGGCCGCCGCAAAAATCGCGCGCGACGCCGAAGCATCCGGGCAGTCTTTACGCGAGGCGGCGCTGGCGGCCGGGATAAGTGCAGATGATTTCGACCGCTGGGTAGACCCGCAGGCCATGGTCTAAGAATTACCAAACCGTAGGTAATTAGCGAACCGCAGGACGGGGTAGCGCCCGGGCCACCCGGCGGCGGGACTGAGAGAAAGCTTAGCCCGGCGGGGCAGAACCCCACCGGGCGGGTGCGGTGCTAACCGGAGGGTGCTAGCGCCGCGGGAAGCAGCCTCGAGACCCGTATTTTCGAAGCAAACAAACCACAAGTTGCTTCGAATCACCGAGGCTGGCCAGCGCAAATGCGCGGCAGGCCTATATTGCGAAAACAAAAACACTACGCCCCGCGCGCCGGTGTTCACTCAGCGAAAGGCGCAACTGACGCGCGTGGCGCCACACGTAAAGCAGGTTGTGCGGAGAACCCACTTAGCTAAATGATAATCATTCTCAACAGAGAGTCAAGACCCGTCCAAAAATCCCCATCGATTTCACTAATTCCGCGGTTTCTGTTTTTTTGGGTTGTGGCACGCACCAATTCCGCGGTTTAGTGGCGTGGTAACCAGCGCAGAAAACGCGGAATTGGTGGTTCGATACCTTTCGCACAAACCGCGGAATTAGTTCTGAGGGGTGCGAGAGCCGCTGGTTTAGCGCAATATCTCACTGCGTGTTTAGTTCAGGCGGAAATGCATGTTTAGCTCAGGCGGAAGGACGTGCGCTTAGCCACATGTGGAAGGCATGCGCTTAGTTCGTACGAAAAGCTGTTTCGGGTGGGTCGAAGGGAACTCCGGAGGGGAGCTGCACGCCGGGCCGGGTTAGCAGTTCGTAGCGGTAGCGGGTGCCAGTTTTGGAAAACTGCCAGCTTTCCGAGCTAGGCGCTGCGGCCCGCAAAAGCCAGGTTCCCGATAGCGGCGGCGCGAACACATCGGCGTCGTCCACCTTCATATCTACCGCGGTACGTACCAAAATATCGGCTAGCGGTTCTGCCTCCGCATAAATCCGGGCACCTCCCGCTACCCACAACAAATCTGTGCCCAGCGCCGCCGCTTCGCTAAGCGCTTGCGGGAAGCTCGTAACCACCCGGGCTTTTCCCGCGTCAAAATCCGGATTCGTAGTTAGCACAAAAGTGGGGGAGCCTTTAATTACGCGCGCCCCGGTAGCCAGCCAGGTACGCCGGCCCATAACGAGCGGCCGGCCGCGTACACTTTCCCGGAAGAAGGAACGGTCTTCCGGGATATCCCAGGGCAAATCCATTCCCTGCGCGAGCGCCCCATTCGCGGACTGCGCCCAAATCATGCCAATGCGCACGGCACCTCCTAAGCAGTAACAGCCTTATATCGCAACAGCCTTAGCGGCAACGGCGTCTCCCTATACGGCCACCGGTGCGGAAATCTTTGGATGGTGCCGGTACCCGTCAGAAGCGTCAATATCATCCATTTCGTATTCGAAAATTGAAGGGGCTTTGCGCAGGTGCAAAGTGGGGAAGGGGTACGGTTCGCGGGAAAGCTGCTCCCGCACCTGCTCCACGTGGTTCGAATAAATATGGCAATCCCCGCCGGTCCAAATAAACTCGCCCACTTCTAGGTCAACCTGTTGCGCCACCATATGCGTCAGCAAGGCATACGAGGAAATATTGAAAGGAACTCCCAAGAACAAATCGGCCGAACGCTGATACAGCTGGCAAGAAAGCTTTCCATCTGCCACATAAAACTGGAACAGCGCGTGGCACGGCTGTAGCGCCATCGCCTCCAAATCGCTCACATTCCATGCCGAAACAATGAGGCGGCGCGAATCCGGGTTTTCCCGCAGCTCCGAAATCAGGTTCGCGATCTGGTCAATATGACCGCCATTGGGCGTGGGCCAACTCCGCCACTGATACCCGTAAATCGGCCCGAGTTCGCCTTCGCTATCCGCCCATTCATCCCAGATAGAAATCCCGTTTTCTTGGAGCCAAGCAATATTCGTCGAACCCGAAAGGAACCACAGCAACTCGCCCTTCACGGATTTCATGGGCACAAATTTCGTGGTAACGCGCGGGAATCCCTCCGCCAAGTTATAACGCAACTGTTGCCCAAACACCGAAAGTGTGCCGGTTCCTGTGCGGTCACCCTTTCGCGTCCCCTCCCGCAGGGTGTAAGCAAGCAGGTCTTCATACTGTCGGTTCACTTTTGCCATGCCGCCAGTGTAGAAGTTTTTGGGAAGAAGATCGACGCCGTACCAGCGCGCTGCCCGCTACCGTATCGTTTTGCCCGCCACCGTGATAGGCATTCCGCCGGTTGCTGGGGGAGCGGTTGCCGGGGGACCGGTTGCCGGGGGAGTCGTCTTGCCCGCCAGCGCCGTATTATCCGCCCCGCGACCGTGATAGCACGCATATGTAACGTGATAGCGCACATGCATAATCCGCAAGGCCTCGACCATAGCTAGTTGCTATTTGGAATTCGCATCATTGCGAGTACCAGCCGGTTCCTTGCGGATTATTTGCTATTTTATTATTACTTGCTACTTGTATGCGAATGCTCGCCACCCGCTACTAGCTATTCGTATTCGCATGTAGCGAGCTGATTGTTTGCACATGTAGCGTGCCGAATTTTTTACTTGCTCGCAGCAACCTTGGCGATGAGAGCGGCGTCGCTCTCCAAAGCACGGGCGGCCCGTTGCGAAACCGCATCCTCGATCTTCGAGCCGATCAACGGCATATTAACACTGACTTCGCCGGTTGCCTGTACGGCCGACGTCGTCCCATCCACCTGGGGAGCAACCCGCAAGGTCAACTCCACCTTAACCGGAACCTTGGTGGAAACTTCGAGGTGAACAACGTCATCCTCGCGCCGCATCGTCAGCGTTGCTTGTGCACCGCTACGTAACAGCTTGCCAACGGTTTTCGGCAAACGGTCGGCTGCCACAGTGATGTCGAGAGTGGCCTGGGCGCCATCAGTGTTAAATTCGTAATCCGAGATGGAGAACTTTTCCATCCGGGCAGTATTCAATTCGGTCGAAAGCAATGCGTCCAACACGGCTGCGGGCTCTGCCTCTACCGTGTAAGTGTGAGAAATTTGCATGAAACTACTGTGCCCTATTTACCCCCTGCCTGCCAAGCTAAGCCCAAAAATCTGGCTGACCGCTTACTCATTTGTGTTCTGGGTATTCGCCTGTGCGGCACCAGGTGAGAGAGGGCCGGGTTTATGGCCGTGCAGTTCCGCGTATTCCTCCGCGGCAAGGTCTCGCACCGGAGCCAAAGCCGGCGAGCGTCGTACCAACAAATAAGAAGCACTCAACAAAATCAGGTAGGGAATCCCGGCATACCAAGCCACCGGTATTAACCAGAACAGGGCCACAAAAATCGCGATCGAAGCCACAATCACCAGTACCGGTACCACCGGCGCACCCCACAAACGTGCCGGAGCATCCGGCAAACCAAGCTGGGCGCGGTGCCGGCGGAAAGCCAAATGCGTGAGCATCGTCAGCACCCAGGTCACCAAAATGCCGACCGTGGCACAACCATAAAGATAGGAAAAAGCGGCATCCGGGGAAACAATCGCCAGCACGGAAGCAATCACCATTCCCAAAGTGGCGATCAAAACCGCTCCGCGCGGGGCCCCATGCGCGCTGGAACGCGCCGCAAAAGCCGGTGCCATCCCATCGATTGCCAGCGCGTGAATCATCCGGGAAGAAGAATACAAACACCCATTCGCTGCCGAAAGCGCCGCCACCAACAGCACCGCATTCATAATATGCCCCGCACCCGGAATCCCCGCCGCATCCAAAGCGATTACGAAAGGCGACTGCTCAATACTCGCCAGTGGCTGGGCCGTCACCGTCCACGGCTGGATCATCACCACCACCAAGATAGCGCCCACATAAAACAGCAAGAGCCGCCAAATCATGGTGTGCGCGGCGCGCGGAATATCGCGCTCCGGATGCTGCGATTCTGCCGCCGAAACCGAAACGTTTTCAATCCCGCCAAAGGAAAAGACGGCCATGCACGCCGCCGCCAAAATACCCGGCACCCCGTAAGGCATAAACCCATCGTGGCCGGTCAAATTGACAAAACCAATCGGCTCTTGCTCCGGCAGACCGAAGAAAACGATAACCAAGCCGAGCAAAATAAAGACCGAGATTGCTACCACTTTGATCATCGAGAACCAATACTCGGAGGTGCCATACAGCCGCACCGTGGCAAGATTCAAACTCACAATAAACAGCGAGCACAGCACCGTGCCCAGCCCCTGATCCAGCCAGGGCAACCACCGATGCAGATATTTCGCGCTCGCGGTCACTTCCGCGCCCACCGCGACCAGCATCGTCACCGCGAAATTCCAGCGCGTGAGGTAACCGCCAAATCGGCCCAGGTACGACGCTGCTACGGTGCCGTGCCCGCCCGGTACCGGGTGCGCAGATACGAGTTCAGCCAGGGCCCACACGACGGCGAGGGCCAGGCTGCCCGCGAGCATATAAGAAATAACGGTAGCCGGGCCGGCGTGCTGAATGGTGCTTCCCGCGCCCAAAAACAGTCCGGTACCCAGTGCTCCGGAAAGTGCGATCATCGCGATCTGCGGGCTGGTGAGCTGGCGGGAGAGCTCGGTGTGCATGCCCGCTTTCTTGTTGCCAAGATTCTTTTGCGCCACTGTTTCCTATCCCTCATCTCGTCAGCTGCTGCTACGAGCTGCTGCTACGCGCGTCTTTTTACCAATTCCGAGGTTTGTGCGAAAGCGCGTGACGATATTTCGCAAGGCAATGTTACGCCAGCCCGTCGCTTTCCCCGGTCGGACCAGACTAGTGAAAAGTACCGGAACGTGCGCTTATAGTCCACCAAGCATGCCGAAGCACCAATTTTTGTGGCCCTAAAAAATGGGGCCTCCAAAAATGGGGCCCCAAAAACGCAAACCGCGGAATTGGTGATTGGGTGGCGCTTGGTGGCAGGAGTTGGGCAGGAGTTGGGCGGGAGGTGGGCGCGAGGTTGCGGGAACCGAAACCGCGGAATTGGTAAATCCGGAGGTTGGGGCACAAAACGTGGGGAGCACAAACCGCGGAATTGGTTGCGGGCCGGTAAGGTGTACTTATGCCGTCTTTGAGTAACATCCTCGATCGCGCGACCGAGCTGGATACGGAAAAACGTGAATGGCTCCACCAGTTGGTGGGGGATTGGCAACTGATCGCCGATTTTGCTTTTGTGGATTTGACTCTCCTCGTCCCCATGATGGATGGGAGATTTATGATCGGTGCGGTCGCGCGCCCGGCTACGGCTTCTACGGTGCTGGATAACGACGTCGTGGGCACCCATATCTCCCCGGAACCTTCCGCGATTTTGTTCGAGGTTCTGGAAACCGGGGAACACCGCGAATTTGACCTGCACGGAATAACCTATTCCTGCTACCCGGTACGAAAAAAGGGGCAGGAACCGATCGCGGTTTTGGCTGAACTTAGTTCGGACATTCCGGGCCGGCGGGTTTCTTTGCCACATCCCTCATATGCAGACATTGAAGAAAAACTTCTGCGCATGGTTACCGAAGGGGAATTCCCGCTGGAGGATGCGCCTACCGGGTACCGCCACGGCACGCCGCGCGTCACTGACGGATTCACCCAACTTGATGCGGAAGGCGCGGTTATTTTTTCCTCTCCGAACGCCACTTCTAATCTGCATCGGCTGGGCGTGCGCGCCACCGCAGAAGGCCAAATTCTGGCGGAACAAATCGTGTCCGTCATTGATGATAAGACGACTCTGGATGAATCTTTGCCCGTTGTGCTCATGGGCCGGGCGCCGTGGCTTTCCGAACTTGAACTACACGGCGTAGTGGTCACTTTCCGCGCGGTCCCGCTCATCGAAGACGGTAAACGCATAGGCGCGGTGCTTCTTTCTCGCGACGTTACCGAGCTGCGGCGTCGGGAAATGGAACTGGTTACCAAAGACGCCACCATCCGGGAAATCAACCACCGCGTCAAAAACAATTTGCAAACGGTTTCCGCGCTTTTGCGGATGCAAGCCCGGCGCGCTACCGACCCGGAAGTTATTGAAGACCTCGTGCAGGCCCAACGGCGGGTAGAAACAATCGCCCTCGTCCACCAGATTCTTTCCCAGTCGATCACCGAATCGGTGAATTTCGACGAAATCTTTTCGCCTTTGCTTGCCATGTCTACTGACATTGCAGCCACCGGTGTACCCGTAAAAGCCTGCCAACACGGCAGTTTCGGAAACGTGGGTGCCTCCAGTTCCACCACTTTAGCGGTGGTCCTCAACGAGCTGGTTTCGAACGCCGTCGAACACGGCCTACCGGAGGGTGGGAGCATCGACGTGATCGTCGAACGCACCGGAGATCATCTGGCGGTAGAAGTGCGCGACGACGGCGTGGGCATGGGCAGCGAAGGGCCCGGGCCAGGATTGGGCACCAAGATTGTGCGCACCATGGTAGAAGGCGAGCTGCGCGGCAATATCGAATGGAAACGCAATGACAGTGGCGGGACTTCAGTCCTGATTGATTTTGATGTGGACGTCACGGATTGACCGCGCGGGCTTTTTGAGCAGGATTTCCCGGAAAAATGCCCCCTGCTAACCGGTGTAATCGAGCACCATTTATGTGCGCGACGTTTGCGGGAGGGCGCCCAAGATAGCGCGCTTACACGCTTTTGAACTGGGCGAATAATGGAGCCGAAAAAACAGTGCTGAGCGTGGTTATTTACGGCGCTAGAATCGGTAGTGTGTGGCCAAAGTGGCCACTTAAGGAGGAAGAATGAGCCGATTCAGCGCGGTATCGTCGCTTGCGAAAGTGGAAAAGGAACTGGAAGAGCTATATGTAGAGCTCCACCAGAATCCGGAACTTTCTATGCTCGAAACCGAAACCGCGGCCCGCTTGCAAGGGCTGTTGGATAAGTTTGGATACGAAACAATGAGCATCGGCGGAGGCGTAGTAGGCATCCTCCGTAACGGGGACGGCCCGGCGGTCCTTTTCCGTTCCGATATTGATGGTTTGCCGGTGAAAGAAGAAACCGGTTTGCCGTACGCATCTACGAAAACCATGAAAGACCGCACCGGCACTGTGCAACCGGTAATGCACGCCTGCGGGCACGATATGCATATGACAGCCGCGATCGGCGCGGCTTGGGTAATGGCAGAAAATAAGGACGCCTGGAGCGGCACTTATGTGGCTCTCTTCCAACCGGCGGAAGAAACCGCGGAAGGGGCCCGCTCGATGGTCAACGATGGCCTGGTTGAAAAGGTGAATGCCAAGATTGGCAAGCTGGATGTGGCCCTCGGCCAGCACGTCCTTACCGATCCGGAAGCGGGCAAAGTGGGAACCACGGCCGGTCCGGCGCTTTCCACCGCGGCCTCGCTTCGCATCACCGTAACCGGGCGCGGCTCGCACGGCTCCATGCCGCACCTGGGTGTGGATCCGATCCTGCTGGCAGCTTCGATTGTTACCCGCTTGCAGGGAATTGTGGCCCGCGAACTCGCGCCGGCGGAGTTCGGCGTCGTGACCGTAGGCTCCATCCACGCGGGCACGCAAGCAAATATCATCCCCAATAGCGCAACCTTGCAACTCAACGTGCGGGCGTACTCGAACGAAACGCGCGAACAGATTATTGCCGCAATCAAGCGCATCGTAACCGCGGAATGCGAAGCATCGGATGCCCCAGAAGCTCCCGAAATCGAAGTTTATGACGTTTTCCCGCTCACCAATAACGACGCCGATGTACACAGCACCGTGCGCGCCGGCTTCATCGAATACTTCGGTGCAGATCGCGTAGAACACCTCGACCCGGTCACTGCCTCTGAAGACTTCTCGATCGTGCCGGATGCTTTCGGCGTGCCGTACTGCTACTGGGGCTTTGGCGGATTTGCTAAGGACCAGCAGGTCTACCCGAACCACAATCCGCACTTTGGGCCGATTATGCAGCCAACCCTGCGCACCGGCGCGGAAGCTGCCGCGGTATCCATCCTTTCCTTCCTCGGAAAGTAAAGCTCCGGCACACTAGGGGCTAACGGGAAGCCCGGTCCGCAACCGGCACCCGTAGCCGAAGACTTGCGCGCACTGGGGATTTGCCCCTTCGGTCTAGACCAAGTTACGGATGCTTGGAAGACTTTCACTCACCAGGGGCTAGGCGTTGTGCATCGCTCACCACGCACACGCTACGCACGGTATGCAACCGGCTGCTTGACGCACGGTACGTAACCTGCTGCTTGACACACGGTACGTAACCTACTGTTTGGCACACGGTACGTAACCAGCTGCTTGACACACGGTACGTAACCTACTGTTTGACACACGGTACGTAACCAGCTGCTTGGAGCACGGTACACAACCTGCTTGGACGCGCTATTACCAGCCGGTGCCCGCTAACGCGCGCTGGCCGGCGAGTGCGGGAGCCGCGCGGCACCCATGCCCCTCACTTAACCGCACAAATCGCGGAATTGGTATTGCTCACCACGGAAAGATACAAAAAAGAATGGCAAAAACGAAAGAAACCACCGCTAGTAGCGGTGAAACCAAATTTGTAGGAAGTGAAAAACTTCTGTGGGGTATCGTGCTCGCGGTGCTCACCTACTGGCTGTTTGCGGGGACACTCGGAAACCTAGTAACCGTTGTAGTTGCCGATATTGGCACGGAAAACATTTCCGAATCGGTAGTCTCGCTGGCTGCCCCGCTAGCCGGTTTGTTCTCCGGCCTCTTTATCGTAGTAATGGGCGGTTTGGGCGATAAAATCGGGCGCGTCAAGGTCACGCTTATTGGCATTGTGTTGAGCGCAATTGGTTCGCTCATGCTGGTTTTGGCGATGGGACCATTGGCTACCCCGCTGATGCTCGTGGGCCGCGCCTTGCAGGGCCTTTCCACGGCGTGCATTATGCCTTCCACCATGGCCCTGTTGAAGGCCTACTGGGATGGGCCGGCCCGCCAGCGCGCGGTGTCTATGTGGTCGATCGGTTCCTGGGGTGGTTCGGGCCTGGCCGCGCTGTTCGGCGGCCTCATATCCCAGCAACTGAACTGGCGCTGGATTTTCATTATTTCCATCGTGGTGTGCGTGTTCGCCTTCTTCATGATTCTGGGTACCCCGGAATCGAAGGCCGAAGTGGTAACGAAGAAGAAGTTCGACGTCGTTGGCCTCGTGGTCTTCCTGATCGCCTTGCTGGCCCTGATGGTGGCGCTCATGTTTGGCGCACAAATGCCCAATGGCGGTTGGGGCAGCCCGATTACGCTGGCCCTGTTCGCGATCGCCGTGGTGGGGATTATTATTTTTGTGCGCTGGGAGATGCACCAATCGAACCCCTTCATTGATTTCTCGCTGTTCAAGAACACCACGTTCACCGGGGCGACGATTTCGAACTTTATGATCAACGCGACCATCGGCCTGCTCAATGTTTCCCAACTCGTATTCCTGGGGGCACGCCCGCGCACGATCGAAGATTGCGGTACGGAACTGTGCCGGCAAAACTTTGTGGATCTGAACGGCGATGGGATTCATGACCAGTTCATGACCACCTGGGATGCTGGTCTGCTCACGATCACTTACGCGATCACGATTATTGCTTTCATTCGCGTGGGTGAAAAACTCCTGCAGCGTTTCGGCCCGCGCAAGCCCATGCTGTGGGGTTCGTGCATCGTGATTTTGGCTGGCGCCTGCCTCACCCCGACCTTCGTCAACCTGGGCACCTACAAGATTCTTGCCGTTATTGGTTATGGTCTGTTCGGTTTGGGCTTGGCTTTCTACGCCACGCCTTCCACCGACGCCGCACTGTCCAACTTGCCGTCCGAAAAGTCCGGTTCTGGTTCCGGTATTTACAAGATGGCTTCCTCGCTGGGCGGGGCAATCGGTTTGGCGCTTTCTCTTTCTATCTTCAACGCCCTCAAGGGTGGTGAAGGCCAGTCGGTTACGTATGCGCTGCAAATGTCTGGCGTGCAGGACAATACCTCGCTGCGGTTTGCCGGCATGGTGGTGATGCTCTTCAATATCCTGCTCACCTTGATCGCCATTATTTCGATTGCGGTGACGGTACCTAAGGGTGGCGGCACGCGGGATCTGGGTGTGGTGGCACCGAGCGCCGCACCGGAACCGCATCCTACCGACGACGAACAACGTCAGCAGATTATCGCCCACCTCTCCACACTCTCTATGGCGGAACTAGAAGCTCTGGAGCGGCAAGTCTTGACAAACCGGCTTCAAGATCTAGATAGAGAAGTGCTAGTCAAAATAGTGGACGAATATCAGAGTTAGAACCGCGAGGTTCTGACTATCCAGGCCAAGCCGGGCTGGTAGTAAACAACGAATTGGTTGTGGACGCCGGATTGATAGTGGACGCTGGATTGATAGTGGACACTGGATTGGTAGTGGACGCCGGATCGGTTGTGGACGCTGGATTGATAGCGGACGCCCGAGCGGTTGTAACTACCGGATTGGTTGTAACTACCGGATTGGTTGTAAACAAAAACCGGTGAATATGGCGATGCGAGCCGTGGGAGCAGACGCTCCCACGGCTCGCATTGTTAGTACTAAAGCTGTATTACGCGTGTGCCGCAGCGGCTGCGGCTCGAAGTTGCCGGCTGCGCCGCCGGCGCAGCGCTTTGCGCTCGTCTTCTGTAGCGCCGCCCCACACACCCGAATCTTGGCAAGAGGCTAGGGCGTAATCCAAGCACTGTTCGCGGACCGTGCAGCGTGAACACACTGCTTTGGCACGCTCTGCCTGTGCTAGTGCGGACGCCGAACTTCCAACTGGGAAAAACAGTTCGGGATCTTCTTTCAGACAGGCTGCTCGTACGCGCCAATCCATAGTGCCTCCTTCGCCCGCGTGTGGGCGTTCGTTTGACCCGCGCGATTATTATCTGGCGCGCGGCGCCACATCGCCCGGTTGGGGCGCTGTCAACAAAAATGCAACAACCGATCATTGCAGAGGGCACGGGCCAGGTAAAGAGGTGGAATGTGTGAGGTTTTGACAGCGCCGAAAGCGCGGAATTAGTGATAAGGGAAGTAGTTACCCTCCCGCAGAATTTATTCTGCACTCCTGGACCCTCCTCGAGCCCACCCGTATATTTCAAGCCCGCCCGTATATTCCAAGCCCACCCGTAATATTGCCGGTGGTTGGAAGCGCCGATGCGCAATGCTTAGAAGGACATGTCGCCGGGGTTTACGAGCCCGGAGGCGAAGGCTAGGACCACTGCTTGTACCCGATCACGCACATGCAGTTTCGCAAAAATGCGGCCCACATGTGTTTTTACGGTTGCTTCGGCCACATCGAGGCATTCTGCAATTTCCGTGTTTGACTCCCCGCGGGCCATATGCGCCAAGACCTCCAACTCACGTTCGGTCAAACCGTCTAGGACGGAAGGATCGATGCGTTGGTCCTGGGCTTCCCGCGCGGCCACATGTGCCAGCAGGCGCTTGGTGGAAGTGGGCGCGATAACGGCGTCGCCGGAAAAGACAGTACGAATGGCGCGCAACATTTCTTCCGGCGGTGCATCTTTGACGAGGAACCCGGAAGCGCCCGCGGTAACCGCGCCTATCATGTACTCATCGAGGTCAAAGGTGGTGAGCACGATAACTTTAGGGTGTGCGCCGTGAGAATATTCGGTGCTCGTGATGCGCCGGGTGGCTTCTAAGCCGTCGAGTTTGGGCATGCGCACATCCATGAGAACTACATCCACGGGCACAACTTCAAGACGTTGCAGCGCGAGTTCCCCATCGGGAGCTTCCAAAACTACTTTCATATCGTCTTGGGAATCGATAACCATGGAAAAACCGGTGCGAACAAGCTGCTGATCATCGATAATTCCCACGCGGATCAGTGGTTTTTGCGCGGCCATTTCCGAACTTTCTGCCGGATCCTGCGCCTTTACAGTTCCCACGGTGACCTCCTTACCGCCTCCGCCGGCGGTATCGCGCTAACCTCACACGGCAGCCAGTTTATGTGCTTTGCGCAATATGCACGCCGGTTGCCAGATGCCCTTGCCAGGCTCGTGTTCAACCTGCCATATGTTTGGCCTGGTGTGCGTTTAACCTGGCACGTGTTTAGCCTGGTGTGCGTTTAGCCTGCCATGTGCCCTGCCCAATAGGTTAGCGGAAATCGGTACTTTTCTGCCCCGGGGTGGGGAGGTGTGCTTGCACGCGCCACCCGTAATCGCCTAAGGGGCCAGCCATAAGCGTGCCGCCAAAGGCCGCGGCCCGTTCTCGCATCCCAATAATCCCGTTCCCACCCGCAGAATTACCAATTCCGCGATTTCTGCCGGGCAGGTGAGGGGCATTTAAATCGGAATTAGTGGGCGCGGGCGGCGAATAAGAGTTACCAGCGGAGGCGAGAGTCGAATCGGAACGTTTGGCCGCGCGGGTAACTAAATCGGAGCTTTTGACGGCGCGGGGAGCGGGGTCGGAACTAGTAGCGGCGGTGGGGGCGTGCTCACCGCGGTCGTTATCGACGGTGAGCGTCACCCCCTCCGAGGTTTGGGTGAGGGTAATCGCAATCCGGGCATCGCGCGGTGCATGTTTGAGCACATTCGTCACTGCTTCTTGGCAGATGCGATACAGGGCAGCGGAAGTGCCCGATGGCAAAACTGTAATATCGCCCACTTCCGCGAATTCTACAGTGCGGCCCGTAGCGCGAATGTCTTCCACCAGCTGGCCCAAATCGCTTACCTCCGGGGTGGGTACCAGCGGTGCTCCATCATTTCCTTCCCGTAAAACTCCGATAATCGTGCGAATATCGGAGAGGGCAGAGCGGCTTATTTTGGAGATCTTTTCGAGTGCTTGCACGGGCGCCGCGGGGTCTTTCTGGGCGGCATACCGGCCGCCGTCCGCCTGCGCAATCACTACGGAAAGCGTGTGGGCAACGACGTCGTGCATGTCCCGCGCAATCCGGTTACGTTCCGCTAAGACGGCGATCCGCGCGCTTTGTTCAGCCTCACGCCGAGCTGCTTCCGCTTCCGCATCGATCTGCCGCAAGCGCGCAAAATCGTTCGCGCGGGAACGCCCTAATATAAAACCCGCTAAGGAGAAAGTGAGGAAGAGGATTACTTCTAAGAGGAAGAAAACCTGGGCGTCTTGCAAAGACCTTCCCCAAGCAAAAGCGGAAGCAAGAATCATGCAGACGAGGCTTACTATTACGCCGTAGCGGGTCCAAGATTTGCCGTAGGCTCCAACCCCGTAGAGCACCATTCCCGCAACTAAATAGTCCAGTTCGGGGAAAGCAAAAGTTCCCAATAGGTAGTTTGCGCTATAGGAAACGGTCATAATAATGAGCGCAATTTCCGGATGGGTGCGGCGCAGGAGCAGGCAGGTGAAAATCGCGAGGAAGACCAGTACCTGCATAACATAATCTAGCGGCGAGAAGGCCGGCATATCGGTATCCAGCAGATAGAACCCCATGGGCCCAAACACGATTTTGAAAATCAGAATGCACAGGGCGAGGGCCAAATCCAAGGGGCTAAAACCTGCGATCCGCAGAATTTTGTCGCGTTCCACGCCGCTACTGTAACGCGCTTTTGGGTACGGAATGGATAGGTTTTCTCCGCCTGTAGCCGGATAGAGGTAGGCCCGAAGTCGTAGTAAGGGGCGCGGGGTTTGCCGCTGCGCGGACTAATTCCGCGGTTTGTGTTTTTGCAGATATCGCGGAATTAGCACGCGCGTAGGTACCAATTCCGCGGTTTGTGTGGGTGCGGATTTCGCGGAATTAGTATTCCTTGGGCACCAATTCCGCGGTTTGTGTACGCGGTACCGGCCGGCCCGTGGCATGCGCGATACGCTGGGTGTATGTGTGGCAGATATGCGTTATTTCAGCCGACGCAGGGCGTGCAGCTCCAATTTCAATTCGAATTTGCGGACCCTGCGGCCACAAATCTTGCGCCGAATTACAACGTTGCTCCGACCGCGAATGTCCCCATCGTGGTGGAACATTACGGGCGGCCGGTGGGGGAGCCCCGCGGCGGCGTCGTACCGGAACCGCAGGGAGCGGTGCGTGAACTTTTACTATCCCGCTGGGGCTTGGTGCCCGGCTGGGCACGGGCGGGTGGCAACGGGCCGGTGCTGTTCAACGCGCGGCTGGAAACGGCAGCGGAGAAACCGAGTTTTGCGGAATCTATGGCAAAACGGCGATGCATTTTCCCGATGAATGGCTATTTTGAATGGCAAACACGGCAAGGGGATAAACAACCGTTTTATATTTCTGTGCCTACGACGCCGTTACGCGGAGAGGCCGAGGAAAACGGCGGGGTTCCGAAACTTGGGGGAGCAGCAGAAACCGCGGAATTGGTGCGGAAGTATGGCACCGAAACCGCGGAAAAGGTAGGAGAGCCTGGCACCGAAACCGCGGAAAAGGTGCAAGAGCGGGGAAGTGGAGCCACACCGGAACTTTTGGGAATGGCAGGTTTGTATTCCTGGTGGAGAAAGCCGGGCGGTGCGTGGTTGCTTTCCGCCACAATTTTGACCCGGCCGACGCAAGAAAACCTGCGGCATATTCATCATCGTGAACCGGTGGCGCTCCGCTCCGAGGAATACGCGGTTTGGCTAGATCCGAATTTGCAGGATGGCGCGGCCGCGCGTGAACTATTGCGGCGCCCGGCTCCGCTCTTGGAAGCGGTAGCGGTGCGGCAGGAAGTGAACAATGTGCGAAATAACTCGCCAGAAAATGTGCGTCCGTTGCACGATTGAGTGAGTATCTAGCGGCGCTGGGCGGGGGAGTATGCGCGCAGCACCACGTACACAAACCGCGGAATTGGTACCTACCGCGCGGGCTAATTCCGCGATATCTGCAAAAACACAAACCGCGGAATTGGTGCGAGCGGGAATCGGCAGGGAAAAGCGAACGAAAATGAGGGACAATAGGGCCCGTGATGGAAAAAGTGCGTAATACTCGTCGGTTCGTTGATAGCCCTGCGGCTGCCCCTGGTAGTGGCAGCACTTCTGCTACCGGTTCCGCTAGCGAAGCTCCGGCCGAAAATCTTACGGAGGAAGCAGCGCGCCAGCGGTTAGCCGAACTCGCGCCGATTGCGGCAAGTGCACAGGAAGCCTATTACGCAGAAAGTAACGAGAGTCCGCTCACGGATGCCCGTTATGACGAACTGGTCCACGAAATGCGGCGCTTGGAAGCCGCTTTTCCAAACCTGTCCAGTCCGGACTCACCGGCCCAGCGGGTGGGCGCGAAGATTTCTGATTCGCCGTTCAAAACTATTCCGCACCTTTCCCAAATGTATTCCTTGGAAGATGTTTTCTCGCTGGCGGAACTGCGGGAATGGTATGAAGAACGCGCCGCAGAAACACCGGGCGAAAGCCTGGAAGTAACCACGGAAGCAAAAATTGATGGCCTTGCCGTCAACCTGCGTTACGAAAATGGTGAGCTTACCGTGGGTGCTACGCGCGGCGACGGCGTAAACGGTGAAGACACCACCGCCAACATCAAAACGATCCGCGCCATTCCGAAACGTTTGCGCGGTGCGGACGTGCCGGAACTCATAGAAGTGCGCGGTGAAGTGTTTTTCCCCCTCCGCGAGTTCGCAAAACTCAACGAGCAGCGGCGCCGCGCAGTGGAAGAAGCGGAAGCGGAACTCGAAGAAGGCCTAAGTTTCGAGCAGCGCCGCCGCGCCCGCGCCGTCATCGCAAATATGCAGCCCTTTGCGAATCCACGTAACGCGGCGGCCGGGTCCTTGCGGCAAAAAGATCCCTCTGTCACCGCCTCGCGCCCGCTTTCTTTTATTGCGCACGGGGTGGGCGAAATTCGCGGTATTCCCGCTTCCCGGGAAACCGAGCTTTCCACACAAACGGGGCTCTACCAGGCGTTTTCTGAGTGGGGTATCCCGATTTCGCCCTATAACCAACTTGCTGATTCGTGGGAAGAAATCGAAGAATTTGTCAATAACCTCGCCACCCACCGTAGCGATTTACTGCACGGTATCGACGGCGCGGTTCTGAAAGTCAATACGCGGAGCTTGCAAAGCAGCCTGGGCGAAACTTCGCGCGTGCCGCGCTGGGCCGTCGCTTTCAAATACCCACCGGAGGAAGTAGAAACCCGTCTCCTCGATATTCGCGTTCACGTTGGCCGCACCGGCCGCGTCACCCCGTATGCAGTTATGGAACCCGTGGTTGTGGACGGTTCCACAGTTTCCCAGGCTACGTTGCATAACCAGGAAGAAGTGGCCCGAAAAGAAGTAAAAATTGGGGACATTGTAATTTTGCGAAAAGCTGGGGATATAATCCCGGAAATTCTCGGACCGGTAAAAGCGCGCCGGCAAGGCGATGAACGCACCTGGAAAATGCCGGAAAACTGCCCGGTTTGCGGGCACAAACTAGCGCCCGCCAAGGAAGGCGATGTGGACTTGCGCTGTCCGAACGCGAAATCCTGCCCTTCGCAGCTCACTGAACGCGTTGCCCATGCTGGCTCGCGCGGCGCTCTAGATATCGAACGCCTGGGCGCCGAAACCGCGTTGTGGCTCACTAATCCGGAGGCACGCCGTGAAGATGCTCTCACCGCGCTGACGCGTGGCAAAGCCCTCTGGTTCGAAGGGGAAGACGGTACTGACCGGCGCGTTTATATTGGCCGCGAAGGCGCTCGCGAAATGGGATTGATCGATGAAACAGGTGCCCTGCAAGATTCCCAAGAGGTAATTCCACCCGCGCTACAAGCCGAGCTGGGGATCCCAGCCCCGCAAAGTCCAGTTCTCAAAAACGAGGCCGGACTTTTTGAAATCACCGTGGAATCCGTGCGTGATGTGTGGATTTGGCGGGAACTGTCCCGGGATGTCAAAGCGAAGGGCAGCACAGAAATAAAACGCGCGGGGGATTGGCAATATGAACGCGCTGCGTGGCTTGCCCCGCGCTGGAGCGACCGGAAAAATGGTCCAAATAAACAAACCACTCCTTCCAAACCTGGGAAAACGATTGAGACCTTGGTCGAGGAAATCGAAAACGCAAAAACAAAAGAACTATGGCGCAAGCTCGTGGCACTCTCGATCCGCCATGTGGGGCCCACCGCGGCTCGCGAACTGGCCCGCGCGTATGGCTCTTTAGACGCCTTGCAGGCGGCCAGCCTAGAAGAACTCGAACAGGTGGAAGGTGTAGGCACGATTATTGCCGAATCCTTCCGCAACTGGTTTACCGTGGATTGGCACCGCGAAATCATTGCGCGGTGGACGGCCGCGGGCGTCGTATGGCAAGATCCGGAACCGGCACCAGCGTTGGCCGAAGCCGGTAGCGCCGCTAGCGTTAGCGGGACGGACGTCGGTGGTACCGGTGGGGCTAGCGCTAGCAGTACCGGTGTTGGTGCTAGCGGTGCTAGCGCAACCGGTGCGGTTGCGCAAACTTTGGCGGGAATGCGGATTGTGGTTACCGGCGGGCTGGAGGGTTACACGCGCGATTCGGTGCGGGCCACTATCGAGGCGCACGGTGGGCGTGCTCCCGGCTCGGTTTCCAAGCGAACGACGGCGGTAGTCGTTGGCGAAAAGCCAGGTTCAAATGCGGATAAAGCCCGGAAACTTGGAATCCCGATCCTTACCGAAGCCCAGTTCAACGAGCTTTTGCAAACCGGCGAATTACCCGCCGCGGAAAACTAAGCGAAAAGGCACGGCAAAAAGGCACAGCGAAAAGGCACAGCTAAAAGGCACTGCGAAAAGACACAGTGAAAAGGCGCGGCAAAAGGCACTGCAAAAAAGCACTGCAAAAGGCACTGCGAAAAGGCGCGGCAAAAGGCACTGCGAAATAGGTGCCAGGGGGCCGGGCTGGCTCCGGGGTAGGCAGGCCAGGCAAAGCCAAACCTAGAGGAGTGGGGCGAGAGGGCGGAGAATCGATTCGGTTACGCGTGCGAGCGTGCCGCGCTTGTTCCATTCTTCGAGGGTAAGTTCGAAGGTGTTTGTGAGGTCCACCAGGAAGAGTTTCTCCATCACGCGCGCAAGATCGTCGGAAAAGATCGACATGTTGATTTCGAAGTTTCCGCGCAGGGACAAGCGGTCAATGTTCGCGGTGCCGATGGTGGACCAATGTCCGTCTACCGTCATCGTTTTGGCGTGAATCATCGCCTCTCGGTAGAGGAACATGCGCACCCCGGATTCCAAAAGACGCTCATAATGCGGCCGGCCCACCCAATCTGTATAAATATGGTTTGAATATTGGGGGATGAGGATACGCACGTCCACACCGCGCTGGGCAGCGCCAGTAAGCGCATCGAGCATGGGATCGTCCGGAATAAAATAGCCCATCGTCATCCACGCGCGATCCTTTGCCCTGGCTAGAGCGTCAATGTATAGCGCGGCTATGGGGTAAACATTTTGGGCGGGCGAGTTATGCACCGCCCGCAACGCCGGATTCCATCTGTGGCCCGGCTCGATTTCTAAACGCGGGTGTTTGCGTTGGCGATAGGAGTTCCACATTTCCGTGAATGCCGCTTCTAGCTCCCACACCCCGGGCCCGGCAATCCTCATATGCGTATCACGCCACTTGGTGCCGTAAATTGTGCCGATGTTGTATCCGCCCACGTATCCCACGCGGCCATCAACCACCATAATCTTGCGGTGATCACGGCCCTTATCGCGCGAACGTCCAGTAAAGATTCCGGTGCGCACGAGCGGGAAGTTCATCCAATGCAGATTTTTCTGCGCCGGGGGATGGCGGAAACATGGATCTTGATTTAGGTTTCCCCAGGTGTCTAGCAGCACATGCACGCGTACGCCGCGGCGTGCCGCGCGCTGGAAAGCCTCTCGGAAACGGTAACCCCACGCGTCTGCCTTCAAAATAAACATTTCGAAGTACACGTATTCTTTGGCCTTTTCGATATCGGCCAGCATCGCTTCGTACAGATCGCGCCCGTAAGTGAAAATTAAGGTCTCGTTTTCGCCCACGTTTGCCGGTTGCGGCGGCAAATGCGGAAACTCACCGGTAGGTGGCGTGCGGCGTTTACGAGCTTCATCAATAGCTACAACAGCGCCGGTAGCGATAACTGGCGCTGCCGCCGTGGCTATCGCGCCCCACTTTAGAGCTTTCCGCGCTCGCGGGTTTAGCTTGACCATGGGCTTCACTTTAGACGCCGCCGGCTTTCTGTGCCTACAGATGCCTCACATCGGCGGGCCTGGATTTTCGCCCGAAGGGCAGTTTGAGCTGGGCTCATGGTATTTCCGAAGCACCGAAGATGTTTGGAGAATGTTTGGGGATTATTTCCGGAGCCGCCGGAGCCGCCGCAGATTTCGCGGAATTGGTTGCCGTGATGAAGTTTGGGTGCCGGTTTTGGGGCGGAACAGTTTCGCGGAATTGGTGCCTGCGAATGCTAATTCCGCGATATTTGCAAAAACACAAACCGCGGAATTGGTGCGGCCGCAATGCGGTGTGTTTCCGCCACGGGCCGCCCGGTCATCTACACTTGGGGTTATGTCGTCATTTTCCAAAGAACGGGTCGCGCATATCGCAGACCTTGCACGAATAAGCTTGACGGAAGACGAAGCTCGGCAGATGTCCACCGAACTTGAAGCAGTCGAAGAGTGGGTTAAAGCCGTTTCTGAGGTTGCCGGCCCGGATATTCCGGGAACCGTGAACCCCCTTCCGATTGAAGACGTGACGCGGCCGGACGTCCCGGGAGAAACGCTCGATCGCGACGAATTGCTCGCGGCCGCTCCCGCCGCAGAGGACGGTAAATTCCTGGTTCCGCAAATTCTGGGAGGCGAATAGTGAAAGACGTGCTGAAGAAAACGGCGGCAGAGCTTTCGGTGCTGCTCCGCGCGCGGGAACTGACCTCCGTGGAGCTGACCGAAGCAGTGCTCGAGCGCATCGCCGCCGTCGACCCGAAAATCAATGCCTTTTTGTATGTAGATCGGGAAGGGGCTCTCGCCACGGCGCGGGAGGTTGACGCCGCTCGGGAAGCAGGGGAAGCCCTGCATCCACTGGCCGGCATTCCGATTGCCATTAAGGATAATATTGTTACGCGTGGTGTGCCGACGACGGCGGCCTCCAAGATTCTGGAAGGCTGGAAACCACCGTACGATGCCACGGTGATTCAGAAGATCAAGGCGGCAAAGTTGCCGATCGTCGGAAAGACTAATCTGGACGAATTCGCCATGGGGTCTTCCACCGAACATTCGGCTTTCGGGGCTACGAAAAACCCCTGGGATACCAGCCGTATTCCGGGTGGGTCCGGCGGAGGTAGCGCGGCCGCGGTCAGCGCATTTATGGTGCCCTGGGCACTCGGTTCAGATACGGGCGGTTCCATCCGGCAACCGGGTGCGGTAACCGGAACCGTGGGGGCCAAACCCACTTACGGAGCCGTTTCGCGCTTCGGTTTGATCGCCATGGCTTCGTCCTTGGATCAGATCGGCCCGGTGGCACGCACGGTAGAAGACGCCGCCCTCCTGCAAGAACTCATCTCCGGGCACGACCCGCACGATTCCACGTCCTTGCCTGATCCGGTAGCAGAATTGGCAGCTGCTGCTCGCACTGGCGCGCAGTCTGTTGCCGCAGCTTCTGCCGAATCCGGAACTTCTGGCGCCGAGCCGGTTGCAGCTGCCGGAACTTCTGACGCCGAGGATGCCGAGTCTGCAGCCGCAGCTTCTGGCACGGATAGCGCCCAACCGCTTGCTGGTTTGCGGATTGGCTTGGTAGCAGAACTGGAAGGCGAAGGGTACCAGGAAGGGGTTTTGGCTTCCTTCCATGCCGCAGTGGAGAAGCTCGAAGCGCTCGGTGCACAAACCGTGGAAATCTCCTGCCCGTCATTTACGTACGCTTTGCCAGCCTATTACCTGATTCAGCCGGCTGAAGTTTCTTCGAACCTGGCGCGGTTTGATGGGATGCGTTACGGAATTCGCGTAGAACCGAAGAAAGGCCCGGTCACTGCGGAAACGGTGATGCGAGCAACCCGGGCGGCCGGTTTTGGGCATGAGGTGAAGCGGCGCATTATTTTGGGCACGCAAGTGCTTTCCGCCGGTGCTTATGACCAATTCTACGGCGCCGCGCTCAAGGTCCGCACGCTCGTGCAACGTGACCTGGAGAAAGCCTTCACGCAGGCTGATGTGATTCTTTCGCCCACCGCTCCGGAAGTAGCTTTCGAATTCGGCGCGAAGTCCGATGATCCGTTGGCCATGTACCTCAATGATGCTTCGACAATCCCCGCCAATCTGGCGGGCGTGCCGGCCATGTCCGTGCCGAGCGGGCTGGCGGACGGCTTGCCCGTGGGCCTGCAGGTAATGGCTCCAGCCCGGGCCGATGCACTCATGTACAAGGTGGCTGGAATCGTGGAAAAGGTGTGCGGACGTTTGGCCGCCACCTCGCCGGCACAGAACTGGGAGGAATAAGTAATGGATGAATTGATGGATTTTGACGAGGCCATTGCTCGGTTCGATCCCGTGATTGGTCTGGAAGTGCACGTGGAGCTGTCCACGGAAACCAAAATTTTCGACGCCGCGCCCGTGGCTTTCGGCCACGAACCGAATACGGACATTCAGCCCGTATCCGTGGGGTTGCCGGGCTCGCTCCCGGTGCTGAATAAAGCCGCCGTCGAATATGCGGTACGGCTCGGCCTGGCACTGAACTCGAAAATCAACCCGTGTTCGCGTTTCGACCGCAAGAATTATTTCTACCCGGACTTACCGAAGGCATATCAGATCACCCAGAACTTCAGCCCGATTATTTTGGGTGGATATCTGGATGTGGAACTGGCTGACGGCACGCCGTATCGGTTCCCGATCGAACACGCGCACCTGGAAGAAGACGCCGGAAAGAACACGCACGTGGGCGCCGCGGACGGTCGGCTCGCGGGCGCTAAGTATTCGCTCGTTGATTACAACCGCGCCGGCGTTCCGCTGATTGAAATCGTTTCCGAACCAGCTACCGGGGTGGGGAAGAACGCGCCGGAAATTGCTGGGGCGTATGTGCGGGGGATCCGCGAGATTGTGCGGGCACTCGGCATTTCGGAAGGCCGCATGGAACGCGGTAATATCCGCGCCGACGTCAACGTTTCCCTACGCGAATCCCCGGATGCTCCGTTTGGCACTCGTACCGAAACGAAGAACGTCAATTCCTTCCGCGGGATCGAAAACACCATCCGCTACGAAATTCAGCGGCAGGCTGCGATTTTGGCCGCAGGTGGGGAAATACAGCAGGAAACCCGTAACTATTCCGATACGATTAGCGGCACGCTTCCCGGGCGGGTCAAGTCCGACGCCGATGACTACCGCTATTTCCCGGATCCCGATTTGGTGCCCGTTATCTGCACGGAAGAAATGGTGGCTGAGATTCGCGAATCTATGCCGGAATTGCCGGCCGCGAAAAAGGCCCGCGTGCAAAAGGAATGGGAGCTTTCGGATGAAGAATTGCGCGATGTAGTGAGTGCCGGTGCGCTCGAACCGATCGAAGCTTCCGTGCAAGCTGGTGCCAGCCCGGCCGGGGCGCGCAAATGGTGGATGGGGCAAATCGCCGTCTATGCCAAGGATCACGCGATCGAATTGGAAGATGCGCCTATCACCCCGCAAGCTGTGGCCGAACTTGACGAACTAGTAACCAGCGGCAAGCTCACCGATAAGCTTGCCCGCCAAGCCTTGGACGGCGTGCTCGCCGGAGAAGGCAGCCCGCAAGAGGTGGTAAAGGCGCGCGGCCTTGAGGTGGTTTCCGACGCCGGAGAAATCGAAAGAATCGTGGACGAGGCCCTCGCCGCCCAGCCCGACGTGCTTGAGAAGATCAAGGACGGAAAGGTGAAGGCAGCTGGTGCAATAGTTGGTGCCGTAATGAAGGCCACCCGGGGCAAGGCAGATGCCGCACAGGTAAATAAGATCATTCTGCAAAAAGCAGGTATCGAAAGCTAAGCCTGCGGGCACTAAAGCAGCACCTGCCGGTATCGAAAACTGAATCTGCAGGCGCTAAAGCTGAAACGGCAGGCCAGGATGAGATACCGGCAGACCCGGATGAGATAAACATGAACGCGGCAAGGCCTTCTGGCTTTGCCGCGTTCTGTACAAAGTGACCGGTTCTATATGAGGTAAGACAGTTTTACACAGGGTGGCCGGAACGGGTCAGCCAGAACAGGGCGGCCGGAACATGGTTGTCAGAACATGGCGGCCGGAACAGGGCGGCCGGAACACGGCGGCCGGAACGGGATTGACCGGAAGCGGGATAAACCGGAGCCGGGGGAAACGAAAACGAAAGGAAGCCCGATGGGCGTATCGGTAAGTTACACATTGCGAATTACAGTTAAGTCCCCTGCGGCCGT
Source organism: Actinobaculum suis (assembly GCF_900102025.1). GTDB lineage: Bacteria > Actinomycetota > Actinomycetes > Actinomycetales > Actinomycetaceae > Actinobaculum > Actinobaculum suis. Next base: position 1,959 of record NZ_FNAU01000011.1, on the reverse strand, counting down.
GACCACTGCCGCGCTCGCAACCGCGGTAGAAAAAACCGGGGCGAAACTCACACAGCTGGAGAATATACGGCTAGAGAAAAACACGCAGCTAGAGAGCCCAGAGAAATTGCCGCATGCGGAAGGCCGCGAACTGCATGCTGCAGGCAGCTCAGATGACGAATCGGAAAAGCAACCTTGCACCGATCCGAATCCTGACCAGCGCGTGGTGCTCCTCACAGTTGACTGCGCTTCCGCCTCTCACCAAGAGGAAGTGGTGGCAGCTTTGCAGGCCGTCCCGAAGGCCGAAGTTTGCGGTACCGAAGATGAAGTCTTCGCCCTCCACGAAGGCGGAAAACTGACCACGGAGTTGCGTGCCCCACTCGAAGATATGACGACCCTCGCCCGGGTTTATTCGCCGGGCGTGGCCCGGGTATGCACGGCCATTAACCGCGAACCTGCACTCGCGCGCCGGTATACGATCCGGCGCAATACGGTCGCTATCGTCTCTGATGGCACGGCGGTGCTCGGGCTTGGCGATATCGGGCCCGCCGCCGCGCTTCCCGTGATGGAGGGGAAAGCCGCGCTTTTCAAGCGCTTCGCCGGGGTAGATGCCTGGCCGGTCGTGCTCGACACCAAAGATCCGGAAGAAATAATCCGCATCGTGAAAGCAATCGCTCCCGCATACGGCGGTATTAATCTGGAAGACATTTCCGCGCCGCGTTGCTTCGAAATCGAAAAACGCCTCCGTGCTGAACTAGATATTCCGGTATTCCACGACGACCAGCATGGCACCGCCGTCGTCGTGCTCGCCGCACTACGTAACGCACTGAAAGTGACCGGGAAAAACATCGACGATATTCGCATTGTGGTGAACGGCATTGGGGCGGCCGGGTGTGCGATTATTCGGCTCCTCACGGTGGCGGGTGCGCGCGATATCGTGCCGGTGGACCGCGCGGGCGTGCTGAAAACCGACGCTACCTACGAAAACCCCGCGTGGCAGGAAATCGCCCACACCACAAACCCCGCCGGCATTACGGGAACCTTGCGCGAAGCCATCGCCGGCGCCGACGTCTTTATCGGAGTTTCCGCCCCGAACCTGCTCACCGGTGCCGATATCGCCACCATGAACGCCAATGCGATCGTCTTCGCGCTTGCCAATCCGGTTCCCGAAGTTGACCCGGAAGAAGCGGGACGTTACGCCGCGGTAGTTGCCACCGGACGCTCAGACCTTCCGAATCAGATCAATAACGTTCTCGTGTTCCCCGGCCTGTTTAGAGGCCTACTTGATGCCGACGCCGCCGCCATCGACGACGCCATGCTCCTCGCCGCGGCTCGCGCGCTCGCGGATGTAGTGGGCGATGAAGTGCGGCCCGACTACGTAATTCCGACCGCCTTCGATTCGCGTATTGCGCCCGCCGTGGCTGAAGCTGTGCAAGACAGCGTGGAAAGAGCTGCGCCAAAGAGCGCGGGAGCGGCGAGCGAACGATAAGCGCTGGGCCTAGAAAATGCGAACGCGCTAAGGGCGTCGCAAAGTGCATACAACAAAGCTGAGAGGCTTGGGATACCACTAAAAGAGTGAGAACATCACGCGAAGCGCACCCCGGCAAAGTAGAAGTAAAGCAGCAAGATGAGGATGCAATAGGAGGTTACTGGGCGGTTATGAGCGACTACTAGGTTTATAAGGAGCTTGGTACTAGCGAAATTAGCGGTCGCTGCCAGATAACGAAGACTCTGCAGGCCCCTCGGGCTTGCAGAGTCTTTTGCCCTAAGAAGCGGCGGGTGTGGGTGGGGCGGAGGCAGAAAGATGAACCTGTGCCTGACTAAGAGACCGTCAGACTGGGTTACGGGCCGGTGAACCCGAAGTAAATCAGTCTGGTTGGTTTGTGTTTTTGTTGTGTTGGTGGGGTTTTGTGGGTGTGTGTTTGGTGTCACTGGGGTTTTGGTTTGTGTTTTTGGGGTGGGGTGGGTATTGTTTTCTGC
>NZ_FNAU01000018.1 GCF_900102025.1 Actinobaculum suis | reverse complement strand
CCAGGCCCCAGACACCTTCGAAAAACACGCGTCAGCTACACTTGACCTTGCAGCATAAACACCACCCCCATGTCCACTTTCCGGGGGTCGGGCCCCCTCGCCGATGGGGTATGACACGATTGGCTCCACCTTCGAATTGGGCTACACCTGTGAGGACCCTCTAGATGTTGGAGATCCCGCGAGTGCGGGCACGCTGGATGCAGCGCGCATATACCGAGAACCCGGTGATACTCCGGGTGCGGGAGAAGTGCCCAACCCCTATTCAGTGAGGGTAGATAAGCAGCTCCAGACGCAGTCAGTGTTAGCGGAGAACGTGAAGCTTACCCGGATGCCGCTCGGTGCCACCTGTAAGGTGCAGGAGAAAGTTACCCTGCCGCCAAAGTACACGGATCGGAATGATCCGCTGTATTCCTCGATGGAAGCAGACCGGATCTTCAATTCGAATACGCAGTACACCGGTTACGGCGCGAAGATCACCTCTACGGAGGGGAAGAACGATCCGGCTACGGGTACGCCAATTCCAAACCCGAGTGAATACAATTCGGAGGCGGTGCTTACCGTAGCGCCGGCACAGGGCAATGCTTCGAATATCAACTCGCGCACCACATTCACCATGAATAAGGCGAAGATTAAGCTGCGCATGCGGGTTGAAAGCGAAGGCGGCACGCCGCCGGCCGAGGTATTGGGCAGTATTGAGAAGATTCCGGTGCAACTCACGTGCCGGTACATGTCTGACCCCGCGAATCCGCCGGAAACCCTAAAGGGAGTGCCTTTCTTCCCCGGCATGGTGATCTCGGACGTGGTGGGTGTTCCCGTCCACGCGGTAGATACGGGTGATCCTGCGGCAGGCTATATCGACTTTGTGCAGTCTGAGCAGAAGGCGGCTGCGGATCCCGCGCTGGGGCTGGAAGCAACAGCGCTCGACCGGCTAGCTACCTTCCCGGTAGGTACCCACTGCGTGATTTCCACAGATATTCCGGAAAACGCCGTGGGCTATGACCCGGTGGAAGACGGTCCTACCTTGGCGGAGCAGCTCGCCGGTACCGGCTGGACGCAGGCTAAGCAACAGATCAACTCTGATATGTGTGCAGGTGATTACCAGAAGTACCAGAAGGGCGGAGAATACTACGGAAACATGTTCCGGGCGGACGGAACACCGATTCCGGTAGGTGAACGCGGTAATACGCCACTCCCGCATTGCTCGGATAACTACACGTATCTGCACACTGGTGACCAGCAATGGGTAGAAAACCCCACTGCTTCCGGCGTCGAAATGCGCCTCGAACTAGTGGAAACCATCAAACGCCAGGAAAATACCGTGAATATTACGAACCTGGCAGGTGGTGACGCCGCTGGGGAGATTATGCGCCTTCCCACCCCGATGACGGGCACACTCAAGTGCACACCGCAAGGAGGAGCGGCGGGTGAGGAACTCTATGAGCGCACCTTCGAAATAAAACCGGGTACGCAGGACCATGCTCTGCCCGTATCCTTCACGGACGTGCCGGGCGATTCCACTTGCGAAGTGAGTCTGAACCCGTCTGCAGAGCTTGACGCGAACCCGAACTTGGAAGCCGTGCAATATCCAGCTGCCAAGCAATTTGAAGTCAAAGCAAATGATGTTGATATAACGCTGGAGACCGTGGCGAATTACAAGCGGGCGCCGCTTCCAGTTACTCACCGGTCAGTGGCCGGCGCCGGCCTGACCACTCCGGAAGGAGAAAGCAAGGTAGATGCGCAGGTCAAGCAGATCACGGCGAAGTGTAAGCGGCCCGATGGTAGCGAAGTCGATCCGATTAGCGTCGAGGTGACGAATGATCGCACCGATAATCCGGTGGAGAAGGTGCTCACGGAAGCTGATGGTCGCGGTCTGCCTTATGGCACGGTGTGTTCCTTCAGTACCGAATACCCGAATCTGCCGTCGGACGTAATCGGCAAGGCCGTTTACGATAACGGTTCTGTGGGAACACCCAGTGGCCCTAAGAATAGGGTTACCGTGGGCGATGGGGCAAAAATGAATATCACCTCTACCTTCGACAAGGTCGAAGCAAACATTATGGCCCGCGTTGCCAATGATGCGGATAACTTCAATCCCGCAGACTCTCCGTTTTTGCCTTATATAGATGATGCTGCCAAGTTGCGTTTCGAATGCCCCGGGCAAGAGCCGGTAGATATCTATGTCTACGATGCAGAACCGATTGATGTGCTGCCGGTAGATACGGATTGCACGGTTACCCTGCTCGATCCCCAGGCTGGAGGAGACGAAAGCGCCGGCGTCGTACCCTACACGGTTAGCACCGAAGTGGAGTTCTATGTGCAGAACCCGGGAGAAGCGAAACCCGCTTCGCAACCGGTAGCACTAGCACCGGGAGAAAGCTATACCTTCCGCTCGCCAGCGCAGGGAAGTCAAGGTTTCCTTTCCTTCCGCAACACGTTCTCCATTCTGAAGAAGGACGTCAACCTAAACGTGAGCGTGAACGCCACGGTGCCTACTGAAAAGCAAGGCACCACCACGGCCACCATTTGGGAGGCCGACGGCGCGGGCATGGAAGCGAGATGGGTACAAGCCCTCGAAGCTACCCCGGCCAGTGAAGCGCTCTGGCTCAGCTACCGTTGCTACTACAGTGAAACTCCGGGAGAGGCGCTTTCTCCCGAAAGGCTGTATAACCCGAGGAATCCGCTGCAGATCGCGGTAGAAGGTTCCCAGCGGCTCGGGGAGAATCTGAATGCCACCGTGCCGGTCACGATCAAGGATGTGCCGCGCGGCGCTACTTGCGAATTCCGCATTGCCCAAGGCGCACCTGACATGGCCTTCGCACCGATCAATGCGGAGAGCCCGGTAGCTGCGGCTGCCTGGGAGCTATTCGATGCGGCCAAACTGGATACCACAAACTCGCCTGGTTTCTACCACGGCGCCGATGTGAATCACAGTGCCGGCAATGCGAGCCCAGGTGTCTACACCATCAACGACTACGGCAAATCGGCCTTCCTCGCGGTGACTGGGGATGCCGCGCAACCATCGGAGATGAACTATAAGCTCACCTACGATATGTTGCCCGCCCAGTTCAACGTGAAGATGAAGGTGAAGGGCGACGGCGTGGCGCAGGTACTGCCCACCAAACTCCTAGATACCAAGTTCCGGTGCACGCTTAACGGCGTCCCGGTAACTTCGGGCCGTACCTATGAGGCAAATCCGGCAGGCGTATGGAATGACCCGCAGCAGACTCCGGAGAAACTGCTCGATACCGAACCGGTGGATCCGAACGGGTGGAGCACACTCAAGGCTTCCCGGTTTGCGGTCGGGGCGATTCCGAACCAGATCGCGGGTATTCCCGCGGGTGCGGAATGCGAAGCTTTCCAGACGGAAGCTAGCGCCCGGATTGACGATACAAGCTGGGTACCCACTTGGGAGGCGGGTACCGGCCCGATGTCTCGCGGCGTGGAATCCCGCGCGCAGTACACGGAGCTGGCCGAACCCAGTGGGGCCACGAGTGAAGCTAAGGGCGGCTACCTGAAGGGGCAGGACGGCCCGGTAATTAAGTTCAAGTTGCCGACCAAGGTTACGGCTCCGGCCGGGAATGTTCTTTGCGACGCATCCGCGGATGGACAAGGCAGCGGTGAAACCTGCGCCTCCGTATACGGAGACAAAGTGGGCCCGGTACCTCCGGTAGCGGAACGCTTCTACGGCACCATCACGCCGTGGAGTGAGTACACCTTCAATAAGACGCAGCTTGTTATCCGGAAGAGCTTCTCCGGCGACGGAAAAGAACTGGCTGAAAACAATGATTACCGGGTGCATTTGACCTGCTACCAGGATCCCGACAAGGTTATGGTGGGCGATGATGAGTTGCCCACAAACCAAGAGCAGTTCGAAAAGACGCTGGAGCTGAAGAAGAGCGGCAACCACACGGCTGTGTTCGAGTTGTTGGTCCCGGTTCATTACACGTGTACGGTGAGCGAATTTGCGGCTCCCACGTATGATGCCAAGGCGGAGACGACGTTCTCCTCGCCAAGCAAGATCAACGCTACGGAAACTCTGCCCGTAACCCCGCAAGATCCGGGCGTGGGGCAGGTGGCGCGGGCCGCCTTCGTGACCAACCCGGCCCTGGGTGGACGGGATGAGAACAGGGCACAACGCGTTACCGTGATCGATTCGAACAGCAAATACGAGCGTCTACGTGCCGCTTTGGCTGTGCTTATCGAACGTGACGATAAGAGCACCGACGGTGACTATGTGAACGTGGGGCCCGGTGTAGGCGTGGAGTCGTACGACGTCGAATATGACTGTGTAGACCCGTATCTGAAGGATGGCGACGGCCAACCGCGGCGCTACTCCGGCACCGTGCAGGCAGGAAACGGGCAGGGGCCCGTGGAAATCAAGCCCGCACCGAATCCGGAATACGACCGGTTTGATTCGAACAGCCCGCAATACCTGGATCTGCCGGCCGCGGCGAAGTGTACGATCACGCAGCAGTTCCAGCGGGCGGAAGGGCAAGCACCCGGGGAGGAACCGAAGAATCCGCTCGATGCTTATGTCTATTCCCCTGATTCGGGACGCCGTAATGTGCAACTCGATTCGCAGATCACGATTTCGAAGCTCGTCGATACTGAGCCGTACCTGATAACTGAGAAGGTACTTGGCACACAAGATGGACGGAACTTGGATAACGTGAATGCCCGCCCGCTTAACGAAAAGGAGCTCAAGCTCTCGGCAGGTGAGACTACCGCGGTGACCTTTGAGAACCGTTACCAGTTGCGGACTGCTAACTATTCCTTCGGTACCGTTTTGGAAGGTCTAGAAGGTCTGGCAGAAATCGACGGGCACCAAGTAGACGTTACGTCGTTACCCTTCAATTTCGATGTTTCCTGCGAGTACCCGAATATGCCGCAGAATTCTACGTTCGCGGCAAGTGGGGCGCCGCTCAATGAGCGGTTCGCGACGCACCAAAACCCGGCGCCGGAAAACCCGGACGCTAAGGCCGTTCCGGCTGACCAAGCGACAAATATGTGGACGAAACTGGTTCCGGAAGGAACGGCGTGCACGGTGAAGCCGGACTTTGGTGAGGATGCGATTGCGCAAATGCCAAAGGATATTGCCATGAAACTGGCTGGTGCTGGTTTCCGGTGGGATCCCACGGTGGTAACCAAGCCTGCGGCGTTGCGTGATGGAGCAGGAGATATCGTCCTGAATCCGGATCTTCGTGGCGTGGAACGCCAGCTGTTTACCGCCGCGGAAGCGCTCACTTTGAACGCGGATACACCGGAGCAAGTTATTGCGTACAAGCTTGCTTACACAGATGCTTCGGAACTGCCTATGACGGGCGTTCCGGGATGGCGCTTGTGCTTCCTGGCTCTCATGCTGGGGTTGGTGGCAGCCGCCCTGGTATTGACGTACCGGAGCACAACAGAGCCCTTGTGTGCCACGCGCACAAGAGCCAACACAAACTCGAGATCAACTTTTGGTAGCGATATCCGCAGCCAAAACCGGAATGAAAGGAAGCGTGAATAACCCGTTTGTTTTCAGATCGATGGGCGGATAACGCACTAAATAGTCGGTCCGCGCCGCGCGATGGCGAATATATAAGTTCCAAAAATCCACGGAAGAGGATGTTATTTATGAAGAAGACGATCAAGAGAGCGCTTGTGGCCCTCACGGCCAGCGCGGCGCTTCTGGTATCGCCGCTAGCAGCGTATGCTGCGCCACCTGCGGTTGATCCCAGCCCGGATGCCCCCTGGTCAGAAACCGGTAAGGCATACACGGGAAGCATTGAAGTACACAAGTACATGGCCGCTTCGGGCTCCCTGGAAAATGTAACCAACGACGGCACCAAGCAGAATGCTGAGGCTCTGGCCGGCCTGACACCGGTTCAAAATGTGGAGTACACGGTAGAAAAGCTTGACAGCATTACCTACACGGTGGTGAAGGAAGGCACTCCGGCAGAAGAAAAGCAGGAAACCTTCAACGTTGATGTAACGAACTTTGACACCTGGACCAAGATCTCGGGCCTGGTGAAGAAATTCAACGCGAACCCGAGTGCAGAAACGATCCAGCTCGATGCGAGTAACGTAGACGTTCCGGAAGGTTACACTCTTAAGGACGAACTGGCCACGCTCAAGTTCGTGGACGCAACGCCGGCGTCAGTCACGACGAACGAAAGCGGTAGTGCCAAGTTCGATAACCTGGCCCTCGGTCTGTACCGAGTGACCGAAGGTGATCCCGTAAACGCGCAAACCGCCTCCGGTAAGCTGGATGGCCTTACAGCTGCGGCTCCCTTCTACATGACGGTGCCGATTGCTCTCGCGAATGATTCCGATCCGGTAAACAACACCCAGTTCCTCTACGCGACTCACGTGTACCCGAAGAACCAGGTGGATACCGTCACCAAGAACATCTCCAGTGCTGCTAAGAGCTACCTGCCTGGCGATAAAATCAGCTACGACGTAACCGCAACCATTAATGCGTATACGGCCAATAATCTCCACGGATACGCGATCTACGATAAGCCCGCTCCGCATGGGTTTGCGGAGGTAGAAGCGGCGCTTGCTACGGGATCGCTTGACACGCAAGACGAGTCCCTAAAGGCCACCGTGGGCACGGTAGTGCTCCTGAAGGGCGATGGAAACGTTAGCGAGACCTTGAGCCTTGGTACGGATTACACGGTTGAACTCAAAGAGGAAATTGTCTTCGACCCAATGGTGAAGCCTGGTTCGGACCCCGGCAAGGTGATGCCACGGATTCAGGTGAACTTCACCGAAGCTGGTTTGGAAAAGATCGCAGCTGCCAAGCGTGCGGATCAGGGTGCGCAGGTGCGTGTAACCTACACGTTCACAATTTCAGAGTACGTTGGCAGCGGTGACGCGATTGTAAATAATGGTGGTTTCGTACTTGGCCGCCCGGCCGGTGTGGACCCCTCGACTCCTCCGACCGAGAAGCCAACCGACCCGAGTAAGGACCCGGTGCTGCACCTCAAGGACTTCACCTTGACCAAGGTTGATGCCGGAGATACCACCAAGAAGTTGGAAGGCGCCGAGTTCTACGTGTTCAGCACGAAGGAAGCAGCGGATCTGTGCGCCAAGGATACAGCGCAGTGCGAGACTTCTGAATCCCTCCACAAGACGATTGCCGCGCCCGCGGGAGCCTCTGACGGTATGGAGAAACCAGGAGCAGGCGGTGGTGCCGGACCTATCATGGTGACCGGTGCGGATGGAACTGCTAAGTCCAGCAAGCCTATCTCGGATGGAACCTACTACTTCGTAGAAATTAAGGCTCCAACGGGTTACGTGAAGACGCCTAACACGATCGCCATCAACTTGACGCACGTAGATGGTGAACCGGGCTATGCTGCAACGATCACGAACGTTCCGCAGCAGGACGGCGCAAGCTGGTTCGGCTTGCCCGCAACGGGTAGCACCGGCGTCGTGATCCTTGCGATCATCGGTGCCGTGCTGATCCTCGGTGGTGCAGCGCTCTTCAGCTACACCGCGAAGCGCCGCAAGGAACAGCAGCACAGCGCCTAGATTCGGATAATCACCGAAACCTGGTTCCGCAGAACTCCTGTGGTTCACCGGAACCCGGCTAGAGGCAAATAAATAACCGCTAACCGGCGGGTTGGTTGCCCCACACCGCTAGAGGGCTGAAAGCCAGCTAGCAACTTGTGGGCACCTGCCCGCCGGTCAGGCTTATCTGAGGCGGAAGATGGCAAAACACGATAGCTTTTCAGGAAAACACGGCCCTAATTCCCCACAACAACCCCCAGCAGATACTTTTTCTGCATGGTGGGAAGAAGTAACCCAAACTGAAACTTCCGCAGGCCTCGATCAAAGCGCCGGGACAGGCAGCGACACGGCGGATGGCGGCACGGGTAACGGCGCAGACGGTGGAAAGACCGCCGGCGGGCGGTGGGATAGATTCTTGGCTTCGAACTGGCCCCTCGCAATCGGTATTCTTATCGTTTTGCTCGGGGTGAGCATCATTGCGTATCCGGTGATTTCTACCGCTTGGAACAACAATTTGGACCGGCGCAAAGCGGAATTGTATGAGGATTACGTTAACTCCGTCCCGCAAGCCGAACTTGATTCGCAGATCGCGCGCGCCAAGGAATACAACAAATCTATCGACGGTAAACCGGTTCTCGAGCCCTTGCTTTCGATGGTGCGCGATTCCCCTGAATACCAGAATTACCTCACCTTATTGCCGGGTACCACGCATGCCATGGCCACCCTGCAAATCCCTAAAATCAACCTGAATTTGCCGATTTTGCACGGTACGGACGCGAGCACTCTCAACTTTTCCCTCGGCCATCTTTACGGTAGCGACCTGCCCGTGGGCGGTACTAACCGACATGCGGTATTTACGGGACATACCGGGCTCGTGTACGCCACCATGTTTGATCGGCTTACCGAACTTGAAAAGGGCGACGAATTCTTCCTCAACGTGCTCGGCGAAGAACTTGGCTACCGCGTGATCGCCATCGAAACCGTAGAACCCGATGACCCCTCCCACCTGGTTCGCGTGGAAGATAAAGACCTCGTCACTCTGCTTACCTGCACGCCATACGGCATCAACTCACACCGATTGCTAGTTACCGGTGAACGCATTATTCCCACTCCGGAGCATGTTCGCGTTAGTGGCATGGCTTGGGCATGGTGGATGATCCTGCTAATCATCGGGGCCATAATCGGGCTGTTGATAGCCGGGCGGCTTATCTGGTGGTTTATTAAGAGCCGCAAGCGCGCGAAAGAGGAAGAAGCTGCGGACGTGGTAGAGAACGAGGGTTCACCGGGGCAGGAGGGGCTGCCAGGCCTTTCCGAGTTAGCTGACAATACCTAGCCAAGTTAGAGGTAGCCCGCGTTTGGTAGCGCAGGCTATCCGCATTTGGTAGCGCAGTCTGGCCGCGTTTGGTAGTGCAGTTAGCCCGCGTTCGGTAGCGTAGCGGTATGGAGTACTTGCCGCGCACGCTGCCGGCGTCGCAATTTTTGTGGCGTTCGCTTTTCCTCGTACTTGGGTTGGCAGGTTCCATTCGAGTGTGGCAGCTCTCCCGCGCGAAAAGCGTGGAAATCCCGCCCATTCGCAGACAAAAAGTTGGGGTCCGAACCGGAAACCCGATCCGGACCCCTACCTGTAAGCAATGGAATCTATTTAGAAGACGCCGCTGTGCTTTTCACCGAAGTCGTTGGTGGTGATGTCCGCGGAGTTGAATTCAACTTCGTTCTCGAAGTTGGCATCACCCGGGTGCCCACCAGTTTGGGTGACCGTGATGGTGTTAGTCATCCGGTGGCCGCGGATAAGGCCATCGCCGAAGTGTAGGTTGGCAACCAGCACTTCCTCACCCGGTTCAATCGGATTGGACAGAGTGATCTCGAAAGTGCGGACGGAACGTTCCTTATCGAAGCCGAGATCGCGGGTGTATGCACCGTTGAACCAGCCAGGCGTCATGAACCGGTCAACGCCGTAAAGATAGTCACCGGGTTGTGCGGTGGTCTTCACCTCGAGCCGGAAAGTGGTGTAAGGGAAGTCCGGTTCGTAGCGTTTGGTGCCGGTGTTCTTGAGGCGAAGCGCAACGGCGCCGGAGAAACCGGTCGCCTTAGCAGTGGTAAGACGAGGTGTGAGCTCGTACTCGCGCGGTGCAGAAACTTCGGAAGGATCCTTGGCTTCCGCGGCCTTTGCTTCCTCTTCGGCAAGCTTGTTCTCAGCTTCCGGGCCAGAAACGATTTCCTCGGTTTCGACGGGCTCCACCACCGTGCTCTCGTCTACAGCAGAGTCATCGCCAACCACGTCACCGGCGTCGACGGTGGGGTTCTCTTCGACGGTGGGTTCGGTCTTGTTGTCAAGCTTCTCATTGATAACGTGGTCAACCTTGTTGTTGGCAACCGCATCATGGGATCCAGCTGCGGTGGAGTAAGTCTTGACCCTGATTTCCTTCTTTATGGGAGCCAGGGAAGACCACGGTGTGGGGGTAGACCAAGTGCCGTTCGGCTTGCAGTATTGCTGCGTGCCGTCCATGGAAATAGTGCGGAAACCGTAGGTGGCCTCACCGGTCTGGCCGGGGCTAATCGTGTAAGGCCCAATTTGCTGTCCCTGGGTCCAGCTAAGACTGTAGGAAGCGGAGGCGCCAAGAGACTCAGAGATAGACATGGTGATGCCGGTAGAGACAGACTCGCCGTCCTTGTTGTAGCTGCCGCCGAGATTAACTGAGGTAGAGGACGTGCGGTTACCGTTCACGCTAAGGGAGATAGATTGGTTCATGGACAAAGACTGCGACAGCGGAATGTCTTTGTCTGTCTGGTTGGTGGCGGAGATAGTACCTGCAGGCGTGAAATTATCCTTCACCTCGTACACAACCGTGCGGTAGTCTTCCCACGGATTGCATACAGGGTGTGGATTAAGAATATTGGCTTTGATGTGATCGGAACCGTGGTATGTGTGAACAATTGGGAGTTCCGGGTTGATTTTCGGGGTTTCGGCGTAATCGTCGCGTATGGTGGCTGCACCAGCCGTGGCGGGTATGGCGGCTACCAATGTTGCAGCTAGGAAAGAAGCTGCAAGCTTGGCGAATTTCATATATTTCTCCTGACAAGAATGCTTGCTTCGAAACAAGAGTTGCTGTTTCGGAAGGGGATGTAAAATTTGGCGCCTGCGAGAAAATCTACGGCGCGGGAAGTTGCCTACTGGCAGTAAGGCCAACCTAACCCAAAGAAGGTGACCGTTCAATGAATTTTGCGGCGCAAATTTCTTGAAAGTATAGGAATAAAAGCACTATCAGAGCCGCGTTTAAGGGATTAGTAAACGCGTGGAGCTGTTTGCGCAACTCCAGGACTTTAGTGCCAATCCGGCAGGTGGGTGGCGCTAATTAATGCACCTGCATGATTTGGTAATTAAAGAGCTTTGGCGTGCGTAAAATCACAGACGGCGAACGGTGGGCGAGAAAGTAAAAGGAGGCTCCTTTTTTCGTAGTGAATGCCGGGCAGTTTGTTTTTCGTAGTGAGTGTCGGGAGGGTTACCGCAGTTGCGCCTTTGGCAGTCATGCGAAGTGGGTGTAAATGGCAGCAGTAATGCCAACTCTCTAAAGGTGAGAGAGGTAGTTGCTCTATGTGTACGGGGACGGCAGAAACGGACGCGCTTTGCCCGTGAGATTGTCGCCTACCCAGGCAAGCATCATGGGTCTAGACCGAGTAATTAGGTGCGGCGCAGGTCCAGCCAGCGAGAGCGTGCACGACAGGAGGGGCGTGTTTGTCACGTAACGTCAGGTTGCGTGTTGCAAAGGAGGGGCTCTTAGTGACTCCCTAAGTGGTAGTGTTGGATACGTCACTATGTGTGGTGAAGTAGAGGTCCGGCACTAATTGCTGCCGCACTGGCTGTTGCAGCGGTGTCCTGCACTCTTTAATCTTGGGGAGGTCTAATGCGTCTGAAGAATGTGTTTACGCTTGGTTTTCTCGTCACTATCGTGCTGGCATTTTGGGTAATTATCTCATTTGCCAGGGATTGGGCGTTCTTTGACCCAATATCAATTTTGGGAGCAATAGTAGGGGGCGTTTTTGTAACTCTTGTAGCTAGAAAAGCGCTTGAGAGTGACTCAAATTTCCCTAATGGTCCTAGAGAGTAAATTGCGACACGATATCGGCGAGAATTCTTCTTGGTGACGGGGGCGTGCAAATAATGTCGGAGGCCAGAATTATGCTGAGAGTTAGTTTCACCGACGTCGTGGAGGTAGCTCATGGACATCGCAAATCGCGCAGAAACGTGGCTCAATAGCCTAAGCCCGCAAGCTCATTCACTGTGGGCAAAGTCCGGATGCGAGGACGCCTATCTGCGGCTTACGCAACACCTCATCGATACAGCTTGCGTGGCGGAGTGGCTGTGGGACAACTGGGTCTCAGATTCGTTGAAGCGGACCCTGGTTGCGATCTGGAAACTCGACGAACAGGACGTGCGGCAGCTTTATATTTTCTTTGCCGGGGTTCACGACGTCGGTAAGGCGACCGTCTCCTTTCAACGCATAGTAGAGCGGCGTCCAGATTCGTATTATCTACTTCGCCCGATTGAGGAGGCCGGGCTTTCACTTGATTGGCCACGAGGAGAGGGACCGGATATCAAATTTCCCCACGGGTTAGCTTCTGCGGTATTCCTGAGGCGTTGGCTACTAGCCAACGGACTAAAGAAGCCGATTGTTTCCTCACTGATCTCGGTTGTAGATGCTCATCATGGGTTCACGTCAGACCCGGTTTTGCTCGAGAGAAAAATTAAAGAACTTGAGGGACGCGAGTGTCGTTTCGACGACGTCGCCGCGGAGCTTATCGAGTCAATGGCGGATCTTACCGGTGTCGGTGAATCTCTAGGCAAACTGAAGAAGAAACCAGTAGCGGGTGCCCCTCAGCTTATGGTGGGACTTCTAATCATGGCAGATTGGATCGCATCGAATGAGAATGCGTTCCCTTACGGAGCGATCGCACCGCAGTCTGAGCGAGTAGCGGCGGGCATGGAGGCCATTAATCTCCCATTGCCCTGGACGCCAGTTGATCCTCCTGCCAGCGTGCAAGAGCTTTTCAATCGCACATTTGCTTGGGACGATTCGGTACAGGTGCGCCCGATTCAAGCCGTTGCTGTTGCGACTGCTCAATCAGCCAAAGGCCCAATGTTGATGATCATCGAAGCTCCAACGGGTGAAGGCAAAACTGAGGCCGGTCTGGCCGCGGCTCACGTCCTCGGGCATAATTCGGGTGCGCAGGGCGTATACGTTGCGGCTCCGACCATGGCCACCGCGAATGGGCTATTTGAGCGTGTTGTGGACTGGGCGAGGCATTCCTCGCGCGGCGGCAGTGTGGCGTCCATGTATCTTGCGCATTCCAAGAACTGGCTTTCTGAGCAATTCCAGCGGCTACGGTTCGGCACAACGAAAGAAAATGCGACGTCGTTAACGCGGGGCTCTGATAGCGAAGAAAACATGGGCGAGATCGTCGCGAACCAGTGGCTATCGGGTTCTCGCAAAGGCTTGCTTTCTGATTTCGTGGTGGGCACAGTCGATCAAGTACTGATGATGGCTCTCAAGGTGCGCTTCTCCATGCTTCGGCATGTGGCGTTGACTGGCAAAGTGATTCTCATCGATGAAGTCCATGCTTATGACGCCTACATGTCCCAATACCTATACCGGGTGTTGCAGTGGTGCGCTCGCTATGGAATGAGCGTGATTCTGATGTCCGCAACCCTTCCACCGGCCCAGCGGAAAAAGCTGGCGGCAGCTTATGGCTCGGCCGTCATGAGGGGAGCGCAAGATGCTGCGGACGTGCTGGACGTCAGTTCATACCCACTCGTGAGCGTGGTTGATGCCAATGAGGTACGGGCAATCCCGACCCCACCGCGGCCGGACGACGCACAGATCGCCGTCCATCGGATTGGTGATGACCTAGGCGTGCTTCGCCAAACGCTCGGCGAGCTTCTCGACGACGGCGGGGTCGCGCTCGTCATCTGCAATACTATTCGGCGAGCGCAGGAGGCATATCGAGAACTCTCTGCTGTTTTTCCAGGCGAGGTTGAATTGCACCACTCCGCTTTTATTGCTTCTGATCGCAGCGAGAAGGAAGACGCATTGCGGGAGCGGCTCGGTCCGCGTGCCCGGCGGGGAGCGGGCCGGCCGTGGCGGCAGATTATCGTGGCCACTCAGGTGGCGGAACAGAGTCTGGACATCGATGCCGACGTGCTGATTACTGACATTGCTCCGATAGATCTGATTATTCAGCGTGCTGGCCGTATTCATCGTCACGAACGCCCCCGGGATGATCGCCCCGTGAAACTCCGGGACCCGATGGTTTTTGTTCGTGGGGTTTACGACGAGGATGCTGTTCCGAGGTTTGATTCGGGAACCCAGCTTATCTACGGGGAAGCGATACTCCTTTCAACTATGGCTCATTTACCGGAAGTGATTCGGCGGCCGTCGGATGTCCCGGAACTGGTACGCAGAGTTTATGATGCCCAGCCGCACCTACCCGAGAGCTGGCAGGAGCGGTGGGACGCCGCTGTGAGCAAGGATGCGGAGGCAAGGGAGGAATCGGTAGGGAGAGCTCAAGCGTTTCTTTTTCCTTACTTGGCCGGAGCGTCGGATCTGCAGGATCTATTCAATATTGTTCACGATGATTCCCGTGGTTCGGTTGGTGAAGAAGCTGGCTCCGCTCAGGTGCGCGATACGGAGTTCAGCATGGAGGTCATTGCTGTGCAGGACACGGCTTATGGCTACCGCCCATTCGGAAACGATGACGACGGATCCGAAGTCCTCAAAGGTGTCGAACCTACCTATCAGCAGGCGATCAAACTTGCTGGCAGTTCGCTCAGGCTCCCAGTCCGGATGACGAAATGGGAGAGGGATTTCAACGTGGTCGTGAGTGAGCTTGAAACGCAGACGCCGGTGGAATGGTCGAACTCAGCTTTGCTCCGCGGCCAAGTAGCCCTTCGCTTTGATCGGTCTGGTCAGGCGCACGTGGGAAGGTTTGACCTGAGTTACGACAAGGAAGTGGGTCTAGTTGTGACTGATAAAGAAGCGACCTCGTACACTGAACGCACAACGGACGAGGAATCATGACATGACACGACGAGTTGAAGGGCAAGATGCCATGCATGGCGTGCATGGAAAGGAAGACCTCGCCGCGCGGGGAGGTGAAGCCAATCAATTGTATTTGAATTACAGAAACAGCTCATCCTTGCAACAGCAGGGAAATAACGGGATCAACTATATAGCTTTCGCTGGCTTAAGCCGAAGGTGGAGGGATGCAAGAATGTTCTCGAGAGCAGAAAGACCAAAATCAACTTTCTATAATTAAAACGAGTGCTAATGTTGTTGTAAGCAGAAACCATCTCTGTAACTGAAAGGAGGTCTGATGTTTTCACTACTCGACGAACCTTGGATTAAGGCCGTCGACGCCGAGGGGAACCAAGTTATGGTTGGTATCCGCGACGTGTTCGACGGCTCAAATGAGATTTCTTTTATTCAAGGCGACTCTCCCGCCCAGAACTACGCGGTGATGCGCTTGCTGCTTGCGATCTTCTGGCGAGCGCATCATCCCGACACGGAGGTAGATCCGGGCGAAGCGTTCAACCACGCCGAGTGGTTCGAGGATCTACGCGAGCAGCTTCAAGATTCCGGTAGGGACGAAGCGGTTCTTAACTACCTGAAGAATTATGAGGATCGCTTCGACCTTGTGGATGCCGAGCGTCCTTTCATGCAGGTCGCGGATCTTCATGTGAGTTCGGGCGAGGTCAAGCACGTGTCGACCATCGTCCCAGAGTCGCAAGATTCTTACTTCTCTATGAGGGCAGGCGTTGAACG
The DNA here is from genome assembly GCF_900102025.1 of Actinobaculum suis. Classification (GTDB taxonomy): domain Bacteria; phylum Actinomycetota; class Actinomycetes; order Actinomycetales; family Actinomycetaceae; genus Actinobaculum; species Actinobaculum suis. The sequence continues at coordinate 8,779 of NZ_FNAU01000018.1, read as the reverse complement.
TGACTCGCTGAGCATGGCCGAAGCTGCCCGTTGGCTCGTGTATGTACAGGCGTACGACTATTCAGGGATCAAATCCGGGGCCGTTGGGGATTCACGTGTCAAGGGAGGTAAGGGTTACCCGATTGGAACAGGCTGGTCTGGGATGACAGGCGGAACGCTCGTCGTCGGGGAGAATCTCCTAGACACCCTCATTCTCAATACCCCCAAAGAAACAATTCTCAGCGTCGAGGATAGGCCCGTGTGGGAAAGAAATCCCGATGGGCCAGATCAGCGATCGACTGTCGGGGAAAGTCCCTTTCCGCAAGGTGCGGCAGACTTGGCTACATGGCAATCACGCCGGGTGCGCTTGCATGTTGAAGACGACCGGGTGTGCGGCGTCGTCGTGTCGAACGGAGATCGCATCCCAGATGGCGGGGCGAATATATTTGGCGACCCGATGACACCGTACAGATACTCGACGAACAAATCGAAGAAGGGCAAGGACGTCTACTATCCGCGCCCCTACGACGTCGACCGGACGATGTGGAAGGCTTTTGACGCACTAGTCGTCGCCGAGACGGATGACGGATTCAGCGGGAAAGACAAGGCGCCGAAGCGTCCGAAGACTCTCGACAGCCTTGCGTTGCTTGCACGGGAGGTGGACGGTGTTCCACCTGTGTTGAATCTCGAGCTCGTTTCCATCGAGTATGGCCGCCAGGATTCATCGGTTACTACGACTTACGCGGCCCAGATGAGTATGCCGGTGAATGTGTTGATGGAAGGGTCAGAGGATTTGAGAATTCAAGTGCGCGAAGCTGTTTCCGTTGCCACGAAGGCCGCGGAAGAGCTCGGATGGTTCGTAGATAACTTGGGATTGGCTGCCGGCGGCTGCTACAAATCCAAGGATGAGGTTAGGAAGCGGAAACTTGCCAGGAAAGTGGCTACGGATCGGGTACTTGCCGCGTTAGAACCTCGATTCAATACGTGGCTTCGGGAACTAGCTGAGCTCACAGCGGAGCAGGCGAGCGAGCCTAACGAGGACCTCGATGAGCGGGTGACCAATTGGCAGAAGGTCGTACGTGACGCGATCGATGTTCAGGCGAAGATTGCTCTGCGTGGTGCGGGACCTAGAGCCTTTGTTGGCCGAGTTCTTGATCAATCGAAGGAGGCGAAAGGCCGTGTCGTCTCCGCCTACGACTATTACCAGCGCCTGCAGTGGGCGCTGGACAAGACCCTCCCTCGAACGCGTAGCGATAAGGGAAAAGCTAATCAGGACGATATGAAGGAGAACGCGTCATGACGCAAACACTTAGCGACGGCGCTAACGTGGCGCCCGAGAAAAACCATTTGAGATACGCGGTTTACGTGACATGCAAAAGGCTTCAGAACGGATATCTTGCGGACTCAAACTCCCCGGAGCATCACAAGGCTCGCGCTGACCTTGCGAAGTTGCGTCGGTACGCCAGTCTCGATATATCGAATAATCCGCTGGCTCTTGCGCAGGCACTCTTCGTGATGGAGGGTGAATTTGGTGAAAAGCTTGCAGGCCATGGTGACAAGCCATCACCATCTGAGCATGCGGCGTACATTGCATTGACGTTATTTGCTATTCACATGCAGTCAGCCTCGCAGGAAGTTTATCTGGATGATGTGAGCTTCGCGCAGGCTTGCGGCAATCTGTACCGAAAGCTAGAGGGATCTTCAGGTTCAATCAAGCCACGTATCGATGCTATGTTGCTTGCTGGAAGCGAGCGTGCACGCCTTGTTCACATCCGCTCGCTCATTACCATGATGCGAGCGCAGGATATTGGCTTCGATTACGGCCGGCTTGCGGTCGACCTTCGCACGTTGGCAAATCCGAAGAAACGAGCCGGCGTCCAACTTCGCTGGGGAAGAGACTTTGTCCGTGGAAGCTATTCCGCAACACCGACACCTGACCAAAAACATTCCAATTAACCAACAACCTATAGGAGATAGTAATGACACTCGTGATTGATATTCACGCGCTACAGACAGTGCCACCGAGCCTCATCAACCGTGACGATACCGGAGCGCCTAAGTCCGCCATTTTTGGTGGAGTTCCGCGTCAGCGGGTCTCATCTCAGGCCTGGAAGCGGGCGATTAGGCGGTATTTCGAGAATGAAATAGGTCCGGAAGCGATCGGCGTGCGTTCGAAGAATATTCCTGAGGTTATCGCGAAAAGGGTCATCGAACTTTCGCCAGAATTTGGGTTGGAAAAGGCCATTAAGGGTGTGGGCGATCTTTTTAAGGCTCCCAGTCCGAGTAAGAGGATCAATTTAGTTGAGCCCAAGGTTTCGAAAGATGGCAAGGACTCTGTACAGCAGTCGCCCTATCCCACAACGGCTGCGCTCTTGTTCCTGAGCCCACATCAGATTGAACGAGCAGCTCAGGCAATCGTTGACGCTGATGGTGGAAAAATCACTACAAAAGAGGCTGACGACATTCTTAACACTGAACACTCTATTGATATGGCGATGTTTGGTCGGATGCTGGCCGAAGCGCCCGCCTTCAATGTCGACGCCTCGGTGCAGGTTGCGCATGCTATCGGCGTCCATGAGTCAGAACCGGAGTTTGACTACTACACGGCGATCGACGACGTCCTCGAAGACGCCGAGCAGATCGGAGCGGGGATGATTGGCACCACCCAGATGATGTCCTCAACCCTGTACCGGTTTGCCACGGTCAACGTTGAAGGCCTTGCAACAAATCTTGGAAATGCGGATATGGCGAACGAGGCGGCAGTTCTTTTCGTGAAGGCGTTTGTGGAGTCCATGCCCACCGGCAAGCAGAATAGCTTTGCGAACAATACCCTTCCCGAACTCGTCTACGTCGCGGTCCGGAACACAAGGTCCGTCTCGCTCGTTAACGCCTTTGAAGATCCGGTGGAACGGAAAGACTCCACCCGCCGTCGGGCAGCAGCCGAAGCTCTCGCGCAGGAAGCTCGCGACATCGAAGAAACGTATGGCATGAAACCGCTTGGAGCGTACGTTCTCGCAACGGGTGGATTGGGTGAGCCGTTCTCCGGGCTCGCGGAAAACGTGACATTCCAGAAGCTTTCCGAGAAGGTTGGCGAGCTTCTTGCTGCAGCTAAGGCGGAATAGCGAATGCAGCATTCTCTACTCTTACTGCTCAAAGGGCCTATGCAATCGTGGGGTGACGAGTCCCGATACAAGATCAGGGCAACAGGTTCCACGCCGAGCAAATCTGGTGTGATTGGTCTGTTAGCTTCTGCGCTTGGTCGAGAGCGGACCGCTCCGTTGGATGATCTCGTGCGGCTTGATTTCGCGGTGCGGGTCGACCAGCCGGGTACATTATTGCGCGACTACCAGACGGCTCAGTACTGGCAGAAGAAGAAGCCGACCAAACCCGCCGAATTAGTAACTCGATATTTCTTAGCAGACGCGGCTTTCGTGGCCGCGGTTGGTAGCGAAGATAGGAGTGAGCTGGAAGGGTTTCAGCGCGCCCTGCGCGAACCGGCATATCCGCTATTCCTCGGCCGTCGATCATGCCCAGCACCAGCGCGGCTCGACCTTGGAATTATCGATGAACCGGTAGTCGAGGCCCTGCTTGAGCACGACGTCTGGCATGCAACCGCCGCATACAAGAAAGAATCTGCTCGGCAGGTGGAACTGCCTATCTACCGTGACGGCAAACCGGGTGAAATCGGTGTCGCGAGGCAAGATGTTCCCGTTTCGTTCGCTCAACGCCGCCGAGAGTATGACTGGCGCACGGTGGTCTTCGCTGGTTCGAAAACTATCCAGAATGGAGAAAGCCTGAACCGCGATCCGTTCTTCGATGAGGTGATTTCCTGATGTCTACCTTTACTCGAGTGCTACTTAATCCGGCACGCCGCCAAGGGCGAAAATACCTGACCAATCCACATGCGCTGCATGCTGCGGTGCAAGCAAGTTTCCCCAGCGACGTAGTCGTCAAGGATGAACGTATCCTGTGGCGTCTCGATCAGCGGGGGCATCAGCACACCCTCTATATCGTTGGCCCGGAAAAACCGACCGCTGCGCACATCGTGGATGAAGCAGGCTGGGAAGCCCGTCCGCAGGAAACTGCCGACTACGATCGGTTGCTAGATCGAATTAGCGAAGGTCAAGAATGGAACTTCGAGCTCTTAGCTAATCCGACGAAGACGATCAATCGGGGCCGGGCCAAGCGCGGCAAGGTTGTGGCGCATCTCAGCATTCCAGAGCAGACGAAATGGTTGTTTGGAAAGGCTGAATCGCTAGGCGTCGATTTCGGCTCGGCGGAGCAACCCAGCTTTCAAGTCACGGAGAGCAAGCCTCTCAACTTCGTCAAGCGGGCAGCCGACGGGAATTCGCAGCACCGCATACACTTGGTCACTGCTCGTTTTGCCGGAAGCTTGAAGGTCGTCGACGCGAATAAACTGCGTTATGGCCTGGTTAACGGGATAGGACGTGCCAAGGGATACGGCTGCGGTTTGCTCACACTCGCGCGAGGCCGCGTGTAATCATGGCGGATAATCCGAGTAGCACACCTATAGATCGCCTCTTGTTGACGAGGATGGAGAACAGGATCTCTTTTCTTTACGTCGAACGAGCGGTGATCAACAGGGATGGCAATGCTCTCACCATTCAGGATTCACGCGGAATCGCTCACGTTCCGGCGACCCAGATCGCCGTCGTACTTATGGGTCCCGGAACAAAGGTGACCTATGCGGCGATGGCGCTTCTGGGCGACGCCGGTACGTCAGTGGTATGGGTGGGAGAGAAAGGCGTTCGCTACTATGCTCATGGCCGGCCGGCTGCAAAGACAGCAAAATTCGCTGAGGCACACGCGAAAGTCTGGTCGAACCAGCGCTCGCGATTAAGATGCGCTCGGCGAATGTATGCTAAGAGATTTCCTGACGAAGATGTCGAAGATCTGACCATGGCGCAGCTTCGAGGCAGAGAAGGCGCACGGATGAAAACGATCTACGCCGTTGAGGCTCAGCGCACAGGGGTTCAATGGACGCGCCGGTCTTATGACCCGAACGATTTCGAATCGGGTGATCCGATCAATCGGGCGTTAACTGAAGGATCGGCGGCGTTGTATGGAATTGCCCATGCAGTGATCGTCGGGCTTGGTTTCATACCCGCACTCGGGATTATCCACTCGGGCACTGATCGTGCGTTCGTGTACGACGTCGCCGATCTTTATAAGGCAGAAATCTCTATTCCTGCTGCCTTTGAAGCGGTTGCGGAAAGCATGGAAGGCGACCAACTCAACGTGCGCAAACGTATCCGAGACAAGGTGGTTTCTGCGCGGCTTATGCAACGGATGGTTCGCGATGTTCAAGAGATTATGGATATCTCGGAAGACGACGCATATGTTGACGTTGACTTGTACCTCTGGAGCGATCTTGAAGTGATTCCTGCTGGAATCAATTGGGGGACGTGAGGTTGATAAGATGCTTGTTCTCACTGTGACCGCCGTGCCCGCAGGTTTGCGGGGTGATCTCACGAAATGGCTGATGGAGATCGCGCCAGGAGTGTTCGTGGGAACTCCCAGCGCGCGGATACGGGAGCAGATCTGGGCACGTACCGTCGCGCTTTGCAAAGACGGCCGGGCAATCATGGTCTGCTCTGCGAATAACGAGCAGGGAATGATATTTCGAACCCATCGGCACGATTGGGACCCTACAGACTTTGATGGTTTGACCTTAATGATTCGGCCAGATGCTGGGCAGAAGCATCCAACCAGTCAGCGAAGAACTGGTTGGTCGACTGCGAGGCATCAGCGCAAAAAGTATCGATAACTGCTGAACTGTTCGGACGTTCGAACCGGTGACAGCTCGCGCATCGTGGACTGTGTGCGATAGTGATGTGCAGATCGGATCGGGAAACGTTCGTTGAGTAACCTCCAGTTAGGCCGAAATAAGTTAGATGTACAATCGAGGAGCTGGCGGTATACGCACTGGTCAGCAAGTGTGCTCCCCGCGCAGGCGGGGATGAGCCACATTAGCGCTAGCCACCTCATTCGACGCAATACGTGCTCCCCGCGCAGGCGGGGATGAGCCGTGTCCCCGAGTCTTTTTCATCCTCGCTGTACTGTGCTCCCCGCGCAGGCGGGGATGAGCCCCGGTTGCGCTGCCTGGTGGTCCTGCACGGCTGGTGCTCCCCGCGCAGGCGGGGATGAGCCGGTCCTGACCCTCACCACTAGCAACCACATCCAGTGCTCCCCGCGCAGGCGGGGATGAGCCCTTTTCCCAGATGATCGTAACGCAACCAGCGGCGTGCTCCCCGCGCAGGCGGGGATGAGCCGAAAACGATGGCCACGCCTTGGCCTGTACATCTGTGCTCCCCGCGCAGGCGGGGATGAGCCGCATTGCCTTCACCCGCTTGCGCTTGTGCTTGCGTGCTCCCCGCGCAGGCGGGGATGAGCCCGCAAAACTATTAAAACCGGTTCCTGGTGAGTGGTGCTCCCCGCGCAGGCGGGGATGAGCCGGAATAGAACTCCCCAAAATCGAAACTTTATAGGTGCTCCCCGCGCAGGCGGGGATGAGCCCCCGCTGACGCGGCTTACCTACCCACCACACAAGTGCTCCCCGCGCAGGCGGGGATGAGCCCAGACAGCGGAATATAGGCTTCGCCTCCAGTCTGTGCTCCCCGCGCAGGCGGGGATGAGCCCAAGACGTCGCCTCATTTCCTATAGATGTGGTGGTGCTCCCCGCGCAGGCGGGGATGAGCCCGACTGGAGTCCTGCGAGATGGTGCGATCTTGGGTGCTCCCCGCGCAGGCGGGGATGAGCCCCATAACCGTGTATGAAGGTCCTTTCCGTGTGCGTGCTCCCCGCGCAGGCGGGGATGAGCCGGGTGGCGGTCGGTCGGTTTGGATGATTTCCAGGTGCTCCCCGCGCAGGCGGGGATGAGCCCGAAACATCCACAAACGAACTAGGCACGAGGCTGTGCTCCCCGCGCAGGCGGGGATGAGCCCCGCCAACCAGGCGGCAGAAAAAGTACCGCCAGGTGCTCCCCGCGCAGGCGGGGATGAGCCCAAACGGAATAGCGCAACCAGACACAATGAAAAGTGCTCCCCGCGCAGGCGGGGATGAGCCCAAACGGAATAGTGCAACCAGACACAATGAAAAGTGCTCCCCGCGCAGGCGGGGATGAGCCCCCACCGTTCGACCTTGCGCGTGGTGGCACCTGGTGCTCCCCGCGCAGGCGGGGATGAGCCCGGATGGAGGCAACGAGTTCATCGGTGTTTTCTGTGCTCCCCGCGCAGGCGGGGATGAGCCGAGATGGATGCCGAAAACCGTGAAAAGGTATTCGTGCTCCCCGCGCAGGCGGGGATGAGCCCCCACCGTTCGACCTTGCGCGTGGTAGCGCCTGGTGCTCCCCGCGCAGGCGGGGATGAGCCCTAAAGACGGTATGAGGATTACGTACGAATCCAGTGCTCCCCGCGCAGGCGGGGATGAGCCCCGCAATAGCTAACGGCAACGATTTTGAACAGGGTGCTCCCCGCGCAGGCGGGGATGAGCCCATTATTCCGGCCGGGGCTTACTGAGCTACCCTGTGCTCCCCGCGCAGGCGGGGATGAGCCGGTGGCGGCGCAAGAAGAGATTGCGAGTCTGCAGTGCTCCCCGCGCAGGCGGGGATGAGCCCCCGGGTAACCACTGGAGCGGGCGGCCTATCCTGTGCTCCCCGCGCAGGCGGGGATGAGCCACCTGACACGCGTAGATACGCCCGTGAGAGTGGGTGCTCCCCGCGCAGGCGGGGATGAGCCTCTGGGCTGGTGTAGTGGGGGCAATGAATTTCAGTGCTCCCCGCGCAGGCGGGGATGAGCCCCACAGCGTGCGTTCTTCCATGGTGGTGGGTGCGTGCTCCCCGCGCAGGCGGGGATGAGCCGAAACCTGAGCATACCTACAAGCAAAAAACAGGGTGCTCCCCGCGCAGGCGGGGATGAGCCCCAGTCCCTATTTACGCGCACGTCCTCGCCACTGTGCTCCCCGCGCAGGCGGGGATGAGCCCTTCGCAACACAAGCAAGAAAAGGCAAAACAATGTGCTCCCCGCGCAGGCGGGGATGAGCCCAAGGGGAATGCGGCCGCGGGCGCTGAGGAAACGTGCTCCCCGCGCAGGCGGGGATGAGCCCAAGGGGAATGCGGCCGCGGGCGCTGAGGAAACGTGCTCCCCGCGCAGGCGGGGATGAGCCCGGCATGCGGTCCCATACGGTCGATACGGCGTGGTGCTCCCCGCGCAGGCGGGGATGAGCCCCCCCCCGCCGAATCGATAATTGGGGGGGGGGCGGGTTCTAGGGATTGTTGCAACGCTCGATTCTGAGGAGCGTTATGAATAGGGAAGAACTCGCTGCCAGGCGTGAATGCTATTTCGATCTTGTGGCCTCGGGTATGAATTTCACTGCCGCTGCCCGCGCGGTTGGCGTGTCCAAACGTACTGGTAAGGTCTGGCGGAACGGGCGGACCCGTGCCACCGGGCGTAATGAAGCGCCAAGTGTTGATTGGTACCGTGGCGACATGCCACAACCTGCACCACTACACGCCCGCTATCTAAGCGAGGCTGAGCGCATACAAATCGCTGATCTGCTGCACGCGGGCTACTCCATCCGCAAAATCGCGGTCACGCTGGGCCGCGCCCCATCAACAATCAGCCGCGAACTGCGCCGCAACACAGAATTACTGGCCGCCACCTATCGGCCTTACCGGGCCGATCAACTCACCAAAGCCCGCCAACGCCGTCCCAAACAACCCAAAATCCTAGCCAACCCAGCCCTTTTTAGAGCCGTGAAAAACAAACTCGCTAAACACTGG
>NZ_FNAU01000028.1 GCF_900102025.1 Actinobaculum suis | reverse complement strand
CTCTATCTGTGGGTTATTCGGTGCGCTTTGCCTGCCGGGTCGTCGGGGTATCCAGAGCGGCGTACTACAACGCCCGCAAACGCCACCAGAAGCCTGGCGCGGATAAGTACGCCGCTGTGCGTGGTGGTAGACCTCGGGTGTTGCGTATGGATGGTGTTGCGTATGGATAACGGCCCGGAGTTCATCAGCCATGAGCTGACTCAATGGGCAGCCAAGCAAGACACTATCGAAGCGTTCATCCCACCGGGAATGCCCTGGCATAACGGGTTTGTGGAGTCCTTCCACAACCGGCTACGTGACGAGCTGCTAGAAGACGAGATGTTCGACGACCCTGCCCACGCGTCGCACTGCCTGCGACTGTGGTCAGAGCGTTACAATACGCATCATCCTCATTCGAGCCTAGGATTTATCCCACCGACTGAGTACGCCAACCAATGGCACCAAACCCAGCAATGCACTCAAACCGACCGGTCCTAAAAACTAGCCCGGCCCAAAGGTCCTAAAATAGATCTGCCTGTCGCTGGTTAAAATCAGCATTGCTTTTCCGCCTTCAGAACCTTGATAAGGAGTTGATAATGAAACTAAGGCGCACGATATCGATGGCTATTTCACTAGCTCTGTTTTCGAGTTGGACGGGGGTGGCTCACGCGGATGATTTGGCTAATTCTGCTGAAGAATTGACAGTACAGACTCTTGAGCACGCATCTGTGTCCGAGGGAATTGACACCTCGCTTAACGTGAATCTGACCTCCTTGGGCAGCGATATTGTCGCCTCAGAGGAAGCCGGAAATGTCCGGATTTCCAATAATGGGGGTCAGGCTACCGTTGAAGGTAATTCAGGCTCTTTAGTGATTGAAGGTTCGGCTGGGCACACGCTAGATGTTGACGGTCGTGAAATAGCGACAGTAGATGCGGCAGGGTCAAGTAATGTTGATTATGCTGTGACAGTTTCCAACGCTGGTAACGTCCGAGTGCACAGCATTATTGGCGACAAAGACGCTCCAGAGGAATACTCTTATTCTTTCCCAGGTGTCGACGCGATTGTTCTAGATGCTGAGACCGGTGTTGCATTTCTCTTTGCCTATATTGAAGGAGAGCCTGAGCTTGTTGGAGGTGTAGACGCACCATGGGCTCGAGATGCGGATGGGGTGGAAGTTCCTACACATTTCGAAGCCCAAGGCAACGTCTTAACCCAAGTTGTCGAACACAAGTCAGGAAATTTTGCCTATCCGATTACTGCTGATCCTTCATGGTGGGATAACGTGAAGGGCTGGTTCAAGAGTGCAGGATCTTGGGTCGTCGGCAAAGCGAAATCGGCTGCTAACTGGCTTGGCCCGAAAGCAAAGTGGCTTGGTGGTAAAGCTTGGTCAGGTACCAAGTGGGTTGCAGGAAAGGGAAAAATCGTCGCAAAGAAAGTCGGACCTGGTGCACTCGTGTTATGCGCTGTTGGAGCTGGATGGGCTTGGTATAGGTCTGATGCCTCCGGATGGGTTCGGGTCGGAGATGCGGCAGCGGGGTGCTTCTTGTGATGAACTGGCTACGTTTAGTGCGGGATGTTGTTCTGATTTTCTTCGTTCTGCTGATGTTGTCGACGAAGATTTCACAGAGCTGGGATTATTGGTGGGCAGCCTTGGTTGGCACTGTATTCTTGATGCTCCCAGATTTCATCGGTCTGCGCCGAAAAGAAGATAGTCGGAAATAGTTTCTTACTTGAGAGTGTGGGCCCTGCTCAATATGGATAACGTGTTTGTTCCATATTGAGCAGGGCCCCAGCTTCGCACTGTTGGGGAAGAATGGACGCGCTCCACAACAAGGTTTCACCCCTCAAGGTTGATGGCAATTGCGATGCGGAATCAGTCACGGGGTGTGCTGACATGGCGTGAGTTAGATTCCTGCAGGGATGATGTCGTCGATAAACCAGTGCCGCTTAGGGTGGGCGTGTCCGGTGTCGATCAGCCAACACTCCACCAGATCCAGCAGCTGCCCGAACACCATAAGCTCTATCTCGCTACGGGTGAGGTGAAGGTGGGCTAGGCCGATGTAGGTGAGTCTGGTGAAGGTGGCCTCACCACTGGCCTCTAGGTGTCCTTCGCCTAGTCTTTTAGGGTTTGCTCGGCGGTGATTGCTCTCCTCGTGCCGTGCTGGAGCGCGGCGGCGATCGCACCGCGATAATCATTTAAGTCAGCAGGCACCGTGAACAGCCCTACCGTGTCTACCGTCAGCTCCTCACTGGGCTTGCCCGCAAGTTGTTGACGTTTTTCTAAGCGGCTTCCACGAATGGTACCGCGGTTATTAATTCATATTCGACGGGTGTGTGACCGCCGATAGCCGTGTGGATCCGGGTCCGGTTATAAAACACTTCGATCCACTCTGATACTGACTCGTAAACTTCCTTGCGCGTGGCGAAGGCATACCGGTAGAAATGTTCTACTTTCAAGATCGCCCAAAAAGCTTCAGCCATCGCGTTATCCCAGCACACCCCGGTTCGTCCCATTGACATGTGCCCATCAATTCTCTCCATATACTCGCCCATTTCCTTAGGCGTGAACTGAGCACCCCGATCCGCGTGCAACACCAATTTACGTGGCGCGGACCTGACCCCCTGTTGGTGGACATAGGCTAGCCCCGGCGTTCAGCCGGAGAAAGGTAGTCTTCTACCATGTCCCGTAAAACATATTCCGCGCA
>NZ_FNAU01000022.1 GCF_900102025.1 Actinobaculum suis | reverse complement strand
CCAGGCCCCAGACACCTTCGAAAAACACGCGTCAGCTACACTTGACCTTGCAGCATAAACACCACCCCCATGTCCACTTTCCGGGGGTCGGGCCCATCACCCATGCATCCTCATGTAGACGACGCCGTGCTCGCCGAGTTCGTGGCTGGGCTCAGCCTAGAAACCCAGGTGCGGCTAACGGGCGGTCAAACATTTTGGACCACCGCGCGCATTCCGGTACCGCGCGTTGCTCAGTTTCCGGTTGCTGAGGGGTCGGTTGCGGAAGTTCCGGTTGGTGAAGGTCCGGCTGCTGATGTCCCCGTTACCGAAGTCCCCGGAGCCGAAGTCCCCATTTCTGAAGTTTCCGAAGCCGAGCTCCCCGGCGTCGTAATGTCAGATGGCCCGCACGGGTTGCGCAAACAAGACCCGCGCAGCGGCGACAACCTGGGACTTTCTGGTTCCGTGCCAGCTACCTGTTTCCCACCTTTGGTGGCACTCGCGCAAACCTGGGCGCCGGAAACTGCGCGCGCGGTGGGCGAAGCCATCGGCCAAGAAGCGCTCGCGCAGGAAGTAGACGTGGTGCTCGGCCCAGGCGTGAACCTGAAACGCGACCCGCGCGGCGGCCGCAATTTCGAATATTTCTCTGAAGACCCGATCCTCACCGGGCACCTTGCTGCCGCGTGGATTACGGGCCTGCAAAGCACCGGGGTAGGTGCCTGCCTGAAACACTTCGTAGCCAACGACGCCGAAACCGAACGTGGCGCCATGAGCTCCGAAGTTTCCACGCGGGCCCTGCGCGAAGTATATTTCCGCCCCTTCGTGCGGGCCATCCGCACCGCTCGTCCCGCCGCGATCATGTGCTCCTACAACCGGTTGAACGGGGAACGCGTGGCTGAAAGCCGCTCGCTCCTCACCGACCTCCTACGCACCGAATGGGGATTTACCGGGGCGGTGATCTCTGACTGGGGTGCTATCACCAACCGCCCGGCCGCGCTCGCTGCCGGCGCCGATCTAGCTATGCCCGGCCCGCGTATGTACGACGACGCCGCTATCATCCAAGCCGTTCGCACCGGCCAACTATCAGCCCAGTCCCTGCGCGAATCCGCAGCCCGCGTGATCAGGCTCGGCCTGGGCCGGCCAGATCAGGAACGGCTCGGCCTGGGCCGTCTAGACCAGGAACGGCTTGGCCAGGGCCAGCTTGACCAGGAACGGCCCGGCCCCGGCAGGCCCAGTAATACCCCGGCCACAGCGAAACTGGCTGCGGGTTGTGGGGGCGAGTCCGCGCCCCCACAACCCGCTACCGTCTCCGCATCTGCAGCTAAGCCGGCTTTGCCGGCGAAGCCAAAAAGCCGGGCGGCGCTGTATCGCAAACACCATGAGCTGGCGCGGGAAGTTGCCGCTCAGGCCATCGTGCTTTTGCGCAATGAAAACGCGGCGTTGCCGCTGGACCCAACCCAGAGTTTGGCAGTGATTGGCGAGTTCGCCCGCCAGCCGCGCTACCAGGGCGGCGGCAGTTCGCATGTCAATGCCACGCAAGTGGATATCCCGCTTACGGAAATTCGCCGGCGCTGGGCCGGCCCCGTAACCTTCGCGCCGGGATACGTTATTCCGCAAGCTGCCGATACCAGCTTGCCGGCCGGGGCGGAGGAGTCGTCGCTTGCGGTAGGTCAGGAGTCCGCGTGCGCGGTGGCGCGGGAGGCGGCGCTTGCGGTAGGTCAGGAGTCCGCGTGCGCGGTGGCGCGGGAGGCGGCGCTTGCGGTAGGTCAGGAGTCCGCGTGCGCGGTGGTGCGGGATGCCGCGCTTGCGGTAGAGCGGGAATCTGCGCTCGCGGTAGCGCAGGCCGCGAGCGCGGCCGTCGTCTTTTTGGGGCTCCCAGAAAACGCGGAATCGGAAGGTTTTGACCGTACCCACATTGAATTACCCGCTGCGCAGCTCGAATTGGCGCGGGCGGTGGCGCAGGTGCAACCGCGCACGGTAGCGGTGGTGATGCATGGAACGGTTGTGCGTTTAGCACCAATAGCACAGGTAGTGCCGGCAATACTCGATGCCGGGCTTCCTGGCCAGGGTGGGGGAGCAGCCCTGGCGGGTATCCTGTGCGGGGATATTAATCCTTCCGGCAAATTGGCGGAAACGGTGCCCGCCCGGCTCGAAGATACGCCCGGCTACCTGGATTTCCCGGGTGCTTTCGGCCACCACCAGTACGCGGAAGGCGTGTTCACCGGCCATCGCTGGTACGACGCGCGGCGTATCCCCGTTACCTACCCCTTCGGCCACGGCCTTTCCTACACGCATTTTGACTATTCTGACCTGCAGGTACGATTCCTTCCCGGCGAGCCGCTTTCCGCGGGCGGAGGGTCGGAAAATGCCGCGGCCGGCACCGCGCAGCAAGCACGCACGCAAGCAGGGGAATTAAGGCGAAATCTTCCCGGGGAGCCGGAAAGCGGCGGCGTCGCCGAAAAACGAGAATCCGCCCGCGTTGGCGGGTTTTCCGCGGGCATGGCGGTGGAGGTAAGCGTGGAAGTGCGGAATACGGGTGCGCGGGCCGGGCGGGAGGTTGTGCAGTTTTATGTGCAGCCGCCGCGGCGAGTGGCGCCGCGGCCGGTACGCGAGCTGAAGGGTTTTGCCGCGGTGACTTTGCAACCGGGAGAGGCTGCGCGGGTTTCTGCCCGGATTCCGTGGGAAGAGCTCGCCTATTGGGATCCGCAAGCTAAGGCGTGGTTCGTGGAGCCGGGCGAACATATTGTGTATGCGGCTGCTTCCAGTCAGGATTTGCGCTGCGAGCTCGGGGTTGACTTCGGAGGCCGTAACGCGCCTTTGCGGATCACAAGGGAAACCCCAATTTCGCAGCTCCTGGCAGACCCGGTAGCCGCCGGGCCAATGCGCCGGGCAATGATCGACGCCGGGCTGGCCCCGGCCGCTCCGGCCGAGTTTTCCGCTTCGGAAAACGTGCAGGTCCTTGCCTCTTCTACTATTGGTATGCTCCGCGCTTTGGGTACGAGCCCAGAAATCTTGGCCGAACTTTTTGCCAGTCTTGCGGCTGCTGGTTTGGAAGTATGCGAATGAAGTATGCGAATAGTGGGCCGGCCACCCATTACGGCGACCGACCCACTATTTTCTAGCTATGTATATAGCTATGCATATAGCTATGCCGAATATCTACCCGGCGGCTGTTAGGGCTCTGCTAGCCGTTGGGGCTCCGGCCCTACACCAGCTCTGCTAGCCGTTGGGGCTCCGGCCCTACACCAGCTCTGTTAGCCGTTGGGGCTCCGGCCCTACACCAGCTCTGTTAGCCGTTGGGGCTCCGGCCCTACACCAGCGCAAAGAGCAGCCACGTAAATACGAAGCCTGCAACGCCGATGATTGTGGTTAGGAGCGTCCACGATTTCAGGCCGTCTTGCACGGAAAGCCCCAGGTACTTGGTGACGATCCAGAAACCAGAATCGTTGATATGGGATAAGGCCATACCGCCAAAGCACATCGCGATTGTTACCAAGGTGGCTTGCAGGGAGGTGTAGCCAGCCAGAGCCATGGGCTCTGCCAACAGCCCGGCCGTGGTCAAAATTGCCACAGTGGCCGAACCTTGCGCGGCGCGCAATACTATTGCCAACACAAAGCCCATCAGAATGATCGGAATGTTCGTGGCAAGCAGCGCGTCCGAAAGGGCCTTCCCAATGCCGGATTCCACCAGCACGTTAGCGAAAACGCCACCCGCGCCGGTCACGAACACGATTACTGCCACCGAAGGCAAAGCCGAATCAAGAATCGAACCGCGCTTTTCTAGATCCCAACGCTGCTGGTGCCCGATCACCAGATAAGCCACGATCACTGCCACGAGCAACGCAAAGGGGCTGGCACCCACGAAGGAGAAAACCCCGTGTGCCTGCGTGCCTTCTTCCGTTTGCATCATGCCCACGGTTCCCACCATGATCTGCAGGATCGGTAGCAAAATCAGCGCGCATACCGTGAGCGCACTGGGTGGTTTCACGCGCGGCGCGGTGATCACCGTACCGCCACTACCTGATCCGTTGCCTGCTCCGCTGCCAGTTCCGTTACCCGAACCAGCTCCCGAACCAGTTCCCGAATCGCTGCCAGTTCCGTTCCCCGAACCATCACCTGCAGCAGCTGTGGTAGTAGCAATCGAGGCGGCCGCCGGGCTATCCCCAAGGGTTAGCTTGTCAATGCGGAACAGTTTCGTGCTGAAGTAGCCGACGACGCTTGCCAAGGCGGCAAGCGGAAGACCCACGAGAATCATGTGGCCGGCGTCGACCCCTAAGATTCCGGCGGCGGCCACCGGCCCCGGATGGGGCGGCAAAACCACGTGCACGGTGAGCATTACCCCCGCCACCGGCAACCCGATCTTTAGCGGGTTGACTTTCGCTACCTTCGCGAAACCGAAAACGATAGGCGCCAAAATAATGAACCCGACGTCGAAGAACACGGGGATACCCAAAATAAAGGCAGCTATCGTAACGGCCGCTACCACGCGTTTCACCCCGAGTTTGGCCGTGAAATATTGGGCCAGGGATTCCGCGCCGCCCGCCACTTCGATCACTCGGCCGAGCATTGCGCCCAAACCCACCACGATCATTACCGAACCGAGGGTTTTGCCCATGCCTGCCGTCATCACCGGAATAATTTCGGCGAGGGGAATACCCGTGGCTAACCCGGTTCCCAAAGAAACCAGGAGCAGCCCCACGAAGGCAGACATTTTGAATTTGATAACCAGCAGCAAGAGGATGGCAACTGCCACCGCCGCTATCGCCAATAAGGCCCCCGCAGACATTTAGGCCTCCGGAGCGACCACACGGATCACATTCGAATCATCGTGTGCAGCTAGACCTTGCGCGCTTCCAATCAGGTATTCCTGTTGCGCGGCAGCGGCTACCGGTACGGCAAGGCCCACGCTCTTCGCCGCGTCCGTAACAATCCCCATGTCTTTCACGAAAATATCGAGCCGCGATTTTACTTCCACATCTTCGTCGTACACGCGCAGCATCCGGGCACCCCGATCGCCGAGCATGAAGGAAGCTGCCGCGCCAGACATCAACGCCTCCAGGGCCTGCTCGGTATCCAAACCGAGCTTGCGGGCAAGTGCCAAAGCCTCGCCCGCGGCAGCGATATGTACCCCGCACAGGAGCTGGTTCACCGTCTTCATGGCCTGGCCCTTACCCGGAGTATCGCCCACGCGTACCAGGTTGCCGGCCATTTGTTCCAATACCGGGCGGGTCTTTTCCCAAGCGGCGTCCGTAGCGCCAACGACGACGAGCAGATCGCCTTCACCCGCCCGGGCCGGCCCACCCGAAATCGGGGCATCCACCAGGTCCAGTTGTGCGGCCGCCAATTCTGCGCCGGCCGTTTCCGCTACCGCGACCCCCACGGTGGAAGTCAAAATAATTGCCGCGCCCGGTTCGAGTACCGCAACAACACCATCTTCCCCATGCAAAACCGCATTGAGTTGCTGCTGATCGCGTACCGCAACGAGCACCACATCCGCGCCCGTAGCTGCTTCCCGCGCGCTCGCGAAAGTTTCGATCCCGGCTGCTTCCGCCCGGGTGCGGCAAGCCTCTAGCGGATCGAATCCGCGCACGGTAAAGGCTTCGTTCTTTGCCAGGTTGGTGGCCATGGGCAGGCCCATAGCGCCCAAGCCAAGTGCTGAAATAATGGTCATTTTCGTGGCTCCTTTGCCTTAGTTTTGCCTACGTATGCTTTCTTTTCTTGCCGCTTATTAGGCAGATAGTTTTTCCACAACTTGGGTGAGGGAGGTTTCATCGCCCACGTTTCCGGCGAAGACGATGTAGGGAATGCCACGCGCCGGTTCGTTTTCTCCGCGCCAGGCGGAAACAATCCCGGGGAGCATGGGGCCGAGTACTGTTGCGTAGCGAATTCCCAGCCCCTTCGAGGCCACGTCGGAGGAAGTAATCCCACCCTTGGCGATTACGAAACGTGGCCGGCGGCGTGCCAGCACACCTTGTACCACCGCAACCACCGCACTCGAAACCTGCCGCGAGATATCGAGCGAAGCCGCCCCATCCGTGCCGGTAACGAGGGTGCGAGAAGTACGTACCACCACGTTTTCCTGCGCGAGGTCTGCCGCTACGGCCTCCACGATTTGCGCCAGATGTGCTTCGCGGGTTTGCGGGTCAAGCACCTTTGCCACGTCGATTTCGTATTCGGTAGGTGCCTGCGCCTCCCGCAAATTGTCGAGCTGGCGGGTAGTGAGTGCCACGTGCGAACCGACTACTATCAGCCCGCCGGTAGCAAAGTCGGTACCCAGCCGTGCTTCCTGAATTTCGGCGGCCGTGAGCGGGGCCCGCGTTTCCTGCCCGATCCGCGCCCGCACAAACGGCGGCCCTACGCGGTACAGGAAGCTCTTGCCTTCGCCTTCTACGGTGGCCAGCGCGAGGGCCAACAGCCGCAGATCGTCTTCGCAGGTCACATCACACACAATGGGTTGGCGTCCGGAAGCTTGCCGCAAAATATCGGCCACCCCGGCGGTGCCGGTACGTAGAGTTTCCAGATCGATGAGGAGCACTTGGCTAGCAGGCACGCGCCCGGCCGTTTTCTCCTCCACCCACGCGGGAAGGTACGAAGCGTGGTACCCGAAAGTAGCGTCCTTGGCAAATTCGGTTTCGCCCACGGGTACGAACCCATCGGCAAGCGAACCGGCATAGTGGGTGCCTTTTACAGTGATGCGGCCGGCGTCTGCAAAAGCGGGAACAATTACGACGCCGTCTACCTCCCGCCCGGTTTCAGCTTTGATGCAGTCTGCCAACACGTCCGGTTCGAGCGGGAAATGGCCTCGCATCGTCGAATCTGAACGAGAAACAAAACTGATCGGAATATCGCCCAGTTTGCGCGCGGCAGCATATGCGGCCGTAGCGACTTCACGATTGACCCGTTCCGCATCTTCCGGGGAAAGCGAACGGGAATTGGTCATCACATACACCGCGGGTTTCCCGGTTTGTAAGCCCCACTCAAGATCGGAAACATTCCAGCTGGTGAGCACGGGAAGATCGGCTACAGATTGCGTGCCCGTAGGGTCATCGTCTAACACGATAAGCACCGGGGCATGTGCGTTCGCAGCGCGCACCTGCGCGGCCGGGGTTTCTACCGGATCTGGCATACCGGCTGTTAATTCGGCAAGGGATATGCCCATCTGAACTCCTTTGTCTTAGCCTCATGGCGATTTGGGAACTCCGGCCCAAACGCAACCTCCGAGCACCAGTGCTCAGAGGTCTGAGGTCCACACAGACTAAAGTTCAAGAGCGCGCCTTGTCAACCAGATCTCAGAGGAGTGTGGGCAATCTGGAAACCTGCTTAGTGTGTATGGGGTAGGGGCAAATCCGCGCGGCGGGTGAATCAGTCCTTGAGGAGGGTGAGGATATCGTCGCGGGTTTGATCCATGTGTGCCCGCATGGCCTGTTTAGCAGCGGTAGGATCGTTGGCCGCGATTGTGGCAAAAATGTTCTCGTGGTGGCCAGCGGCGCGTTTGCGCACTTCCGGAAATTCGGTGGTGTGGCGCCGCGAATCGAGGAGGGCTTCCGCCAGGGGATCTAAAAGTGCGGCGAGAAGTGGATTGCCGCTGGCGCTCATAATGGAATTGTGGAAGTCCAGGTCTAGTTGGGTGGCACGTTCGACGTCGTTCTCCGCGGAAGCTTGCGCATAAGCATCTAGAATCTGGCGCATATCAGCGATTTGCAGATCGGTACGCCGCGCGGCGGCAAGCCCGCTCGCCCCCACTTCGATCATGCGGCGCGTTTCCACCAGGTGAATACCCAATTGCCTGCGAGAACAGTTCCGGGACATCCAGGTAATTATGGACCGCGGGTCCTTCCAAGTGTGAGGATCGGCCACAAAAGTACCGCGCCCATGCACCACCCGCAAAACCCCACGCTCGGCGAGGGAGCGGACGGCTTCGCGCATGGTTGGTCGCGATACGCCCAGCCACTGGGCCAGCTCAGTTTCCGGAGGCAAAGGATCCCCGGGGGAGAACCTCTTATCCAGGATTGCGTCCATGATTTGCGAGACTGCACCTATTACCCGGTCGCTGGCCATGCCACCTCCTTATTTGATCACGAATATCGTAGTACATAACAACTCGCGGCAAGGAACTCATAAGTGCGGCAAGGGGCGTATAGGTGAAGGCCCCGGCGTAAAAGGCCGGGGCCAGCACTTGGCATCTGGTATCTACTCTTTATTCGGCTTGCGGGCCGGTGTGTTCGTTTAGCTCGGTGGAGAGGACCACGGGCAGGCCGGAAGGCACATGCTTGTGGTCGCCCGGAGCGCCCACGGCGGCCCCGGCTGCGGCGATGCCGGAAAGGCCGGCGTCGCCGAGTGCGGCAAGCTCAGCCGCATTAGCCTCAACAGCCGGAGTATCACCAGCTGCTGCCCCCGCAGCGCCTTCAGCCTTAGCCTCGGCGGCGGCACCGAGCGTGCCGGGGAGCACCGGATCGGCGCTGGAAATGCCGCGGGCCGCATCGCCGCGTTCCAGATCGATCTGCCAGGCGGAAGGATCCAGATTCTTCTCGCAATACCCGAGCTCACCTTCGTAGGCATCCAAAATCAGCCGCTTCAGATCGGAAACCAGGGGCTGTACCGGGTTAGCGGTAGTGCACTGGTCTTCAAAAGCCTGGTAGGCCAGCCCGTCGATCACGCGGTCCAGATGTTCGCGGGTCACCCCGTTCCCGCGCAGGGACATATCCACACCCAAATCTTCGGCCAGGCTGGTGACTTCGCGGATCATTGATTCCACGCCTTCCTCAGTGGTCGAAGCGGGGAAGCCCAGGTAACGGGCGAGCGTAGCCAGATCCTTATCCGCTTGGAAAGACTCATATTTCGGGAACATGGCGTGCTTGTACGGGCGCGTGGCGTTGTAGCGCAACACGTGCGGCAAGAAGATCGCATTGGCCCGCCCGTGCGCAATATCGAATTCCGCCCCGCACTTGTGAGAAAGCGAATGCACAATCCCGAGGAACGCGTTAGCGAAAGCCATACCCGCCAGCGCGGAGGCGTTATGCATGCGTTCTTTAGCTTCGACGTCGTTCTCCAACACCGCCGGCCGCAGGTTCTCGAAAATCATTTGGGCGGCACGCAAAGAAAGCCCGCGCGTGTAATCCGAAGCCATTACCGAAATATAGGATTCGATCGCGTGCGTAAGCGCATCCATTCCCGAATCTACGGCAGTGCGACGCGGCACCGAATCCACAAACTGGGCATCCACGATCGCCACATCCGGGGTGATCGCATAATCAGCCAGCGGGTACTTCATATGCGTTTCCGAATCGGTGATTACCGCGAAAGGCGTGCATTCCGCACCCGTACCGGAAGTGGTCGGAATCGCCACGAAACGCGCCTTCGCTCCCAGCTTCGGGAACCGGTAGGTACGCTTGCGGATATCCATAAACTTCTGCTTCATCCCAAAGTAGGAAGCTTCCGGTTCCTCATAGAACAGCCACATGACCTTCGCCGCGTCCATCGGCGAACCGCCGCCGAGCGCAATAATGCAATCCGGTTTGAAATCGTGCATCTGCTGGGCGCCCTTGAAAACCGTGTTGGAAGTAGGGTTCGGTTCCACATCGGAGAAAATACTCCAAGCCACATTGTTCTTACGTAGCTTCAAATGGTGGATCAGAATATCTACATATCCGTGTTCCATCATGCCCGGGTCGGTGACGATAAACACGCGCTCGATGGCAGGCATCTTCTGCAGGTACTGCACGGAGTAGCGTTCGAAATACGTCTTCGGCGGGACTTTAAACCACTGCATATTATTGCGCCTTTCGGCCGAGCTCTTAATATTGATGAGGTCAATGGCGGAAACGTTGTGCGAAACCGAGTTACGGCCATAAGAACCGCACCCGAGCGTGAGCGAAGGAATCAACCCGTTATAGACGTCACCAATCCCACCGATCGCGGAAGGCGAGTTCACGATAATACGGCAAGCATTCATTGCCAGCCCGAACTCGCGTTCTACCAGGCCGTTTTGGGTGTGGATAACTGCGGTATGCCCTAAGCCCCCGAAATTCAGCATGTCTTGCGAACGCCGGAAACCTTCTTCCTTGCCGGAAACTTCCATGAACCCGAGCACCGGGCACAGCTTTTCCTGCGAGAAGGGATGTTCCGGCCCCACACCTTCAATCGGCACCAAAAGCAGCTTCGTGCCCGCGGGGACTTCCAGCCCGGCTCCGCGCGCAATCTTGAGCGCGTTTTGGCCGGCCAATTCCGCGGCCACGGTGCCTTTCTCCGTGATCATGTAATCCTGCAGCTGCTGGCGTTCGGTAGCGCTGAGCACATACGAACCCATGCGCACAAATTCGGCAATTACCTTTTCCGCGATTTCGGAATCAATGAAAAGCGCCTGCTCAGAAGCGCAAATCATGCCGTTATCGAAAGTTTTCGAAAGCAGCAGATCGTTTACGGTGCGTTCAATGCGCGCGCTCTTTTCGATGTACACCGGTACGTTTCCGGGGCCGACGCCGAGAGCCGGCTTGCCCGTGGAATAGGCCGATTTAACCATGCCCGCCCCACCGGTAGCCAAAGTGAGGGAAACGAGCGGGTGGTTGAGCAAAGCGTGGGTCTTTTCCATCGAAGGTTCTTCGATCCACTGGATGCAATGTTCGGGCGCGCCCGCCGCGCGCGCTGCCGAATACATAATGCGGGCGGCCGCGGCAGAAGACTCCTGGGCGCTGGGGTGGAAAGCGAAGATGATCGGATTGCGCGTCATAATCGAGATGAGCGATTTGAACATGACCGTGGAGGTAGGATTCGTTACCGGGGTGACGCCGGCCACCACGCCCACCGGTTCTGCGATTTGGGTGATCCCGCGCTGGGTATCTTCATGGATCACGCCAACGGTACGGTCGTACTTGATCGAATTCCACACATACTCAGTGGCGAAGAGGTTCTTTACGCATTTATCCTCAAACAGGCCGCGGCCGGTTTCTTCCACTGCCAGGCGAGCCAAGTGCATGTGGTTATCCACACCCGCCAAGGCCATCGCGTGCACGATCTTGTTAATGGCCTGCTGATCGAAAGGCGAGAACTCGTGGAGAGCTTGGTGAGCGCGGCGCGCTAGCTCATCAACAGTTGGAACTGCTGCGGGTGCGGTAGACGTTGCCGCTGGCGTGGCCGGCTGCTTGGCTGGCTGCTTGGTAGCCTGCGCCTGGGCCGCTGCTTGGCCCGTTGCCTGGCCCGTTGCTTGGGCGTGCGCTTCCTGGTGCTCCGAGCCAGCATCGCGGCCGGGCGTGTTGTCATGGATGGATGTATGGGTTGCCATGTATCCCCCTGTGTCGTGGTGGTTCACGGGTATCGACCACCGCCTAAACCGGAGATTATCGGAGGTTAAACGGACTGTTTTAGGACGATTTTCGCGCCGTTTTCGCAGGCATAAAAAGTTGCTCTGAACTGGGACTTTTGGGCGTGAACGCGCGGTTTTACTCCCGTATGATTAAGCGGGAATCACTTATTTTTTGCACAGGTTATTGCCAGGATTATTTGCTGGATGGTTTATCTGCGTCTGGGGCGGATGGATTCGGTCTTTTTAGCCGCCGGTTTTCCAGATGGCTATCTTTAGCGTGTACCTATTTGCGCAGGTCAACTGCGTCAGGTCCGCTCGCTCCA
This sequence comes from Actinobaculum suis, assembly GCF_900102025.1. Classification (GTDB taxonomy): domain Bacteria; phylum Actinomycetota; class Actinomycetes; order Actinomycetales; family Actinomycetaceae; genus Actinobaculum; species Actinobaculum suis. The sequence goes on along the minus strand of NZ_FNAU01000022.1, from coordinate 1,331 downwards.
CCCGCTACGCGGTGTTCACCTACTTGTGGTCCTTTGCTTTGCAAGCTCCGAGGCCCTGTGTGTTTCGCCAATTCCGTTGGTTCCGATCGCTTTATTCACCTCGCGGTTTGTATATTCTGCGAACTTTCGCTGTTCTTTATTCTGAGAACTTCGCTGTTCTTGCCTGCTCCGCGGTCTTTTTCACAGTGACCATGGTGACTATCTACTTCTGCGTAGAAAATGAGGGAGCCCTGCAATTTTCGTGGCTTACCACTCCTGAGTTTCGTGGGATGCGTGCTGCCTAATATCGGCCTGCTGGATATTGACCTGCTGAATATTGGCCTGCTGGATATTGGCCTGCTGAATGTTGGCCTGCTGGATGTTGGCCTGCTGGATATTGGCACCTTGAGAAACCTTGCGGCTGGGCCAGGCCGCCATTGTGGTGGCCCGGCCCGGGAGTATCACTCGATAATGCCCTTTTCGCGGTATTTGCGCTGCGTGTAGCGGTTCCACATAAGCAAGAGGCCAAGGCCAATATACGTAACCGCAAGCTCGCCCGCGAAAATCGCGATGCGAAGGGCAATAGGTTGCACCTCTCCGATGAGGTCCCAAGAACCCCAAATAATGAGGGGCGCGAAAATAATCGTGAGTATCAGCGAGAAACGCCAGATATGTTGTTCAATCCAGTCTTTCATTGATGAGTTCCTTGCGTGTGTGATTTGTGTGGACACAACCAAGATATCTGTCGGTTAGATCGCGTGCCATCGAAAAGCGTGGACCAAGAGTATCGACATTCGTCGATGTCTAAATGGGTGAAGGCGTTCTAGAGTTAGAGGAGGAGTGCTGGGAAATAGTTGAAGTGGTGCAGAAGGTGAGTGTCCAAGGCTGTGTCAGGTGGTTTGTGTATGGAGGTGGTGCTTACTTGTAGGAATGAGTGATGATGGTGTCTATGGTTGGGCGTGATGTTGAAGATGCGGCGCGGGTGAAGGCGCTGGAGAAAAAGCTGTTGGAGAATCCTGAGATTTCGGCGCTTATTGATGATTTAGCGGTGAGTACGGATGATGCTAATGATTTGGTGCGTTCGTTGATTCAAGCCTCGATTACGCGGGGTTTGCAAGCCGAGATGGATGCTCATTTGGGTTATAAATCCGGGGATCGGCAAGGCCGGTTAGAGTCGGGGTCCACTAATGCTCGTAATGGGTCGTATGCAAAGACGGTGCAGTCTAATTACGGGCCGTTGCAAATTGATGTGCCGCGGGGCCCGACCCCCGGAAAGTGGACATGGGGGTGGTGTTTATGCTGCAAGGTCAAGTGTAGCTGACGCGTGTTTTTCGAAGGTGTCTGGGGCCTGG
>NZ_FNAU01000009.1 GCF_900102025.1 Actinobaculum suis | reverse complement strand
GGAAGCCGAGTTGGAAAAGGCGCTGCTGAAGGAGCTTGCGGAGGGAAAATTCTGACCCCGGCACGCAGGTATGAAGCCATCGATTACGCTCTATCAGTGGGCTATTCGGTGCGCTTTGCCTGCCGGATCGTCGGGGTATCCAGAGCGGCGTACTACAACGCCCGCAAACGCCACCAGGAGCCTAGCGCGGATAAGTACGCCGCTGTGCGTGGTGGTAGGCCTCGGGTGTTGCGCATGGATAACGGCCCGGAGTTCATCAGCCAAGAGCTGACTCAATGGGCAGCCAAGCAAGACACTATAGAAGCGTTCATCCCACCGGGAATGCCCTGGCATAACGGGTTTGTGGAGTCCTTCCACAACCGGCTACGTGACGAGCTGCTAGAAGACGAGATGTTCGACGACCCTGCCCACGCGTCGCACTGCCTGCGACTGTGGTCAGAGCGTTACAATACGCATCATCCTCATTCGAGCCTAGGATTTATCCCACCGACTGAGTACGCCAACCAATGGCACCAAACCCAGGAAGGCACTCAAACCGACCGGTCCTAAAAACTAACCCAGCCCACAACCGCAACGAAGCCGTAACGAAAGAATGCTTCGGACCGGACACCTTCTATCTCCGCGTTTACGACATTAACGGTGTGGAAATATTGCGCGCCGAAAACACTGGCAGCATTGAGGGTAATAACTGTCGAACTGGGCTTATGAAGGGCGAGACCGGAACCTGGCGAACCGCATTTAATGGTCCCGATTCTGAGTTTGGATGGGCCGTTTTCGAAGACTACGAAGGCGAGGAAAGTATTGTTACGCTCGATCCGAACTTAGAGTTGCGGCGAGAAACTAGCTACTGATCGGCTTGATTTCGATTTCCGCTGGTCCCCGTGCGCCCCGTAACCATTCCTCAAAGCCAATAGAGCCCCGCGCGGTTTTGGTGTGGGATATCGGCGATATCCTCCAAGCCGCGCGGAGCTCAAATTTTTCCGTGTACCGGTTCCGGTGAACTCCTTCTGTCAGATTTTTACGCGTCTCTTTCCAGTTCCTGCGTAGAGGCTCTTCTCTGATTTTCGAATCACTCACCGGCTCGGTGTCTCTCCTACGTCGCTTCTTTCTCAGCATCGCCCGCAGAGCCACGTCTTCGTACTCGGACACCGCATTGTGTTCTGCTGCTCACCCTTTCGTAGCACCACCGGAGAGTCCGGCCACGATATATTTCTGCAGGCCAATGAATATAACCAGCACCGGCACGGCAATGATCACGGCAATGGCCATGAGATCATTCCACGCGGTTCCGTACTGGCCGATTACCCGATTGAGCGCCACTGTGAGCGGCTGTATTGAAGCGTCTGTGGTGAGCGTGAGCGCGAATGTAAACTCGCCCCACGCCATCAAGAACGCAAAGGAACTAATCATAATTACACCCGGCCGAATGGTTGGAATAATGATCCGCACAATTGTTTGTAGCGTACTCAGCCCATCCAGCTTCGCCGCTTCCTCTACCTCCACTGGGAACTGTTTAAAATACGGCCGGAGCAAGATTACCGCGAAGGGCAAAGTTGCGGATATATCCGCGAGAATAACGGAAATATAGTTATTTATCAGATCCAATTGACGGAACATCACGAACATCGGAATTGAAATAGCGATTGCCGGCAATAGCTGCACCACCGTCAGCATTACCATCATCGACGTCGTTATTCCGCCACGCAACCGCGCCACCGCATAGGAGGCAGGGATAGCAATTACCAGTGTTAAAACAAGTACAGACAGGGCGATGATCACAGAATTCAACAAGGCTTGCCAAACCCCGTAATTACCCGTCATTACGCGCGCAAAAGACTCCACCTGCGGCTCATGCGGATACATTTGCGGTGGTGATGCGAACATCGCTTTATTAGACTTCAACGACGTGTTTATCATCCAGTACACCGGGAACAAGTACACCGCGGCAATCAACCAAGCGATGACCGATTTCCACCGGTTGCGGACTTCTTGCCGGACCCGCCGCCGCGGATGACGGGTCTGAACTGCTACTTCTTCAGAGCCACGGTCTATATGCGCTTGCCCCTTGAATTCACCAACACTTAGTCCCGGATTCGGGCTGTCGTCAACAGTTACTTCTGTATGAGCTCCTCCCCCATTTTTAGCCATGGCGGTGTTGCTCCTTTCTTCATGTTTCATGGCTACCCCGCTTACTCTTCATCCCGCAGGCTCTTCACGTAGAACCATGAAAGCCCCAATGGGAGAAGCAGAGTCAGGGTGGAAGCCGCGGCTCCATTGCCGAAGTCGAAGACGGTGTAAGTTTCCAAATATGTGTAGATCGGCAGGGTTGTGGTGGCGTTGACCGGCCCGCCCTTCGTCATAACGTAGATAAGATCGAATACCTTGTACGTATTGATCACACCCAACAAGAGCACCGAAATGGTGACTGGTTTCATTAAAGGAAACGTGATCGACCAGAATTGCCGCCAGCTCGAAGCCCCGTCCACTTGCGCAGCCTCGTAAAGCGAATCGTCAATAGTCTGCAATCCCGAGAGGAGTAACAGCATATTGAAAGGGATCCCCACCCACAGATTCGCGATGATTACCGCTACCATCGCCGTGGGACCAACCGTCAGCCACCGGATCGGTTCATCAATGACCCCGAGTTTGCCAAACAGAAAATTGACAACCCCGAAATCTGAGTCAAAAAGCCACCGCCAGATTGTGCCTGTAACTACCGGAGGCATAATCCACCCAACAAGCAAGAGGGCGCGAATAACTCCGTTTCCGGGAAATGGCTTGCGAAAAAGCAAGGCCAAAGCGAAACCGAAAACATATTGGAAGAAAAGGCAACCGATAGTGAAAATGGCACTCAACCCCAAGGCCTGCCAGAACACGGGATCGGAAAGCACATTCCCGTAGTTCGCAAATTTATTGAAGGTGAAGGTGCCCTTGATCAGATTTGATCCGTTGGCATTAGTAACCGAAAGGAAAAGGTTATAGAACAGTGGGAAGACCAAGAAAATGGCGATATAGAGAAGCGCGGGCGTGGCCAGGATTAAGCCCAGCCGCCGCGTAGTACGCTGGCTTCGAGTGAGTGGTACCCGGCGCCCGCGCCGCTTCGGTTTCTTCCCTTCGGTTACCCTGGCGATTGTGATGGTTGCAGTATCATTGTGCGGCATGGTTGCCTCCTTACGGCAAGAGCGGCTTAATGCTTGCCTCTGCCGTTTCGGCGGCCTCCTGGGGGCTCTTAGTTCCGTTCAGAGCCTCCTGAATAGAGAGCTGGATAGCCTCGGAAATCTTCGCGTACTCCCCGCCGTAGGAACGAGCGTGCGCAATCTTCAGTTGCTCTTCAAAGACCCTCATATTCGGATCGTCGGAGAAGGATAACTGACCTTTCAGATCCGGACGGGACGAAAGTTGACCGGTAGTATCGCAGTAAATCTGCGCACCTTGTTTGCTAGCCATGAACTTCACAAAAGCTTCCGCTGCTTCTGGTTGCTTCGCGCCTTCCATCACCACCAAATTCTCGCCACCTAAGCCAGTAGCGGCTTCTTTCCCCTTAGGCAATGGCGCTGTAGCCCACGGGAAATCTTCACCAATATTAGCTATCTCCCACGGGCCATTGATCATCATCGCTGCTTTTTCCGTGACGAAGCTATTCCGTGCATCTTCCTGACTCATATTAGTTACTGAGGAAGAAATCGATCCGTCATCTACGAGACCCTTTACATACTCCAGTGCTTCGGCTCCGCTCTTTGCATAGTTATTCAAATCTCCCCCGGTTTGCCATACGAAGGGAAGCATCTGGAACACGCCCTGTTCATTCTTGATGGCAGAAAGCGCCAGACCAACATGATCGTCAGTAGTCAGTGCCTTGGCGGCTGACTTCAACGATTCCCAATCAGTAGGAACGGAAACACCCGCTGCGTCAAGCATTTCTTTGTTGTAGAAAAGTGCCAGGTTATTCGAATTTAGCGGCAGAGCGTAGGTCTTGCCTTCCAATTGACCCGATTCCCATGGCCCTTCGTAGAATTCGTTCTTCATGCCGCTCGTGGCTTCAGATATATCCCGAAGCAAGCCGAGGTTTGCAAAATTCGACGTATCAACATTGTCGATAATTGCGGCATCCGGTACGGCTCCCCCTACACCACCTTGAATGATGGACTTCTGCATATCTGCAAAGGCGAAGGAAGTCCGATTCACCTTGATGTTAGGATTCTGTTTCTCGAATTCGGCAACGGCGGCCACCATGCCATCATTAGAAACGCCACTACCCAAGTAATCCCAAACCTCGAGTGTGATCTTGCCGTCCTCGCCGGAATTAGATGCCTTTTTATTACTTCCACAGGCCGTTAGCCCGGTGAGTGCCAGGCCGGCAACTGCCGCCACCGCGGCGACCTTCCGCAGTAGATTTTTGTGTGCCCTCATGATTATTCCTCTTGTTATTTGTTTGGTTTTGTGGTGGCAGAGCTACCTGCCACCACTTCGACATTTTGGATTGGTTGGTAGCGCGCGTCCGCCTTGTTGTAGACCAAATCCGGATTCTTGGTAGTGGGTTTCCGGATTGTTGCTGACGAGCTTCTACCTCCACCAGGCGCGGATGTTTCCGTTTTCTGCCTGGCTCGGTGCAACAATTTCTCCGGAGGCAAGTTCTGGGAAGGGCTTCCAAGAGTTTTCGGCACTTCCGGATTCCACCTGGATCCGCTCACCCACAAAGTTCGCCGCCCATGGCAGTGCAGCACCCGCGTGTTGAACCGAAACTCCAGCTGCCTCCGGTGTAACGGTAAATTCGGCCAGTCCGTCCGGCGTTCTTACCGAAATCGTTTCGGCAATAACGGGTTTTCCATATACGTACAAGACCACACCAGAAGGCCCGCAATTTGCGGTCGTCTGCATGCACTCTGCAGAAAGTGCGAGCACGGTACCCTCACGCACCATGACCGGCAGTGAATCGATAGCATGGGTTTCGCGGTGCCAGCCGGCGTCACGCACGCGCTTGCCGTTCAAAATGTTTATCCAGCCCCCGCACGGCAGATAGAAATCGACCTCACCACTGTCGCTCATCACTGGTGCTACCAGGAGCTTCTCACCGAGCATGTACTGCGTTTCGGCGAAGCAAGCCCCTAAATCGTCGGGGTATTCCAGAATCATGTGCCGCAAAATCGGAATGCCGCGTTCCACGGCATCTTCCTCTGTATGCTTCAAATACGGCACGAGCCGGTTCTTGAGACGCGTGAAACGTTGAGCTACCCGCACGGCGTCGTCCCCGTAATTCCACGGCACCCGGTAGGAATCTGAACCGTGCAAACGCGAATGCGAAGAAAGCATGCCAAAGGGATACCAACGCGTGAAAACCTCCGTTGGGGATTGGCCTTCAAAACCGCCCATATCATGGCTCCAATATCCGAAACCAGAAAGCCCAAAGGAAAGCCCTCCGCGCAAAGTCTCGCCCATGGAAACGAAACTTGGCTCCGAATCCCCACCCCAATGCACTGGGAAAACCTGCGAACCAGCCGTGGCACTGCGCGCGAAAACGATCGCTTCTTCTTCCCCGCGTTCTTCTGCAATAACTTCGTATGCGGCCTTGTTGTACAGATAACTGTAATAATTGTGCATGCGTTGTGGATCCGAACCATCGTGCCAGCGCACATTATCAGTTGGAATACGCTCGCCAAAGTCTGTTTTCAGGGCGTCCACACCTTGTCGAATCAGGGTACGGAGCTTGCCCTTCCACCATTCCACCGCCGCCGGGTTCGTGAAATCTACAAAGGACAGTCCCGACTGCCAGTGGTCACTTTGCCGCACGCTGCCATCGATGCTGTGCAGCAGATACCCTGCTTGCCGGCCTTCTTCAAAGAGTGCGGAACGCTGCGCAATATACGGATTAATCCACACGCAGGTCTTAATCCCACGCTTGTGCAAACGTTCGAGGAGCGCTTCCGGGTTCGGGAAAACTTCCGGGTCCCAGGTGAAATCGCACCAATGCGAGGCGCGCATCCAATAGCAATCAAAATGAATAACAGAAAGAGGAATCCCAAGCTCTTCCATCTTGTCCACGAAGGACTCAACCTTCGTGTAATCAGTTTTGAACGACGTCGAAAGCCACAACCCGTAGGACCAATCCGGCACGTGCGGCGGACGCCCGGTGAGAGCTGTGTAGCGCTCTAAGGTTTTCTTCGGACTACCACCATAAATGACGTAATACTCCAGGTATTGGCCCGGCACTGAGAACTGCACCCGCGTATTGATTTCACTCGTAACTTCGTAGGAAACCTTCTCGGGATGATTCACGAATACGCCATATCCACGGTTACTCAGGTAGAACGGAATGTTTTTGTATGCCTGCTCGGTGGCGGTACCACCATCCGCATTCCACATATCTACGGTTTGGCCATTCTTGATAACCTGACTGAATCTTTCACCCAAGCCGTAGATATATTCATTTGGCTGCACGGTGAGTTGTTCGTGAATGTAAGTTTCACCACTAGGTGATTCCGCAATTCCCTGGGAACGGCCAATTGCGGAAGTTACCTGTTTGCCCTTTGCTTTGAATTCCAGAAGATAATTACCGTTTTCGCAGGATATTTCCGCGCTGAGCTCCCCCGAAAGCATCTTCGCTCGGTTTTCTCCGGTTTCAATCTTCGTATTCGCGGCCGGCAGGAGCTCCTGCAACTGATAGTGCGGGCCGGGATCCACTGCTCCCGCAAAGTGTGTTAGCCGTACTCGAATAATTCCTTCGGCTACCGCCTCGAGATCAACGGTAAGCTGGGGTGAATCAAGCTCGGCCCCCTTGAAGGGAATGTGGCGCGTGTACACAAACGCACGTAATAAACGCCCCCCCCCCCGAGACCTCAAAGCCCTGAATTGCGCGCGGATGTTCTATTCGCCATCCCGTCCTGGGAAGCCAGTACCCATTGGAAAACTTCATCTCAGACCTCACCTTTGAGTTATTAGTGCCTTTTACTTCTATGCGGGATACCGTTGCGGCAGGCTCGACGGAAATTCTGCGCCCCTCTACCTATACGACTAGCCGGAGTGTTGATGCACCTTCGCATCTCTTGCCAGTCATTTCGTTCCGCAGAAAGTTCCTTACACTCCACCGTTGGAGCAAGACCTTCCTGAACGAGGGTGACGCTCACCACCCACCGCTCCCCCTATTATGTTTTACTACAAAACAAAGTGCAAGAGCTGGCGCTAAACCACCAGTTTGAGCTGGAACGACGATCGACCATCAAACACTTAGCGAGCAATTCATGCTCGCATCTAGACAAATAAAAGCCATCCAGCACGCACCGCGCCACCACACACCACGCCACACGTCCCGGAAGATGCACCCAATCCGCATACGCACCGCACCGCCACGCCTCCCGTGCCACATCCCGCACCAAGGACTTTCGCCCTAATTTCTGATCGTGGCACAGCACACGCTGGCGGAAAATTTCAAAATAACCAATTTAGCTCGGTTTTGAATCACTTTTTCCGGGTAGAATCTCAATGTCTGGAGCGACTTTTTGGACCCGGCGACGTCGCCGGGTCCATTCTCTCCTTATACTCACGCCAATTAGATCCTTGCGGTTAGCTCCACCGCAGATCACCGAAATGGAGGACCAATGGTCAAACCTTGGCACTTCATTACTCTCCTGCTGGCCGTGGTTTCACTAACTCTTGGCGGTTGCGCCGGATTTGGTGGCATCAAGCTTAGCGAGGTGGGTAAAGATGGAACAGTTACATATCTGAAGATTGCGTTAAATCAGACCGAGTCGCATCCTTCCTACAAGGCCCTCGAACAGTTCGGAAAGGAACTGAAGGAGGAAACGGATGGCCGCTACGAAGTCGAGATTTACGCAAACGAACAATTGGGCTCGCAACAGGAAGTTCTCCAGTACGTGAAGTCCGGCGCGATCGAAATGGCGATCGTTTCCGGTACTCAACTGGAAAATGTGAATACGGATTTCCGGGTGCTTAATATGCCCACCACCTTCACCTCAATCCCGCAACAGATCGCGGTTTTGCAAGACCAAAGCATCGTGGGAGATCTTTTCTCCTCCCTCGAAGAATCCGATAACATCACGGTTTTGGGTGGTTACACGCAAGGTGAGCGGCACATTTACACCACCAAAAAAGTGGTGAAGAAGCCGGAGGATCTCAATGGTTTGAAGATCCGCGTCCAGGAGTCAGACATGCATATTCGCATGATCCGCCTCATGGGTGGCACCGCTTCCCCGCTTTCTTACGGGGAGGTTTATTCCGCCTTGCAGGCCGGGGTGCTCGACGGCGCGGAGAACAACATCGTTTCCTATAACACCGCCCGCCACATGGAAGTGGCGCAAAACCTTTCTTACACGAACCACCTCATCGGCCTTGACTACATGATCATGCGCGCCGATCTGCTCAAGGCCATGCCGCAAGCAGACCGCGACACCTTCTACCGCGTGTGGTACGACTCGATGGACTTCCACACCAAGCTATGGGACGAGTTCACGCAAGAATCTTACGAAGCCGCGATCGCCGCAGGTGCTACTTTCCACGAAGTCGATCAAGAAGCCTTCCAAAAGGCCCTCGCTCCCATCAAGGACGAGTTCCTCACCACCGATTACGAAAAGGAACTCTACGAAAAGATTCGCGCTAAGGCAGACGTAGCACCCAACGCCAAGGCCACGGAAGGAGGCGCCAAATGATAGCCGTAGCAAAAGCCGTGAATAAAATCCTAGAGGTTATTTGCGTATTCATTTTCGCCGTTTTGGTGTTGACGACGACGTGGCAGGTCTTCTCCCGCCTCGTCCTGCACTCCCCGGTCACCTGGTCGGAAGAACTCGCGAAGATTTCCTTCGTGTGGCTCTCCTTCCTCGGTGCGGCATATGTGTACGGGAAACGCGGCCACATGGCCGTGGAATATCTGGCCCGCAAACTGCCCGAAAAGGGGGAACGCGGAGTTGCGATCTTCACGCACGTGGTTGCTCTCATTTTCGCCGTCGTGGGCCTTATCTGGGGTGGCTGGAATGGGGCCATGAACGCCTGGACGCAAAACCTTACCGCCCTGCCCGTAAATATTGGCTCCGTGTACCTGGTGATGCCAATTGCCGGGGTGGCGATCGCGCTGTATGCGCTCTTCTACATCGTCGAAATTGCGGCTGGGAACGTAAGCCCATACCCGATAGCGGAAGCAGACCTAGCCGAAGAAGAAGGCCGCGAAGCGGCCGCCGCAGCCGCGAAATCCACCCAGGAAGGGGTGTAGCACCATGACTCCTACCGCTTTGGCAGGGCTCATCCTGCTCGTAGGTATTATCCTTCTTATCGCTCTATCGGTACCGATCGCTATTGCTATCGGGGTGCCCGTACTGCTCGCGGCGATGGCCGTAATGGCACCGGACGTGGCGGCAATGTCGATTGCCGGGCGCATGTTTACCGGCGTCAATTCCTTTACCTTGCTGGCGATTCCATTCTTTATTTTGGCTGGCGTGATAATGAACCAGGGCGGTATTGCCGCCCGCCTCATCGACGCCGCTAAGGTGCTGGTTGGGAAAATGCCGGCAGCCATGGCACAAACGAATATCGTGGCCAATGCGCTTTTCGGTTCGGTTTCCGGCGCGGCCGTAGCCGCCGCTTCCGCCATCGGAACGATCATGACGCCGCGCATGGCCAAGGACGGCTACAACCGGGCATTTTCCGCCGCGGTGAACGTGGCCTCCGCACCTTCCGGCATGCTCATCCCACCCTCGAACACGTTCATCGTGTATTCGCTGGTCTCCTCCACTTCTATTGCCGCCCTGTTTATGGCCGGCATTGGCCCCGGCCTGCTGTGGGTGGTGGCCTGCTTGGCAGTGGCGCTCATTATGTACCACCGTTCCGAAGGCAAGAACGTAAAGGTTCCGGAAGAACGCCCCTCCGCGAAGGTCGTGTTGATAACGCTGTGGCGGGCAGTGCCTTCACTCTTCATGATCGTGATCGTAATCGGCGGTATTATCGCCGGCTTCTTCACCGCCACCGAATCCTCGGCAATCGCCGTGGTGTACTGCTTGGTATTGGGCTTTGCTTACAAGCAAATCAAGATCAAGGACCTGCCGGGTATCTTGGTGAAAGCCACCGAAACCACCGCGGTAGTAATGCTACTCGTAGCGGTTTCTTCCGGCCTTTCCTGGGTGATGGCCTTCGCCGGAATTCCGCAGATGATTACCGGCTTCCTGCTGGGAATTACGGATTCGAAGATCGGCATTTTGATCATCATCATGCTGATCTTGCTGCTGGTTGGAACCTTCATGGATCCCACTCCGGCAATCCTCATCTTCGTTCCCATTTTCCTGCCCATCGTGACCGAACTGGGTGTAGACCCGGTGCACTTCGGCGCCATGGTGGTTATGAACCTTTCCGTGGGCGTGATTACGCCGCCGGTTGGAAACGTCCTCTTCGTGGGGGCGAAGGTGGCAGGCCTAAGAATCGAACCAGTTATAGCCAAACTCTGGCCATTCCTAGGGGCAATCATCGGAATGCTCTTCGTGGTGACCTTCGTGCCCGCGATATCGCTCTGGCTACCGGGAATATCCGGCTTGCTATAACGGCCTGAGTTATCAGCCACGTGTGCGGCAAATTCGCCTAGCCCGTGCCGCGTGCTTTGCAGCACCGGCCACGCGCGCTAGCTACGTGAACCAACCGCGTGTGGGCCAGACGTACCGCTTGCGTCACGTCTGGCCCACACGCACGTCTAGCGCCCGGCACTCCTCCTGCCCGCGCACACCACTGCCCAACATATGGTTAGCCTTGCCTCACCTCCAGGTTGGGCGTAACGTTCCGTTCATGCACGATAATTCACCCTTGCCACAATCCGACCGGCCTACAAGTACCGCAGCCGGGCATTGGGTGCTGGCACGCGCCGGGAAGCGCGTACTTCGCCCCGGCGGCCTCCAACTCACCAAACAGATGCTTACCGCGGCGGGTATTCCCGGCAGCCAGGTAGTGGAATTCGCGCCCGGTCTGGGCCGCACCGCCCAGCTCATAGTTGACAGCGGCGTAGCTTCCTACACCGGAGTGGATCTAGACCCGGCCGCCGTAAAACGCGTGGAAAGCATAGTTGCGCCCCACGGCGGGGTGGTCGTTAACCGCAAGGCACAGGAAACCGGGCTGGCAGACGAAGCGGCAGACGTCGTCGTCGGGGAAGCAATGCTCACCATGCAAGGGGCGAAAACGAAGGCGGCGATTGCCGCGGAAGCTTTTCGGATTTTGCGGCCCGGCGGGCGCTATGCGATTCACGAAATGGGGCTAACGCCAGATGATATTGCGCCCACATTAGCAGACGAGCTACGTAAACGGCTCGCGCAAACAATCCGCGTCAACGCGCGGCCGCTCACACAAAGCGAGTGGCGGCAGGTTCTCACCGCGGCTGGTTTCGAGGTCGAATGGGTAGATACGGCGCCGATGGCTTTGCTTTCGGTGCGGCGCAATCTGGCGGATGAGGGCGTGCGCGGAGTGGCTCGCATCGTGCGGAATGTGCTTCGCGATAAGGAGTTGCGCACACGCATGCTCCAAATGCGAGCCACCTTCAAGGAATACCAAGACCACATGTGTGGCATCGCGATTGTGGCCCGCAAGCCGGCCTAATCAGCCCAGCAGCCCGGCAACCCGGCAGCCCTGCAACTAACCGGGAAGCTAGCCAGCCGGGCGCCGACCAGCCGGTTAGCTAACCGCAAAGCTCCCCGGAAAGTTAACCGGGAAGCGAGTTAGCGACGTCGTACCCGGTGCCTTCGCGACTACGCGCGTAACCGCGAAAGCCTCGCTCGCGCCATTTTGCCAAATCTGGGTAGCACCACCGCCGCCTTAGTTCGTGAGTTGCCAGCGCTTCGTTTCCAGGAGCGCTTCCACCATGTCGCGGAATTGGCCGGGCTGGGCGGCAAGTGCTGCCGGCGTACCGCGTTGCACGATCCGCGCTCCGGAACCCGCTGGCGCCCCAGTATCGCGCGCCCCGGAAACCGCTACCCCGGTATCCGCCGGTATCGAGCCCGCTGGCGCTTCCGCGCCTCCCAGCACCGCGCCTCCCGGTACCTCATTCTGCTTTCCAGTACCGAGCACAATTACCTGGTCGGCGTTGCGGATGGTGGAGAGCCGGTGGGCTACCACGATCACTGTGCGTCCGGCGGATAGTTCGGCCACTACCTCGGAGATCGCCGCTTCGTTTTCCCCGTCCAGGGCGGAAGTTATTTCGTCCAGGAGCAAGATCGGTGCGTCTTTGAGGAAAGCGCGGGCAATGGCCACGCGTTGGCGTTCCCCGCCAGAAAGGCTCTTCCCGGCCGGCCCCACCTTCGTATCCCAGCCATGCGGAAGCGCTTCGATTACGCGATCCAGGCGCGCCCGGCGGGCCGCGGTTTCCAGTTCCGCGTCCGTGGCGTCCGGGCGGGCCACTCGCAAATTCTCGCGAATCGTTTCGTCAAACAGGTACACGTCCTGGAACACCATGGCGATATGGTTCATGATTTCTAGCGAACCAATTTCTCGCACGTCTACCCCGCCGATCGTCACCGCTCCGGCATCCACATCCCAGAACCGCGCGGCCAGCCGCAATATCGTGGATTTCCCGCAACCTGAAGGCCCTACCACCGCGGTCACGCTCCCCTGCGGCGCCTGGAAAGAAATGCCATCCAGTATCTGGCGGTCTGCTTCATACGCGAAACGCACGTCCGTAAACTCGATGGTGGCGCCATCTGGGCGGCGTGCATGCCCGGCAGGTGGCTCCGGGAGCGGTTCCGCATCCATAATTTCCACCACGGCCCGCAATGCCGCCAGCGCATTATTCGCTTCCGTCTGATTCAAAGAAGCCTGCGTGAGTGGCAAGAGCATGCGTGCCACTACGGCCATCAACACCAGGTAGGCCACGGCATCCAATTGGTAGTTGCTCACGAAGGCCCAGCCGGCCGCCAGCACGAGCGCGAAAGTTACGTTCACAATCAGGTTGAAGCCTTGGGCCGGTTTGCTTTTCACGCGAAGCCCCCGCATTACCGCCGCGGCGTCTTCCGCTAAAGCTTCCTGCACGGGTTGCCAATTCGCGCCCACGCCGGTGGCGCGTAGCACGGCTTGTAGGCGCGCGAACTCAATGAGCCGCCCGGCGGCTTTCTCCGCCGCGTTACTTTCCAACTCATTAGCCCGCGTGACGGACGCACCCATAACCCGCCACACCAATATCAGTGGAAAAATCGCCGCCCCCATAATTAGTGCCAGCCGCCAATCCACAAAGAAGGTAGCAAGCAGCATCACCAAGGGCGTCACAAAAGCGTTCAAAATATTCGGGATCACCAGCGAAGCCACATGCGAAAGTGTGTTCACGTGCGTCGACGTCGCATTCGCCACCGCTGCTTCCCGCTGCGGATTGAACCACCCCAGCGGCAGGCGCAACACGTGCTCCGCCACCCGGTCGATCATCGTGTCGCAAACTTCGTACACACTGATCCGATACGAGCGGAACATCGCGTACGTATCCACCAACACCGTCGCCACCCCGCACACCGTAATGATCAGCAACCAGTGCGGCGCTGCCGGCGAACCTGAAAACAGGGCCCGCAGGAACGGGATCATGAGCGCCAAAGTCACGCCCTGCAAAATCGCCGACGCCGTGAACCAGCTGATCGTTTTCCGTAGCTCAGCCGCGTTGACCAGGCGTTTTAAGAGTTTCCACATAGCTAAGCCTCCGTTACTTCCGTTGCCGCGCCGGCGAAGCTCTGCGCGCGCCACATGGCTGCATACGTGCCGCCGCGGGCAAGCAGTTCGCGGTGGGTTCCGATTTCCGCTACGCCCCCGTTTTCGAGGACGACGATCTGCTCGGCGTCCTGAATAGTTGCCAGCCGGTGCGCAATAATCAGCACGGTCTTGCCCCCGGCAAGCGTGCTCAAAGCCTGATGGATGGCCCGTTCGGATTGCGGGTCTGCCTGCGCGGTAGCTTCATCCAAAATCAGGATCGGGGCTTCTTGCAGGTAGGCACGGGCCAATGTGATCCGCTGTTTTTCCCCACCCGAAAGATGCCCGCCGGCATCTCCGAGCACGGTGTCATAACCGGCCGGCAGTTCCAAGATGCGCTCATGAATCCGGGCGGCTTTGGCCGCATTTTCGATCGCTTCGCGGCTTGCCTCCGGTGCTCCCAAGGCAATATTTGCCGCCACGGTTTCATTTGCCAATGCCACGTCTTGTAGCACGATCGCCACTTGGGATAACAGCCAGGAAGAATGCGCCTCTCGCACGTTCACGCCCGAAACGCGCACCGCACCGGCGTCGACGTCGTAAAACCTAGCCGCCAGCCTTGCCAAGGTACTTTTCCCGGAACCGGAAGGCCCCACCAGGGCAGTCACGGTTTTTGCCGGCACGCGGAAAGAAACATCTTTCACCACCGGGTTTTGCGGTTCGTATCCGAAGGTCACGTGCGCGAACTCGACTTCCCCGGGGGCGGGGCCAGGGCCGCTAGTTTTCTCCCCTTCCGGCATATCTGCTTCGCTCAAAAGCTGCGCGGTGCTATGCGCGGCGAGGTTTGAGGTATACAAATGTTGCATGAGGCTCACGAAGATGAGCAATCCGGAGGGGATCCCCGGGGCGATCAGGAAGAAGGGCAGGGTATCCGAAAGATTCATCCAGCCTTGCGTCACGAACCAGAAAGCGGTTATTGCTACCGTTACGAAAATTGTGGCGGGCCGCCAAATTGCGCCGAGCAAACTAATTGCCTTGCCGGACTGCGATGTCCATTCATAGGAAATAGCCGAAAAATTGCGCCGCGTGCTTTGCATTTTGGTGCGGGTAAGGTCGGTGGCTTGGAAATTTTTGATTTCCTTTATACCTTCGAGCATTTCCACGGTGGCGGCGGCAAGTTCGGTTTGCGCCACCCCAAAACGTTCCGTAATCCCCGCGTACCCGCGCATATGCCGGCCCATAACCAGCAGCGAAACGAGCAGCCAAATACCAATAAGTACCAGCATGAGCCGCCACTCTACTACCGCTAAATAAATCGTTCCTACCAAGAGGGTTACGACGGCGTTAGTGAGATCGCCCGGAATATGTGCTACCAAAGTGTGGATGGCACTGGTGTCGTCGCACACCATTTTCCGGATGTGGCCATGCGGGATTTGCGCTATTTTTCCGAGTGGCAGAGAGCGGATTTTTGCCACCACTTGGCCGCGCATTTTGTAGCGCAGTTTTACTTCTGCCACATGCGCGATACCAAGCCCGCCTAAGTACAGGAGCTGCCCTAATAGCAGGCATACAACAGCGATACTGATCCACACCCACGGGCGGGTAATACCGCCGAGCGGCGTGCCCTCGGCAAACCAAATGACCGCTAGTTGCTGTAGGGCCACGAACGGTACCAAGGTAAACACCGCGCTAGTGGCGGTGAATATGGCCGAAACGATCATGGCCGGGCGGGCCGGGCGGATCAACTGACTTACGGTAACCTCCATTGCGGTTTTCTCCATTCGGTCAGGCATAGCGGGCCACAACCCGCATCGTCATGGTAGTAAGGCTACCCTTACCCGCGCTTACCCGCTAGATCTGCCCACGACCCGCGACTCGTGACCCGGAGTCATAAGTCATGACCCATGACCCGTAATGAAGATATTTATCCCTGCGACTGTCCCAGTAATCATCCCGTTCTCGCATGCACGGCTGATTTCTGCACCACCGCTCAGACCCGAGATAACTATCTACCCGAAAGTGCTCCGTGTTTCACTTTCGGTAACAGACTCAATCTCGCTTTGTTCTAGTTCGCGCAACGTGATTCCCTCGCTGTTCTTCCAAGACGCCTTGCCCGATGTGGAGGCGCCGGTTAGGAAGTCTGAAGCAGCCGAAGGGGAACTAAATAAAGTATCGCACATTAACTCATAGCCGCTACCGATCCGATCTGCAAGTTTTTGCGGTTTTTCCGTGCCAAATCCGGAACAGAGCGGGCCATATCTTCTCGCAGTTTAGCGCCCGCGAGGACAACAAATCCCTCCGTTGTTTGGCGCCCTTGTCCGGACGCACCACGCGAGTTCAGATACAGCAATGGCTCCACACGCGGCCTTGCATCATTCTCTTTTTGAGTGGCAACTTTCGCGTCATCTACGACGTCGAACACCCTATACCCTAAAGAACCAATCAATATTTTTGCCGAAGAGATGAACTCGTTCAGTTCGGCTTCCTTTTCCTCAGTTACATTCCCAGGCGAAGGATCCTGGCTATTCACTACCCGCACGCGCCCAGCCCGCATAGCTTGCTGGTAAAACGCATTTTCTAGATAGGAAATCTCGGTTGGTCCAAGAGCATTATCGGAATCGGTAATCATAATCGCGTGAGTAAAGTAGTCCAAGTTCTCGTCATTTAGATGCTCCGTCACCCGTCCGAGTACGCCTTTACCATTTTTGCGTTCGCGAGCCTGCCCAACATAGAGCAACTCTTCTCCACTTTCGGCGTCCGCACCAAAAAGGAGGTAGACGCCGGTCTGTGCAAGTTCCTCACGGTCACGGGAACGCGCGATTTCTGTCCGCGGAATCAAAAAGACCTTGCCCACCCAGTTGTCCAAAGAACATTTAATCCGCCCGCTCGGAGAACCGTCCATAAGGAACAGTTTCGCGGTTCTCGGACTTGCCATTATCCACCTCAGCCTAAAACAATTGAACTTATGTGTAACACTCAAGGATACTCGGCACCCACGTTCGGCGGCACGGCAGGAAGTTTCCGCCTTCGAGTAATAGGTAAAATGTACAGACAATGGGCTGGAAGCAAGTCAGGAATGTCGTACGCGCAATCAGATGCGTAGTTTTCGCAGGTCTGATCCGGCTTTTTTCGCGAATCGTATTTGAGGTACTAATGGGACAAGTTCGCGGCTACCTCGGCGGCAAGCAGCTACCCCGCCATCAGAAAAAACGGCCCCGGTCATTTGGGCATTACCTTCGCCTGGCAAACGTTGGCAAGAGGCCTGACCGGGGATCTATCGCCCACCAGCATACCGGGAATTCTCATTTCATGCTTCTGCTTTGCTGTGGTCCCGGACGCGGTTATTGCGCTCACCCCTTCCGCAGCCGCCCGGCGCGCTCGTAGAATTAATCTCGCAATGTTGTATGCGAAAGCTCGCGCGAGCCCAGAGAAGTTTTCGCGCGGGCTTTAGAGCGGAGAAAACACATGTTACTTGCAGGCAAAGTTGCCATTATTACGGGTGCGGGTTCTGGTTTTGGCAAATCCACCGCACTGTTGTTCGCGCAGGAAGGGGCCAAGATAGCCGCCGTCGACCTCAATTTGCAGGCCGCGCAGGAAGTTGCCACGCAGATCACGCAAGCTGGCGGGGAGGCGATCGCGCTGCAGGCCAATGTGGCCGAGGCGGAGCAGGTCCAAAACTTCGTGGAGGAAACCGCGCGGACCTTTGGCAAGATCGATATTCTCTTCAATAATGCCGGCACTTATGTGTATGGCAATGCCGAACAAACTGATCTCGAAGGCTGGCACACGGCGCTTGAGGTCAACCTTTCCTCGGTATTCTACGGCGTCAAATACGCCCTCCCCTACCTGCAGGAAACCCGCGGGAACATTATTTCCACAGCTTCGGCGGCCGGCATTATCGGCTTCCCGGCAGCCGTTTCCTACGCGGCTTCCAAGGGCGGAGTCATTTCGCTTACCCGCGCCGTCGCCGTTGATTACGCGGCCGTGGGCGTGCGCGCGAACTGCATCGCCCCCGGTACCGGCGAAACCGGCATGACCCACGACCTCTTGCAAGACAGCTCCGTCAAACAGGGCTTCCTCGCCCCGATCCCCCTGCAACGGCTCGGCCAACCGGAAGACGTAGCCCAAGCCGCCCTCTTCCTCGCCTCCGATAAGGCGTCCTACCTCACCGGCGTCGTGCTTCCCGTAGACGGCGGCTGGACGATGTCCTAACGCCGCCAACCTCGCACTGCGAACGCTTCACCGCGAACGCCGTGCCGGAAAGCCGCACCGGAAACACCACGTTGCAAACGCCTATTTTCACCAAAACGCCCCGCGAGCGCCTGCGCTTACGTAGCAGATCGTAAGCCTGACGCCACCCGCGGGGCATTCCTTTTTAGTTTTCTGTTCGCGCCGCGGCGCACCGGCAAAAATATCGTTTGCGCTGGTCAACGTAGGCGTACGACGGCGTTAGCGATACCTTCCCGTACCGTTACAGCAACAGGTAGGCCACCGCATACGAGGCGAAGATTGCCAGGCCAAAGAGGATTTCCGCCAGGGCGGTGTTTTGCCGGGCGGGAACTAGACCTTCTTCGTCGGCGGGTGGGCGGCCGATGCCGCATACGTCACGGGCGAGGCGCAAGCACAGTACGAGGGAAGGCACGTAGAAAATAAAGAGCCATACAAATGGCCGCAGGAACCAGCTCAAAGCGATCGCGCCAATAAAGGCGGCCACAAACATTAGTAAATAAACATTGCGGGCGCGCCGGCCGCCAATGCGCACGGCAATGGTGCGTTTTCCGGCAACTTTATCGGTGGGGATATCGCGAATGGAATCGACTACGAACAAGGCGCAAGCGAGCAGACCCATACATACCGCGGCGATCCACCCGCTAGCCGGCACGCCTCCAACCTGCACGTAAACCGTGCCCGCCGTAGCTAGCAAACCAAAGAATAAGAACACGGCGACTTCGCCCAAGCCGATATATCCGTACGGGTGCGGGCCGCCCGCATAGAACCAGGCGGCGAGGAGCGCCAAAATGCCCGGAATTAGCAGCCACCACTGGCCGGTCATGGAAACCAACCAGATTCCGAGGGCGGAGCCAATCGCATAGAAAACAATGGCCGCGGTGAGTACGGCGCGTGGGCTGGCCTTACCGTTCATTATGAGACTTTCCGGGCCCACACGTTCCGCGTCAGTGCCGCGCGCGCCGTCCGAATAGTCATTCGAAAGGTTTTCGCCAATATGTAAAGTGAGTGCTACCGCCAGGCAGAGCAAGGCTTTTCCCCAGTGCACGCTTCCCGCCCAAACCGCAATCCCGGTGCCCGCCACCACGGGCGCGGCACTGACGGGCAAAGTGGGCACGCGAATGCCCGCAATCCAATCCTTTAAAGTTGCCATACCAAATGATCCTAGCCAGCGCCGCCACGACCGGGGCATTTTTGCCGCATGACCTGCGCCGCAAGATAATTTCCCGCAAAGTCTGTGAGGATTTGGTACGTATGCGCAGGCATTTTTTCTTTTTGACGCCAAAATCAGGATTTCCTGGCACAACATGCGTAGTCTGCTGGAGGGCAGACGCCGTTGCGGGCACCTATCCGGCAGCCCGGTTTTGTTTATAGCTCGCGGCGCTTTGGCGCGAGCAGTACTTTGCGGCACTGGGCATGAACTGTAGCCCGCGGCGTTTTAGCGCGGGCCCTCAGCTCACGCTAGCCTCAGCGAAAGTCAGAGAAACTCTGACACCCAGCAGAAAGGGAAAATATATGGCCACTGGCAACTCATCCACAGGCGCGGAATCGGCAGCCGAGGATTCCGCAGGCCCAGATTCCGCAGGCACGGCTACGGCAGGCGCGGCTTCCGCGAGCGCAGAAGCCCCCGACTCGCAAGACGCCCTTGGCCCGGATTTTGATCCGACGCTTCCCACGGTTTTGCTCGGACATTTGGGGAGCCCGGGGGAGCCGCGGGCCGCGGGGGTGCGGCCTTTCTTGCGCGAATTCCTTTCGGATCGCCGGGTAATTGAGATGCCACCGGCCGTGTGGCAACCGATTTTGCGCGGAATTGTGCTGCGCACGCGCCCGGCTAATTCGGCCGATCTATACCGCCAGATTTGGGACGCGGCCGGCCCGGGCACGGGATCGCCGCTAATTTACTGGGCGGAAGCCCAGCGCGCTGCCCTGGCCGAAAAGTTTGCGGGCACGGCCAATATTGTTACCGCTTTCTGCTATACGGCCCCGCGTATTGGTGCCGTTCTCGAAGCAATCTACCAGGCCGGGGGCCGCCAAGTTTTCGTGCTGCCACCTTATCCACAGTATTCGGCGTCGAGCAGTGCACCGGTAACGGACCGGGTTGCGCGCTGGATGCTTTCCGCCCGCGACCAAATGGAAATTCGCACCAACCGTTCCTTCCCCACCGCGGACCTGTATATTTCTGCGCTCGCCAACGCTATCGAAAGCCTGTGGGAAGAGTGCGGGCGGCCTGATTTTGCGGCCGGGGAGCGCCTCCTCCTCAGCTTCCATTCCATTCCGGAAGAAATGCGCGAAGCGGGCGACCCTTACGTTTCCGAATGTCAAGCCACCGCCTCCGCACTCGCCACGCGCCTTGGCCTTGCCCCGCGGGACATGCTCGTCACCTACCAATCGGTTTTCGGGCCCGCGCAATGGGTGGGCCCGGCCACTATCGATACCGTCAAGGAACTCGGCGCGCGCGGAGTTTCCCGGCTCGACGTCGTCTGCCCTGGCTTCCTGACCGATTGCCTCGAAACCGTGCAAGAAATCAATATCCTCAACCGGCTGGCTTTCCAAGGCCTGGGCGGCGGCGATTTCTTCTACATCCCCTGGGCCAATAACTCTCCCGGCTGCGTAGAAATGCTCGCCGCCCAAATCCGGCGCGGCATCGCCGGCTGGTAGAAGCGGCGCTGGCCGTTGTGGCTATTGCACCGGGTTTTTGGGGAATTTGGCAACGGCCCCTTTGGCGAAGGTATCGAGCCGTTTAATGGGCCCGTAGGCTTGAATTTCGGTGCCTTCCGCTAAATTGGGCTGGCCGATAATGGGCTGCCAACCGGTTTCCGTAAGCTGGGAAATGATTTTCACGCCTTCGCGGCGCCACAACCGGTTCTCATCGATCGGGCGGGCGGCCAGGCGGGCCGGGATCGCGGTTTGGATGATTGCCATCCCGTCGGATAGTTCCACGTAGTCCAGGCTTGCCCCTAACAAGAGATGGGCGATGCGCCGGCCCATCGCCACTTCGGGGTAGACGATATGCGGGATACCTATTTGCCGCAAAATTCTGTCATGCGCGGTGCCGGAAGATTTTGCCCACAAGTTGGTTACGTTCATATCGCGCAAGAGTGAGCAGGTAAGGATCGAAGCTTCTACGTGTTCACCCCCGATTGCTACTACCACGCCGGTGAACTCATCTATACCTAGATCGCTAAGTGCCTGTATATCCGTGGAATCGGCACACACTACCTGGCTGAGGATGCCATTATTGTGCGCCACTTTTGCTTCGTTGGCGTCTACCCCTACCACGGTGGCCCCGCCGGCCATGAGTTCGCGGGCCAGGGCCGTCCCAAATCTACCGAGCCCCAAAATTGCGTAGGTGGGCTTTGCAAAACTAACCAATGATTGGCCTTTCTTTCGGAAGAGAAATCGATGATTCATTCGGGTGGGAGGCCAGTGCCGTAGCCACCGTGATCGGCCCCAACCGGCCAAAGATCATCAAACTAATAATGATTATTTGGGCCACGCCGGGCAAAAGCGAGGTGATGCCCGTACTTAACCCCACGGTGCCAAACGCGGAAGTGGCCTCAAATAAGACGGCGTCGAGCGGGAAATCTGTACACACCAATAAAGCGAAGCAGGCGGTTACTAGCACCGCACCGCTCAACGTGATCACGGTAATGGCTTCGCGGTAAACATCCGGGGCGAAAGATTTGCCGAAAATGTTTACTTGCCTAGAGGCGCGTACTTCTGCGGTTACCAGCGCTACCAATACGAGTGCCGTGGTGATTTTGATACCGCCCGCGGTGCCGGCCGGCCCGCCCCCGATGAACATGAATACGTCCATTGCCAAGAGCGTGGAATCGTGCATTTGCCCGATATCGATTGAACTGAAACCGGCGGTACGGGTTTGTACCGCTTGGAAAGCGCCGGCCAGGAATTTCGCGTGCAAGGGCAGGCCGCCCAAAGTATCCGGGTTGTTCCATTCGGCAGCCAAAATCAGCACGGTCGAAAATACGAGAAGGAAGCCAGTGCCGATCACTACCATGCGCACATGCAAGGACCATTTGTAGTAGTGCCACAGGTCGCGCCGCAATTGGAAGAGCACCGGGAAGCCCAGCCCGCCCAAAATAATTGCGCACATAATCGGCAAGCAGATTCCCCAGTCGGTTACGAACCGTTCCATATTGCCGGTAAATAGTGCGAAGCCGGCGTTATTAAAAGCGGAGACGGCGTGGAACACCCCGTACCAGGCGGCTTTGCCCAGCGAATACCCCAAGCTGAGGAAACGCAATAGCAAAGCGCAGGCTATAACCGCTTCGATTCCCAAACTGGTGAGGAAAACGCGGGTGAGTATCGGGCGGGCGCGGCCGATAGTGGAACGCCTTTCGGTAGCGATCACAATATCGGCGCTGAGCCGGGCCCGGCGGGTCACGAACAGCCCCAAGAAGGTAGCGAAGCTCATAACCCCGAAACCACCAATTTGGATGAGCGCGAGTATCACTACGTGGCCGGTGGTCGTCCAATAGGTAGCGGTATCGACCGCGGAAAGGCCCGTCACGCATAGCGCGGAGGTAGCCGTGAACAACGCCGGAAGGAGGGGAAGCCCGCCTGCGTGCGTCGTGGAAAAGGGCAGCATGAGTAAGCCTGTCCCTACAAACAAAGCGGCTAGGAAACCACCGAGGATCCACACCGCGGGATTGTTCCTGTGCCTATGTCTATATGGCATAACGGGACACAATACTCCTGCTCGGCGCCAGGTGTTAGTTTCGCAAAAGCGATCTTTCAGACATTTGGGTAGGGCCGGGCCCGGCGCTGGGCCTACCCCGCGCCCGGCCGGC
Organism: Actinobaculum suis; assembly: GCF_900102025.1. Classification (GTDB taxonomy): domain Bacteria; phylum Actinomycetota; class Actinomycetes; order Actinomycetales; family Actinomycetaceae; genus Actinobaculum; species Actinobaculum suis. Next base: position 88,498 of record NZ_FNAU01000009.1, on the reverse strand, counting down.
ACCGGGCGGCGCCCCGCGCCGGGGCTACCCCGCCTCAGAATCGCCGCTGGGCAGGCGCACCGCGTCCGGCCGGTGCCCCACGCTACTCGATCCGCAAGTCCACGCGGCGCAAGAGTTGCGCATTGAGGGCCACGATAACCGTGGAGCCGGCCATGAGCACGGCCCCCACCGACATTGGCATTATGAATCCAATCGGTGCGAGCACGCCCGCGGCCAAGGGCACGGCGAGCAGGTTATAGCCTGCCGCCCACCACAGATTCTGTTTCATCTTCCGCGTGGTGGCCTGCGATAGCGTGATCACCGAGTTCACGGCCCGCGGGTCATCGGCGGCCAGAATAATATCGGCGGCCGCAATAGCTACGTCTGTACCGGCACCGATCGCGATTCCCACTTCGGCTTGGGCGAGGGCCGGGGCGTCGTTCACGCCGTCGCCCACCATCGCTATTCGCGCCCCGCGGCTTTGCATTTCTTTGATCCGCGCGGCCTTTTCTTCCGGCCGCACCCCGGCATAAAACTCGCTAATTCCCAAGCCCTCCGCTACCGCGCGGGCCACCGGTTCCGCATCGCCCGTCATCATCACCACGTTTATGCCCCGTTCTTGCAAACGGCGTACCGCGAGCGCGGATTCGGGGCGCACGGCGTCGTCCAGCCGCAAAGCGCCGGCCGGCCGGCCCTCCACGAGCACGTGAATTACGGTAGACCCGGCCTCATCCCACGCTTGCGTACCGGGCAAGGCCGCCACCTCGTTTTCGGCGAGTAGGCGCGCCCCACCTACCTGCACGCGCGCACCGTTCACGGTGGCGCTCACGCCGAGGCCGGGCACCGAACGGAAATCTTCCGCGGTAGGAAGTGCGGGAGTACCCGCCGCGCGGGCAGAAATTTCGGCAGCGGTGGTGACGATGGCGCGGGCGAGCGGGTGTTCGGACCGCTGTTCCACGGCGGCCGCGAGCTCCACTAGTTCGGTTTCGCTCAGGCCGCTTTCCGGGTTGGTAATAACCCCGGTGACCTCGGGTTTTCCAGTGGTCAGCGTGCCTGTTTTATCGAAGACCACGGTATTCATTTCCCGCATTTGTTCCAACGCCAAGCGGTCTTTAATCAAAATGCCAGATGCGGCCGCCTTGCCGGTAGAAATCGATACCACGAGCGGGATTGCCAGGCCGAGGGAATGCGGGCAGGCGATCACGAGCACGGTAATCACACGTTCGATCACGTTTTGGGGCGTGCCGATAACGGCCCATACGATCGCGGTAATAATTGCCGCACCCAGGGCAAACCAGAACAGCCAGCCGGCGGCCCGGTCGGCCAGTCTTTGTGCCGGGCTGGTCGAGTTTTCGGCTTCTGCCACGAGTTTTTGGATGCCGGCCAGCGCCGTATCTTCCCCGGTGGCGGTTACTTCAATGGTGAGCCCGGAATCGGTGGCCACTGTTCCGGCCACCACTTTCTCACCTTCGCTGCGCGGCACGGGCCGCGATTCGCCCGTCATCATCGATTCGTCTACCGCCGCGCTACCTTCGCGTACGACGCCGTCCGCGGGAATGCGGCCACCAGGCCGCACTAGCACTTGGTCACCGGGCCGGAGCGCGGCCGGCGTCGTTATGACTATTTCCCCGTTGGTGGTGAGTTTTTCGGCTTCGTCTGGGAGGAGCGCGGCCAAACTATCGAGCGCGGAAGAGGTTTGCGCCAGGGATTTCATTTCGATCCAATGCCCGGCCAGCATGATGACGATGAGGAGTGCGAGCTCCCACCAATATTCGAGGCCGCGCGGGATGAGGCCGAGCGTGGCGGCCCACGAAGCCAGGAAGGCAACGCTGATTCCGAGCGAAACCAGGAGCATCATGCCCGGTTGGCGCGCCCGGATTTCACTCACTGCGCCTTCCAAGAACGGGCGGCCACCCCACACAAACATGACCGTGCCGAAGATCGCGGCCACCCAAATTCCCCAGCTCGGCACCGTATAGCCGAGCAGGCTTGCAAACATGGGAGAAAATGCGATCACCGGGATCGCCACTATGGTCATCTTCCACAGCAAAGACCAATACATTTGGGCATGGGCCTCATGCCCGCCCCCACCCGCGCCGCAATGGCCACCGCTATGGCCACCATGTTCGTGGCCGGTGCCGTGCCCGGCGGATTCATGCCCGCCGTGCCCGCCGTGTTCGTGGCCGGCATGTTCATGCCCGCCGTGCGCGCCGTGCCCGGCGGTTTCGTGGCAGGCGTGTTCGTGGCCGGCATGTTCATGCCCGCCGGATTCGTGGCACGCGGGCGTGGAGCTATGTTCCGCATGTGCGCAAGCGTGGTCTGCGTGGCGTGAAGCCCGTGTTTCTTTCTGGTGCATTGCCGAAGTCCTTGCCCTCTCCGCCGTTCTCTCTAACCTCCTGCGAGGATACCCCCAGGGGGTATGGCAGGCAAGGGTATGTATCGAGCACGGCGGATATAGAGCAAGGACGGATATTCGGCGTCGTCACCAGTACTGGCGCTGGTACCCCCTCCGGTCCCGCGCCAGCTTTTTAGTTCACGGCCGCGCACTAGTTGCTCGCTTACGCGCTAGCTGCGCGTCAGTTGCGCACTAGCTGCGCTTTAGTTGCACGCTAACTGCGCGTTAGTGCAAGCCTTGGCTTGCGTTTAGTTCATGGAAACGAGGATCTTTACTTCGCTCGGATCCTTGAGCTTGCTCAGGCCGTCTTCCACGATGCGGTCCGCGGTAATCTTCGAGGTGATCAGCGGCGCCACGTCGATCTCCCCATCCGCGATAAGCCGGATGGCCTCCGGGTGGTCATTCGCGTACCCAATGCAAGAGCCGAGCGTGCGGTCCTGCATCGTGAGCGCGGCAGTAATATCGAGTTCATACGGGTGCATGTGCAGCGCGACCACTTCCAAGTGGCCAGCAGCGCCGAGAACCGCGAAAAGCTGGTTCATAACAGTGGTACCCCCAGCGGCGTCGAAAGCGTATTCGGCCATTGCCCCTTCACTTTCCTGCCGCACAATTTCGGTGAGATCCTCCGTGGTTGGGTCCACTGCCACATCCGCAAAACCGGTGCTGAGAGCCATTTCCCGGCGTGCCTGCGCCGGTTCAGAAACGATCGTGCGCACGCCGTACGCCTTGAGGACCGCCGCGGTGAGCAGACCAATCGGCCCTGCCCCGCCCACGACGGCAAGCTTGCCCGCACCTTCTTCCTTACCGTGAATTCCCGCGTGGCGCACTGCGTGCACGGAAACGGCGAGCGGTTCCAGAAGCGCCGCTTGGTCTAGGGGTATATCCCCAACCTTGTGCACGAAACGCTGCTCTACCACAATCTGTTCTGCCAGGCCGCCACCCCGCCCGGAAATCCCGATGAATCCCATGTCTACGCACAGGTTGTAAGCACCTTTCTGGCAGGCCGGGCACTTGGCACAGACCATCAACGGTTCCACACATACAGAATCTCCGGGCGCAAAACCTTCTACGTCATCCGCTACTTCTTCCACGACGCCGGAAAACTCGTGGCCGAAAATAACCGGCAACGTTTCTCCCGAAATCGGATGCGGTTCGGTAGCGGTTGGGGCCGGCGGGATTACGCCGTCGTAGTAAAGATGCACATCGGAACCGCAAATACCGTTATATGCCGGTGCGATCCGCACGGTTCCCGGGAGCAATTCAGGTGCTGGCACTTCTTCGAGCCGCACGTCTTCTTTTCCGTAATATCGGACGGCTTTCATATTCGTGACCTACTTTCAGCCGGCTCGTGCAGCCTGCACTGGCCGCCCGAGCGGCAATCGCTTAACTACGCTGTTCGCGACAGTTGCATCCAACTGTCGCTGTTATTTTACGTCACGAAAACTTGGCGCCCTGCTACTTACCTCCTACATACGGCCCTTTACCCGCGCAAATGTAAGCCTGTTTTGCAGGCAACCGCGGCCTTGTTTAGAACGCAATTGCGAGCCCGTTTCGAACCGCACCGCGCCGAGCGGAGCCGCGCCAAACGGAGCCGCACCGCACCGAGCAGAGCCGCCCCGAACGGAGCCGCGCCGAACCGAGCTGCGCAGAACCGCACTGCACCGCACCGAACCGTCCCTGCACCGAACCACCCCGCACCGAGCTGCGGCCTATTTTGAAGCGAACATTGCTTGCAAAGCTTCCGGGAGCGCGAGGTCTTGGCCGGTTTCCAGCTTCCTATTAATAGGTGCGCCGGTAGCCACCTTTGCCGGAAAGTCTGGCTCCAAGAGGAGCGTGCTGGCGGCCCCCACCAGGTCAGCATTACGCAGGGTGTTACGCGCGGAAGCAGCATCGGAGTTTTTGCCCGTTGCAATGAGCTTGGTTTTGCCGGCAAGTTCGCGATATAGCCGCGCGTTCAACTCGCTGCGCCGGGATACCGTTTCGCCACTCACCGAGGTGTGCACGTAGTCAAGGCCGTGCGAGGCGAACCCCGTGAGTAGCTCGACGCTATCTTCAATCGTGTACCCAACATCTTCCCCATGGATTTCTTCCGGGCAGATGCGGTAACCAATAATGAAACCTTCCGGTGCGGCGTCTTTCACCGCTTCGAGTACACGCCAAGGCATCCGGCTGCGTTCCCCGTACTCATCTGTGCGGTGATTAGAAAGCCGGGAGAAGAACTGTTGCAAGAGATAGTGGTTCGCACCATGAATTTCGACGCCGTCAAATCCGGCCGCCGCGGCACGCCGCGTGGCCTGTGCAAAGGCCGCAATTATTTCTTCCACCTGGGCTGTGGAAAGCTCGGTTACGGGATAGTCGAGGAAGCTGTAATCCACCGGGCTGGGCGCGTAAGCGCGGCCGTGTTTCTCGTATGAATATTTCGCTTCCCTACCGGCATGGTAAATCTGCAAAATCGCTCTCGCGCCGCGAGATTTCATGGCCTGCGCCAAGCGGGTGAGCCCCGGAATATGCTCATCAGAATAGACGCCCAAAGAGTTTTTAAAAGCTTCCGAGTAGCGGCCTACCGCAGCCGAGCCGGTTATGAGCATACCTCCCGCAGCCGCGCGGCGCCGCCAGTAAGCCAGATCGGCCTCCGTTACTTCGCCCTCTTCGGTGGAAGCACCGATAACCATGGGCGCCATTACGAAACGGTTAGAAACCGTTACACCACTATGCCCGGTAAACGTAACCGGCGTGAAAAGTTCCCGGTTTTCTGGGGCAATGTCTTGCATTTCCGGGATAACAGCTTTTTCTGCCGCGGAATTATTCGCTTGCTCTGCATTTTGCACGTTTTGCGGCACCTGATTGCCAGTGCTGTCTACGCCGTTTTTCTCCACATTTTGCATATCTTCTCCGCTCTTCCCCTATTCACCAATTTAGGTGCGCAATGACCAGTGCGGGCCCGCACTGCGCCGCGCCGGCCCGCACTGGCCTGCACCGTGCTTCACTGACGCGCACTACACCACGCTGACGCGTGCCATCCCGCGCCGTCCCGCGCCGTCCCGTACCCGCCTGCACCGGCCTAGTAGCGCACCCACACAACCAAGTTCAACATTCAACATGCCAGGTTTGTGCAACTAAAGCAAGCATTGTTCTCTTTTTGAACGCGTACGTAAACAAGTAGTGACGTCCGCGGGAAACAAAAAATGCCACGTCGGCCGCGAAACAGTTCAGGCTTCGCTGCAGAAAATACGTGCCTGCGAACGTACAGTTAGGCCTATGCCTGAAGAAGTCGAGATCGCCGGCATTCGCCTCACTTTGACCCGCAAACGCGGTATAAAAAACCTAAATTTGCGCGTGGTGGGCCCGGATGGTCAGGTGAAACTCAGCGCCCCGCCGCGCGCTTCCATGCGCGCTATTACTGATTTCGTTACCTCCCAAACCGGCAATATCCACCGGTGGCAAAACCAGGTGCGTGCCCGCGCGGCCCGCGAGCAGCGTTTTTATAACGACGGCGAAACCCACTACCTGTGGGGCATTCCCCACAAATTATCCGTGCTTCCGGCAGGCCCTACGGCCCGGCCTCACCTGCGCGTGGAACCGCCACTCACTGCCGCCAGCCGCCTCCCGATCCGCAATTCTTCCAGCCTCCGCACTTCGCGGGCAACCTCGCAACTAGCTTCGCAGGCCACCTCGCAGGCCATAACCTCGTCGGAAACCTCGCAGTTAGCCTCGCAGTTAGCCTCGCAGTTAGCCTCGCCGGAAACCACAAGCCCTACCATCGTGTTGACCGTGCCGGCCGGCGCGTCATCCGAACTACGCGCCAAATTAATGGTCGAGCTGTACCGCGCGGAACTCAAACAGGCACTCGGCCCGATCGTGCGCGATTGCGAGGAACGCATGGGCTTACGCGCCCGCGAATACCGGATTCGTAATATGAAGACGCGATGGGGTAGCTGCAATATCCCCAAGCGCCGCATCTGGCTCAATCTCCAACTCGCCAAATGGGCCCCGAATTGCTTGGAGTACGTAGTTATCCACGAACTCGCCCACCTGGTGGAAGCCAAACACAATGCCCGTTTCCACAGCCTTGTGGAAACCTTCTGCCCCGATTACCGGCACCTGAAGCATTTGCTCAACTCGTCTATTTTCGACGCAACTGCTATTTTCGACGCCGCCGCACTTACCCCTTCCGCAGCTCCTGCTTCATGACCCGCCAGGTTCTACTGTTTCTGCTTCATTACCTCGTGCCATCCGCAGCTTCTGTTTCAGGGCTTCTGTTTTGTGACTTGGTGCCTTCGGCGTTTTCACTTCGTGACCTGGTGCCTTTCGTCCTGCTCGGCAGCTTCTATGCTTGGACACATGGATACCAGTGGAGACTCTATGCCCTTGTCAAGTTATGCACCTGGGCAACTAGTAGTCGGCGCGGCGCTTGTGGATAGTTTGCAGAACCCAAAAACCGTTCTCGGCGCGCAACGTTCGTATCCGCAATGGGCGGATGGTTTGTGGGAATTTCCGGGCGGAAAGGTAGAGCCTGGGGAAACTCCCGCGCAGGCATTGCGCCGCGAAATTCGGGAAGAACTCGGGGCGGAGATTTTTCTCGGGTCCTTGGTGAAAAACCCGGAAGCAAAGGACGGTTCGTGGGATTTAGCGGCCGGTGGTCACAATACGGGTAAACGCATGTTGTTGTGGCTCGCGGAATTGGCGCCCGGCGCACAGGTGCATGTAACCGCTTCGCATCGGCAAGTGCAAGCCCTCGACGCAGATTCTTTACTCGCGGTTCAGTGGTTGCCTGGTGATCGTCCAATATTGCCCGTGCTCCACTCAATATTACTTGCGGACACTAGCCGTTAGAGTGTCCGCACCATGTAAAGTATTGGGGAAAGGATCTGTAGCGCGGCCCGGATTGGCGGAGTCCACTTGGAGTCACGCCTGCCACCACGCCAGCAACCAGGGAGTCGGACATGTCAGACCATACAGAGTCTTCTCGGAAATCCGCGGAGACGCCAGGCGAAGAACTTGGTAGCACGCCCACACCGGGCAACTCTACTACTTCGCCTAGTGCGCCGAACCCGGAAGAAGTAGCGCCAGTCCCAGCGAAACCCGATCAGCCCGATCAACCCAATCAGCTTGATCAGTTCGCTGACCCAGTCGAAATTGATCCGGCACCGGACCCTGCAGGCTGCGTTTCAACGCCGCCGTCGGCTTCGTCTCCCCTGGAACCTGCACCTGACCCTGCAGAACCGGAAGCGACGCCGCCGTCGGCACCAGCGCTTTCTCTCACCGATCCTGAACCAGCCCCTGCGGAATCTGTACCACTTCCCGCAGAACCTGCACCGGAGCCCGAACCGGAAGCAACAGCCGAACCGGAACCTGAGCCGGAGGCCATAACCGAACCGGTGCCTGAGCCGAACAACGTAGTAACCGAACCGGCACCCGAGCTAGAAACCGCTGCGGCTGCCAGCACTAGAGCGGAGATTCCTAGTGCGGAAGCCGCCACTGACGTAACTGCCAGCGCCGAACCCTTTGCTGAAGTAACCGCCGGCGAGAGCACTACCAAAGGTAGTAAACATGCTGCGAGCGCGGATAATTCGGCTCCTACCGAGCAGTGGACCGCCGATTGGAACGAATATCCGCAAAATGTTTCGCAGGTCCAGTACCAGGAGCAATATCCGGGGCCTTACCAGACTTCTTATCCCGCCCAAGCTGCCTACCCGGCGCAGGCTTCTTACCCGGCGCAAAACTCATATCCGGCGCAGCCTTCTTATCCAGCTCAGTATGAGGAGCAGAATCAAGATCCCTACCAGCACCAGTCGCCGGCGCAGGGTGCTTCCCCGGTAGCGGACCAGTCGCAATTCTCGGCGCCAGCCCAACCGCAAGCACAGTCACAGCCGCAAGCGCAACCGCTGCCACCGGCCCAGCCGCTCCCGCAGCCGCAGGCCCAGCCGCAACCTTTCCCTCCCGCCCAGCCGCAGCAGTTCTCGGGCTACTATCGCGGGGCGAGCCAGACCCAGCAGGGCCGTTACGTGCGGACCCAAGACGCGCAGCACAATACTTTTGAAGAACAGCTGTACGGCCCGCAAAGTTTTATGAACTGGGACAATGGCGAATCCGAAAACCGCGCGCAGCCGGCCTCGAAGCAGTCGCGTTGGCCCATGTATTTCCTGGCTTTCTCCGTCGTCGCACTTTTGTTAGCGGTAGCCGCCGTGTTCTTCACGCACGTTTTCAACCGCGGCCGCGATATTGCCGGTAACAATGAGCCGCAACCGGCACCTTCCGTGCAGGTAACTAGCCAGCCCAGTGCCTCACCGGAGACGACGCCGAACGCCAGCGATTCGCCCCTCACCGCCAAACGCGAAGCCGTGAAATCTTTACCCACCCGCACCACCTGCGATGCCGGTGCAGATAGCGGCAAGATCAGCGATTTTGTGACGGCTTCTAATCAGGCGCATGAACTATCCGGAGATATTGGAATTCTCAAAGACAACATGTACGAGCTGTCCAAGAAGTGCGGCGCCCAGTACACGCTCGATTTGCAAGCAAAGCTGGATACCGTAACTTTGCCCGATAACGCCGCCACATTCGTCAAATCGCGCGACTGGTGGTATTTGGTACGCCCAGCCGGCACAGACACGATCAACGTGGTAGATTTCACTACCCCAGTGAATAATATTCGGTGCCGCTTCGGCGATCACGACGTCTCCTGTTCGATCTACGCCTACGACTATCCTTCCCCGCCCGGATGTGAAGGGGAAACCGCCACTTACCACGTGGGGCATGCCGGTGAAGTCACGGCCGATTGTAGTTCCGAAATCAGTGCCGCGAACACTATCGGCTACGACCAAGTGATCTCCCGCAATGGGTTTGCCTGCCAGGCCAGCCAATTCGGCGGCGTCTCCTGTTGGAGTGAACTCTCCGGCCATGGTTTCACTCTGAAACGCTCCGCCGAAGACAGATACTGACCGACGAACAAGTAATACTGACCGTCAAAATAGCTGCAGCCCGGCAAAATAGCTGCAGCCCGGCAACTCGGCACAGCTGGCAACACAGCTAGCAACACAGCCCGGTAATGGCGACCACCGCAGCGGTCGCCATTACCGGGCTGGTTATGTTTACGCGCAAATAGTTACGCTGCGCTAGCGCCCGCGCGGATGCGGTCTAAGGCGCGCCACAGCCGTTCTGTACCTTCCGGTTCGGCTACCGAAACCCGCACCCCTTCCGTTCCGAAGCGGCGGGTAATAATGCCTTCTTCGCGGGCCACTCTTTCCAGTAGCTCCGCATCTACCGTGGCAAATTCTGCCGCGCCAGAGCCGCCCGCCGCGCCAGAGCCGCCCGCCGCGCCAGAGCCACCGGCCGTACTATTGCCATTCTCGCTACCGCCACCGGCCGCGCCCGTATCAGCATCAGCGCCTGCGGCAGTATCAGCGTGACTATCGCTGTCGGTGCCGGCGAACCACACAAAGTTCGCTACCGATTCCGGTACCGCGAAACCGCGCGCCCGGATGCCATCTAACATGCGGCTACGTTCTTCTACCACGAGTTGTACGCGGCGCTCTACTTCCGGCAACTCTGCCAAGGCCGCCAGTGCCGCCTCCTGGGCAAGTAGATTCACCCCGAAAGGCGTGGCAATCGCGCTCAAACCAGCAGCCATTTCGGCGCTCGTAAGCACATAACCCACGCGCAGGCCCGCCAACCCATAAGCTTTAGAAAATGTGCGTGCTACCAGCACATTCGGCCGATTACGAGCCAAGGCTTTGCCGTCTTGAATCGCCGTACCGATCCCGTTCGCAAAATGTATATACGCTTCGTCAATGAGTACCGGAATGCTTTCCGGTACTCGGTCCAAGAAAGCCTCCAGTTCCTGATGGCCGATCCCCATACCGGTGGGATTATTGGGCGAGCACAGCAGAATCGCCCGCGTCTTATCTGTAATTGCGTTGGCCATGGCGGCTAGGTCGTGCCCGCCGTCGGCCCGTAAAGGTACCGGCACCGGGCGCGCCCCCGCGCCGAGCACAGCAATCGGGTATGCCTCAAAAGAACGCCACGGGTAGATCACTTCCCCGCCGGGCACCGCCACTGCTTGCAAAAACTTTTCAATCAGCGCGGTGGAACCCGTACCGGCCACAACTCCCTCAAAAGGCCACTCTTCCACTTCCGTCAAACGTTCCCGCAACTGCGTATTCGCCATATCCGGGTAACGGTTAATCTGCCCGGCATAACGCTCCAAAACTTGCGTTACCGCTGGCAAGGGCGGGAAGTGCACCTCATTCGAAGAAAGCTTTATAACCCGCGGATCTGCGTCCCGTTTACCGGCCACGTAGGCAGGTAACTGCGCAATTTCCGGTTTGAACCATTCGTGCATACCCATAATTCCTATTGTGGCACTCAGCGGCACATTTTCGCCGCAGCGTCCGGCATATGCCCCGAAATGCTCACCCGTAACCACCGGGCCTTGCCACCGGGCCTGGCAGCCGGGCCTTGCTACCGCGAGCGCGGTTAGCATGGAGGTATGGCTTCTTTTACGAAAACTGGTTCGCCGCAAGAGATTCTGGGTGAGTACGCGGGCTTGCAAGATTTGGGGGCGGCTGCCAAGGCTGGAGGCGCGCCTACCGTGCGGGTCACTTCCACGGTGGAAGATGCGCGCGAACGCGGCTTTTTGGCCGAGCCCCGCTTAGTTTCGGCCCGGGCCACGCCGGCCGCGGCGCGCGAGTTCGGGAAGCGTCTGGCTTATACCCATGCTTATACGGGCGACCTCGCCCCCGGGGAGGAACGTCCCTATGGCCGCGCACCTTCTTTGGTGGCCGGCCCGCAGGCCCCGGCTTTCGCGCTCGGCACTTCTCGGCTCGTAACCGTGCCCGCTTCCCATCCGCAACGCACCTGGGGCGAGTTCTACGCCTCAGACCGTATCGAAGCTTTCATTCCTGCCGCGGAACGTAACGGTTGCCTTTCCCCTAGTGATATTGCTGTGATCGAAAAGCTGTGTGAACGCTTGCGTGCCGGAGAGTTCGACGCCGGTGAGCCCGCCCTGGTTACTCGCGGCGCGGCTTTAACCCACGGCGATCTGTGGGGCGGAAACGTACTGTGGGTAAGCGCAGAATCGGCCCGCACCGGCGCACACGGCGCCGAATCTGCAACTGGTGTAACCGCGGTACTCATTGACCCGCTTTCTCATGCCGGGGCCGCCGAAACCGATCTGGCTTGCCTCACGGTATTTGGTGCTCCGCACGTGAGCGATATTTATGCGGGCTATAACTCCGTCTCGCCGCTGGCCCCCGGCTGGGAAGACCGTATTGGTCTGCATCGCATGTACATGCTCATGATGCACTGCGCGCTTTTTGGTGGCAGCTACGGGCCACAAACAGTTTCCCAAGCCCGGGTTTATGCGTAAATAGCCCGCTGTTGCCCAAGGTTTTGGCGCCGCTACCTGTAGAGCACCATTATCCGTACAGCACCACTACCCGTGCAGCGCCGCTACCCGTAGCACACCACTACCCGTAAAGCGCCACTACCCGCGGAGAAGAAAAACCGGTGGCGGTTAGCAGCGAGGTTTGGCAAGCAGTAACGCAGATAGCCGTGCGGCGTGTTCGTTAGCCGCGCGCCAGTTAGCCGCGCGGTTCGACGTCGAGGTAGGCCACTAGTTGCGCGGCGAGGCCGGTATAGCCGGCCGGGGTCAGAGATTCTAGGCGGGCGGCAAGTTCGGCCGGCAAACCCAGATCGGCAATAAAGGCTTGCATTTCCGGGCCGGTGACTTTCCGGCCGCGGGTAAGTTCCTTGAGCCGCTCGTAGGGATCTTCCATACCGGCCTGCCCGGAAAGGGCGGCCACGCGCATGGCCTGCTGGATCGGTTCGCCCAACACTTCCCACTCCTGCGCTAGATCAGCTTCGAGGCGGGCCGGATTGGGTTGCACCCCGGCAATCCCGCGCGCCAAGTTTTCTAGGGCTAGCAACGAATGGCCTAGCGCCACGCCCAGATTGCGCTGTGTGGAAGAATCCGTGAGGTCACGCTGGAGGCGGGAAGTTACCAGGGTTTGCGCCAAAGTGTCACATAGTGCCCCGGAAATTTCGAAGTTGGCTTCCGCGTTTTCGAAACGGATCGGGTTCACCTTATGCGGCATGGTGGAAGAACCCGTACTCCCTTGGGCTGCCAAATCTTGGTGGAAATAGTCCAGGGAAATATAGGTCCAAAAATCGGTGGCCACATTATGAGCGATGCGGCCAAAGTGGGCGATAGCGCTGAGCAGGTCTGCAACCCAATCGTGGCTTTCAATCTGGGTGGTAAGCGGGTTCCATCCCAAGCCGAAACTTTCCACGAATGCTCGCGAAAGCGCGGGCCAATCCCGGTCTGGCAAACAGATAGCGTGCGCGCCGAAAGTGCCGGTAGCCCCGTTCCACTTGCCTAAATATTCTGCTTTTTCGATCCGGGAAAGCTGGCGGGAAAGCCGGTGGGCGAATACTGCCATTTCTTTGCCTACTGTTGTGGGGCTGGCCGGTTGGCCGTGCGTGCGGGCCAACATGGGCTGGTCCGCGTAGCGGTGGGCCAGATCCGCAAGTTCGCCGATCACCTTGCGGGCAGCTGGCATCCAAACATCTTGTACCGCGCTACGTAATCCCAAAGCCCACGCAATATTATTGACGTCTTCCGAAGTGGCGAAAATATGGACCATTTCCCGCAGTTCCGGTAAACGCGTGCCCGGAATCTCCGTATCCGCCCGGTCCATTGCGGCTTTGATGAAGTACTCCACGGCTTTCACGTCGTGGCGCGTTTCCGCCTCGATTTTTGCTAATTCCGCGATTTGTGCGGCGTCGAAAATTTCGGGAATCTCGCGCAAGTACGCTACCTCGGCCGCGCTGAGCGGCTCCACCCCGGGCAGCACGCGGTTTTCTGCCAGGAAAATCACCCATTCGGTTTCCACGCGCAAACGGTTACGGTTCAAGGCCGGTTCGGAAAGACAGTTCACCAAACCGGCGGTTTGGGCGCGATAACGGCCGTCAATCGGTCCGAGTGCCACCGGTGGTTCTATTTTCGCGAAATCATGCATGCCCCTATTCTCGCAGAGCTGCGCGCCTTATTCTCGCAGAGCTCGCCGCAGTATCTATTTGGCACGCGAGCCGCCTACTCCTTAGCGCGCCAGCCGCGTACCCTTAGCGCACCGGCCGCACAGCTCAGCCTCCGCGCGCCAGCCGCGTAGCTCACCCTCCGCGCAAGGCAACACGCAAGCCCGCAAGGCAACACGCAAGCCCGCAAGGCAACACACAAACCCTCCGCGCAAGGCGATATTCGGCACGTACCGTGCAGTTAACAGCTTCACTCAGTAGAATCAGCCCCGTTGCGAATCCCCGCAAAATTGATCGGTCTTATCCGAACTGGCGCGGTTTGATCCGCTTACCTTGCCAGAATCGGAAAACCACAACCTGAGGAGAATCGTGAATCCCACTCTGAGCGCCCTGCTAGGTATTGCTGCCATGCAAACCGGCGGCGGTGAAGAAATGACGGGTATTGCCGGCTGGGTCGTAAGCGTTATGGACGCTATTGGCGGTTTGGGAGCGGCCTTCCTAGTAGCTCTGGAAAACATTTTCCCGCCCATCCCTTCGGAAGTCATTTTGCCGCTCGCCGGATTCAGCGCCTCCGATCCCACCTCAAATATCACGCTAGTGAGCGCAGTTTTGTGGTGTACCGCAGGTTCACTGGTGGGGGCCTGGGTGCTATATGGCCTCGGCGCCTGGTTGGGCCGGGAACGCACCCGCAAAATCTTGCTCTGGCTTCCCCTCACCAAACAATCAGATGTGGATAAAACCGAAGCCTGGTTTGATAAGCACGGCCAGTGGACGGTGTTCTTTGGCCGCATGGTACCGATTTTCCGTTCCCTGATTTCTTTGCCCGCCGGGGTAACCCGCATGAACCCGATCAGTTTCACGATTATGACCACGGTCGGTTCACTCATCTGGAATTCGGTACTTATCGGTGCGGGATACGCACTGGGCGCTAACTGGGCCATTGTGGAAGACTACGTGGGCATTTTCGCCAAGATCGTGGCCGCCATTATCGTGCTCGTGGTGCTCGGTTGGATTGCACACCGTCTCTACCAAAACCGGAAAGCCGGCCAAATGGATTAAGGCCGGCCACTCGGTGTGAAAACGCGGGGCCGGGTGCTCGGTATGCCAGCGAGCCACCGGCCGCCAGCTATTTCATTGGCCTGCCTACGCGTTTTCATTGACCGCCTACGCGTTTTCATTGGCCTACCCAGGTGTTTCGGCTAGTCCGGATTTTTTCTCGCCGCGCCGCGTTATCCTGGAAGGAGTCAGCAACTCCTCAATGTGGAAGGAATAGCGCTATGGCAGAAGAATTTGACCGCACTATTGAAGTCAAGATCACCGGTCTTACCGACCCGCAGTGTGTAGAAAGCGTGACCTCCGAACTCACTGCCCTGCCGAACGTGGAACACGTCGTCGTCACCTTGGCGACGCCCGGCAAAGAATCTTCAGCACTCATCTACACGCCCCGCGATATCGACGACGCTACGCTCACCGCGGCAATCACCCGCTCCGGGCAGTACACCGTGGCAGAAATTATCCGCTAGTTTTAACGGTTCGCGAGCTTCACTTGGCGGGCGGTAAACCTCACGCTTCCCACCAATGAAGCCAGTTCCACGTACACTGAGCGAATGCATACTGAGGCCGGCGATTCTCGTTTAAATCCCGCCCGCGCAGGTTTTACTAAAAAGCCCGCAGCGGGGTTTTCCGCATTGACCCCAGAAACCGCCCAAGAAACCGCCCCCGAAGGCGCCTCAGAAAACAGTCCCGAGACCGCTCCCGCGCCGCGCCCCGCCACAAAAGTTTTGCTGGTAGACGCGATCGCCCGCTGGCAACGCCGGCCCGCCAACCTCGTGCGCGGGATTATTGCCACGCTCGGCGTGATCACCGTAGTGCTTATTTCCCTGTACGGTTTTTCTTCCACGGTAGCGGTCACGAACGACGTCGCTAATGCCGCCGCAGACGTACTTCGCACGGTGCTATTTATGCCCGTCAATGTGCTGGAAGGCATTATCTCGCTGGTATTGCCCCTGTGGATAATTCTCGAACTTTTATGGAACCGGCGCTGGCGGGCGCTAGCTACCGCCGCGGTGGCAGTGGCCGGCAGCGTCGCAACCTGCTATGCCGGCCTGTGGCTCTTCCGGCACTATCTGCCCTATGCGGCCGTTACCGAAGCTTTTTCCAAAACGTTGAACGAGCAGGCAACGATCGGCATTTTGCCCTATGTTTCGGTAATTTCCGTGTTGCTTACGGTGGCCGGCCAGTTCAACCAGTCGCGCACTGCTCGGTGGGGATGGTGGCTCCTTGGCATCGTGGTTATGCTTTCGATTCTGCAAGGCATGCAGTCCCTCACCGGTGCCCTGTTCACAATTTTGGTGGGGGTAGCGGCAGCCTGTTACGCGCTTTTTGCGATTGGGGATGCACCGCAACGCGCCGTCGGAAAAGCAGCGGTAGCGCTCGTGCGCCGGGCAGGGCTCGACGCCGTACGGATCATCCGCGTCGATAATATTGACGACCCCTTGCACGCCTGGGAAATTACCAGCAATGCGCCGCTCGGCTACGCAGATTCGGCCACCTTTAGCGGGATTAGCCGCGTACTTTCCGGGACGGCGAAAACTTCCTCCCCAGCGGCAAAAGCAGCGGCCGCTCCGGCCGGGGCCGAAAAATGGGCGGAAGGAACCGCCCCCGCCGGCGCAACCGCAAAGGCAAGCGCGGGAGCGGAGGGCGCCGCGGAAAGAACCGCCGCCAGCGCGGGAGCGGCAGTAGCGGCGGAAGGAAATATTTCGGTATCGCCCGCGCAGGTAGCTGCCGGCCCCGCGCTTACTACCGACGCCACACAGGTTACTGAGGTAGAAGCCGCGCTCGTTCCCGCGCCGATCCCCACCCAGACGCTCGATATTGATGCGCCATCATTGGCCGCGCAAACCCGGGCGCGGTATAACCCGCCGATCACGGATACGAACTCCCGCAACTACGTGGCCGAACTGACTGATGGGAGCGCACGGTTCCTTACTTTTATTGATTCGGACCGGGAAATTGTGGGCCGGTTGGCCGCGGCGTGGCAGCGTATCTTTTTGAAAGCTTCTACGCGGCGGACCGGGAGCAATATTGTGGAAACCGCCGAACGCACACTTTTGATGGAACGGGAAGCGGCCGCAATTGGCGCCGCCCCGGACCGCCACCCGCACGCGGCCGGCGGCAACTATTCCATGGTGCTCAGCTTCGACCTAGCGCCACGCGCCGCTACCACACCCGGCAGTGAACCCGGCAGCGAACCCGGCAGGACCTCCGCTAGCGCGCCCTGTGAGCCCGGCCGTGCCTCCGCTAGCGCGTCCGGAGGCAGCACCGCAACCGGCGTCGAAACAGCCGGCACCGCAACCGGCGTCGAAACAGCTACCGCCCCTGGCGAGCTTGGCAATGCCATACCGCTTGCCGCGCTTGCGGCCGAAGAAATACCCGATAGCGCACTCGACGATGTGTGGCGGGCTTTGCGCACCGCCCATCACGCTGGGATTTCCCACCAAGACGTGCGGGCTTCTACCGTGTTGGTAAGTGGTAGGCACGGCTATCTGATCCACTGGCGCAATGGCAGTATTGCGTCTTCCGAACTCAGCCGGCAAATCGATCTTTCCCAAGCGTTGACCATGATGGCTAGTGCCGTTGGTATCGAACGGGCATTGGCTTCCGCGCAGCGTATGCTCAGCGAACAGCAACTTTCTTCGATCGCCCCGGTTTTGCAGCGGGCAATTATTCCGCAAGAAACTCTGCGCGCTTTCCAAGACCGGAAAGATTTGCAGCGTTTGCGCGATAGCCTCACCAAGGAAATCCCGCAGGCTGCTACGAGCTCGGGCCCGCAACTTACGCGTTTCTCCCTGCGCACCATAATCACCGCGTTTATTGGGGCGGCGGCGCTGTTTATTTTGCTCGGCTCGATTAACTTCAACGAGCTTTTGGAAACTATTCGCACCGCCAACTTCTGGTGGGCGCTCGCTGCCCTGGCCGCCGGCTTCCTTGCCTTCCTGGGTGCAGGTATCGTGCTCCGGGCTTACACCGCGGAAAATCTGAAACTTTCGGAGGTGACGCTCGTGCAGGTGGCTGCCGGCGTCGTCGGTTTGGTAATGCCCGCCGGAATTGGCCCGGCGGCCCTGAATTTGCGGTATTTGCAAAAGAATAAGGTGCCCACCGCGGTGGCGGTAGCAACAGTAACGCTCGTGCAGGTTGCCCAGTTTGTGGCCACCGTGATTTTGTTACTCGTTTTGGCTTTGGCGACGGGCGATTTCGGTGGGATCTCCCTACCTTCCGGTTCCGGCCTACTCACCTTCTTGGCAGTGGTGGGAGCGGTGGCCGCGGTGCTCACGATTCGCCCATTACGCCAGTGGATCATCAAGAAGATCCGACCCACCGTGCAGCAAATCTGGCCGCGCATCGTCTGGCTCGCCACCCATCCATCCCGGATCGCCACCGGTTTTGGCGGTTCGGTTTTGCAAACCGCCAGCCTGGTAGCCGCCTTCGGATTCTCCCTCGCCGCCTTCGGAGAAACCTTGCCGATTACCACTTTGGCAATCACCTACCTGGTTTCTAATTCCGTCGGTTCGATTGTGCCTTCCCCGGGCGGTATCGGGCCGGTGGAAGCTGCCCTCACCGGCGGGCTCGTGGTGGCAGGAATCCCCTATTCGGTCGCATTTTCCACGGCCATGCTCTACCGCCTAACGACATTCTGGATCCGCGTACCCGTTGGTTGGGTGGCACTCCGCGTACTGCAGAAAAAGGACATCATTTGAGCATCTTTGCTTCCCGGCAGGCTCGCCCTTCTGCTTCCCGGCCAGCACGCCTCTCTGCTTCTAGCCGGGCGCGCTTCGCTGCTTCTGGCCAGGCGCGCCGCCCGCGTTTCGGTTTCTGCCGCGGGATTGACCCGGTTGCGGCCGGCCTCGCTATATTTGCCGGCGCAATTTATGTAATCTTCTCCGCCTACACCTGGCGCAACTTCAACTCTATTTCCTGGGACCAAGGCATCTTCACCCAGCTCGCCGACCAATACGCGCGCGGCATCTTCCCACCCATCGTGGATATCAAAGCCCCCGGCTACAACCTGTGGGGAGACCATTTCCACCCCATCCTCCTCCTCACCGGCCCGCTCTTCCGCCTCTGGCCTTCGGGCATGATGCTCCTCGTCCTACAATCCGCACTCTTCGCACTTTCCGTCTACCCGATCGTCAAACTCGCGCGCCAACACACCCGCTACTGGTTGCTCGTAGCGGCGGCTTACATACTTTCTTGGGGACTCACTTCCGCGCTCGTGGTCCAATTCCACGAAATTGCCTTCGCCGTGCCCCTGCTCGCTTTCGGCATTACCAACTGGATCTGGGGCAAACGCGCCCGCGCCTGCGCACAAATCGCCCTCCTCGTATTCGTCAAAGAAGACATGGGTTTCACCGTTATCGCCTTCGCCGCGGTTATCTTCCTGCGTGCCTATCTAGAACGCCTGCGCGCCCGCCCCGCACCGGTTTCCGGTGCTAACGCAAACGCTACGGTTTATCAGGGTGCTGAAGTTTCCACAGGAACGGTTTCTGGGGGTAACGAAGTTTCCACAGGAAGGGCTTGCACCGCGAATACGGTTCTTACCGACGACGCCGCACCTGCGCCCCGCTTTGGCCGGGCCCGCACGTGGTGGCACGCCGGCCTGGCCACGCTACGCTCACGCACCGGCCTGGCCAGTATTTTCTTGGCGCTTTGGGGTTTGGCCTGGTTCCTTTTGGCCACGCAAGTGTTCTTACCGTATTTTTCGGGCGCCGGGGAATGGGAATACGTGACCCGCGTGGAAGCAGATTCTGCTCCCGGTTTGGCCGGTTGGCTCATGCCAGCCAATGTAAAAGTCCCTACCCTGCTGTGGATCGCGGCCGGCCTGGGCCTGATTGGGCTACGCAGCCCGTGGGCTTTGCTTTTGGTCCCCACTTTGCTGTGGCGGTTTGCGGGCAATAATCCGTACTATTGGACGATTTTATGGCACTATTCGGCCGTGCTCATGCCCATTATGAGCGTGGCCCTGGTGGATGGGCTTGCCCGCATCCGGGCAGAAGCACAGGCAAAATCTGCCCTAGGTGCGGCCACTTCGGCTTCCCGGCTGCAAAAACTGGCTGGTTATGCGGCCGTGCTCGCCCTTTGCGGAGCCATTACCGGTACGAGCACGAACGGTTTTGGCCACTGGGCCACGGGTCAAGGTAATACGCAAGGCTGGAATTCGGTAGCCGGATACGGGGATGCCCAATCGGCGCGCCAACAAGCTGCCGCCCGGGCCGGGATTGCCGCGGTCGGCCAGGGCCGCACGGTGGTAACCGACGTCGTCACCATGGCATACGTGGTGCCCGGCAACCGGGTACTTTGGGAACACTCGTATGCGGGCGCGGAACCAGAAATCGACACCGTGTTCTTCTCGAACCGCCTCCACCACGGCAACGGCCCGCAAGTAGCGTTGTGGGCCACGGAAAAGTTTGGCGGCACCTGGGATATTGTCTCCGATAAGTCCGGCTACGTGGTGGTGATGAAGGAGGGGACGTACTGATGGCGAGCATGCCCAGCAGGCGAGAAAACACAGCCCGGAAGCAGGATGATTCCACGAAACAGGGCCCGGCCTCAAAACCGGGCCCAGCCTCAAAACCGGGCCCAGCCTCAAAACCGGGCCCAGCCTCAAAACCGGGCCCGGCTTCGAAACGGGACCTGGCTTCAAAACGGGGTCAGTCTTGGGCACGAATCTTGCCTTGGTTTTTAGCCGCCGCTTTTGCGGCCCTATATATTGCTTTTTCGGTGGCACAGTGGCGCGCTTTTCTCTCCCCTTCCTGGGATTTAGGGATTTTCACGCAGCTGGCCGATAAGTACGCACATTTCCGCGTCCCAATCGTGGATATCAAAGGCCACGGATTTAATCTCCTCGGCGATCATTTCCACCCCATTTTGGTATTGCTCGGCCCGGTTTTCCGCCTCTTCCCTTCCGGGCTTACCTTGCTGGTGGTGCAAGACCTGCTGTTCGCACTTTCCATTGCGCCGATCGCCCGGTTGTCTCTGCGCTGGCTCGGCTGGGGCCCCGGGGTGTTTGCGAGCCTGGCCTATGGGGCAAGCTGGGGACTCACAGCCGCTATTACCGCCCAATTTCATGAAATCGCCTTCGCGGTTCCCCTACTTGCTTATGGCCTAGTGGCCTGGTTGGAAGGTCGCTTACGCACCGCGGCAGTGCTGATCGCGCTCACCGTTTTCGTGAAAGAAGACATGGGTCTCACCGTGGTTGCTTTCGGCTTGGTCGCCGCGCTTACCCGCGGGCAGCAAACCGCAAGCGGCGCGGCGCAAGGTTCGCCGGAGCGCGCGCCGCAATACTCGCACCAGGACTTGCAGCAGGCCTCGCCGCCAAATAGGCACCAAGGCTCTCCGCAACTTTCGCCGCAAAGCTCGGGCTGGTTGCCGGCCGGACTAGCGCGCACATTGCCCGATTGGCTCGCTACGCGTTTGGACCGTCGCGAAGGCCGGATCGGTGTGGGTTTGATTATTTGGGGTGTTTTCTGGTTCTTCTTCGCACTCTTGGTCTTCTTGCCTTTGTTCAATAACGCGGGCGGGTGGGAATACACCAACCGGCTCACCGGTTCGGAAGCTAGTTTTGCCCTCCGGCTCGGCACCATGCTGATCACCCTGGGTTTCACGGCCCTAGCCGCGGGCATAGTGGGCTGGATAAGCCCCCTAACCGTCGTGGCAGTACCGACCCTGCTGTGGCGGTTTATCGGAAATGTGCCATTTTACTGGGGAATGGAGTGGCACTATTCAGCCGTAATCATGCCCATTATGGCCGTGGCCCTCATAGACGGCGTGGCGCGAATACGCACCCGCATACACCCGCCCGCGCACCCGCAAGCCGATACTCGGAGCCTGCTTCAGGCGGTGTTTTCACGCAAAACTTTGGCCTGGTTCGCCGCGCTGTGTGCGGTAGCCGGCGCCGGAATTGGCACCTGGCATAACACTTTCGGAGCCTGGATTCGCGGCGATTACGGCATCATTACAAACGGTGAAAGGGAGGCCGCAACGGGCCTGCTAGACGCCGTCGCCGCCGAACCTGCCGGTACCACGAGCGCGGAAAGCGTTCCCGCGGCGAGCCAGAAAACCGTGATCACCGATATCTACCTGCTGGCCTATTTGGTACCCGAAAACCGCGTCTACTGGTGGGGAACCGCGCAAGGCGCCACCCCGGACCTCGTGGCCTTCTCCAACCGCACCGCCACCGACCCGGCCGAATGGGCCCAAACCCACTACTCGGGCACGTGGCGCACGGTGTACTCCGAAGCAGGTTACCGCCTCGCCGAAAAAGTGGACTAGCCGCCACTGCCGGTAACTAGCCACCACTGCCGATATAGAAGCAAGGTGAGAATCAGCTGACCTGTGGAAAACTCTGCACCGCAAAAGAACCGGAGAGTACGCTGAACCGCGTGACCGAGAAACCTCTTTACCGCGACCCCGCCGTGCTCGGCCTGATCTTTCTGGGCGGCACTCTGGGAACCCTACTGCGCTATCTCGTTTCCATGTTTGCCGCTACTAGTGCGCGGAGTACGCTTGCCGCCAGCTTCAGCGATGTGTGGGCGACCTTTGCCGTCAACCTGCTTGGCGCTTTCCTACTCGGGCTAATAACCGGCCTGCTCACGGATAGAATTGCGGCCGGAAACAAGCGCGCTTACCGACTCAAAATGTGCTTCGGTACCGGGTTTTGCGGTGCTTTCACCACTTACGGGACCTTCATTATGCAGGGCATTACGATCAGTCTCTTCGCCTCGTTTTTCGGCCCGCTCGCCCTCGGCGCCGCAGCCGCCTATGCCCTTGGTTCCCTAATTGCCGGTTTCCTGCTCGCCTGGTTGGGGCTTTCCCTAGGCGGCAAACTAGCGCGGCGCATTTCGGTACCGCGCTACTCTACGAAGCGCAACTTCGCAGAGCGCAACTCTGCAGAGCAGCTCGCTGGTACTTCCAGTAATGCCGCGCCGGACTCCGCCGCCGATACCGCCCCCGCCGCCGCGCCGGAGGTTTCGCAATGAGTGTGCTGATTATTGCTATTGCTGGCGGTATTGGTGCGATATTGCGCGCCTTGCTGGACGACGCCGTTACCCGCCACTCCCGAGCTTCCTGGCCGGTAGGTATTTTCGCGGTGAATATTATCGGCAGCTTTATCCTGGGCGCCTTCACCTATTTCCTCAGCACTTTATCCACAGGTGCGACGGCGGGGTGGAGTTCGGAGCTAATCACGCACATCGCGCTGTGGGCGCCGGCCCTCACCACCGGCTTGCTTGGTGGCTTCACTACGTTTTCCACAGCTATGCTCGACGCCGTTAAACTCGCCCGTTCCGGCCGTAAAATGGCTAGCCTCGGCTTGCTGCTAGGTAATTATCTGAGCTCGCTTGCCGCCTGCCTACTCGGTGTTGGCCTGGCGTATTTGGTTTGCGGCTAACGGCGGCCTACTCACACCGGCGGCTCCGATCAGAAGGCCACGGCAAGGCGGATATGGTCTAGCAGGCCGGGCAAAGCACAACACCAACTGGAAAAGCTGCGGTGCCTGCGGGAAACCTGAAGCAAGCGGGCTGGGAGGATACCGTATTAAGCAGGCAGTATTCCCGCTTGGGCATATATCTCAACCTGTATACAGCGTTCCCCTCCAGTGATAGGACAGTTATGTATAAACATTCAAGAGAGCAGGCGAAACAAGTGCGCCTGCGAACCTGATTGAGGGTAGATAACAACCTCGGCAGAAGTTTCGGATAAGCAGCAAGCCTCCGTAATAAGTGCGGGTGGGGAGCGCTCCTAGCCGGGGATAAGAGAAAGGATTCGCCACCATGAACGCCGAATTTCCAAACGGAACTCCGGAACAGCCAGAACGCAAGACCGAGTACGTGGAAGCTGAACCGCTCGGCCGGCGGGAACGCTACGAGAACCCGACCTTCCTGGATCCTTTCGAAATGGGACGGCAAGCCATTAAACATATTCGCGGCGGTTTCGGTATCAGCGGGCTGGTAATGCTCGTGATTGGCCTGTGTCTCCTCTTCGCGCCCGGCCGCACTTTGGCCTTCGCCGCCGGTTTGGTGGCCGTGGGGCTCTTAGTGGGCGCAGTATTTCGCGTACTCATGGGATTTTTTGAAAAATACGTGCCGGGCGGGTGGCGCGTACTGAGCATCATCTTTGGAATAATGCTCGGCATTGCGGCCATTATTATGCTTCGCAATCTCAGCGCTTCCGCCAATGTGCTCTTCCTGATTTTCACCCTTGGTATGGGTTTTTCCTGGGTCTTCGAAGGCATTATGGCGCTGGGCGAATCCGGCTTCGCGCGTTCTCAGGGATGGGCGATTGCCTACGGACTTATTTCTTTGCTCGCTGGCGTTACCGTGCTGGCTGTGCCTGCTTTCAGCGCCGCTAGCCTGATTGTTTTCATCGGAATCATGCTCGTGGTTTCCGGCTTGGTTTCGATCATCCGTGCCTTCACCTTCGGTAAGGCCGCGCTACACCAGTTGCAGGAAGAAGAAGCGCGGTAGCAAGCGAATGCGTTAGGCAACAGCCGCACGCAAGGCAACAATCGCGCGTAACGCAACAGCCGCGCGGTAGAGAACGCGCGATAGCAAGCGATTAATTCCGCCCACAGGACAGTCCCGTGTGTTGCGCGCCACTGTATGAGACAATGGAAGTTATGAACGAACGTGCAGGACAACCGGCGCGCCCGGAAGACCTCATCGACGTCGATGAGCTCGTGGCCGCCTATTACGATATCGAACCGGATCCGAACGATCCGAACCAGGCCGTGGTGTTCGGTACTTCCGGGCACCGTGGCTCCGCTTTTGACGGTGCTTTCAATGAGGCACATATTGCCGCTACCACGCAGGCGATCGTAGAGTATCGCGCGCAAGAGGGTTTTGACGGCCCGCTGTTTATTGGCCGCGATACGCACGGGCTTTCCGCACCGGCGGAAAAAACCGCGGTTGAGGTGCTGATCGCCAACGGGGTGAATGTGCTGGCTGACGCACGTGGTTCGTGGACTCCCACGCCCGCGGTTTCGCTAGCCATTTTGGAAGCGAATGGGGCCCCGCATAATTTGCGGACCTCGGGGCCCGGGCTGGCGGACGGCATCGTCGTCACCCCTTCCCACAACCCTCCGCGCGACGGTGGTTTCAAGTACAACCCGCCCAACGGTGGCCCCGCAGATACGGACGCTACCGGGTGGATCGCGGACCGCGCGAACGAAATTTTGCGGCAGGGTTGGCAGGAAAACGTCAAACGTCTCCCCTACGAGCAGGCAATCACCAGCGAACATTACGGTAGTTACGATTTCCGCCAGCGGTACGTCGAAGCGCTCGAAACGATCATTGATTTCGAAGCGATTCGCAAGGCTGGCGTGAAGATTGGCGCCGATCCGCTAGGCGGGGCCTCTACCGAATATTGGCAGGCTATTGCAGACCACTACGGGATTGATCTGACGGTCGTCAATCCCACCGTCGATCCCACCTGGTACTTCATGACCCTGGATTGGGATGGCAAGATCCGCATGGATTGTTCTTCCCCTTCCGCCATGGCCGGGCTGGTAGCGCAAATGAAACCGGATGCAGAAGGCAATGCGCCCTACGATCTGGCTACCGGGAACGACGCCGATTCTGATCGCCACGGGATCGTCACGCCCGATGGTGGGCTCATGAACCCAAATCACTATCTGGCGGTGGCCATCGAATATCTCTTCACGCACCGGCCCGGTTGGAGCAAGGATACGAATGTGGGTAAGACCCTCGTTTCTTCCTCCCTCATTGACCGCGTGGTGGCAGGTATTGGCCGCGAACTTGTGGAAGTACCTGTGGGCTTCAAGTGGTTCGTGCCCGGCCTGCTTACCGGCGAGATCGGTTTTGGCGGGGAAGAATCTGCCGGCGCTTCCTTCCTGCGTAAGGATGGCAGCGTGTGGACCACGGACAAGGACGGCATTGTGCTGAACTTGCTGGCCGCAGAAATTACCGCGGTAACCGGCAAATCGCCTTCCCAGTTGCATCGCGAACAGGTGGAAAAGTATGGCGATTCGGCCTACGCCCGCTTGGATGCCCCGGCCACCAAGCCGCAGAAGGCGAAGCTCAAGGCTCTCTCCCCGGCAGACGTGACCGCCTCCGAACTGGCCGGCGAACCAATTACCGAAAAGCTCGTAAATGCTCCCGGTAATGGCGAGCCAATCGGTGGCCTAAAGGTGACGACGCCGGACGCCTGGTTCGCCGCCCGCCCCTCCGGCACCGAAGATGTTTACAAGATCTACGCCGAATCCTTCAAGGGCCCCGAACATTTGGCCCAGGTGCAGGCCGAAGCCAAGGAAGTGGTGAACGCCGCCCTCGAAGGGTAAGCAGCGGCCACACCGGCTAATGCAGGGTGCCGGCAGTGTTTTCGGATACTGCCGGCACCCTTTTGTTTTCGTTAGCTGGCTACGGCTGCCGGCTTTCTCGCTACCGGCCCGCGCTGCACACGGTATGGCGCCGCGCGCAGCTCCATTCCCCTTCGCACCGTGCCCTTTCACACCGCGCCCTCGCATTACATCCGAACCGCGACCTTGCACGCCCTGCGCATTACATCCGAACCGCGACTTTGCATGCCGCGATCTTTCACATCGCGCGTATTACATCCGAACCGTGCCCTTCGCACCTGCTTAGCCGTAAACTAAAGGGAGCGCCGCGCGGCACTGCCACACGGCCCCGGAAAGACGCGGGATTGCCCGCCCAACACGAGGAGTTTTATGTCCATTACTACACCGCCCGCTGGCATTGCGGACATTGGCGTTACTGGCCTGGGAGTTATGGGGGCAAATCTGGCCCGCAACCTGGCTCGGAACGGTTTCAAAGTAGCCGTGCATAACCGTTCGGTTGGGCGCACCGAAAAGCTCATGGAAAACCACGGGAAGGAAGGCGATTTCTATCCGTCTGTTTCTATGGAAGATTTCGTTGCTTCCCTCGCCAAACCGCGCGTCGCCATCATTATGGTGAAGGCCGGGAGCGCTACCGATGCGGTTATTGAACAGCTTGCTGCACTTATGGAAGAGGGCGATATTATCGTCGACTGCGGCAATTCCCTGTTCACCGATACGCGGCGGCGGGAAGCAGCAATTCGGGAACGCGGCTTGCACTATGTGGGGGCAGGGGTTTCCGGTGGTGAAGAAGGCGCCCTGTGGGGACCGTCGATCATGCCAGGTGGTACCCGCGAATCGTATGACCGTTTGGGCCCCATGTTTGAAAAGATTTCCGCGAAGGCCGAAGATGGTTCGCCGTGCTGCACCTACGTGGGCCCGGATGGTGCCGGCCACTTCGTAAAGATGGTGCATAACGGGATCGAATATGCCGATATGCAGCTCATTGCCGAAGCTTATGATCTGATGCGTAAGAGCTTGGGCTGGTCTGCCTCCCAGATTGGTGACGTGTTCACCGAGTGGAACAAGACGGAACTCAACTCTTACCTGATTGAGATCACCGCGGAAGTGCTCCACCAGCAGGATGCCAAGACGGGCAACGCGCTGGTCGATATGATCCTCGACCAGGCCGCCCAAAAGGGTACTGGGGCGTGGACGGTACAGAATGCTGCGTCCTTCGGCGTGCCCGCCACCGGGATTGCCGAAGCGACTTTCGCCCGCTCACTTTCGGGAGATGTGGAAGAACGCGCGGCCGGGCAAGCAGTTTTGCCGGCCGGGGCGGAAACACGCGAAGTTTCCGACCCCGCCCAGTTCGTGGAAGACATCCGCCAGGCCCTTTATGCCTCCAAGATGGTTGCCTATTCGCAAGGTTTCGAACTGATCCGCAAGGGCTCCCAAGAATTCACTTGGAATATTGACCTGGGCGCGATGGCCCGCATCTGGCGCGCCGGTTGCATTATCCGCGCCCAGTTCCTCGGCCGCATCACCGAAGCCTACGAACGCCAGCCTGACCTGCCGCTACTGCTCGCCGATGAATACTTCCTCGGAGAGATTTCGCAGGCCCTGCCCTCCTGGCGCCGGATCGTCGCCTTCGCCGCACAAACCGGCGTACCGATCCCCGCTTTCGCTTCCTCGCTTTCGTATTACGACGGCGTACGTGCCGAGAAACTGCCGGCCAATCTCATCCAAGGCCAGCGGGACTTCTTCGGTGCTCACACCTACAAGCGCATTGACGGTGGCGAGGGTGTATTCCACACCCTCTGGGCAGAACCAGGCCGCCCCGAAGAACAGTGGAGCTAAACCAACACTGAGCTATTGCTAAACCAACCCTGGGCCATTTATTGCTGAGCCAGCCCCGGGCCATTGTTGAGCTAATAGCTTGAGCTCATCGCAAGCGTGCGGCCCCCGGAAAATCCGGGGGCCGCACGCCTTATTTCACCGCGCATAAAACTACGCGCTCACTGCCACGTTCTTCACAGCCGCGTGTCCATTGCCGCGCGCTTACTGCGCGTTCGTGTAGCCAATGAGTTCGTCGCCATTGCGAATAATCATGTGGTCGCCAGCAAAATAGACTTCATTGCCCGGCAAAGACCAAGCAATATGTCCACCTTTGCCAACCTGCCAGTATCGGACCGTTCCAGCTACTCCGTTAGCCGGTCCGCCGGCCTTACTGCCAGCTTTACTGCTGGCGGGTGCACTGTTTGTATTGCCACTTGCGTCATCGGTTGGCACCTCACGAGCCGCGCTATCAGCATTGCCGCTACCAGCCACGCTGCCCGGCTTGGGCGCTACCGTATACGTAAAGCCGTGGAAATCGCGCGGGGCTTGTTTGACTACAAATTGCATTTGTTGCGGGTCCGGCAATTTATCTGCGTCCGGAATCGGCACCTTGTAGCGCCAGCTGGAGAAAGAAACTTCTCGGCTCGGTGCCACCGGTTCATCAGGCGCATAAGTTATAGCCTCGCTGGAGGAAATATCGATAGCCAAATGTTTATCGCGAATATCCGGATCGGCTAAAAAGTCAGAAGCTGCCTGGAAGCCATCATAAATACTGATCGCCGGTTCTTGTTCCTCATTTACCGCAACCAACACTTCCGAAGCATTGTTCTTTTCCGTCTTCCCAGTTTTCCCGCTTTCCTCAATATAGAAACCATTGCTGGGAATCCAGAACCCGCCCACCACCGGCACAATCGACTTATTCGCCGCGAAACTAATTTCCCCTTCCGCAACCTGATCGCCGGTCTTGGCATCATACAAATGCCATTTACTTTGCCCTTCCGCATCCGGATCGGTTTTATCTATCACCATGACCTGCTGGGAACCAGCATTGAAAGCCGCCGCCCGCAACGTAGCTGCCCCGCTTTCCACGCGGAACCGTGCTGCCCCGCTTTCCACGCGGAACCTTGCTTCCCCACCGTCCTGGTCAAAACGTGCCAAGTACCAGCCCGGTGCCTGCGCGCCCTGCTTTTCTTCCCCACCCGGTTCGGTGGCCACAGGCGCGACGACGATGCACCCGCCTTCGCGCAGCCGCCAAATACGTTCTTTCCCGGCCAGCGCCGCGGCCGCAGCATCATTTGCCGGCAGCTGCAGATCTTCCGCAGCTCCGTTGTTGGCCGGTTTTGGCGCCGAATTGTTTGCAAGCTCCGGGCCAGCTTTCTGCTCCCCTCCAGCTTTCTGCTCCCCGCCAGCAGACTGGCCCGCGTCAGCAGACTGGCCCGCGTCAGCTGCCTGGCCCGCGTCAGCTACCTGGCCCGCGTCAGCTGCCTGTTCCGCGCCGGTAACCGGCTCGCCCGTTTTCGGGTCGATTACCGCATAGTCGCCGGACCCATCCCAGACTTCCAGGTATTTTTGGTCTGCCGAAACGCGCACATACTGCAAGCCAGGTAAGGCACTTGCCGCATCAGTGCTGGCGGGCTCACTGCCCGCGGCCCCGGCGTTCCAACGCCAAATCTCACGCGGTTCACCCGCCCAAGAAAACCCGTCCGCGGCGGGTGCGGACGGCGCGGACGGCGTCGTCGTTACTGGCGCCGCCGGATCTGAGGTGGCAGGCCCCGCATCCCCGCCACCCTTTACGCACCCTGCGGTAAGCCCGAGGGGTAAGAGCATAGCTACGAGGCCGGCGATGAACCGCTTCATTACACAGTTCCTTTCTGAACTGGCTCTTTCTGAACTGAGCCACTCGCCCGGCGCGCGACCCGTACAGTTTTTGATTCTGGCTATTCCTACGCTAGCAGGCCTCGCCGCGCGGGCCGCTACGCCAAGCCGTAACGTTAAAAACCGCGCCCTACCGGGCTTTGCGTGATAGGTGTCGCCATCTACTTGACCAAAACTTGCCACAGATCACATACAGGAAAGGTTAGGTTTGGCTAACCTTAACTGCATATTGCTGGAAAGTGTACGTAAGTGCACGCCGGCTCGCGAACACGCGAGCCATTGTGCCAGTTTTCGCGCACCTTGCGCGAGGAAAGATAATAGGAAAAGGACACACTATGAAGAAAGCACGGTTCGGCATCGTTGCCGCAATCGCCGCCGTCTCCCTTGCGTTTACGGGTTGCACAAACGCCGATAAGACCCAGGACGCTCCTACCGCTTCCGCTCCGGCCGCGGAAACCAGCGCACCTAGCGAGGCAGCCACGGTAGAACTTGCCGATGGCGTTGCCAAGGCAAAGCTCAACCCGGTAGATGCGGATGGGAAGATCGAGGTGACCGACGCGCACGGCACGCAAAAGATTACGCCGAATCCGAGCAAGGTCGTGTTGCTGGACAACCGCACCTTCGAGACTCTGGAAGATTGGGGTATCAAGCCGGTAGCTATCCCCAAGAAGGTAACGCCTTCCACGATTGGTTGGAAGAGCGATGATTCGGTGCAGGACGTCGGAAACCACCGCGAACCTAATTACGATGTGATTACCGCCGCGGATCCGGATTTCGTGCTGGTGGGGCAGCGTTTCGCCCAGCATTATGACGACATCAAGGCCGCCGCACCGAATGCCGAAATCTTGGACCTCAACGTGGACTTGCCCGCCAAGGCCACCGATCCGAAGGCTGGCGAATCCGGCCAAATCTTGGTGGATGGTTTGGCGCAAGACGTACTCACGCTGGGACAGATCTTCGGGCACGAAGAAGATGCCGCCAAGCTGATCAACGATCTCAATGCGTCGATCGAAAATGCGCGTGCTGGCTACAAGCAGGGCACGAAGGTGCTTTCCGTGAATACTTCCGGTGGCAAGATCGGTTTCTTGGATCCGGATGTGGGCCGCGTTTACGGCCCGCTGTATAACCTGCTTGGTTGGGAACCCGCCCTTTCGCTGGAGAGCGGCACCAACGACCACAAGGGTGACGAAATCTCTGAAGAAGCTATCGCACAGGCCAATCCGGATTGGATCATGATCTTGGATCGCGACGCCGCCGTGGGCGATTCCGATAAGAAGAAGGACGGCGAAGCGAAGAAGTCGGTGCCGGGCCGCGAACTCGTAGAGACCTCGCAGGCACTGAGCAATGTCACGGCCGTAAAGGAAGGCAATATCTATGTTGCCCCGGCCGATACCTACACCAATGAAGGCATCCAAACCTTCATCGAGATCTTCAACGATCTAGCCAAGCTCGGCTAGGCGAAGGGTTGCCGGCACCGGTTCCCGGCCCGGGCTCGGATTCAGGCATCTCGCCACTATCGAGCCCGGGCCTGCCGGCACGTGTTGCGGGCCTGCCCGGCACCGCCGTAGCGGGCCCGCTACCACGCCAACTCTGCCACCGGCTAACCCCGTCCTGGCTGGCCGGCTAACCCCGCCCTGGCTGGCCGGCTAACCCCGCCTTACCGGCACGTTAGCCTCCGGCACATATTTGGAGAGGATTTTCTATCACGGACGCCGCTCTCGCACCCGCTAAAACCAAAACCACACCGCCGCGTTCTTCGCGCCGGCCACTCGGGTGGAGCTTCCTTATCGCTTGTATTGCCCTCGTGGGTTTGCTCTACCTTTCGCTCACTACCGGCGCTTATGATCTTTCCCAGCCAGACGGGCAGGAAATGTTTTGGATTACGCGCTTCCCCCGCACGGCCGCGCTGGTACTTTCCGGTATCGCCATGAGCCTGGCCGGCTTGGTAATGCAGCTCCTTACCCAAAATAAATTCGTGGAGCCTTCCACCACCGGCACTACCGAATGGGCCGGTTTAGGTTTGCTGATCGTAATGCTGCTGTGGCCGGACGCTTCGGTGGTGACGCGTATGCTCGGCTCGATTATTTTTGCTTTCGCCGCCACGCTTATTTTCTTGCTATTTTTGCGCCGCGTAACTTTGCGCAGTTCCGTGATCGTCCCGATTATTGGCATGATGATCGGCGCCGTCGTCTCCTCTATTTCTACTTTCCTTGCTTTGCGTTTCGACGTTTTGCAAAACCTTTCTACCTGGTTCCAAGGCAGTTTCGCGCCGATGGTACGGGGCCGCTATGAACCGCTGTGGATTGCGCTCGTGGTCACCGTGCTGATTTTCCTCCTCGCCGACCGTCTTACCGTCGTCGGGCTGGGAAGCGACGTCGCCACCAACGTGGGCCTGAACTATAACGCGATGATGCTCGCCGGAACCGCGGTGGTGGCTGCCGCATCCGGCGTGGTCACCGTGGTGGTAGGAAACTTGCCCTTCCTCGGACTCATCGTGCCGAACGTGATTTCTTTAGTGCGCGGGGATGATCTGCGCTCGAATCTTCCGTGGGTATGCGTGGGCGGTGCGGCCACGATCACTGCTTGCGATCTACTCTCGCGCACACTCATCGCCCCCTTCGAAATCCCCGTTTCGCTCATTTTGGGGATTTTGGGCTCCGCCGTTTTCGTGTTGCTTATCGTTTCGCGCCGGGGGAGGTTGCAGTGAAAAAGTACGACGACGCCGCACCGGCCACTACTTCGACTACCGCCGCAAAGGCAAATCCGCCCGCGCCTACCCAGAAAACCGCGGCAGCCGCCCAGAATCCAGCAGCCACCCAAGCTCCGGCTCCCGCCCGCCCGCGCCGCGGCACCGCAACTTTTGCGAGCCGGCGCGCCCGGATTATTTACTGGACGATATTGGTGGCAATGATTATTGCCGGCCTGGTTTTTTCGGTTTTGCACGTAACTATTGGCAATATTGCCGAGCCGGGCACGCAGGCGTGGACGATTATTGCGAACCGCCGCGCTAAAACCCTGGTCGTTATGTTGCTCGTGGCGGTCTGCCAGGGTATGTCTACATTGGCTTTCCAAACCGTGACGAATAACCGCATTTTGACCCCGGCGATTATGGGTTTTGAATCTCTATATTCAGCCTTGCAGGCGAGCGTGATTTTCATCTTCGGGGTGGCCGGGTTTGTGGCTTTCCAAGGCACAGGGGCATTCCTCGCGCAAGTAGCTCTCATGGTGGCCCTAGCCGTGGCGCTCTACAGCTGGCTGTTGGGCGGAAGAATGGGGAACCTGCACATTATGTTGCTGGTCGGGATCATTATTGGCACCGGCTTGCGTTCCCTTTCTACTTTTATTCAGCGGTTGCTTAGCCCTTCCGAGTTTGATGTGTTGAGCGCCCGCATGTTCGGTTCGATCGCGAATGCAAAAACCGATGAACTACCGGCCGCGATCGGCCTGGCTACCGTGGCCGCAATATTGCTGTTTGTGTATGCACGCCGGCTCAACACGGTTTCGCTGGGCCGCGACGTCGCTATCAACCTGGGCGTGAACCACACGCGGGCCTTGATGTGGACGCTGACTTTAGTGGCCATGCTCGTCTCCGTATCTATGGCCCTCGTGGGCCCCATGACCTTCTTCGGTTTCCTCGCCGCCACCCTGACCTATCAAGCTGCCGAGACCTACGACCACCGGTTCCTCTTCCCGATGGTCGTAGCGATCGGTTATACCCTGCTCGTGGGTGCCTACGTGATTATGCAAAACGTGTTCTACGCGGAAGGCGTGGTTTCTATCATTATCGAACTCGTTGGCGGCACTTTCTTCCTCATCGTCGTTCTTAAGAGAGGCAGGTTGTAAATCATGCACGACGCCGTATCCCCCGCTCCCTCCTCCACCCCGCACACCGATTCCGCGGTTTCTGCCCAGCCCGCTGCAGGCCCAAGCTCTGGCATTTGTGTGGAAGGCGTGGTGAAACGCTACCGTTCGGATGTGGTGATCGGGCCTTTTGACCTGGAAATTAAACCGGGCGGCCTCACTTCTTTGATCGGCCCGAACGGGGCCGGCAAATCCACTTTGCTCACCATGATCGGCCGACTTTTACCTTTCGATGAGGGCCGCATTGAGGTAGCAGGAATGGACGTGACCCGGGCGAACTCGAATCGTTTCGCCCGCACCTTGGCGATCCTCAAACAGGAAAACCACTTCGTTACTCGGCTTACCGTGCGCCAGCTGGTGGGATTTGGCCGCTTCCCGTATTCGAAGGGCCGGCTCACCCCGGAAGATGAAGAAATCATTTCTCGCTATATTGATTTCTTGCAGCTCGGCAAACTCGAAGACCGCTATCTAGACCAACTTTCGGGCGGGCAGCGGCAACGTGCCTATGTGGCCATGGTGCTCGCCCAAGAAACCGACTTCGTACTCTTGGACGAACCGCTCAACAACCTCGACATTTCCCATTCGGTACACATGATGCGGCACTTGCGCCGCGCCGCCGATGAACTGGGCCGCACCATCGTGCTCGTCTTGCACGACATCAATTTTGCTTCCCGGTATTCGGACCAAATTATTGCCCTACGTGATGGCGTGGTGTGTGACTCCGGCACCCCGGAAGAAATCATGAGCCCGTGCCGTTTGTCCAATGTTTTCGACGCCGATATAGACGTCGTCGATACCCACCGCGGCCGGGTTGCCATCTACTAACCCGGCAACTGCCGACTCCCGTACTTGGGGCAGGTTCAGCCACGCCCGCGTACTTGATGCCCGCGTAGTTTGTGGCTAAACCCCGCGTACTTGGTGCCCGAGTACTTGGTGCCCGCGTGGTTGGTGGCTAGCTGCTTTCAGCATTGCGGTTTTCAGCATTGCGATTTTTCCGCGAGTTTTCACCACTATTGTTTTGCGTGGATTTGTTGTTTTGCTGGGTCTTGCGATGCTGAGCCATTTGCCGTAAAGACCGTTTTGATTGGTTGCGCCGGCGAGTGGCCCGCGCCTGCCGTTCGGCTCTAACTTGCGCGCGGCGCTCCTCCGAACGAAGCACCGCCAGCCGGGCACTGAGCGAACTGGAAACTTTCGCCAGCGTATCGTTCACCGAATAGTCCCGATTTTGCGGCAGCTTCCATCCGCGGTAGCGGGCCAAAATCGCCACTCCCGCGGTAATGCACGTAGTAACCACCATGCCCACGCTCGGCATATGCACATACCAGAAAATCGAGGCGGGAATAGTGCCAATCACGGAAGCCGTGGCATATAAAGTATTACCGCCGAAAATTACGGGCGTGCGGCCCACCATAATATCGCGGACCATCCCGCCACCCACCGCGGTGATAACGCCCATCATCGCCGCTGGTACGTAAGAAAAACCGGCGTCGAGCGTTTTCGTTACCCCGGTAGCGGTCCACGCCCCAATAACGAAAGCGTCCATAACCGTCATGGAACGCATAATCCACTTCCCGTGCACGCGGATCAGGTACGCCACCGCGGCGCCCAACAAAGCCATTGGTAAATACAGCGGATTGGTGAGGGCAACGGGCGGTTGATGCAGGTTCGGGCCATTTGCGATGAGGACATCGCGGATCATGCCGCCGCCGAGCGCGCTCATAATCGCCACCACCACGAAACCCACGGCGTCGAAGTGTTTCTCGCGCGCTACCATGCCCCCAAGCACGGCCGCCACAAATACCCCACCGATATCCAAGGTGTTGAAAACAACCGGGTATAGCGCAGACAAATCTATGGACACAACGAAAGTTTAGTTGCTAGAACCCCTCCCAGGCGGGAACGTTCTACAAATCGCACCCAAACCAAACAATAGGCCTGTTTCCCGGCGCGCTTAGCGGCGGATAGCTTTAGCGGCGAATAGCTTTGGCGGCGGATAGCTTTGGCGGCGGATAGCTTTGGCGGCGGCTAGTCTTTATTTGGCGCGGAGGCGGACCAGTATCCCGCGGTGGTCCGAGCCGCCCGCGTCTACCACTTGCCCGGCTACGCCCTGCCAGTTTTCCGAACCGGTAATAACGCGGTCAATCGGAGAAGCCAGGAAGGCAGGAAGCACCGTGGGCCAGGTTCCGGTTCCAGCAATGCCAGCCTGCCGGCCCAGATCATGGCAACTCCTATAGCCGGCCAAGCGCTGGTGGTCTGCAGTGGAATTGAAATCCCCCATGATTATGGCCTCTGGCTGGCTCGTACACAGCTCATACAGCACCCCGGTAGTGGTCCGCCATTGCTCCATAAGTTTTTGCACCGGCGTGATTGGATGTGCGGCCACAAATTCGGGTGCCGTGGCACTGACTCCAGCCACCGGGGCGGCTGCCACGATATAACGCGCGGCGTTCCCATCGGCCCCCGGCACCGAAACCTCCGCGTATTCGCCAAGATCCGCGGAAATTAGCAAAACGGTGGAGTACCAATCGGATTCATACCGGGAAATATTGTGGTCAAACTGCTGGAAATGCAGGCCCTGGGCGGCTAATTGCGCCACCAATTCGCGGCCGTATTCGGTGGAAGTTTCCGGGAGCGAAACCGCTTTGACGTCGTTGTTTACGATTAGTTCCGCGATTTTATCGAGCGGCACATTCCCGCCGCGCGTGTTGTATTGCAAAGTGGTGAGGTCTCCCGCGGCCGCGGTTTGTAGTAGCGGTTCACTAGTTTCCGACGCCGGAGCGCTATACCCCCGGTCAAATATCACCAGGCCGTGGAAAACTGCTCCAGCTAGGAACACGACGGCGAGGGTGAGGCTCATGGTGCCGCGCCCGCGCAGTACGCGGAACACCGCCCC
Organism: Actinobaculum suis; assembly: GCF_900102025.1. Lineage (GTDB taxonomy): Bacteria > Actinomycetota > Actinomycetes > Actinomycetales > Actinomycetaceae > Actinobaculum > Actinobaculum suis. Next base: position 52,276 of record NZ_FNAU01000009.1, on the reverse strand, counting down.
AAAAAGTGCAAAGATGGCCGCGAGCGCTACGAATCCCACCGTGATCATCCCCCGCATGGCAATAACCTGGGCGGCAGGAGCGGTGAGCGCAAGTTCGGCAAATTTCGGGCCGAACCAGGCCGGATTAACCGTCCATATCACGAAGGCCACAAGTAGCACGGTGATAACAATCCCCAGTACTTTCCTTATCATCGGCCCTCCTTCACAGGGTTTTCCGTAGCGGCCACGCGGCTAATTCGCATCCCGCCGCATTATTCCGCCGTTATCTCGCAGTTCTCGCAATCTACCCAAACTCTACCGGCCGGGTGAGAAACCACTCGCGCTACCTGTACCACACTCTGCGGAACCCACTGCTCCCCACCAGTTCCGAGGTTTGTGCTCTGCGCGCCAAACAACCATTTCCGCGGTTTGTGTTCCACCCGCCAAACAACCAATTCCGCGGTTTGTGTTCCACCCGCCAAACAACTAATTCCGCGGTTTAGGTTCTACCCACCAAACACCAATTCCGCGGTTCCGGTTGCCAGCCACTAAATCCGCGGTTACCAGGTAAGCAGTATTTGCTGCGCCGGCCAGCTCGTGCGCGGCACCTGTTCCTCAAACTAGACGGCTCGCTACTAGCAGCCACGCCGGCCAGCTCGCACGCGGCGCGCGGTGTTCCCTTCGCCGGATAATCTAGGAGTTCTGGGCTGGGCGTGGGATAATGCCGGCAGGTATGACACACGAATCCGATCTTTCTGGCGAGCGTCCCGCCCGCCGCAATATGCAAACCAGCCAAAATCCACGCGATCAACGCTCGCGCGGCCAGTCCCACCGCGGTCAAAAGCCGGTTCCCCGCACGCAGCCGCCGACTAACCGCGGCCGCAGTAAAACCGGCCAGAGCCAAACCAGCCACGAACAGCCGCCAACTAGCCGCGGCCAAAAATCAGGCCGGCCGGGCCAGCGCCGCCGTAAAGCTCGGGGCAAAGGCCAGAGCAGCGGCCAGGGCCAGGCACGCCGCCCGCGCGTGCCGCGCGCTTTTAGCCCGCAAGAAATCGCGGCGCGCCGCGCCTCCCTGCCCGAAATCACCTACCCGGCCGAACTTCCAGTTTCGGCGCGCCGGGAAGAGATCAAGCAGGCCATTGCCGAAAACCAAGTGGTGATTGTGGCGGGCGAAACCGGCTCCGGGAAAACCACGCAGCTGCCCAAAATCTGTTTGGAGCTGGGCCGCGGCGTCGAAAAAATGATCGGCCACACCCAGCCGCGCCGTATCGCGGCCCGATCCGTAGCGGAACGCATCGCGCACGAACTTGGCCAAAAAGTAGGCCAAACGATCGGTTTCCAAGTGCGGTTCACCGAAGAAGTTTCACGTGAAACTCTCGTGAAACTTATGACGGACGGGATCCTCCTCAACGAAATCCAGTCCGACCCGCAACTTTTACGCTACGACACGCTCATCATCGACGAAGCGCACGAACGCTCCCTCAATATCGACTTCATCCTCGGCTACCTGGCTCGCCTCCTCCCCCAACGCCCCGACCTTAAAGTAATCATCACCTCCGCCACGATTGATACCCGCCGGTTCGCGGAGCATTTTGGCCAGCACCAATACCGCGGGAAGGCCGGCGAGCTGGCACCGATCGTCGAAGTTTCCGGGCGTACCTACCCGGTAGAAATCCGCTATCGTCCGCTCGCCCCCGAAGATGAACTCACGCCCGCTCCCGAGCACGACGCCGCACACCCCGGCACCGACCGTGCTACCGGGAACGCTGCGAACCGCTCTGCCAGCGGCGTCGGTACTGCGCCCGCGGCAAACAGACCCACGGCCGCTACCCCCGCGGTAAACAAACCTGCTACCCCCGGCCGGGCGGACGCAAAAGACCAGGTCACCGGCATTATTGAGGCCGCGGAAGAACTGTTGGCGGAAGGGCCGGGAGATATTCTCGTTTTCCTTTCCGGGGAGGGCGAGATTCGGGATACCGTGCGCGCTTTCCAAGACGAGTTCGGACCCAAATATGTGGCGCCGGGGGAGAAATCTTCAGTGCCTGGCGCCGTGGAAGTGCTGCCCCTTTTTGGCCGCATGTCTAATCAGGAGCAGAACCGGATTTTCCACCCCGGCCCGCTCCCGCGTATCATTTTGGCCACGAATATCGCCGAAACTTCGATTACCGTGCCGCGCATCAAGTACGTGATCGACCCGGGAACCGCCCGCATTTCCCGGTATTCGAATAAAACCAAGGTGCAGCGGCTTCCCATTGAACCGATTTCCCAAGCTTCCGCTAATCAGCGTTCGGGCCGGTGCGGGCGGGTGGAAGATGGAATTGCGATCCGCCTCTATTCGGAAGTAGATTTCCAGGCGCGCCCCGAGTTCACGCAACCGGAAATTCAGCGTACTTCCCTGGCCAGCGTGATTTTGCAAATGCTTTCCCTCAACTTGGGAAGCGTGGAAGAGTTCCCGTTCATTGACCCGCCGGAACGGCAAGCCGTGGCGGCCGGCGTCCAACTATTGGAAGAAATTGATGCGATTACCCCGGCCTCGCGGGGCGGCCAACGCAAACTCACGAAGGTTGGGCACCGGCTCGCCCGCCTCCCGATCGACCCGCGGCTGGGCCGCATGTTGATCGAAGCGGAAAGTAACGGTTGTGCTTCCGAAGTGCTGGTTATCGTGGCCGCACTTTCCGTGCAAGACGTGCGGGAACGGCCCACCGAAAAGCGGCAAGCGGCCGATCAGTATCATGCCCGGTTCAACGCTGCTTCTTCCGATTTCCTTTCCTACCTCACTTTGTGGCGTTACCTGCGCACCCAGCAACGCGAACTTTCGGGCGCTGCTTTCCGGCGTCTCATGCGTGCCGAGTTTCTGAACTATCTGCGTTTCCGGGAGTGGTGCGACGTCGTAAACCAACTGGAAGAAATGTGCCGCCCGTTAGGAATCAGAATCCGCCGTTTGGCTCTGCCCAGTCCTGCCGAGATACAGGAGGCGATTACTAATGATCTTGGCGCGGGTAATCCGGGAGGTACGCCGCAAGCGGCCGCGGTGGCGGAAGCTTGCCGCACTTTGGGCCGGAGCGCCGATACTCCGGAAGCGGGCGCTATCCACCGGTCTTTACTGGTGGGTTTGCTTTCGAATATTGGGAACTATCGGGAACGCACGCGCGATTATGCCGGGGCGCGGGGCACGCATTTTGTGATTTGGCCCGGTTCTGGTTTGCACCGGCGCACCCCGGCCTGGGTCATGGCCGCTGAACTGGTGGAAACTTCCCGCCTGTTTGCGCGCACGGTGGCGGCCATCAAACCCGAATGGGTGGAACCGGCCGCGAAGAATCTGGTGCGCCGCTCCTATTCAGACCCGTATTGGAGCAGCCGCGCCGGGGCCGCCATGTGCAAAGAAAAAGTGACCCTGTATGGGCTCACGCTCATTGCTGACCGGCCGGTTTTGCTTTCCAAAACCGGTACGCCCGGCGGCCGAGAACTTGCCCGGAGCATGTTTATTGAACACGCTCTGGTGGAAGGTGATTGGCGCGGCCGGCACGATTTCCAAGACCGCAACCAGGAAGCACTTGCCCAGGCATATGAAACCGAATCGAAACTACGCCAACATGGGCTGGTGGCTGATGAGTCTGCGCGGGCCAAGTTTTATGCGGAGCGGATCCCCCAGCACGTGGTTTCTGCCGGGCATTTTAATTCTTGGTGGAAGAAAGCCCGCCAAGAGAACGAACATCTTCTGGATTTCACGCAAGAATTCTTACTGGGCGGGCAAAGCGCCGCGGCAGACGACTATCCGGGCCAGTGGCAGCAAGGCGAACTAACCTTCCCGCTGGAATATAGTTTCTCCCCGGATTCTTACGCGGATGGAATCACTGTGGAAATCCCGGTTTCGGTATTGCCGCAGGTTACGGAAGCCGGTTTTGATTGGCTCGTGCCCGGAATGCTCGATGAGCTTGTGATCGGCACGATCCGCGGTCTACCGAAACGCGTGCGCCGCCAACTGGTTCCCGCCCCCGATACTGCGCGCGAAATCTTGCCGCTCTTACCCGCGTGGGAGGATGTGGCCCACGGGCAGGCCGGTGCTCCGAGTTTCCGGGAAGCTTTCACGCAGGTCGCTTTGCGTTTGCGGGGCGTAGAGATCGACGACGCCGCCTGGGCGGAACTGGATTTGCCCGAGCATTTGCGGATGCATTTCCGGATTGTGTCTGAACGGGGTGCCGTCCTCGAGGAAGGTAGTTCTTTAGAAAAACTCAAGCACGATCTGGCCCCGCAATCCCAGCACGCGGTAGAAACCGTGGTGGCCGGGGCCGTGGCCCAAGCTCTAGACGAAGCGCGGCGTAGCCTCCCGGTGGCCACGCAGAGCGAGGAGCCGCTCACGCAGTGGCCCACGCCTTCTTCCGCGTCGGATGCTTCTGCCACGCCTTCCTCCGCTACGGGTGCTTCTGCCATGCCTTCCTCCGCTACGGGTGCTTCTGCCACGCTTTCTTCCGCGTCGGATGCTTCTGCTGCGGATGGCAAGCTTCCGCTCGTATTGGAAACTGCCGGACCGCATGGCACAGTGGTGCGGGCTTATCCGGCTTTGGCGGACCGGGAAGGCAAGGTGTATTTGGACGTCGTCGCCTCCCCCGGGGAACAGGTACGGGTACACCGCGGCGGCGTGATCCGTTTGGCGGCGAATACTTTGGCCCTCCCGGAGGCGCGGATTACTTCCCGCTGGGATGGGGAAACTTCGCTGCTGTTAGCGGCTTCTCCGGCAGCTTCGACCAGTGCGCTGGTGGCGGATTTGCAGTGGGCGGCTACGCGCAACTTGGCGTTACGCTGGGCGAAAAGCCAGGATCTTACGGTGGCAGATATTCGTTCCGGGAGCCAGTTCACGGAATTGACTTTGTGGGCGCGGGACGAGTTTGAAGACGAAGTGTTTTTGCTCGCGCAAGGCGCCGCGCAGGCCACGCAGGCTTGGGCGGAAGTGGAGAAGCTGATTCGCGAATCTTCCTCGGTGGCTTTGTTGGCTACTGTGGCCGATGAACGCGAACATATGAATACTTTGATGCCGCCGAATTTTGTGGCCGCTACCCCGCCGGAACGGTTCTGGGATTTGCCGCGCTACCTGCAAGCCGCAAAATACCGGATCGAAAAGGCCCAATATAATCCGCTCGGCGATGATTCTTTGGCTTGGCAAGTGCAAGAAGCGCGCGAGGCAATCGCGCGTGCCCGGCAAAAACTGGAGTACCAAGAATATTCGCCGCGGGCCGCCCGGATTTTGGAAGAAGCGAAATGGATGGTGGAGGAACTGCGAGTTTCCCTGTTCGCTCAGCAGCTCGGTACCAAGGGCAAGGTTTCTGTGAAACGGATCGAACGCAAACTCGCCGAACTCGAAACCGAAGAGCGCTAGCGCCACCGCTAGGCGAGGTGCCCTGCCGTGGCCCGCGGTTCCGGCGTCCCGCGCCGGCTGCACGCCGGAACCCTGCAAGCCCGTTAGGCGAAGTTTCCGCAGAGGATCACGAGGCCGATGCCGGCCGCCACGCCGGCCGCAATCCCACCCCACCATTCGAGTTGGTCTACCCAGTCGGAACGTTCCAGGGAACCGGTTTTGAAAGGCAAAACGGGCGGATTATTGGCCATGAGCTTGGGGCGGCGAGCCAGTTTGTCTATGAGTTCTTGCTGTTCCGGAGAAATCTCCGGCGAGTTTTCGAGCTCTCCGTAGCCGCGTTCGATTTGGCGTAGGGCCATGAGCGTGCCGGGCGCTGATTCGTGGAAACTGCCATCGTTTTTGCCGTACGCGGCCACCACGGTACGAAAGTCGGCGCTACCATCTTGTTCGGCTACCGGGCGGACGACGACGGGAAGAAACACCGCCATTTTCCCGCGGCTTTTCTTGTATGTCCGTACCCCGCTGGATTCGTCGGTCCCCAAAACGCGAGCCACCACATCTGCACCCGGGCCCGGTTTCGGATCGCGCCACAACCACCAGGGCGATGCCAGCGCAGCCAAAAGCAGCAGCGTAATAACCAACAGCGTGATTCCCGCGCTGGAAGCAAGCCGGAAATTCAGCCACATCAAAGCCACAACTTCGCCCACGAGCAGGCCCCACAGCAAACCGGTAGTGCACCGGCGCACGTGATCAATCGGCCGTTTCGCCCCGCGTTTGGCCGCCGCCCACACTTCCGCCACCACGTGTGTTCCCAGATATGGCCGTACCATTAGCTCCTCATTCCTCGCTTTCTCCCGTTACTTTCTTCCGGTCTCCGTAGCGCGATCCCCGTAGTCTCTCCGTAGCGCGATCCCCATAGTCTCCGTAGCGTGATCCTCGTAGCGCGATTGGCGCGGTATTAGTCGAGGTAAACTGCGCCGTCGTCGCGCACGGAAAAATTGAACCGTGCCGGTTTCCGCCCCGTACCGAACATGTTTTCTTCGCGGGCGTCTTGGCGCTCCCAGTCGCCAATCGAGAGGAATCGGTAATCGTATTCTGCGCGCATGATCCCTCCTTCTACCAATACCTTGCCACCCATACCGGAAAGCTCGTAGCTAACGCGCGGCTCTTCCACCCAGGTACGTTTCACGTTCTGCACTTGCCCGAGGGGTGAGACGTCCAAAGCCTTCGGGCATTTGCCGCCCGCCCGCGCGGAAGTTTTTTCCATACAGTCACGCATACGTTCTTGGAACAGTTCGACGGCGCGCTGGCCAGCCGCGTCATTGCTGCGCGCTTCCAAATCAATCCGCGCCCGCGCAGGTTTATTAGAACCGGCCGGAATGACCTCCGGTGAGGCATCCCCTTCCCAGGTCACATAAGAAATCGCGCCGCTATTCGCCGCGCTACTATCCGCGGCGCTACTATCCGAGCTATTTGCAGCGCCACTATTCGCAGCGCCACTGTCCGTAGCGCCGCTAGCCGCGTTGTGCGCGGGCTGGAAATTGTAAATACCGGGCAAGGCGGCCAGTTCCGTGCCCGCAGCGGCGTCTGCGGTATCTATGAGCACGCCGTTGACGCGCCGAGCCTTACCGGTTTCGCCGAGCCTAATACTTCCCGCAAAGCCGGAAGTAATTTTCCATTCGGTTCGGGAGGAGTTTTCCGTTTCCGCTTTGGCCAGAGAAATCACCACGGTATAAGCTTTGCCGTTTTGTTCCGCCTGGACGGTAACATCTACCCCTTTGCGCGTTTCCGTAACATCAGTAATATCCAGCGAGCTGGGGCGCTGGGTGGCCGCGTACACCTCATTGGAAAGGAGGGCCCGGTTTTCACCTTCTGTGTATGGATCGTAGAGGGCAAGGGCATCGAGGGCCCGGCCGTCCCGTATCGCGCTCACGTACTGCTCCGCCACTTCCCGCGGAGTGTAACGCTTTTCTTGCGAATATACCGAATATGCTTTGGCGGCTAGGAGGAAAAGCAGTGCTAGCACGAAGACGGCTACACAGCCGATCACAATTCTTTTGTTATTGCCGGCGGGGCGCCGCTTGCCGGGCCCACCCATTTATGCGCGTGCGGCGAGCAGGAGGTTCACAATCCCGCTTGCCCCTTGTTCGACGCTGTCTAGGGTCTTTTCGAATTCGGCGTCGGCCCCACCCCAGGGATCTGATACGTCCCAGCGCCCCGAAGAATAGTAGAAATCGGAACTGGAATTGCGCCGTTTCCGGGCGGGAATATCGTCCTCGCTCGGTTCGAGCACACCTCCCGGCCCAAACACGCCGTGCGGGCAAATTCCCAGGCCGGAACCGTCAAATTCCCGCCACAAATGTATGGCACCTTCATCTAGGCCGGCCGCGCCCAATAAACGTTTCAGGGCGCGAGCATGGCCGGTTGTCATAGCGAGTATCAGCCCAGATTCGGCAAGTTCTTTTTGCGTAACGCGGTGCGCGGCGCGCTCCGGGGTGGGGTACCCCCGAGCTTTCAGGGCTCGCTGCGCGGGCGGGTAGATCCCACGCCCGTGTTCTTCATTCGAAACTCCCGCGCTCGCAACGCGGATATCCAGCTGCGCCTGCGCCAATTTTTCACGCAAAACAACTTCCCCCATGGGCGAGCGGCAAATGTTTCCCGTGCAAACCACAAGAATCTGCGGGCGCTCGTGCAACCTCCGCAAGATATCCCCGGTCTGATTGGCAAGTTCGGTCATAACGCCCATGGTACCTGCTCCAGCGCGCCCGCGAATCGAGGTATTTCATACCGGACCACTTGTTGGACCTTTTTCTTCCACCCAACGGGACGACGCCGGTTTGCAAACCGGCCCGAAACCTCCCGGGCGGGTGCAAACCGGCGTCGTAACACCGTATTGCTTGGCGGCCACGCTATGTAACGGTCTAGGCGCCCGCGTTATTCAGCAGCCGCACGCTACGTGCTGGCCGCGCTATTTAGCAGCCGCCCGCTACTTGCCGGCCGCGTTATTTGGCAGCCGCGTACTAGTTACCCGCTGCGCGCTACCGTGACTTTTCCTTAGAGGATGCGTTCTTGGCCACCGGCGGTGTGGAAGAAGTGCAACTGCGTGGTATCCGGCACTGCCCACACGGTTTCGCCAATGCGCGGGGCCGTGAGCGGAGGTACGCGCACTACCATTTGTGCGGAATCATCACCGGAACCGAACTTGTGCTCGCTTTCCCCGGAAATCTGCCCGTACACGTAGTTATCCGAACCCAGGTTTTCTACCATTTCTACCTTGAGTGGCAAAGCATCGGGCGCTTCGGATTCGGTAAGGCCGGTGAAAGCTTCGGGCCGAATACCGATGATTACTTCGCTATTATCTTCGGCCGTCAGGCCGTCAATCACTTCCCGCGGGAGGCGGATATGCCCATTGCCTACCTTCGCCACTTCGCCTTCCACCCGGAAGACGCCGAGGTTCATAGCCGGCGAACCAATAAATCCAGCCACGAAAGCATTCTTGGGCCGGGCATAGAGTTCTTCCGGGCTACCTACTTGCTGGAGTACCCCGAAGTTGAGGACAGCAATGCGGTCTCCCATGGTTAGCGCTTCGGTCTGATCGTGAGTCACATACAAAGTGGTGGTGCCCAAAGAACGTTGCAAAGTAGCAATCTGGGTACGGGTTTGTACGCGCAGTTTTGCGTCCAAATTGGAAAGCGGTTCATCCATGAGGAATACGTGCGGTTTACGCACGATGGCACGGCCCATGGCTACGCGCTGCCTTTGCCCACCAGAAAGGGCCTTGGGTTTGCGATCCAGGTAGGCTTCCAAATCCAAAATACGGGCAGCTTCTTCCACCCGCTTATTGATTTCGTCCTTCGGGCGCTTGGCGATCTTGAGCGCAAAGCCCATATTTTCCCGTACCGTCATATGCGGGTATAGCGCATAATTCTGGAACACCATCGCAATATCGCGATCCTTGGGAGCAACGTCTGTTACGTCGCGATCACCAATGAGAATGCGGCCGGAATTTACGTCTTCCAGGCCGGCGAGCATACGCAAACTCGTTGATTTTCCGCAACCGGAAGGCCCTACGAGCACTAGGAATTCCCCGTCTGCAATATCAAGATTGAGGTTATCTACGGCCGGAGAATCCGAACCGGGATAAATACGGGTTGCGTGATCAAATGTAACTGTAGCCATGTTTATACAATGGTCCCTTCACCGGCAGGTACGTGCCGGACGATCCGAGTGAAAGGTGCCCGAGTGTCAACTCTGACACGGTTATGCCGTGCATAACTTCAACTATTATTCCACGGCATTTCACGTGGCGGCAAGGAAATGAAGTCCCGCCTTCTGGAAGGCTTTTCACACAGCTTTTCTGTACATTTTCAGGCGGGCGGCCGCTTCCTGTGGTGCCGCCGAAAAATGTGGCGGGCTTGGTACGGCGCTGGGCGCGAGCCTGGATTACCATAAGCGAGGCGAGCCGTGCCCGCGCCGTGCGGGCTCCGGCGTTTTTGCATCCCGGTTGCCGCGCCAGGCACTGGCCGGGTTTTCCCGGCCACGGCAGTGGCCGTGTTTATTTGTATTGCACGCAGGAAGGCGGCCCCAAACGGTGATTGTATTCGCTGGAGTTATTGGCTCCGGAAAGACGACGTATTCCCAGAAACTCGCCGATTCTTTGGGCTCGGAAGCCTTTTACGAATCGGTGGATGATAATCCGATCCTGGTCAAGTATTACGAAAATCCGCAACGCTATGCTTTTGCTTTGCAGATTCATTTCCTGAACCGTCGTTTCCGTTCGATTAAAGATGCTTTCGTGCACGACAATAACGTGCTGGACCGGTCGATTTATGAAGACCGAATTTTTACGAAGGTAAATACCGATTCGGGCAATATTAGCGAAGAAGAGTTCGCCGTTTACGATTCTCTGCTCGAGAATATGATGGAAGAACTGGAAGGTATGCCTAAAAAGGCTCCTGACCTGCTGGTTTATCTCGATATTTCGCTGGAGCGGGAGCTGGAAAATATTCGCCGCCGCGGCCGTCCTTTTGAGCAGATTGAACACGATCCGAGCCTGCTCGATTACTACAAGACTTTGCGGCGCGAATATGCCACCTGGTACGAGTCTTACGATAAATCTCCCAAGATGCGGATAGATACCGATAAGTACGACGTCGCTAAGGATGCGGATTGGGCGGAAGTGTTTTCCCTAATCGAAACCAAACTCCGCGAAATCCGCGAACCCTAAAAACCGAAACTCTAAAAACCCGCGTTTCACGAAAACTGATCCCGGATTAAGCCTGTGCCTAATCCGGGATCAGCGCGCTCTAGCTCAGCGGCCTGTAACTAGCATTTAGCGGCCCGTAATCAGCTCACCTTCGCGCACTACGTGGGTCACGCGATATTCTTCGTCGAGTACGAGGAAGTTTGGTTTCTTCCCGGGTTCGTAGGTGAGCGTGACGCCGGTGGCGGCGTCGAGCCCAAGGGCGTGGACCGGGCCGGCCACGCAGGCGCGAATCGCTTGCGGCAAGGAAAGGCGGCCGCGCCGGGCGAAGAGTCCGAGCTGGTCAGCAAGTACGGATGCCCCGCCAGCAATCGAATTGGTGCCCAGCAAGTAGCACACGCCATCCCGAATTTCGACGTCGAGCCCGCCCAGCTTGTACTGCCCGGAACCTAGCCCCGCGGCCGCCAAAGAATCGGTAACGAAGAAAGCCCCCGGCACGATTTCCGCTTCGCTCGCGCCACCGCAGCAAGCCTTCGCGTCTCCGCAGCAAGTTTCCGCTTCCTCACCGGTGGGAGCTTCCCCGGGCCCAGCGGTATCTCCGCAGCAAGCCTTCGCGTCTTCGCAGGCCGGCCCGGCCAGGTAGAGGTAAACGTCTTCCACTAGGTCCGCAGACAAATGGTGGCTATCGGCGATGAGTTCCACCGCGATTTCGCCCCGCCGTGCCGCTTGCACGTATTCGCGCACCGGGCCGGGAGCCCGATGCTGAATCCCAGGCATCGCATTAAACAAGTGGGTAGCAGTTTGCGGCACGTGATGGTTGCGTAAACCGGGCAGACCTTCCGCCGCAGTAATTGTCACTTCGAGCAGTTCCCGCGCGGTTTCCCCGTCCGCATTCGTATGCCCCCAGCTGGGCACAGCTCCATATTCGAGCAGTAGCTTGGCCGCTTCCCGCGCATTCCCGGTTTCCGGGGCGATCGTCATGGTTTTGATCCACCCGCGCCCGGCTTCCAACCAGCTACGTAGCTCTTCCAGATTCGCATCGCGAATCACCGCCGGGTTTTGCGCGCCCTTTTTCTCCACCGAAATATAGGGACCCTCCAAATGGATGCCCGCTAGGTGCCCCGCCTCGCAATACGGCACCAAAGCATGAATTTGCGGGAGCGGATCGGCCAAAGAAACCAAGGAAGCAAACATGGCGGTAGTTCCGCCCGCTAGATGCGTAGCAATCGCGGTTTCGATCTGCGCCGGTTCGTAATCATCGGAAAATCCGAACCCACCGCCGCCATGGCAATGTACGTCCACCACGCCCGGCACAATATAAGCCCCGCGCACTACCTGCGCGGAGGCTGCTGTAGTTTCTGTAGTTGAGGTTGTGGCCGGCGCCGGAGTGTGCGCGACGGGCGCGCCCGGGCCGGTGGGTTCCAAAACTTCGCTTAGTTCGCCCGCACTGTTGAGCCGCAAGCCGTGGCCGACTTCGCGCCCGTATCCGTCAAAAGTTGTGCCCCGAAATTCCATTTTCGCTTCTCACTTCTATTTAGTGCCCGTGCCCGCGTGCAACTTTGCCGTGGGCCCGCCCCCGATCGTCTTTCCGCCACGCCGATCGCCAAGCGTTTTCTTCTCCGCTACCTACCCCGGTTCCGTTTCCGCCGCCTTCCGCAGCCGGCGTCCATTTCCCGGTTTCCCGGTAACGTTCTCTTCCCGGTTTTCCGGTAACGTTCTCTTCCCGGTTTTCCGGTAGCGTTTCCGCACTGTTCGCTCAGTTCCTATTCTTCCCGATTTTCGATAACGGCGCCGTACTTCCGCCCGTGCCGCGTGCCACGCCCGCAACGTCCCACCCGTCTACCCGCTGGTCCTATTCCTTCCTCCCCCGCATTTCCGAACTAGACATTTTCGGCGCGTATCCTGCCCCCGATAACTGCATTCCTGGGCAGTACTAGCCTTTGGCGCTATTTACCTTTGGCAGTGTTAGCCTTTTGGCTGTATTAGAGGTATTTACCCTTGGCGATATCTGTCTAGTCAGCTGCGCACGCGAAAGGAGGCCAGCCGATGCTGATTGCGGAAGCGATACTTGTGGGCTTGCTGATTGGCGGCGTAGTAGGCGCTTTGGGGGCAGGCGGTGGAATTCTTTCCGTACCGGCGCTCATATTTTTCTTAGGCTACAGCCCGCACACTGCTGCGGCCGGTTCCCTCGTGGTCGTTGGGCTCACCTCCCTCAGTTCCCTACTTTTCCGGGCACGACGCCGTGAAGTCGCCTGGAGCCGCGGCCTCATTTTCGCCGCGGTGAGTATTCTCGGCACGCTTGCCGGCACGGCCCTCGGCGCGCAGATTAGCGGCCGCCTGCTCATGTTTCTTTTCGCCGGGCTCATGGCGGTAGTCGGCGTCGTTATGCTGTGGCGTGCCGCCCGCGCAGGTAAAAGCACCCCCGCAAATCCCGCAGAAAATACTGCAGAAGATACCGCAAACTCGGGAACCCCGCCCCCTTCCGCGTGGCGCAAGATTTTACAAACCGTACTGGTAGCTTTGGTGACCGGCCTGCTCACGGGACTGTTTGGCGTGGGTGGCGGATTCCTTATCGTGCCGGCACTGGTGATGATGGGCATGCAGATGCGGCTGGCTGCGGGCACGTCTTTGCTGATTATGGTCATCACTTCGGTAAGCGGGTTGTTGGCACGGTTGCCGGACGGTTTTGCGGGGATAACCTGGCCGGCACTGTTGCTGTTCGCGGCGGCTTCAATGCTCGGCGGAATGTTGGGCGGGCCGCTCACGCGCAAAGTTTCCAACCGGGCACTAACCGCGGTGTTCGGGATACTTTTGCTGGCAATTTCGGCGTATACGGCAATTTCTACCGCGCTCGGTGGCTAAACCAGCGCCGAGATCGCTCGGTGGCTGAGGCGCGCGCCCCTGTGCAGGCACCCAGATGCTTATATTTTCGCTTAAAAGCGAGTTATTCCCGCCGCTCAAAGTTGGAATTTTCACGGCGGGCGGGCTATGGGCGAGGGCGCTACGCCGGTACCCTGTGGAGCATGGAAACCGTTTTGACTCTGTGTACCGCTGCGGATGTGCCCGAATTGGCACGTATCCGCAGGGTTATCGAGGAATCGATGGCAGCCGAAGGCATTGAACAGTGGCCTGTCGGTTCTTTGCCAGCGGAGGAAATTGCGCGCCTGGTTGCGGATGGTGAGTGGTGGTGCATTCGCGACGGCGCACATATCGCCCTGGCGGTACGGATCCTAGAAGAAGATCCACTTATTTGGCCGGATGGCGTGCGGGCACTCTACTTGCATTCCCTCATGGTGAATCCGGACTATCGCGGGCGCGGGCTGGCCAGCCAGCTTTTTGTAATCCTGGATGATATTGCCCGCGAGCGCGGCCTGCGCCAAATCCGTTTGGACTGTGTGCCCCGGCTGTTGCCTTTCTACGAAAAGCTTGGTTTTATTCAGACTGGTTTCACGCATTCCTGGAATGCTTCAGAAACCGAAATTTCGCATTTGTTATACCGGCCGGTGGGTGCGGCGCAAGGTCAACCCCGCGAAATCCTCGGCCTGAAACTGGAAAAGCGTCAGCGCGAAGCTACCGCTGCGCCTGCTCTCGCGGAACTTTCGAATGCGGGCACGGAATCGGAGATCCGCAATCCTTTGCGTAATGTCTCCGAGGCAGCACAACTACCCTTGGGACTCCTCACGGATGTCCCTTCCGATTACGATCCTGCCGATTTCGAGGTGCCCACGGATTACGAAGCAACGCCCGCATAAGCGGCGGGCTATTGCATAAGCGGCGGGCTATTGCATAAGCGGCGGGCTATTGCATAAGCGGCAGCCGCTACTATTTGCGGGCTGCTGCTATGTGCGGGCGGCGGGCCGCTGACTTCTGGGTGGCCGGCGTTTAGCCAAATGTTTCGAGGGTGTTAGCACGCTCCGGGCCGATTTCGGTACGCCACTGCGCGTAGGCCGCGTTGAGTTCTGCCAGCCGCGGGCTGGTAGCAGGCCCTTCGCGAGTCACCGCGATCCCGGCGGCCACCCCGGCCCGGGCGCAGGCTAATCCGAGGCTTTCCCCGCGGCACAAACCGGCTCCTAAAACTCCGGCATGGGCGTCGCCCGCACCATTCGTATCAACAGCGGTAACGCGTAGCGGCGGCACAAAAATCGCCCGGATTTGCTCCGGTGAGCTATTCCCTCGGAACGAAGATCCACCCCCTCGGAAAGAGGTTGCCGGTACGGTCGGAACTTTTGCCGTACCTGTAGTTTTTACCGCGCCCGCCACATCGGCCGCGTCAGTAGCATCAGCCGCGCCCGTAACTCCCGCCGTGCATGTAGCTTCTGCCGCTCCCCTAGCATCTGCCAGGTGCGAGGTTGCGGCATCCGGTTTACCCGGCAGGGCTAGGGCAACGCCGGCGCCGCCGGCCCGCAATACCACCGCCGCACCGGTTGCCGCACTGAGCTGGCGGGCCCGCCCGAGCAAAACAGCTTCGGTAGGTTTTTCTTCCGCGCCGGCCGGATCTGTTTGCTCCGCTAGCGCCGCGCGAGCAGCAGCTGTTTCCGCGCCGGCCGGTGCCGCGCCCAGGCGGGTGAGCAAGATCTGTGCTTCCCGCGCATTAGCCGTCACAATATCGGCGCGGGCTAGCACGGCAGTGAGGGCCGGCTCGGGGATCTCCGCTACTACCGGGGCCGGGTCAAAGAGCACGCGCGCGGAAATCCCGGCCGCCAACCAGCGTTGGAGTTCCGTTCGGTTTGCTTCATGCACCAAGGAATAGCCGGAAATGTAAACCACGTCTTGCGGGCCGGGTGCGGCTAGCGCGTATTGACCCGGGCTTATTACCCCTTCCGCACCCACGGTCGAAATAAAAGTGCGTTCGGCCTGGTTATCTACCAGGGCCACGCAAAATCCGGTGTCCATATCCGGTACCGGCGCGGCCAAAACCTCGATATTTTCTTCCCGCAAGGCAGCCAGCACAATATCGGCATAAACCCCCTGGCCATAGCTGCCGGCATAGACCACGCTGGCGCCAGCCCGCGCCCCGGCCGCCATAACGTTAAAATCTCCGCCCGCCAGCAAAGTATGCTTCGCAGCAAAAACATCCCCACCCGGTTCCGGCACGCGGTCTACCCGCATTACCACGTCCACAATTGCTTGACCGGTATTTATAAACCGGCCCGCAGTCTTGTGCACATCTCGGGAGCCCGGGTTGGCACGGTTGTTCGCGGTGGGAGCGGCTCCACTACTGCGGCCGGTAGTGGCCGCGGCTGGAGGGACGGCGTCGTACATTATTTTCCTCCTGCAAAGGAACTAGTTTTCTGCGGTGGTGGCCGGGGCGGTATCTACGGCGTCGTAATCACGTAAGCCACCGCAAAGGAGGAAGACGACGGCCGCTACCACGCCGGCAACCAGCCACCCTAGGCCAGCCTCGCCAATCCACGTGTGCGCGAGGGGGCCCACGAACAAAACTTCTTGGACGCTTTGTGCCACGCCAGTGGCTTCCCCTCCGCTCCCGCTCCACTGGATTTCGATGAAGAGGAAGGCCACTACCGTGCCGATAATCCAGGCAGCAAACGCACGCCACCGCACGCCACCGCGATACCAGTACGGGCTAGCGGGGGTGAGGTCGAGTAGGGAATCACGTTTGTAGCTGCGGCGTTTAATCATGTCAACCAGGAACACCGCCGTCCACGCGGAAAGCGGGAGGGCGAGCACGGAAATGAAAGCGATGAAGGGGTCGTAGAAGTTTTCGGCAGCGAGGAGGAATACGAGGGCGAGCACGGTGGTAATCGCAATTTCGATGAGCACCGCGGTGGTGCGTTTGATCCGCACACCCATGGTGATCCAATTCAGCCCTGCCGAATACACCGATAAATGATTTGAGAGCAGCAGGCCAACGAAGGAAATGAACAGGTAGATGGCGGCAGCCGCGGTGGGTAGAGATTCGCGGATCGTATCCATCGGATTCGGGGAGGCGAGCACGGCGGGACTGGAAGAACCAATCACCGCGCCCATGGAAATCATAATGATGAGCGGAATACCAGCGCCGGCCGCGGCAGAAGCCACCAAATGGCCGGCTCGCACCAGCGGCGACTGGTAGCGTGCCATATCGGCCCCGGAAGTGGACCAGCCGATCCCGGTGCCGGCGGCGATCACGCCAATTCCGGCGATCACTTGCGCCACCGAACCGCCTTCCAAACTCAGCACGCCAGCCCAGTCAATCCGGGTGAGCAGGTATACCAAAATCACGAGGTTGAGGGCACCAAAAATCCAGGTTGACCATTTCTGTACTTCGTTTATCGCGTTTATGCCCAGCCCGGAAATGATCATGGTGAGAAGCACGAAAAGGAGCACGCCCACTACTGCGAGGAGCGGGGTTTGCCGCGCGGTACCGGGGGTGCCAAATACCAGCGAACAGAAAGTGACAAAAGCGAGCGCCGCGGTGGAGGTGTTCACGGTTTCCCAGCCAAGCCGAGAAAGGAGCGCCATGAGCGTGGGGCCCAAGTTACCGCGCACCCCGAAAACCGCGCGGGAAAGCGTGAGGGAAGGCGCTCCCCCGCGGCTACCAGCCACCGAAATAATGCCGACGACGGCGAACGAACCGCAAGCCCCCAACACAGCAGCGAGCATGGCCTGCCAAACATTGAGCCCCATAGCCACGAGCGAGACTCCCAAGGGGAGGCCGAGCACGGAAATGTTCGCGGCGAACCAGACCCAGAATAATTGCCAGGGATTTCCGGTTTGTTCGGAACGCGGCACCGGTTCGATCCCGCGCTGTTCCACCGCGCTTAGCGTGCGGCCGGGCGCGGGTGAACCGGATGCGGGCTGGCCGAGTGCCAGTGAGCCGGGTGCGGGCTGGCTGGGTGCGGCCGAATTGAGCGCGGGCTCGCCGCCGGCGGGCTGGTTAGGCAGTGGTTGGCTAGGCATTGGCTGCTGGCTAGGTAATGGCGAGCTAGATGTAGATTCGCCGGTTCCAGACGGCGTATTCATAAGAAGTCCTTCGTACGTTTTGAGCTCGGATTTTTCGCTTGTTTTTGGCGCAGATTTTCGTGCTTTTGAGCTCTAGTTGGGTTTGAGCTGTATCCTACCGAGAATTACGCAGCGCGGGGTTTACGTAACAGTGCGAGATTTACGTAGTGCGAGAATTACGCAGCGCGGGGTTTACGTAACAGTGCGAGATTTACGTAGTGCGAGAATTACGCAGCGCGGGGTTTACGTAAGGCTAGGAGGCCGGTGGCGACGGCGTCGATATCAAGGTTTTGTACGCTGCTCATGGTTTCCACCATGTTCGGGGGTAGGGCGGAAAATCCACACAGGGCGCCGAAGATTGCTCCGGCCATGGCGCCGATAGTATCTGTATCCCCGCCCAGTTCGGCCGCAAAAGTGAGCCCGCGAATGATTTGCGTGCCGAAATGTTCCACGATCAGCAGGGCACACACTACTGATTCTTGGGAAGCCACCGAAGTGCCAACCACGTGGGCTAGATAGTCGCCAAATTCGGTTTCGGACATACCTTTTACCTGTGTGCGGGCATGTGCAAAACGCGCCGGAATGGACGCCCCTTCACACCAGGTACCGAGCTTTTCGGCCTCGTAAGCACAAGCCAGGCCGGCATCCAAAGCCCGCGAAATCTGGGCGGGCGTAGCAGGCGCGGCAGGCTTGGCAGGCACGGCAAGCTTGGCAGACACGGCAGGCTTGGCAGACACGGCGGGCGTAGCAGGCGCGGCAAACTTAGCAGGCGCGGCCGGCGCCGGGCTATCGATGGCGGCGGAAATTGTGGCGGCAATGGCGGCCGCACCGGAAATCCCGAGGTTCGTATTGTGGGTGACGCTGCACGATTCGGCCACGGCGGCGAGGAAACTTGCTGGTTCGGCAAGAGAGTTCGCGATTCCTACGGGTGCTACTCGCATGGCCGCACCATTTGTGGTGCCAGCCTTTCCGGTTTCGTGCGGCGAAGCTCCGGCGCGAAGTGCTTCCAGGGCGCGTTTAGTGGAAGGGCCAAGTAGGTCATTAGAGCCGGCCGCGATCATTTTTTCTTCCCACTCCATGAGAGCAGTAGCAAAATCAAGGGGCGCTACGTGCCCCTCGCCGGCTATTAACAGCCTGCCGAGAATAAGGGCTTGATCCGTATCGTCGGTTACCGAGCCGGCAGGCATTCCCGGTGCTATCGGTTGGTTCGCAGCACCTGCCACGAACCCAGATATTTTTCCGTAGGTTTCGCGGATCGCCTGCCGGGACATGGACTGGGTGGGCATTCCCAGAGCGTCCCCGAGCGCCAAACCCCACAGTGCACCCCGGGCGCGATCCAGCTGAAGCTCCGCAAAATCTGTGTTTTCTGGGTTTTCTGTGTTTTCTGGGTTTTCTGGCCGTGTCATACCCTTAGCCTACGCGTAGTGGCGGAGGCTAAAATCCGCTCTGGCGTTAGCAGCACGCCGGCGCGCTCCTACGGAACCGGCTACTGCCCAGCTACAAGCACGCCGTCGTTACTACCGGCGCGCTGCTTCCTCTACGCGTAGTGGCGGAGGGTATGGGCTTCGATAATGCTTTCGAGGGGCCGGTAGTGGTCGTTTATGGCCCCGCGGTACGCGAAAATATCGCCAGCTTCCGCGGCGTCCAAAATCCGTTCGTGGGCACGCGCAGTCTCCAACATTTGGGGATTGCCTTCGGTCCCAATATCTTGCATGGAGATGCAATGCACCACCCACAAGGCCGTAACCATTTGGGAAGCCACACCATTATCCAGAGATTCGGTCAGGCCGATATGGAAGCGGATATCTTCCTCCCAGAACCGTTCCCCGCGGAGCGCTTTCTCCTTCATGTTTTCCACGATTTGCCGCAAATCCTGGTTTTTGGTTCCCCGCAGAGCCGCCACAATATCGGTACTCATCCCCAAATCGAGATAGCGGCGCATATCCACAATCTTTTGGATTGCTTCTGCATCCGGGCCCTCTTCGATAGTGGCCCGCAAGAGCAAAGTTTCCACCAGCGGAGTAAAAGACATTTGCCCCACTACCGTGCCTCTTCCCTGCCGGGAAGAAACCACGTCCAAAGCTTCCAGTTTCGAGAGTGCTTCGCGCACCGAAGAACGCGAAACCCCCAATTCTTCGCACAGCTGTGCTTCGGTAGGAAGTGGGTCACCGCTCGAAAGCTTGTGTTGCACGATATAAGACTTGATCGAGTTCATGACGATATCCGCCCGGTGGGAAGCTTTCTTTCGCGGGCCCGTTACCGCTTCTACCGCTAACAGCGCCAACTCGCTATCCTGTGTGCCTTCGTATTTGCTATTCTCGGCGCTGTTTTCTTCCCGCGGCGCATTGCTTTCCGTCTCCGTAGTTACACGCTTCTTTGCCATAACTCTCCCCCTCACCTCGTACTTCTGTGCGCTGCTGTCCCGCTGGCTCGCACTACTTTGCTATTCGACTTTTCTGGTTCCTGGTTTTCCGGTTCCGGTTTTTAGTTTTTGGTCTCGGTATCTGACCTTGATATCTAGTTTTGGTCTTGGTACCTGGTTTTGGTTTTTTGGTTTTGGTTTTTTGGTTTTGGTTTTCGGTTTTGTTCTGTTGCGTGTGGCATCCGCATACCAGCCCGGTAGCGGCGCTGCTTCCGTGTAGCTTTCTGGCAGTTGCACCTTCGCCACTGCCGGAAAACATTTTTTCCTTTCCGCCGGTGAAAGCGAGAAATGAAGATTTAACAGAGATTCTATAAGACGTCAGACAAATTTCCCATGCCGTACCATAATGCGCACATTTTCTGACAGTAGGTCATATTCGCGGCTTTGCTTAGGTGAGCTTCCACTCGGCCATGCTTCAATTATGCAAGAGAGCATTACGATAGCATGCCCTAATTTGTCAGACCTATAGGCTGCCGTAGTGCCGACGTTCCGGAAGAAAGCACTGCCGGGGCCGAAAAGCACTGCCGGGGTAGAAGGGAGAATACCGATGGGGGCTGGAAGGAAACCGTGTTCCTTTCAGCCCCCATCGTTGTGCAAGTGCCCAGGTTTTATTTGCGTGTGCGGATTATATGTTTACACCCGGGCGTACCTGCACTCCCTGGAAGAGCGGGGAGGAGCCGGGCTACCGTGGCGGCCAGTAGCCCAGTTACCTCCTGACCTTAGAGGAGCCCCTCCGCGGTGAGGATGTGGCGAACAGCCTCCATATCCTCGCCTTCCAGTGCTTCCACCGGGCGCGGCATCTGGTTCGATTCGATTACGCCCATGAGCATGAGCGCCGTCTTGAACCCGCCTACTCCAACGCCAAAACCGCGGGTAGCTTTCGCTACCAAAGCTACGCGCATGACTCGCGCCAGGTAGTCTTGAATTTCTCGCACTTTTTCCCAGTTGCCGGCTTGGAAAGCTTCCCACTGTTCCACGTAGGGCCGTGGGATCACATTTGCCAGGCCCGGCACCGAACCGTCCGCTCCCGCCATGTAGGCGCCATCTACCACTACTTCGTGCCCGGTCATCACGGACAGCGGAGAACCAGCTTCCTGGTTCGCCGCGCACAGATAGCGGAAGTTTACGTCGTCGCCGGAAGAATCCTTCACGCCGGCCAGTACACCGTCTTTTGCAAGCCGCATGACGAGATCAATGCCAAGCTTCTTGTGGACGCATACGGGCAGGTCGTAGGCGAAGAGCGGCAAATCTACGGCGTCGTGAATGGCGCGGAAGTTTGCTTCATCTTCCTTTTCCGAACTGAGGGCGTAGAACGGCGCGGTAGCTACGATCGCGTCTACTCCGATAGCTTGCGCTTCGCGAGCATTTTCGACCATCCGGTCCGTTTGAATATCCACGATCCCGGCTAGTACGGGCACGCGCCCGTCCACTACTCGCACGGCAGCTTCAAGCACCTCGCGGCGCCGCTGCGCGGTAGCAAAAGCTACTTCACCGGTGGAACCGAGGAAGAAGAGACCGTGCACTCCTGCTTCCAGCATCCGCTTCACATTGTTCTCGAAAGACTTTTCGTCGAACTCGCGCGCGGCTGTAAGCGGGGTAATTACCGGCGGGATCACTCCCCTAAATCGTTGCTCAGCCATTTATTTGTTTCCTCCCAAGTCGGGGTGTAGAAGAGACGGGGTGGCTGCGAGGAGGGTCCTCGTATACTCGTCCTTCGGGTTATGAAGAACCTGTTCAGCAGGGCCTTCTTCAACGAATTCACCGCGGTTCATCACGGCGATCCGGTCTGATATATAGCGGACAGTTTGAATATCGTGCGAGATGAACACCATGGACATGCCGAGCTCCGTCTTCAGATCTGAAAGCAAGTTCAAAATCTGGGCGCGCACGGAAACATCCAGCGCGGAAGTCGGCTCATCAGCAATGATCACATCCGGTTCAATCGAAAGGGCACGGGCAATAGCCACGCGCTGGCGTTGCCCACCAGATAACTGGCCCGGCAAAGCCTGCAGTGCCGATTCGGGTAGTCCCACGAAGGAGATCAGTTCCCGCACCCGCTTTTCCCGCGATTCGGCGTCGCCAATCTTGTGCACAAGCAGGGGATCAAGCAGCTGATCGTGCACGCTCATGCGGGCGTTGAGAGCGGTTGCCGGATCTTGGAAGACCACGGAAACCACGCGCCCGATAACTTTGCGTTGCTTCGCGTTACGGTGTGTGACGTCTTTCCCGCGGAAAAATACTTTTCCGCCGGTGGCCTGCTGCAGGCCACACATCACGTTTGCGGTAGTGGATTTTCCGGACCCGGATTCACCCACGATACCGATCGTTTCCCCGGGGAAGAGCTTCAGGTTCACGCCGCGTACGGCATGGACCTTATTCGGCCGGAAAATACTCCCGGTACGGGTGGTGAAGCTGACCTCCACGTCCTTGAGTTCGATGAGCGGTTCCCCGCTTTCGATCCGCGCAAGTTCATCCGCGGAGGCGATGCGTTGTCCCGTCATTACTGTGGCTCCTCTCCCGTTTGCGTGGGGCTGGATTCGCCGGTTTCATCCGCAGCGCGCCGGCCCGGTTCTTTACCGGTGCTAACGAGGAGCGGATCCACGTATTCCTTCTGCGCCACTTCTCCGGCTTCCGGATGCCCGGCGTAGAAGTGCCAGGTATCGGGTACGCGCAGGAGCGTGGGCTTGGTTGTAAGTCCCACCGTGGGGTGCGAGGAACGCGGCGCGAAGCGATCTCCGGAGGGGAAATCCTTCGGGGAAGGCACGGTTCCGGGCACTTGGTGGAGCCGGCCGGAGCCAGCCTCGATAGAAAGTACGGAGCCGAGCAGGCCGCGCGTGTATTCGTGGCGCGGATCCATGAGCAGTTCCTTCGTAGAGGCCTGCTCCACTACCTGCCCCGCGTACATCACGGTGATGTAGTTAGCAACTTCGGCCACGAGTGCCAGATCGTGCGAAACGAAGATCATCGCGAACCCGAGCTTTTCTTGCAGCCGGTTGAGCAGGTCAATCACTTGGCGTTGCACGGTCACATCGAGCGCCGTCGTCGGTTCATCAGCGATAAGCAACTTCGGATCGCGGGTGAGCGCCATAGCGATCAGTACGCGCTGGCGCTGCCCACCCGAAAGTTCATGCGGATACGATTCGAGCGTGCGCTTAGGATCGAGCTCTACCAGTTCCAGCAGTTCTTCCGCGCTCCGGGTACCGCCCCGGCTGGTCAGCTGCTTCATTTGTGTCTTGATCAGCATCGAGGGGTTGAGAGCGGAAAGCGCATCCTGGTAGATCATGGCGATTTCATTGCCGCGGAGCTGGTTGTGTTCCTTGGGGTCCATGCCCACAAGGTTCTTATCTCCGTACCTGATTTCGCCGGAAACTGTTGCCTCCTGGGGCAACAGCCCCATGATGGAGAAGGCAGTAATCGACTTGCCGCACCCGGATTCGCCCACGAGCCCCATTGTTTCTCCGGGGCGTACCGCGAAGGAAACGTGATCGACGACGTCGATATCGCCGTGCCGGGGGAAGCGAATGCACAGGTCCTTGACCTGGATAACCGGTTCGCCTTCGCCGCTGGGCAGGAAGCGATCGGTCCGTTTGGATTCCACGTACCGCAAGCGGGCGAGCCGTTCCACGAGCGCTTCGTGCTGCGCCTTGTAAGCGAGCACCGGATCGGCGATCAGCCGGTCGGCTTCGGAACGAGATTCGGCCCCGGCGGTTTCGTCTACCGAGCTCTGACCCTTCGGGGCCACCACCATGGCGTCCGTGATGCCTTCGGAAAGGATATTCAGGCACAGCACGGTGATCATAATGGCCAAGCCGGGGAATAGTGCCTGCCACCAGCGCCCGGCCATCACGCCGCCTTGCGCATCGGAAAGGATATTGCCCCAGGTGGGAGTCGGTTCTTGAATGCCGGCCTGGATGAAGGAAAGCGAAGCTTCCAGCACGATCGCGTCTGCCACCAGCACGGTTGCGAATACCATTACCGGTGCCGCGCAGTTACGCACCACGTGCTTGATCAAAATCCAGGGTGCTCGCGCACCGGAAACGATAACCGCGCGCACGTAGTCCTCGCCGTATTCGGAAAGCACATTGGCACGTACCACGCGGGCTAGCTGGGGTATGTAAACCACCCCGATTGAGATGGAAATACTGAGGAGGGAGTTACCGAAGACCACCACGAATACCGCTACCAGGGCGATACCGGGGATAGCCATTACGACGTCCATGCACCGCATGATGAGTTCGGATACCCACTTGCGGGAAACCGCGGCGGTTGCACCGATAATCGAGCCGAATAGGACGGCAATGAAGAGGGCTACAAAGCCTACTACTAGCGAGTATCGACCACCGTACATAACGCGCGAGAGCACATCGCGGCCCTTATCGTCCGTACCGAAGAGGTGTTCTCCGGAAGGGCCCTGCTTGGCGGTGAAGATCTCCAGCGGATCGTGCGGGGCGAGGAAGTTGGCGAAGATAGCGATGAGAATGATCGCGAGGATCACGAGCAAGGAGATGCGAGCTCCCCAGGACATCGCCCGGAAACGCCGGAAGCGTACCGGCTTGTTTTCTAGTTTCTTGGTTAGCTTTTTGCGTCCCATCGTTACACCGACCTAATCCTCGGATTGATCGCAATGTAGAGCAGATCAACCACGATATTCACGATGATGAAGGCGATCGCAACCACGAGCACCACGCCCTGGACGACCGAAGTCCAATTATTGGTAATGCCGTCTACGATCACGCGTCCCATGCCGCGCAGGTTGAAGATAACTTCAATGACCACGGCGCCGCCCATCAGGTAGCCGACTCGCAAGCCAAGTACCGTGACCGGCGTGATCAGCGCATTGCGCAAAACATTGCGGGCCACCACTACCGTCTTCGGAATGCCGGCGCCCAAAGCGGTACGCACATAGTCCGAATCCAGTTCTTCCACCATCGAAGTACGAATCACGCGGGTAAGAGAACCAATCACGGGCACGGCGAGCGCCACGGCCGGTAGAAGCATACGGAGGAACCATCCCCCAAAATTGTCCGTCATTGCTGGCAGGCGGCCAGAAACGGGCAATATGTTTGCGCCTCCCGGGCCCATCCAGACGATGAGCAAAATGCCGAGCCAGAAGGAAGGAGTGGCAATCCCGGCGATGGAGAGCACGCGGATCACCTTATCGGGCCAGCGGTCTCGGTAGAGAGCTGCCAAAACGCCCAGCGGGAAAGCCACCACAATAGCGATGAGCAAACCAAAGAAGGTGAGTTGCATGGTGATGGGGAAAGCTTGCCCCACCAGTTCGGCTACAGAATCTTGGCGTACCCCGTACACGCCGAGGCTGCCGCGGAACATTCCGCCTAGGAAGGCCAGGAATTGGATGAGCCAGGGTTTATCGAGACCTTGGGAAATCCGGAAAGCTTCCCGTTGCGCTTCGGTGGAGTTTTCTCCCAGTGCCGAATACGCGGGGTCAATTTTTGAGAAAGACATGAGGAAGAAGACCAGGAACACCACGCCCAGGATCATGAGCGGTAGTGCCACCAACCTTCGACCAACGAGTCTGATGACGTTGTTCATATGCGTTACTCCTCAGTTCCCTGACACTGCGGAGGGGCGGAAGCTGTGCTTACCGCCCCTCCGCAGCGTTTTACACGGGATCCTGAATTTCGAGCACCCGGAAGGGGCTCGCTACTATTCGAGCGGCTTTGCCGTCAGCAGGTTCAGACCGGTGGTGGTCACCGGCGTTACACCTTCCACGAGCTCCGGGTTGTAAGCGGTGATCATGGTGCGGTGGAAGAGCGGGTAGATCACGGCTTCTTCGGCTACGAGATCCATGGCTTCATTCCACTTGGCCTGGCGGGCATCGCCTTCCAGCCGCACTGCTTCATCAAGCAGGTTCTGCAGCTCCTGGAACTTCTCCGGTTCGCCCTTCTGCATGAAGGAGCGGCGCTGCGTCCACAGGTTATCGCCGTACCACCAGCGGATAAGCATGTCTGGATCGTTGCCGAATACCGAAGGATCGCCCGGGGCGAGTGCCACATCGAAGGTTGCATTATCGACGTCGAGGTTGTTCGAGTAGAGCGAGGCGGAAGCCTGCGCGTTGAGTTCTACCTTCACGCCCACAGCTTCCAGATCGTTCTTGATCTGGGGCCCAAGAGCTTCAATCCACGGGTGATCCGTGCTCTGCAAGGTGATCGAAAGATCGGATACGCCAGCTTCGGCCAGAAGTTCCTTCGCCTTTTCTGGGTTGTAGGTGTACTGGACCTTAGCCTTGTTGTAGTACTGCGAGGTTTCGGGCAGGAAGCCGGTAACTTCCTTCGCCTTGCCGTCCATCGCGTTCGCGATCAGCTTCTGAGTATCGATTGCGTAATGGAAGGCTTGGCGGACCCGCGCGTCATTGAAGGGTGCCTTGCTGGTGTTGAAGAGCAGGAAGGGCAGGTTGAAGCCCTGCTTTTCTTCGACCTTCAGGCCAGCAGCTTCCAGCAGTTCGATACGGTCAGCCGGTACCGCTTCCATTACGGCAATCGTGCCGTCCTGAGCGGCGGTGGTACGAGCGTTATCGTCCTTGATGATGTCCCAATGCATATGCGCACCCTTGGCCGGGAAGGGGCCGTTGTAGTGCTCGTTCGGAGACATTTCAATACCGGTATCGGTAATGGAATCGTACTTCCACGGGCCCGAACCAACCGGCTTGGCCTTCAGCTCGTCCGCAGTGGCGGACTTCGGCACAATCTTCACGACCGTCAAGCGATCCTTGAGCAGCGTGAAGGGATGGTTGAGGTTAATCGTGACGGTGGAATCGTCCTTCTTCTCTACGTTCTTCACGGAGGAGAGCATGGACGCGTACAGGTTTTCGGGAGCCATTGCCTTTTCGAAGGAGGCAATAACATCATCGGCCGTCACCGGAGTGCCATCGGAGAAGGCCGCATCGGGCCGAATCTTCACTTCGTACTGGGTATCGGATACTTCGACCGGGGTGTCATCCGCGGCCAGCTCCTTACGAATATTGAAGTCAGAATCGTAGGAGTACAGTGCTTCAACCACGTGCCAGTTGGTGCCCATAGCCAGTGCCGAGGAGGTACTGGTGGGGTTGTAATCCGTGGTTTCGTAGGCGGCACCAGCGGTGATCGTACCGGTCTGCGTTGCTTCGCTAGTACCGGCGGAGCCGGAGGCGTCCGCCGTGCCTTCCGTCTTGCCGCTACCTCCGCCACACGCTGTTAGCGCCAGCGCTGCGGCGGCAAGGACTGCGGCAACCTTCGTGCTAAAGATGCCTTTTCGCATGGATAGTGTCCTCTTCTTACTTGTTGTGTCCTCATCATTGAGAGCATCGGCCCGCGAGCAAGTGCCGGCGTTGCCGAAACGAAAGAAAGCTGTTCGCCCTACTTCCTTCGTGCCTCCTCGTTGAGACCTTTCTCGAAGCTCTCTGTGAACCTCTTAGGGTTCCCTGTGAACCTCTTAGGAAAAAACTATGTCATCAGACAAATTTTCGCAAGGGCTACACACGGCCCCGCCCTAACATGACCGCGTAAGGAGCTCTCGCTCTATCAGCTTTTGCGGCGACATTTCAGGACTTTTTGAGGAAAAACGCGAATTTTCTGGCGGCGGAGCAAATTCGATGTAGGCTAGGCGTAGCAGTTTGTCTGACGTTTCGTGAAGACGCGAATCGTACAGGCGCGAACGCGATGTTAGCTCGCGGGTGGTAGCCCTCCACTCGTAACCGCCACGCCGGCGCTGCTAGCACCCGCTCGCACCACCGGGCAAACTTTGCGCAGGAATACCAAGGAATACCGTTGCTAAAACCGGGGAGTACCTATTCTCATGAGTTCCACGACGCCGTCCGCCGCCGCTCCTAACCCCGCGGCTGCACCTGCCCCCGCGGCTGCACCTGCCCCCGCGGCTGCACCTGCCCCCGCAGCTACGCATACCCCCGCGAGCGGGCCACATTGTTTTCTAGCCTTAGACATAGGGGGCACGAAAATTGCTGGCGGCCTTGTAGTTTTGCCGGCTCCGGACGTGCCCGAAGTGCATCTACTCAGTTCGGTTGCCACGCAGGCAAGCCGCGGCGGGGCGGCAGTATTGGAAACCGTGGTGGATTTTGCGCAAGATCTACTCGCGCAGGCCCGAGAGGCCGGGCTAGAGCCGCAAGGTATTGGAGTTTCTTCCGCCGGAGTAATCGCGGAAGCAGACGGAGCGATTGCTTCGGCCACGGATACCATGCCCGGGTGGGCCGGCCAACCCCTGGGAGCGGCCTTGCGCGAAGCTTGCCACTTGCCCGTCGCGGTGCTCAATGATGTGCACGGGCACGCATTAGGAGAGGCCAGTTTCGGGGCCGCACGCGGCGCTCGCACCGCGCTGGTTTTTGCCATCGGCACCGGCATGGGCGGGGCAGCCGTATTCGACGGCCAAGTACATCGCGGGGCGCGCGGAGTATCCGGCCATTTTGGGCACGTCTACCACCCCTTGGCCGCCGGGCTTACCTGTTCTTGCGGGCGCGAATCCCACATAGAATCAGTGGCCTCCGGCTCCGGCCTGGCCCGGCTCTGGGCCAAACGCGCCGCCGCGCAAGACCCGGCCGCACAGGACCCCGCTGCACAGGACCCGGCGAACGCTTTGGCCGCAGCGCCCTGGCGGGCCGCTAGCTATACCGGCCGCACCGCGCCTGCTGAACCGGAGGCATCGGCTGAACCGGCCACCCCGCAGTCGAGTACCACGAGTGCGGCGCCTGAGCAGCCGGCACCCGAGCAACCGGTCCCTGGTCACCAGGCAGACTATCCACGGGAAGTGAGCGGCGGGGGCGAAGTAGCGGCGCGAGCCGCTGCCGGAAGCAAGTTCGCAGCCGCGGTCTTACAGGATTCTGCCCGAGCTCTCGGGCAGGTTATTGCCGGTTTGGCAAACTGTTTAGATCCAGACGTAATCGTTCTATCCGGTTCGGTAACCCAAGCCGGCACGGTGTGGAGAGAGGCACTAGCCGCGGGCTTTGCCGAATCCGCAATGACTCCGGTGCGTGAAGTGCCTTTGGCACGCGGCACGCTCGGCGGCAAAGCGCCCTTGATTGGCGCGGCCATCCACTGCTACCAGCAGTATTTACAGCATCACTAAAGGAGCAAGAAAATGCATCCAGTAATCGCGGCCATCAAAGGAAAACTCGTCGTTTCCTGCCAGGCCTACCCGGGCGAGCCCCTACGCCACCCAGAAACCATGGCCCAGATGGCACTCGCGGCAGAACGCGGCGGAGCGGCCGCTATTCGCTGCCAAGGCCTCGCTGATATTGCGGCAATCAAAGGGCAGGTGGAAGTACCCGTTATTGGCCTGTGGAAAGAAGGCCACGAAGGTGTTTACATCACTCCCAGCGTGCGCCACGCGCTGGCTTGCGTGAATGCGGGGGCCGACGTCGTCGCCATTGACGCCACCACCCGGAAACGCCCCGATGGTTCCACGTTCGCGGAAACTATCGCCCCCGTACACGAGGCTGGGGCACTCGTGATGGCAGATTGCAGTTCCCTGGAAGATGCTCTATATGCCGCCGAATCCGGGGCGGATCTGCTTGGTACTACGCTGGCCGGCTATACGCCTTCCCGGCCGAAAACTTCCGGCCCCGATTTTGAACTTTTGGCGCAAATGGTGGAAGCCGTACCGCATTTACCCGTGGTTTGTGAAGGGCGTATCCATACTCCGGAAGATGCGCGCCAAGTGATGGCGGCCGGGGCGTGGGCGGCAGTGGTCGGCACCGCGATCACCCACCCCACCACGATCACCACCTGGTTCCGGGACGCTGTGGAAGGCTAAGCCCGCCTTCCACACACGCGCACCACAAAACGCAAAACATAAAACACGGGCCACTAAGCCACTAGACCACTAGGCCACCAGACCACTAGGCCGCTAGACCATTAGACCACTAGATACATAAATACACGGAAGGGAAGTATCGCAGTGAAAATCGGAATTTTTGAAAGTGAACCAGCCGCTTCGCGGGCCGCAGCAGACCTTATTATTGAGCATTTCGCTGCCCACCCGGGCGCCACTTTGGGGGTGGCTACCGGCAGCTCGCCGCTCGGCATCTACCAGGTATTGCGCGAAGCACATGCGGAAGGGCGGTTCACGCTCGCCGATTCGCAAGCCTTTGCGCTAGACGAATACGTTGGCATTGCGCCGGACCACCCGGAATGCTATCGCAATGTGTTGCGCGCCCAACTGGTTGGGGAAGATAAAACCGGTTTGCGGGAAGAAAACCTGCACACCCCGGATGGGCAAGATCCAGATCCGCAGGCCGCAGCGGCCCGCTACGATGCGTCCATAGCGGAAGCTGGCGGAGTGGACCTGCAAATCTTGGGCATTGGCGCCGATGGGCATATTGCCTTCAATGAACCCGGTTCCTCCTTGGTTTCCCGCACCCACCACGAAGCCCTCGCCCAGCAAACCATTGCTGATAATGCGCGGTTCTTCGGCGGCAACCTCGACCTGGTTCCTACCTCGGCTCTCACCCAAGGGCTCGGCACGATTATGGAAGCTCGCAAAATCGTGCTCACTGCCTTTGGGGAAGGGAAAAAGGAAGCCGTAACGCAGCTCGTAGAAGGAGCGATTTCCGCGCGGTGGCCCTGCACTATCCTGCAACTGCATCCGGACGTAACCGTGCTTACCGACGCCGCCGCCGCTGCCGATCTGGAACTCACCGAGCTCTACCAGGCGCGGTGGGAAATGCGGCAAAAGCTCGGGTAGGAACTCATCCCGCGCGATAGTTTTTAGGCCGGACCGAGCTCCGGCCTAAGCTTCCCGACGCCTCTTGGTGCTTCAAGTGCCCTCGCCAGTTTTACGAACCGGCGAGGGTGACTACCTTAAATACCGTTGATAAGGCCTTCTAAGCTCGGCACAACTTCACAGCGGATGCTCTGCGCCCGCTCATAGGCCACCAGCAAATCCGTTGTTCCGGGCAGGTAAACGGCGTCCGCGTAACCAAATTCGCCGGGCGCAAAGCGATAGTGAACCCTACCCTCGTAATCAACCAGGGCCCCATTTTCCCGCGCTCCCAAAAGCTCGGAATTAGTTTCGGGTGGAGCCACCGCGGGGCCCGCCGGTTCGGGTGAAGCTACCGCCAAACCCGCAGGTTCGGGTGGTGCCGCCGAGGGAAGCAAGGAGCCGGATGGTTGGGGATCTCCCGCCGTGGACGCAGCCGGTTCGGGATGCGCCGATCCGGTTTCTGGGAATCCGGTGGTATGCGGGTGAATCAGTAATAGTGGCGCGCACGAACCTGAATTCGGCGCTGGGGCGAGCAAGATTTTGGCATTGCAACCCGGATCGGAAAGGTCGAGCGGGCGCGGCTGCGACCAGGAAAGCCCATCCCGGGAATACGCGACCCACCGGCCGCCCCGGCCCTGCGCCCGAAAATTAGCATGTACATATTCTCCGTCCCAGGCCAAAGTAGTTTCGTCGAGATAAATACCGGCACTGTTATCAGCAGTAATTGGGTCGCTAATCGCCCGGATTTTCCCTTCCTGCACATGCACAATCCGGATATGCGCTTCCGTTCCCGTGCGGACCACGTACGGGAGCAACGCCGTCGTCCCCATGCAAACCGTGGAACCAGAAGTGGCAAACAGGCCATCGCAACGCAATTCTGTATACAACTCGGTGGCTGGCATGTGCTGCAACTGCGTTACGGAAGGGCCGTAGGCGATATAGGGTTCCAAGCGCGGGCCTGCGTATTGGGAACCGAAATAACCGATTTCGGTGGAAGAACCATAAGCCAAGGTGAGGTTGTGCCCGTCGGAAGCGACGCACGCGTCTGAACAAACCGCGGGAGCGCCTGGCACCGGTTGCGCCAGCGTCCACCTCCCATTATATGTGCGCACATTTTTATTTGCCTGCGCACTGAGATTCGCGTCCGCAGCGGGCGGGAACGACGCCGTAACCGGTTCCGCTTCCGCCTGGCCCGGGGCGGCAAGCTCAAGTTCGCAAAATAGGATCCGATTCGGATTGGGCAGGTCATCCGCCATGGCGCCACCTGCGCCCAACCACCCCGAACCGGCACGCGGATGTGGACGTTCGTCGAAGAAAGCTAGTACCCGGCCGCGGTGATTAATCAACGCAGGAATGCGGTAATTATGCGTCGCGGTTGGGTGGGCAAGGTCGGCTACGTTATACCGGGGCGAATTGGCCATGCCTAAAAGTATAGGAGAAGCACCGAAAGAATACCGGGGCATCGAAATAATATTGGCTGCTCGAAAAGGAGCCGGGGCACGAGGCAGCACCCCACCCTGCACCCCCACCCCGCAGTATGTGGCGGCGGGTAGCGGCGACAGGCTATGACGGGCCCGGCGCGTGCGCAATAAATATGTGCACGCATGACGCGAATCTTACTCAGGTGACTTTTATCGCACCCGCTCCATCACCTTGCGCAACCCCCGAGTTTCCCTGGGTGAAATTTTGATTTCACCCTAGTAAACGTGACGATGTCACTTTTTTGCTTTATGCTGAATTTGACGTGTTCGTCAACACTTTCTGCCGCATGGGCATAATTTTCAAATAATTCGTGAGTAAAGAAGCTCACGCCTCACAGGCTTATTCGCACAATGTTAGGAATATTTATATATGTCAGATAGCTCGAAAGATGTGGCTGTCGAACCGGCCTCCGCGGAGGCTAATGCTTCGACGGCCCACCGAACAACTGGCGATCTTGTAAAGGCCGCGGTTTCAGGATGGCTCGGTACCGCGCTTGAGTTCATGGATTTCCAGCTCTATTCGCTTGCTGCCGCGCTGGTTTTCAAAGATCTCTTCTTCCCTGCCGGCGACCAAGCCACCGCAATTCTCGGCGCCATGGCAATTTACGGGGTTGGCTACATAGCCCGCCCGCTCGGCGCCTGGTATTTCGGCCGCCTCGGGGACCGAATCGGCCGCACAAAAATCCTTTACATCACCATCGCCCTAATGGGTGTTGCCACCACCTTAATTGGCTTCTTGCCTACATATCAGCAGGTAGGCCTGCTTGCACCCCTTCTTCTCGTGGTGCTCCGCCTAGCTCAGGGATTTGGTGCTGGCGCAGAAATTTCCGGGGCGTCGGTTATGCTGGCCGAATACGCACCCGAGGGCCGCCGCGGGCTTATTTCCTCCCTGGTTGCGCTCGGTACAAACTCCGGAACGCTCGGAGCTGGCCTTATCTGGGCAATCCTGTTGGGCGTTGTTGGCACCGATGGTGTAATTGCATGGGCCTGGCGTATTCCGTTTATCGGATCTATCGTACTTCTTGGACTAGCGCTCTTCGTTCGTGCGCACCTCAAGGAATCTCCCGTTTTCGTCAAGGTGCAGCAGGCGGGGATGGAAGAAGTCCTCAGCGATGAAGAGCTTTTGGAAGAATACGATAAGCCTCTTCCTTCCAAGAAGGAGCGCCGCGCCCAGCTTAAGGCTGACAAGAAGCGCGAACGCGAGGAAGCGAAGCGAGTGGCCGCGTCTGAGCGGATGAAGGTTAAGCGTTCGTGGAAGGCATTCCTTGCTGCCTGCTTGCTGCGCTTCGGTCAGTCCGGAAACTCTGGCATGGTCCAGACCTTCCTTATTACCTTCCTTACCGCTTACTGGCTAGTTTCGAAGGACGTCGCGTCAAACGTCGTCGTCTACTCCTCGTTAGTAGGTTTCATCACCGTCCCGATTATCGGAATAATTGGTGACAAGATTGGGCGCGAGCGTACCTACACAATCATCACCGGCATTGGGCTCTTGCTCATTATCCCCTGCTTCCTGGCGATGATGAACAACCGCGGAGTGGCAGACACACCCGAATTAGTTGACGGAGTAAGCATTCCCCACTTCGGCAACCCAGACCTAATGTTCTTTGTTGGTTACATAGTTCTCCACAACGTTACGGTTCTGGCCCTGTTCTCCCTTGAGAACATTTCGATGGCCGAATGCTTCGGCTCAGCCCACCGATACGAACAACTCGCTCTCTCGAAGGAAATCCCCAACCTCATCACCGCAGGTTTCGGCCCGCTAATCGCGGCATGGTTGGTGCAGCTATTCAACGGCTCCTGGATTGCCTGCGCAGTGCTGATGTTCTTCTATACCGGAGTGGTTTTTGTAACCTCAATAATTATGCCGGACGTGACGGATCGCGATCTCACTATCAAGGAGGATGCATTCTAATGAAAGCGATTCAAGTTAAAAGTGCCGATAATCTAGAAGTTGTGGAGCTCCCTGACCCTACAGCAGGCCCGGGCGAAGTCCGCGTCAAGATGGAATGGGGCGGAATCTGCGGCTCCGACATTGCCTACTGGCGCCACGGCGCCTCCGGTACCGCCGTCCTGAAAGAACCACTAATTCTTGGGCATGAAGTTGCCGGCACCATCGATCAAATCGGCGATGGCGTACAAGGATGGAACGTTGGTGACAAAGTTACGATCCATCCGGCTACTTATGTAGGTGATTACACAGTTCCGGAACACCTTAAGGGGCGCGATAACTTGTGGCCAGAAGTACGGTATTTCGGTTCTGCCGCATTCTTCCCCCACGAACAGGGCGGTTTCTCCACGTATCGGGTTGCCCGCGCCGATCAGCTTCGTAAATTACCCGATAACGTCTCCACCAAAGAAGGCGCTATCGCCGAACCACTCGGCGTAGCTATGCATGCCGTCAACGTTGCAGGACCGCTGGAAAACAAGCGGATTCTGGTGAACGGCGCTGGACCAATCGGGGCTCTCACCGTAGGAGCGCTCAAACATGCCGGCGCGGAAGAAGTTTACGTATCCGACGTAAAGCAAAGCCCGCTGGAAATCGCCCGCGCGCTCGGCGCAGACCACCTAATCAATCGCGGCGAAGGGGAAGACCTGCCGGAAAACGTAGACATCACGTTTGAGGCCTCCGGCGCTCCCGCCACAATTGGCGACTGCCTAATGGCAACCGTACGCGGCGGATTGATGGTACAGGTCGGAAATCTTCCTGGCTCGCCCACTCCGATCAACCTTGGCCAGCTCGTTACACGTGAAATCACCTATAAGGGTTCGTACCGTTTCAACGACGAAATCAGCGACGCAGTTGCGGCCATAGCTTCCGGACTTGACCTCACACCGGTAATGACCCACGAATTTACGATCGACGAAGCGGCCACCGCCTTCCAAACCGCGGCAGACCGTTCTACCGGATCATCGAAGGTAATGATCAAACTATCGTAATTGAGCACCATCCATAAAGAAGCTCTTCTACGAAGCAGGCTCCTCAAGAGGCCTCCTTAGAACGGGCTCCGTAAAGTGGGCGGGAATCGATACGCAATTATCGATTCCCGCCCACTTTCGTCCACCCGATTCCTAGTTTGCACCTACAAATAGCACTGCTTTATGCAACACTGTTTGCACATATTGCGCGGTTTTCAACGTCTGAAACAGCCATTTCTTGACGCCGTTTACGCAGTGTCTGCTTCACATACTGGGGCTTACACAACTGCACTGAAATAGTTACCACAAAACAACATGGTTTACTCTTGCTGCTGGAAGGACAAGCGGTGGGCAACACGAACCCTTGGCGGTATGGCCTAGCATTTGCGATAAAACTGCACGTTCTTCGCGCGCCCACCAAGCAATCACATACTTGTTGAATAATATTGAATCTGCTTATATGGGCTCAAGTTCGCGCTTTGGGAGAATAGTATAATTGTGCTCGACAACTCGATTGCTCGGGCTGGCATACCTATTGGAGTACCGGACGTAAGCATCAGAACGTGAAGCGGGTTGGCCACGCATGCCAAGGTAGCCACGCCAAATGCAACTACCTACCATTGGAGGGACCGCATGAATTGCACTGACATCAACCTAAACGAACCTGCTGTTATTTCAATGTCGATTGATCGGACCGAGGACGCTCCCCTATATACGCAAATTACCAAAGCGATAGCCTCAAGTATTCGCTCCGATGAGCTAGTTCCCGGCCAGCTTCTGGAAAATGAAGTTTCCCTAGCTGCTCGGTTGGAGGTATCGCGCCCTACGGTTCGACGCGCCTTTCAAGACCTAGTAAATATGGGACTAGTTGTTCGCAAACGCGGTGCCGGAACCCGTGTTACGCCCGAACACGTACGCCGCCCCCTTGGTCTTACATCACTTGATGAAGACCTGAAGGGTGCGGGATACACAACTTCAACCGAGGTGCTTTCTTATTCAGTAGCCCTTGCAGATGAAGAGCTCGCGCAGAGATTAAAATGCGATCCCGGAACTGAAGTGGTTACGATAGTTAGGGTACGTTTGGCGAACGGCACTAAGCTCGCGTTAATGCACAATATTCTCCCTTCATCCGTAGCCCCTTCACTTACCGAAATTTCGTCCGAAGGTCTGTACGCAACGCTCCGGAAAAACGGCGTCGAGCTGTATTCGGCAATGCAAACGATCGGAGCACGTAACGCAACACCCGAAGAAGCAGAGCTACTCGACCTTGAGCCCGGGGCGGCGTTGCTGACGATGCGTCGTGATGCCTACGATTCGCAGGGAAACATTGTCGAAGTTGGCGATCACGTGTACGACGCATCGCAGTACACTTTTAACTCCTCACTCTACGCGTGAGAATTTGTCCAGTTGATGAAGCAAAGTCCGAAGAAACGAAGACGGCGTTCGAACCGCTTCGCGATTACTCACTTGCAACACCAAGCCAAACACCGACCGAAAGGAAAACAATGAGCAAGGGCCGAATTCTGGTAACCGGAGCTTCCACCGGTATTGGCGAAGCAACCGCTCGCCGCCTGGTAAAAGACGGATTCTCGGTTATTGCGACCGCCCGCCGGGAAGAACGCCTCGCCAAATTGGCTGAGCAAATTGGTTGCGATTACTTCGCTGCTGATCTTACGGACCAGGAATCCGTAAACAACCTGGTTGAATATGCCTACAAAGATAGCGAACTGGCCGGGCTGGTAAACATCGCGGGCGGGGCACGCGGAGCCGATACCGTGGAAGAGGGCAAGGTAAATGACTGGGAGGTTATGTACAACATCAACGTCCTGGCCACCTTGCGCATCACGCAGCCGATTTATAAGCGCATGAAGGAAAAGGGCGGGGATATCGTCTTCCTTACTTCAACCGCCGCGCAGGAACTCTACCCGGGCGGGGCCGGTTATGTGGCCGCCAAGCACGGTGAACGTTTCATCAAGGATGGCCTGCGTTGGGAAGGCGTGGGTTCCCCGGTACGGCTAATCGAAATCCGCCCCGGCATGGTGATGACGGAAGAGTTCTCTCTCAACCGCCTCGGATCGGAAGACGCCGCAGAGAACGTATACCGCGGCGTAGCTGAACCGCTCCTCGCCGAAGATATCGCGGACATTGTTTCTTGGACCCTAACCCGGCCCAAGCACGTCAACATTGACACCATGACCGTACGGCCCGTAGCCCAAGCCAATGCTTGGGTTGTAGAACGCGTCGACGATTCCGTACAAGACCTGCCCGCCTCGGATCTCAAGTAGAGCTTCGGCAAAAGCCAATAATTGCGTGGCCCCGCCGGCAGCGCACGTGCGTGAAGACCAGCAGCGCGCCTGCGGGAAAACCGGCAGCGCGCGCGTGAAAACTAGCAGCGCGTGCGTGAATAATCGCGTGCTGCCCGCGGGGCCCGCAGCTTTTGCAGTAGGGTATTCCCGATACCGTTTGCATCGTGAAAGTGGGCTTTTGTGGGCGAAGCAGTAAATAGCAATAACCAGGCATTACCCGAGCGCGCGCACAGCTCCAAACAGTCGGCGACTGCCGCGCCCAGCACTACCAACGCCCCTACCAAGCCCAGCACAGCCACAGGCCCAGCCACATCCAGCTCCCTCGCCGTGCCTACCGCTTTCGACGCGGAAAAGTACATCCGCCTCCAATCTCAGGAAATCAAGGAGCGCCGCGATTCTATTGGCGGCAAGCTCTACCTTGAGCTGGGCGGCAAGCTCTTCGATGATTATCATGCTTCTCGCGTTTTGCCCGGGTTTGCGCCCGATCTGAAGATCCGCATGTTGGAAGAGCTGAAGGACGAGCTGGAAATCCTCGTCGTCGTGAACGCTAAAGACCTCAAAAATAAACAGCGCGCGGATATCGGAATCACCTACGAAGATGAGGTGCTCCGCCTTGTGGATATCTTCCAAGGGGCAGGATTCCTGGTACAAAACGTGGTGCTCACGCAGTATGAAGAGGGAAATCGGGAGGCGCGGAATTTCCGGCGTCGGCTCCAAAAAGCGGGCCTGCGCGCACCCCGCCACCGGCGGATTGCCGGCTACCCTTCAGATACGAAACTGGTGGTTTCGGAAGAAGGGCTCGGCCAAAACGAATATGTGGAAACGGCTCGCGACCTCGTGGTGGTCACCGCGCCCGGGCCGGGTTCGGGCAAGCTCGCCACCTGCCTTTCCCAGCTGTATCACGATAATAAGCGCGGTATTTCTTCTTATTACGCGAAGTTTGAAACCTTCCCGGTCTGGAATTTACCGCTCGACCATCCCGTCAATTTGGCTTACGAGGCCGCAACCGCCGATCTGGACGACGTCAACATGATCGACCCCTTCCACCTCGTGGCTTACGGAAAACAAACCGTAAATTACAACCGAGACGTCGAAGTCTTCCCCCTACTTTCCCTGTTATTGCGCGAAATTTCTGGGGAAACCCGATACCAATCCCCCACCGATATGGGGGTTAATATGGTCGGTTATTGTATTGCCGACGACGCCGCTTGCCAGGCCGCTGCCCGCGCAGAAATTTTGCGGCGCTATTACCGAGCTTTGGTCGAAGAAAAGAAAACTGAATCAGCGCCGCACGCTTCGGAGCGAATCGCGCTCATTATGGCGAAGATTGGTTTGGAGCCGGGCATGCGGAAGGTAGTTCCGCCCGCTTTGGCGAAGGAGAAGGCCACGCATCAGCCGGCGGCGGCCATGCAGTTGCCCGACGGCACGATTATTACCGGGAAAACTTCAAAACTGCTCGGCTGCTCTTCCGCCATGCTGCTCAATGCGCTCAAGGTTTTAGCGGGAATTGATGACCGCGTGAAACTGCTTTCCCCGGAAGCGATCGCCCCGATCCAGAACCTAAAAACGGAGCATTTGGGATCTTTGAACCCGCGTTTGCATACCGATGAAGTGCTGATCGCCCTAGCCGTTTCCGCTTCCACGAACGAGCTGGCTGCCAAAGCCCTCGCTCAGTTGCGCAACCTGCGCGGCTGCGATGTGCATACCACCACCATTTTGGGTTCGGTAGACGAAAGTATTTTCCGGAACTTGGGCATAAACGTCACTAGCGAACCGAAATATCAGCGCAAAACGCTCTACCGCAAACACTAGGAACCAAAAGGGGGCAAGCGCACTAGGAGAAGGCTAGCCACTGCGCGGCAATCAGCAGCTCCGCGCACTGACTAGGTTATATGGCCGCGCCACCAGTGTTTCCAACCGCGCCACCAGTTTCGCGAGCGCGCCGAGCTAGGAGCGCTAGCGCTTCGCCCGCAGCGGTCCCGCCTGGCGGCTTGGCCGACCAACCGCCCTATATCCCGTAGGCCACTTCGAAGCGCACACCTTCGCCAATGTCGATAATATCGCCGTCGTGCAAAAGCACCGGACTTTCCGGGGCCACCCGCATCGGCTCGGTACCCGCTCGTAGCACGTAGGTACCGTTATTCGAATCGCGGTCCACAATCACCGCTTCATTCCCGTCTACCCGCACCTCGCAGTGCACGCGAGAAATTTCTAGCGCCGGGCTGGGAACCATTACGAGTTGCGGAGCTTCGTGGCCCGGGCGTGCTTGCCCGCGCGGCTGCCTACCGATAACGACGTCGCCACGCAACTCCACCGTCCATTCCGGCCCG
Source organism: Actinobaculum suis (assembly GCF_900102025.1). GTDB lineage: Bacteria > Actinomycetota > Actinomycetes > Actinomycetales > Actinomycetaceae > Actinobaculum > Actinobaculum suis. The sequence continues at coordinate 12,634 of NZ_FNAU01000009.1, read as the reverse complement.
CGTAGCATTTCCTGGCTGTCTACAAAATTATCGGCTTCGCCGTAAGTGCTCCCGGCCCCGCCGGTAGCGTTTTGCTCCGCGCCGGCGTTGCGTGCTGGGTCCACGAAGAATATCAAGAGGCCCAGGCGTCCGGTGTCAAATGCCAGCGTGGGGCCCGTGGGATCAACCGCGCCGGCTCCGGTAACTCCGGCGGCTCCAGTTTGGCCTGGTGAAGCGGCCGAACTATATCTGTATCGGTCTCTGGCTACATCCGGCGGGCTCGCCTCCACCGGTGATGCGGCGGCTTCAAATCCGCCCACCCCTGCTCCGGCAACGCCGCCGGCCCCGGCTGTAGCGGCTACTGCCGCGCCCGCCGCGTCGGCCGCAATCCACGTGGCCGAGCGCCGGCCGGGCCTTTCCCTGCCCGCGCCGGATTCTGCGGGCGTTGCCGCGCCCGGAGTGGGGCTTTCCCCCGAAAGTACCTGATCGAAATCAGCTATTTGGTCGAAATCTGCCGGGCCCGGCTGCGGCGCGGGCTGGGCTTCCGCGACCGGTGCGAAACTCAAAATGGCGCCGCCGGCTTGCACCACGCCATCGGTGAGCGGCAGGGCATTTGATTGCGAGCCGAGCTGGGCGGGCATAGGTTCTTCCCCGAAATACAGCTCCGTGCCGGCCGGAACCCGGGTTTCAGTCCAAGTGAAAGCTTGTGCGCCGTCGGCAATTATGGTGCCGGAAATATCCCACACCCGCATCCCGCGCGTAACCACTAACGTGGTTTCGCCGGCGGGAGCAGCGAGCGCGAAAACGCTGTTCGGGAGGCGTAACAGTTCGCCCAGTACGCTCGCAAAACCGACCGGGCCGTCGTGGAGGAGGCGCCACAATTCGGCCGCTTGCGTCGGTTCGGCGTGCGGCAGGAAGAGCACACCCGAATCGCTCGCCACCAAAAACCCTTTTCCGGCGAGCGGCATCACTTGTGAAACGGCCATTGTTCCCTCACTTCGCAATCTCGCTCTGTTCAACCACAATACTAGGTGAGGCGGGCCAAGCGATGGCAAAACCGGGCACCGGCGGACAGCGCGAGAACCTGGCGCCCACGCGTGGCGGCCCGTTGCGCACCGAACACCACAAAGCCTTTGGCCCGCGGCGGGCGCAGATCTGGAAGAATAACCCTATGTCGCTAATGAATTGGGCCCTCGATGTTGCGGCCCACCATCCAGAACTCCAAGGTGCGTTGGTAAACGCGGACGGCGAATGGCTCGATTTTCTGCTGCCCGATGGCCGTACCTTCCGTTTCCGTCCCTTCCAGATGATTCGCGAGGATGCACCGGAAGCCGAGCGTAAAAAGCTTTTGGATAGGTTGATTTCAATTGGCATTTCGGGGGCGAAGCCGCCCGCTTTTGAGGAGATCTCAATCCCGTCCCCGCACCCGGCCCAGGGTTCCGCGGAGGTGACGGCGACGTCGTCGGAAAATGACCCCTTTGACGGTTCTACGCTCACCTTGCCGATCGTGCGTGCGGCGGATTATTTTATTCGCACACACGATGATTCGCAGGACGATTCGTTAATTTACATTCCACTCACGGATTTTGTGGGCGTAGGCCTGGCGCGCGACACGCCAGAAAACATTGTGCCCCTATATTTTTCGGACCTGGGTTTGGATCGTTCCGCTACGGATCTCGGGGCGCATTTTGGCGAGTCGGTGAGTGCATTGCGCCAGCTCAACCACAATTTAGGCAAACGCGGTTTGGAGCTGGGGGTAACTCGCGAAGCTGGAGCTCGCGTCATGATTTTCACCGGGCCACCCAATTATGAAAGTTCGTGGTTTGCGGATTTGGACCTCATCCAGGCGGTGGCGCGCTCTTTGAGCGAAGAAAACCCTGAGACTTTCCCGCTTTTCATTCCCGCCACCCGTTCGCGGTTGCTAATTGTTATGGCAAATGATCCGTATCTGCCGAACTTATTCCGCACATTCCGGCAGACGGTCAATCAACGCGGCGTTATCTACCCGCTCCCGCACACGGTGGCGGCGGACGGCTGGGCAGAGTGGATCCCCCTCCCGGACGATCCCTCCTACCCGATCCTTTCGGAACTGCGCGGCACTTTCCGTGAACGCATCTACCGGAACCAGAAAAAGTACATGCAAAACTGGCCAAACCAGGATGGTACGCTCGCCGCTTTCTCCACTCACGAGGTGCGCGGGCGCACGATAACCACTACGAGGTGGTTGCGTTCCTACGAACACGGCTCGATCCCCGGGGATGCGGAGTATGTTTCGTTTACCGACGACGCCGCACCTGCCGGTTCGAACTCGACCGTTACTATCCGCCTGGATATTGCCCGCGACGTATGGCCGGAAGGAATCCGGCCGGCGGAAGGCATTTGGCCGCCGCGCTACGAAATCCGGCAGTTCCCGGACGCGGCCACCATGGAAGCACTGCGCCAAGCATCAGACCGGAGGTTCTAAACGGGCGATTCGCTAAGCCCCTTTGCGGCTACCGTGCCGGCGGGTTTGCGGCGCTACTTTGCGGCCCCACCCGCCGGCATAGAAGCGGGCCAGGGTTTCCTTTTTGAATTCTTCGTAGGTGCCGTTTTCCATTGCTTCGCGGATGCGTGCCACGAGCCGCACGGTGTACTGCTCGTTATGAATCGTGGCCAAGGTGTTTGCCAGTTGTTCTTTGGCTTTGAACAGGTGGTGGATATAAGCCCGCGAATAATTCGTGCAGGTGTAGCAGTCGCATTCCGGGGTGAGGGCCGAAAAATCGGCGCGGAATTGGGCACGAGTGATATTGAAACGGCCGTCTTCTGAGTAAATAGCGCCATTGCGAGCCACGCGGGAAGGGTTCACGCAGTCGAAAGTATCCGCCCCAGATTCGATCGCGGCAAAGAAATCATCCGGTTCGGAAATGCCGAGCAGGTGGCGGGCGCGGTCTTCCGGTAATTCGTCGCAACACCAGGCCACGATTTCACCCAAGTTTTCTTTCTCGAGCGCGCCGCCAATTCCGAAACCGTCGAACTCTTGGCCGTCTATCCGCATGGCCGCCAAATCTCGGGAAGCCTTGCGCCGCAAATCTTCGTACTGGGCGCCCTGGATTACCCCGAAAAGCTGCTGGTAGGGCTTGCCCACCCGTGCCTCGGTGAGCCGGCGATGTTCCCGTAGGCACCTTTCCGCCCAGCGCCGCGTGCGTTCCAAACTTTCTTCCTGATAGGCACGCGAATTGAGCAAAGTGGTGAGCTCATCGAAAGCGAACATGATATCGGCACCCAACTGGTGCTGAATCCCCATCGAAACTTCCGGGGTGAACCGATGTTTGGAACCATCCAGGTGGGAACGGAACCACACACCTTCTTCGTCCACGTTCGCAAGGCGTTCTTTATCCTTATTGCGGCCAGTTTTCGGGGCGACGCCGGAATCCGCCATGCCGGCATTCGCGCCCGCATATTCGGCAGAGAGAATCTTTTTATATCCGGAACCGAGCGAAAGCACTTGGAATCCACCCGAATCGGTATAGGTGGGCCCGTGCCAGTTCATGAAAGCGGCCAGCCCGCCCGCCGCGTCCACAATTTCCGGGCCGGGCTGCAAATACAGATGGTAGGCATTGGCAAGCACGGCCTGTGCCCCGGTACTTTCCACCTGTTCCGGGGTAAGTGTTTTTACCGTGGCTTTGGTACCAACCGGGATAAAAGCAGGAGTTTTGATATCCCCGTGCGGGGTGTGGATAACTCCGGTACGCCCTAAAGGTCGGCCTTTACGAGCCCCGCGCTTTACCTCCAGCCGCGTCTGCACCGTAAAACCGCGATCCTGCATCGAATCCTTCCCGCTCAAATCTGGTCCCTCCCGCTCATATTTGTATGTCCTCGCGCGCATTCCTGGCTCCGGCGCGCCCAACTCTGTTTGCGCCCGCTCCGGCACGCCAAACTGCCCAACTCTTTGCTCGCCGGCTAGGCGATTCCTTCCACGCGTTTGACTCGGCCGACCACCGCGTAGGTTACCGGCAAGAGCACCACTTCCACCAGGATCTTGTAGATCCAGCCGGTAAGCGTCAAATTCAAAATGGTAGCGAAGCTCAGGTTGCCGGCCAAGATTTCGGCGCCCCAGGCAATGAAGCAGAAAATAATTGTGTCTACGAGTTCGCCGACGATCGTGGAGGAAATGAGCCGTACCCACATCCGTTTTTCGCCGAATTTTTGTTTGATCCAAACCAGCACGTACGAATTCATGAGCTGGCCGAAGAGGAATCCGCACACGGAGGCGGCCACAAACCGCGGCACTACGCCAAGCACGGCCTCATACGCCTCCTGGTTTACGTATTCGGCAGCGGGCGGAGCGATTTGTACCAGCCAGAAACAGAAACTAGCCAGAATTTGGATACCAAAACCGAGCACGATTGTGCGGGCCGCTGCTTTGAACCCGTACACCTCAGAAAGCAAATCGCCAATTATGTAGGTGAGCGGGAAAAGGATAGCCCCGCCGTCGAACACAAGATCCAGATTCAAAGGCCCGATGTGTATGCCAATGAGTTTGGTAGCGCCGATATTCGAAATCAGGAGGAACGAAACGAAGAAAATACCAACGTAGTTATAAAGTTTCGAACCTCTAATATCGGCAAACCGCGCCTCCGGCGCGGTGGACTGCGCTTCCATGAGTTCCCTTCCCATATCAGTGCGATACGAGCAGGCAATACCTCTCCTGCCCGTACTGGAAATTCAGGTTTCGCGCGCCGCGCGCCGCTCTGTTTCGGCGGGTTCCCCCGTTTTTGGCGGATCTCGCTGTTTCGGCGAGTTTCCCCGTTTCGGCGGGTTTCGCTGTTTCGGCGAGTTTCGCCGCTTCATTTCAGCGGCTTTCGCACGCGCAGTTATTCCTGATGTCCGGCTCTGCCACCGCGCGGACCTTTCCATTTTAGGACGCACCGCCGCGAGCGCAAGTCGCGGCCTCGCCCGGTGCCTTCGGCTTCCTCTCACCTGGCACCAACTGCCGCAACTGCGGGAGCGCAGGTTACCGCACCGGGCATAAGGGCTACCACACCGGGCATGAGGGCTACCGCACCGGCATATGGGCTGAGGTTGCGGGGTGTGCGGCCGGTAATAGTCACTCATCGGCTACTAGCGTTTACCGATAGTCGCTAATACCTACTGATAGTCCGCTAGCACCTACCGATAGTCGCTAGTACTTGAGCGCGAGTACTTCCTCTTCGCCGCCCACGGCCTGGGCTTGGGAGATTTCCAGTTGCCCGGTTCCCGGAGCTTCCACGGTTTGTCCAGGCATGAGGGTAGCGCCGTCGTCGATAATGTAACCCGCAATGTTCACGAGGAGTTCGTACACGGCTTCGGCCGACTGTACGGATTGCGAGACCTGCAGGTCAAGGTGCCCGAAGAGGGGCAAGCCCACGGTTCTGCCGTACCGCAGATCGCCAGATACGACCGGAATGTAAATCCATAGTAGGTAGGGTGTGGGGCTTTCGGGGTCGAAGTTGGCGATTTCGTGCGCCGGGTAGGCGATGCCCAGTTCGCGGCGGACGATTCCGACGGCGGCCGCCTCGTTCATGAGGCTACGGGCGAGCGGCGTGTAAGCGCGGAAGAGGTTACGCATGGCGGCTCGACCTTCGAGCATGGCGGTATCGCTGAGAGTTGCCGCAGCTTGTTGGCCGGCACGGGCGCGCCCCGCCGGGGTGAGCATCGTGATTTTGATGTGGAAACTGTGTTCGGGCAGGCGCGTTTCACCGGCCGGGAGCGGGCGCGAAAGCGGGGTAAGCAACACGGTGGTCCCCTCCGCTTGGTAGTGGTAAATCAGCGGACCGGTGGCAGAAGCGGCCTCTTCCGGGGCGATTTCCCGCATTTCACCTTCTGCGGTGGCGGCGGAAATACCGATCTGCAGCGGCCTCCCGTCCGAATCGGCAAGACGCTGCAGAGCTGCCAAAACGTCGATCGGGGCACTGAACAGCGCTTCCATGGTGAGGTGGTCTTGCGGGGCAGGATGAATTGCCGAAATCGGAACTTGAGCCATGGCAACCAGCGTACCGGTTTGGGGGCGATTCCGGCTTGGGCGATTCCGGCTTAGGTGGGTTCCGGCTTGGGCATCCTTCCGGTACGGCGTCGTACCACCGCCGGGTAAGCACGCAGCCAGGGGCGGCACCAAAAAGCCGGTCGCGCGCGAGGCGAGACCGGCTAACGCGGAGGGTGGGGGTTCGAATAGATCCGCAGATACACGCCCTTTTAGGCGGCCTATATCCCTTGTTGTGTCCTTCTACCGGTGTCGTCCCCTGCCCTGCCCGCGGGAATGTCGGCCTCCGCTACCACCCACGTATTGCCCGCACGCCGTCCGGGAAGAGTGCCTGCGGCAAGCCTTTGTGTAACGGCTTGTCTTGAAATCCCCAGGCGCCTAGCTACCTCAGTCGTGGAAAGAAGTGGAGGTATATAGGTATCAGCTGCGCGTGCATCAGCAATGGTTCTAGGCAGCGCTGATAGCCCGACCATGGGCACGCGGGGCCCTAATAGTGCGATAGCTGTTGTTAGGGCCTGGGTAAGGTTCTTAGCTGGCAACCATATTTGGACCGTTGCTCCGCCTGGTGCTCCAATAAAAATAGGATCATACTCAGCCAGTCCATCTAGTACCGTATCGATTAGCTCATCACTCGGATCGTCGGTATCAAGCGTCGCCGTAATAGTAAAATCCGTCATTTTGCTATCCTTATCGTTGTAGGGGGCCCGGTTTTCCGGGGCCACCCAGTTTGTTATTGTTCGCGGTACCCCGTGCGTTTCAGGAGTCTTCTACACACACCTTACACAACCCCCGTTGCGTAAGGTGTGTGTCACTTATCCTTTTTGGGGGTCCTCCCTAAGACCCGCTCCACCATCTGCCGCGAAACGCCCGCCCGCTCGGCAATCTCACGCGGGAAAAACCCCTCCCCTCGCGCCCTACGAAACAATTCCGCACGTTCCTCCAAAAGCCGCGAATATGCCGCCTCCGCCTCCCTCACCTTGCTAGCCAGTTCCTCAATCTCGCTAAGCACTGCATCATCTCGTACCATTACTTTTGCTCCTTTCCACTTCCGGGCCTGCGTGAAACAATTTCCCGTAACCCTCCTACTACATGTATCCCCCGCCGCGTGCGCACTGCACGGAGCTGGTCGCGCCGTATCCATGATACGTAGCGCCCGCCCCGGAACCCTGGCACATCACGCCCCCCCCTATTCGGTCATTCGGGCGGGCGGGTTCTAGGGATTGTTGCAACGCTCGATTCTGAGGAGCGTTATGAATAGGGAAGAACTCGCTGCCAGGCGTGAACGTTATTTCGATCTTGTGGCCCCGGGTATGAATTTCACTGCCGCTGCCCGCGCGGTTGGCGTGCCCAAACGTACTGGTAAGGTCTGGCGGAACGGGCGGACCCGTGCCACCGGGCGTAATGAAGCGCCAAGTGTTGATTGGTACCGTGGCGACATGCCACAACCTGCACCACTACACGCCCGCTATCTAAGCGAGGCTGAGCGCATACAAATCGCTGATCTGCTGGGCGGGTTCTAGCGGTGGAGGGGGGGGGATTGCTTTCGAATTTTGTAGCCCTTGCGCGTATCCCTAAATGTATCCCTCACTATGCTACAAACGCGCACATAGAGCAATATAGAAGCACATTCACGAATTAGGTGTTTACCCCAAGTTTTCCGCGTCGTCTCGCCGCAAACCGCATGAAAAAGCCACTCCCAGAAAATCTAGGAGCGGCTAACGCGGAGGGTGGGGGATTCGAACCCCCGGTGCGGGTTCACCACACAACGGTTTTCAAGACCGTCTCATTCGGCCGCTCTGACAACCCTCCCGGGCTCATACATACTATCTGTTTCACCGCGCGTGCAGGAAACCGCTCGGCACACACCACATTTGCGGCTAGTTTTCGAGGAGCGTTTCCAATGCGATGGCCAGCCCATCTTCCCAGATCGTGCCGGTAGAAACATCGGCAGCTTCCTGCACGAAGTCGGCGGCCTGCCCCATCGCTACGCCCAGTCCCGCCCAGCGCAGCATATCGACGTCGTTCCCGCCATCACCCACGGCAACCGTTGCATGCGGCGGCAAACCGTACTCTTCGCGCACTACCTCGCCCGCGGTGGCTTTCGTAACGCCGGCGCGCCCGGCATCTACCCACCCGCTATCCCACGACGAAGAAGCGATCACTTCAAGCCCATACAAGTTGAGACGATCCACGCGATCCTGTAACTCTTGCGGCCGCAAACCCGGGGCTACCATGAACATGCGAATACAGTCGTCAATGAACAATTCTTCGTAAGGAACATGCACACCGCGCTGTGGATGCAAAAGCGTAAACGGAAAACCGTCGGCAAGCATACGTTCCCCGAAAGCGGGTTCGACCGCGAAATACGCATCCGGGAACGCTTTGTGCATTTGATGCAAGGCATTTTCCAGGGCGGCTGGTTCGATCGTCGTAATGTTTGCGAGCCGCATGGAAACCTTCTGGCCGCCGTCAGTAATCGCTTCATATGCTTTCCCTTCGACGCCGTTTATCGTTGCGTCTCCCGTAAGCACGGTTTCGTTGCCGTTCGAACAGATCATGACGGCGCTATCCAGGCCGAGCATTTCGGCAACCGGGTGGGCAGACATGCGGCCGCGCCCGGTAGCGATCACCACGTGCGTACCCGCATCCACGTGGGCGTGCACGGCTTCGCGCACGCGCTGGCGAATCACGCCATCATCCGGCAAAACCGTGCCGTCAAGATCGAGGAGAAGCATCAGGCCCGGGCCCGCCGCCGGAATTCCGGCTTGCTGGGCCGCCGCGCGGATATTGTTGGAAATTTCCGTCATCAACATTCTCACTTTCCATATTCGAGCGGTGCCGGCGCGATCCAAATCTAGAAAGGGCCGGCAGTTCGGCATCTTCCGATGCACCACGGTACCCCAGGCCCGCCACCTGCGGCCCGCAAGTGCCAACACCGAATAAATTCGTGCTTGGTCTCACCTCCTCACGATGGAAACGCGCGCCCAAAAACAGGTAAACTCAGAAGGCCTGGCTTGTTAGAGCTGGTGTTCCTGGAGACGTGGGTGAGAGGCCGAAACCGCTTCCCTGCTAAGGAAGTAGTCGCGATGTGCGGCTCGAGGGTTCGAATCCCTCCGTCTCCGCCAGTGGCGCTCTTTTCGCCCCGCTCCTTCTGCGGATTGCCAAATATTATTTCCCGCCCGGTACTATGGTCGTTTTACGAGCATAGCGAGGAGGTGGCACATGATCGGTTCAGCAGTGGACTTGGAAATTACAGACGTGGCTTTCGGCGGCGAATTTGTGGCCCGGCACGAAGCTGAGCTGGTTTTTGTGCGGGGCACTATCCTCGGCGAAAAAGTGCGAGCCCGCATCACTCACAAACGGAAACGCGGCTATCTGGCCACCGTTGAAGAAATTCTGCGCCCCTCCCCCGCCCGAATCGAACACCCGTGGCCGCTCGGTTCCGTGGCCCAAACCGGGGCCGCTAACTACGGACATATAGAACTCACCGCCCAGCGCGCTATGAAAGCACATATGCTCCGCCGCGAACTCAAACTTGCCGGGCTTACATCTGGCTTAGGCGGTGCCAGCCCCGAAATGTTCACGGTAGATCCCGTCCCTGAGGCTGATCCTGCAGCCCCCGGTTGGCGGTATCGCACCCGCATCTGGGTTGACAAACTGGCCACCGGCGTCGGCATGTATGTACCAAACTTGGGCAAGCACGTTCCGCTTACGGAAATCCCCCTCGCCAGCCGCCGCCTGGAAGCGTTGCAAGTGTGCGGGAACGCGTGGGATGCACTGGCCACAACAACGGAACCTTTTCACGTGCAACTCGTGGCGCCGAGCGCGAGCCCACCTTTGCTACTCGCCAATGGGCAGGCGTTTTCTGCGCCCGGGCAGCCAGCGGCGCCGGTTGTGCGCGAAGTAGTGGAGTTTCAGGGTGAAAAGTTTTGGTACGAATTAGCGGCGGACGGTTTTTGGCAGGTGCATGAATATGCGCCCGCCTTACTCGTAGCGAGTGTGTTCGACGCCGTTAGCGTGACACCTGGCGATACGCTCGTGGATCTTTACTCGGGGGCGGGACTGTTTTCGCAGGTGGCTGCGGAATTGGTGGGGCCTGCCGGCAAGGTGCGGGCCTACGAAGGTAACGAGCTAGCAACCCGCGCCGCCCGTAAAAACCTCGCCGCCTACCCGTGGGCGGAAGCATACGCCCTAACGCTTGATGCGCAAACAATTGCTGAGATAGTGCCCGGGGCCGATATTGTGATTGCGGACCCGCCGCGCGCCGGGCTGGGAGCCCAGGCGGCGACAGAATTGGCACGCAGTTCGGCCACGCAAATTGTTTTAGTATCTTGTGACGCGCGTTCTATGGCACGGGACGTAACCGCTATTTTGCAGGCCGGCCGCCAACTCACCTACGCCCACGCGCTAGACATTTTCCCCAACACACACTTTGTGGAAACCGTCTGCGCCTTTGTGTAGTAACGGTTGTGCTTTATGTGTTCGCGGTTGGGCCTGTGCATAGTCACGGTTGCGCTTTACGTATTTGTAGTTGTGCTTTTGCGTAGCTGTCCCGCGCCTGCCAACTTGCCGAGTTACTCAAGGTACCGCGTTATTCGGAGTAACCGAGTTATTCGACGTAGTTGACCTGCGTCGTCTTCTCCTTCGCTTCCGGCTGGCTTACCGGAACGCCGCACACCAAGGTGTTAATCAGGATGTGGTCGGAAGGAATACCGAGCTGGTCGAGAACGGTGCGGACACCGGCGTCATCACAGGTATCGCGGAGTTGGTTAACCCAGCAGGCACCAAGCCCGAGCGTTTGTGCGGCAAGCAGGATGTTTTGGCTGGCCAAACCTATTTCGCCAGGGCCAGAGTTGTTTTCACGCGGCGTGGAGACAAGGATGGCGGCCGGGGCATTATAAAGGTTGTATTCCTCTGCGCCAAGCGCTTTGCCCATGGCCTGGGCAAGTTCCTGGACTTTCGCGGCAGAATTGACGGCCGTGAACAACGTGAGGCTACGGTTCCGCGCGGTGGGCGCCGTGCGGCCGGCTTCCACGAGAGCAAGGAGCTTATCCTTTTCTACCGGAGTGGCAGCAAATTCACGCACCGAGACACGTGATTGCATCAGCTTTAACAAATCGTCGTAAGTCATTGTTTTCCTTTTCTACCTATTTTTCTATTTTTTGGCACAAATTTCGTACTCGTAGAGACGGCGGCACCTTTGCCGGAAGCAGTTGCCTTCTTATTGGAACCTGGCTGGCGCGCCGCTTCACTGTTTCTAAGCGTATCGATCTTGAGATGCGTGTAACTAGTTTTTTCCCGGGTAACGGAAGTTGCTCGCCAAAAACGTGCTATCGACCGGATAACACGAGTGGACTCTGGGCCCGGCTGCAATCGTGAGGGGTTGAAGAGTTCGAGCATTTCTCGGCAAGTTTTCCAGCTTAGGTTTTCACGGTGGGACGTGTGGAGAAGAGTATGAGATACGACAAGGCCGCCAAATTAACATTGTCGTCCTTATTACGCTCATACTTTTGCAACAACCAAGCCGCCTGCGGGGTCTCCAACGCCAACTCAGCCGGCCCCAGCTTACGAGAATCCGTAAGCGTCGCAATATCCGTCATCTGATTCGGACCCGGATCAGCATACAAAGCCTGGATACACCAAATCGGGTAAGCCTCAATCACTTCCCCATTATTCTGCGCCGTCTCCACATAATGCGGCCCTAACCGCAACGGGCCATACTGATTAACCCCCCGTCACGTCGATCCCCCGACCAACCGACGCATCCCAATCAGCTTTAGCTGGTGCTGATGGAATGTCAAGCGCAATTTTTTCTTGCGGGTGTGGCGCAGGGTTTTTTGCGGGTTTTGGACATGGTTTTGTTTCCTGTGGTTGTTATGGGTGTGTGGGTTGTGTTTGTTAGGCCTGTTTTGTTGTGTTGTTGAGGGAGTGTGTGAGGCGGATGGAGTCTCCGCTGGTGATGTGGATGTGGGCGTGGTGTAGGAGTCTGTCGACGGCGGCGGTGGCGAGGCTGGTGGGCATGATTTTGTCGAAGTGTGAGGGGTGTTGGTTGGTTGTGATGAGAAGGGATGTGCGTTCGTAGGCGGCGTCGCAGATGCGGTAGAAGCCTTCGGCAGCGGTTTGTGTGATGGGGAGTAGGCCGATGTCATCGATGATGATGAGGTTGTTGCGTGCGAGTTTGTTCATGGTTTTCTCGATGGTGTAGTCGACGCGGTGGGAGGCGACGAGGCGTTCTAGGTCGGGCAGGGTTAGCCATGCGGCGTTTCCGCCGTGTTGGACGGTTTTCTGGGCCAGGGCTGCGGCTAGGTGGCTTTTCCCGGTGCCGGCCGGGCCGGCTAGGACGAGGTTTTCTTTCCGGTCGATCCATTCCAAGCCTTCGAGGAAGGACAGGGTGTGGGCGGGAATGGTGGATAGGGTCGGGTCGAAGGTGTCAAAGGTTTTTGTTGCTGGGAGGCCGAGTTGTTTGAGTCGCCTGGGATTACCCTTGTTTTGTTGACACTGGATTAGAGGGATTGCCTGTGGTGTTGATTCCTTGGGAGGATGTGTCTTATGAGTGGGAAGAGAAGGCGGTTTACCCCTGAATACCGGCAGGATGCTGCGAGTCAGGTGATTGATACTGGCGAGTCGATTGCGTGTGTGGCTAAGGCTTTGGGCTTG
>NZ_FNAU01000003.1 GCF_900102025.1 Actinobaculum suis | reverse complement strand
CCAGGCCCCAGACACCTTCGAAAAACACGCGTCAGCTACACTTGACCTTGCAGCATAAACACCACCCCCATGTCCACTTTCCGGGGGTCGGGCCCGTTCGGTGGTGGGATGTTCGAGGGCAGATACTGGGCAGGCGCCAAAGATAGTCAGCAAGTCGGATTTTTGGGAACCTGATTATAGCGGGGGGGGGGGTGAGGCGGAATACTGACGGCAAACCCGATGAACTACGGGTTAATCTGTTGCGCTACGCAAAAAATGCCCCTAAAGAAGAGATTGCTTTTAGTTGGACCAATCATGCAACACACCGGCAAGAAAGCGCTAATATCTCCATTTTCCTGCGCGTAACAGATGAAGATCCGTTGGTTACCTCTGGATGGATCGACGGCCCGCGCCATATTTCCGTTTTTTCGGAAACTATTAGCCAGGCCTTGCAGGATGGCGAACTTTATTACTGGACCGTGACCGTGAAATATGCTGATGGATCAGAAAAGACTTCTGATCGGGTTCCCTTCGGCACTGCTATTGGTGAAGAATGGCAGGGAACAGATCTGGCTTGGCTACCCGGGGCAAAGGGAACACTGACCCGGGCAGAAGTAAACGCCGATGAGACCGTAGAAAGAGCAATTCTTTCTATAACCGGGTTTGATACCGAAGCGCAACTGCGGCACCTTTTCACGGCATATGTCAATGAAACCGAAATTGGGCTCGGGCCAACAAGGCGGCAAGGATCTAGCGTTTTCTACAACACCTGGGATGTAACCGCGGCACTTCGGAAAGGTACCAACGTGCTCGGTCTTTACAGTTATAGTGAAGCGCCGGAAGCAGGGATCCTAATGCAGCTTACTTATTTCTACAAAGACGGGTCACGTAAAGTCGTATATAACTCTTCTCGCGATCGCCAAGCCACACGGATGCATTCGCTAGATACTTCCGTGTATAGAAAACCGGATGCGAGTATTGGCACTTATTATTTCCATGAGTTGGCACAGAATGTAGATCTTGACCGATACCCAAATCAGTGGCTTGAGCCAGGCGATGGAAATAAGGCCATGTGGCAAGAACCCACGTGGAAGCCGGTAGCTTACGAGTTGCGTCCCTCTATCGTCGAAAACACGCAGCGCCATAAGAAAGCCCCGGTAAATATTACAAAAAATGCGGAAGGAATCTTCACTGTCGATTTTGGGCAAGTGGTGCTCGGCGATATCGAATTGCGCGTACCGGAAGGAAAAGCAGCCACAGTTCGCGTTGATCTATCCGAAGAATTGTTTGAAACAAAGGCGCGGGTACCGATGCGAACAGGTAACGCATATTCTGAAGAATGGACCTTTACTGGCAAAGCCAACTGTTTTTCCGGGCAGTCATTGAAGGCCTTCCGGTATGCGACGATCACCTTCTATCCAGGGGAGCTGACAACTGAAAACGTTAGCGCCTTGGTACACAAAAATCCGGAGGCTACCTCGATTGCGCAGATGTCCACCGAAAATGCACTCCTAAACGAGATTTTCGAGTTAGGATCGCGTACTTCGGAAGCAACTTCATTCGACGCCGTTGTGGATTCAGTTTCGCGTGAGCGGCGCCCCTATGAAGGTGATGAGTTGGTTGCGCAACGTATGCGCGAACTGGTGAGTAATGATTATCTGACGGGGCGCAATACCTGGAACTATCTGATGGAAAATCCAACGCAATACACCGAATACAGGCTGATGACCATCCTGGGAGTAGCGCGAGATTACCGCCATACGGGCGACCTTCGGTATATAGAAAAAGTTTACCCGCGGCTACAAGAACTGAGCGAGACAGTAGAGTTTGATTCCGATATTGGGCTGGTGCGCGCAAGCGGAGAGACCATTGATCTCGTGGACTGGCCGCGCACGGAAACTCCCGATTTTGATTTTGACGAAACTAGGTACAAAACAGTTATTAACGCAGTGGCTGCTGCTAGCTTTTCCGAGCTTTCCATGCTTGCCGATAATCTGGGCAAATCGTACGACGCCGCCCACTATGCGCAACTTAGCGAAACTATCCGCAAGACCGGAGACGAAAAACTATTTGATCCTAAGACCGGGGGATATCGGGATGGCCTCGACATTAATGGTCAGCCACTTCCGAACCATTTGCGGCAAAATGACTACGTGGCTCTAGCGCTCAACTTTCCCAGTTCAGAGGAAATTGCGGCACGCATAGCGGAATCAGTTGCGGCAGATGCCGGCCAATCGATGGGAAGCATTTATATGGGCTACTTCTATTACACAGCATTGGTTGAGTCAGGGAAAACACGTGAGGCCTTAGAAGCGCTGTCGAACCCAGACGAAACAAATATGCGTTCCTACGCTCATGTGCTGAGAAACCTGGGAGCTACTTTGGCCCCGGAGGCATGGGATCCCAGTACAAAAGAAAACATGACTTTTTCGCATGCCTGGGGAACTGGTGGTTCGATTGGGCTCATGCGGGCCGTTGCCGATGTTAACTATGATCCCTTACAGTCAGTAACCCATGTTTTCCTTGGGGAGACTCCAGAAGGGAAATGCTCGGTGCAGGTGCCAACACTGGGAGGTAGTGTTCTAGTCGAGACCGAACGGCGTGGCGAAAACGTTTCGGTTAACATCTCCAGCCCGTCGGACAGTGAGCTACGGCTTTCGCTACCAAGCACCGCCACCTCGATGGTGCTGGACGGAACAACGGTTCCGGAAAGCGGAACGGCCCCGGAAAGCGGAACATCGCTGGAAAGCAGGGGCGTAGAGACGGTGGGTGGTGATCATGAACTTACCTATACGCTTCCCCGCTAATTTGCCATCGCGATGAACCCAGTTAGAACTAAGTTGTAGCGCTGACACTCATTTCAAACTAAGTTGTAGCGCTGATGCTCATTTCAAACTGATTTATCGAAATGATTCCAGTTCGATCGGAGCTGGCTGATACTCATTTCAAAATGCACAATGCGGAGTAGCCATTGCTTCGCATAGAGTAGCTCCTACGCGATACGGCACTTAGTGATAGTGCGAACAGCTGGCGATAGTTCCAAAGTTCCAACAGCTGGAAAACCAGCACACTTGAAAACCAGAAACCAGTGGCCGGGAGGCAAGATGTTTCTTGCCTCCCGGCCACTGCCGTCTAGAGAGTATTTCCCAATATTTGCTTAGCGGATTCGCCTTCCCTCCGCCGCGCTTAGCTCTTTTAGTAAGCACCGCGCGGGAGAGAAACGTTTCTTTTCGTGCGCGCGCCGCACGGATAATTTAGTGCGCGCGCCGCTGGGCTCCTTTCACGCGCGCTGCGCTGGGTTCTTAGTAAGCGCCGCGCGGGGTATTCGACCCGGTATCGAGGAGTTCGAGCAGGTAGGCCCCGTACCCAGACTTGGCGAGTGCTTCCCCGCGGGTCCGTAGTTCGTCGTCGGAAAGGAAGCCCTTGCGCCAGCCGATCTCTTCCGGGCAACCCACGGAAAGGCCTTGCCGGGCTTGAATCGTGCGCACGAAGTTCGTGGCATCGGCTAGGGAATCGAAAGTACCGGTATCCAACCAGGCGGTACCGCGATCCAATACCTCTACGGAAAGCTTGCCCGCCTCCAGGTAAACACGGTTTACGTCCGTGATTTCGTATTCGCCGCGTGCCGAAGGCTGCAAAGTCTTCGCAATTTCCACCACGTTATTGTCGTAGAAATACAGGCCGGGTACCGCATAGTTCGACTTCGGATGCTCCGGCTTTTCTTCAATCGAAATCGCGCGGAAATTCTCATCGAACTCCACAACGCCGTAGGCACGCGGATCGGAAACATGGTAGGCGAAAATAGCGCCTCCATCCGGCTGCACATTTGATTGCAAAGCCCGGCCCATAGTGGGGCCATAGAAAATGTTATCGCCTAGTACCAGCCCAGCTGGCTGATCGCCAATGAAGTCTTCTGCAATCACGAAAGCTGTGGCTAGGCCATTGGGCACTTCCTGTACGCCGAAGTGCAAGTTCACGCCGAATTGGGAACCATCACCCAAAAGCCGGTGGAACTGCGGGGCATCTTCCGGGGTCGTGATGATCATAATGTCCTGAATTCCCGCCAGCATGAGCGTGGAAAGCGGATAGTAGATCATCGGCTTATCGTAAACCGGCACGAGTTGCTTTGACGTCCCCAGGGTAATGGGGTGTAACCGCGTACCCGAACCTCCGGCAAGAATAATTCCGCGCATAAAAAGCGTCCTTTCCTAAGTTGCTGTTTTCTATTGGTGGCGAGCCTATCCCACCAGTTTTCACTAAGTGGCGAGGAGGCCCGCCACTTTAACTCGTAGGCGAGCCCGCTTTAACTCATAGGCGAGCCCGCTCGCCCCGAAGGGCGAGGGAGCCCGCGCCTTTGCGAGCTCGGCTCGCCGTACTGTTTGCGGACCAGTTCCCGTAGTCCTACGTTTCAGTTCGCGTAGTCCTACGCTCCAGTTCGCACGCCTGTGGTACACGATACCTTCTATGGCGCCGCTTGGCCCGAACTTGGCGCGTGCGTAACGTGCGGCACATCCGGTTCAGCATGTGGGACACCGCGGGAAACCGCACGAAAAACCATGAGGATGACTGCTATGTCCAAGAAAATGAAGCTAAATGTGCGTAGTTCGGAAGATCGCTCCGCGCTTATCGCGGTCACCGTATTTCCGCTCATTATCCTCGCGGCCTTCTGTTGGGGTTTCTTCGCCCCGGCTTCCGCCGCACACTTTTCCCCGTATACGAACATTCTTCTTGGGGTAATTATGTTCGGTATGGGGCTCACCTTGAAGCTTGCTGACTTCAAGTTAGTATTCACGCGCCCCATCCCGGTATTTATTGGGGTTATTGCGCAGTACCTCATCATGCCGGCAGCGGCCTGGGCGATTACCGCCATCCTGGATCTGCCTCCGGCCGTTGCCGCTGGCGTCATCCTGGTGGGATGCGCGCCGGGCGGGACGTCGTCGAACGTTATTTCCTACCTGTCGAAAGCTGATGTGGCGCTTTCCGTTACCATGACGTCCATTTCCACGCTGCTGGCTCCGATTATGACGCCGTTGCTGACCACCTGGCTGGTGGGGGACCGGATGCCGATCGACGGAGCGGGTATGGCCATTTCCATCGTAGAAATCGTGCTCATTCCGGTGGTTTCCGGTTTGGTGATCCGCTACCTGGCAGACCGCTACTGCGAACGTTTCTTCACTTCTTACGTACTTCCGGTGCTGCCGTGGATTTCCACCTTCGGAATCGCCGGCGTGGTCCTCGGGGTGGTTTCCGGTTCGGTAGACGTGATCCGTTCCGCCGGGCTTATCGTTTTTGCCGCAGTTATTTTGCACAATCTGTGCGGTTACGGTTTTGGTTACCTCTTCGCGCGCCTGTTCCGGGTACGCAAGCGGGCAGCGCGTACCACCTCGATTGAAGTGGGAATGCAGAACTCGGGCTTGGCTGCCGGACTGGCGAAGACTTTCTTCGGTCCGGAAGCTGCCCTGGCTGGCGCGATCTTCTCCATTTGGCACAATATTTCCGGGGCGCTGCTTGCCATGTACTACCGGTGGACGGAATCGCGCATCGATGATGACCCGGTGATTATTGACGGCCGCTACGTAGAAGTAAGTCAGCTGGCAGAAAAAGGTGAAGAACACTCCAAAAACTGAGCCCAAAGTCCCGTTTGTGGGACGACGGCGAAAAATGCCCACAAACCGTGAAATGGCTTTTTAGGTGGTTTTTGGGCGGTGGAACACCAGGTTTTTCTTAGCGTTTGATGTTATATAAGGCTTTTACGCGTTTTTCGAACACCTAAAAATGCGCCAAAATCGCAAGGGTGCAATATACATCCCTGGCTTGACTTTAGGGGAATGACACGCGTGTAATTTAGCCAGACATCTGGGAAATGAGGAGGACCTGTGCGATCACGAAAAGACGAGCTGCGGCTCGCCGATAACACTGAGCTTACCCGGGAGGAAGCGCAGCGTTTGATGCTCGACATTTTCGACCTCGGGTACGAAAAGTCGGACGGCGAGTCCGCCCACTGGCAAGAATACGCGCTGTGCGCGCAAACTGATCCGGATCTCTTTTTCCCGGAAAAGGGTGGTTCCACCGCCCCGGCAACCTCCATTTGCCACCGTTGCCCGGTGCGGAGCGAATGCCTGGAATACGCGCTTGACCACGATATTCGGCATGGTATTTGGGGAGGCATGTCCGATAATGATCGGCGCCGGATCACGCGGGAGAGGCGGCGCCGCGCAGGCGGAGAGTAATGTCCGAATCCCACACTACGCGGGTAGTGGAGGATGTTGCATCCTTTATTGTGACGCGGCCGGCCTCACCCACGCTTACCTCCACTCTTACCGCGGCCCTACTAGGCGAATGCGTGCCCGCCACCATAACCATTCTGGAAGCTACCGGCGCAGCGGAAACTGATATTTCCGCCGAAAACCGCGCCGGTATTAATAATGCGCTAGAACGCGTGAGCGGCGCACTGGGCGAAATACCGGCTGGCGTACAAATAACTACCCAACCGGTACTAGCCAAGAACCTGGGCCAAGCCGTTAACCGTTACTGCGCCCAAGCAACACCCGCAGGTAGCGCAGGCGCGGCCGGCACACTCGCCGATAACGCCGCGTGGCTGTGGATTCTGCATGAAGATTCCGCTCCGGAACCTGGGGCTTTAGCCGCCCTGTATCGCCGCGGTTCATCCTCGCGGGCAATTGCGGCTGTAGGCACTAAACAAATTGGGTGGGACGACCGCCGCGAACTGCTCGAAGTGGGGATTCGCGCCACGCGCTCGGCCCGCCGCGTACCCGAAATCGAACCGGGGGATAAAGACGGCGGCCAACTCGATGGTCGCTCCGACGTGCTCGCGGTTGGTACGGCCGGCATGTTGCTCCGCGAAAGTGCCTGGCAAGAAGTGGGCGGCTTCGATCCAGAACTCGGACCCTTCGGGGACGGCCTAGAAATCTCGCGACGCTTGCGCGGCGCGGGCTGGAGAGTCGTCGTCGAACCGAAAGCGGCAGTGCGCCACGCGCGCCTGGCTTTCGGCACCTCGCACCGCAACTCCTACCGGGCGCGCCGGCTCGCACAAATCTATAACGCGGTATTGGCCGCGCCGGCCGGTTTAGCCCCCGTACTTTTCATGTGGTACGTATTCGCGGCCCTGCCGCGCTGCCTGTGGCGTTTACTCACCAAAGAACCACGCCTTGCCCACGGGGAACTAGTAGCGGGCCTGCAACTACTCGGAAAAATTCCGGCTTTGGTGCGCGGGCGGCAGCGCCACCGGAAGAGCCACACCATAGGCCGAGCCGGCATAAAAGACCTAGAAGCAACCGGGGCGGAAGTGCGGCGCGCCAAAAGGCAAACCCGGCGCGCCGAACGCGAAAGAATCGCGTTGGCCGCCACTCCCGATCCCCTCACTTTGCGCGATCAAGCCAAGTGGCGCCGGCGCACTCGCACCGCCCGCGGGGTGGCGATCTTTATTGGCCTGGCCCTCAGCTTAGGCTTCGCACTTCCCATGATCGGCGCGGGCACCGTAAGCGGCGGCGCTTTCCTGCCAGATTCGTGGACCGGATCAGAGATCATTCGCGGCGCCGCCCATTCGTGGCTGGCCGCAGGCGACGGCGGCCCGGGCCGAATCGACGCGCTCTGGTTACTTCTCGCTCCACTCGCTTTGCTCGGCGAACCGTGGGGCCTAAACTTTGGCACGGTTTTACTCGCCGTGCTTTACACGTCATTCTTCTGGGCCGCGCTCGCCGCGTTTTGGGCGGCCGGCACGCTCACCCGCTCGCCGCATATTCGCGCGCTAGCCGCCCTGGGCTGGGCGGCCGCACCTCCGCTTGTAGGGGCGGTGACCGCCGGTAGCGTAGCTGGAGCCGTGTTCCATATTGCCCTTCCGGTAGCGCTCGGCGCGCTTGCCGGGGTGGGCGCTGCCGCTTCCGCCCGCGCGCGCGAAACTCGCAGCATCTCCCGCCGGAGCGGCCGTACCCAAACCACTGAAACCTCCACCGTGAACACCGCCGCGGCCACCACCGCGACTAGCCCCACTACCACCGCAAACACTCCCGCGGCCACCACCGCGACTAGCCCCACTACCACTGCAAACACTCCCGCGGCCACCACCGCGCACGAGCCGGCGCCTGTAACCTCTGCTTTCCCGCCGTCTGTGGCGGGCCTAGGCGTATGCGCGCTGGCTTTTGTATTCCTCGCCGCCGCAGCCCCGGTAATGCTCCTGGTCGCAACCGTGGTGGCACTGGCTTGCCTGTGGCGGTGGCGCCAGTTGCGAATACTATGGATAGCGGTGCCCGCCTGGGTGCTCATATTGCCTACCCTGAGCCCAAACTGGCGTTTGCTGTTCGCGGTTCCGGGGATGCCCGTGCCCAGCCAACCCACCTGGTTGGGGCTACTAACTTTCTCGCCCACCCTGGGCCGTTCGGCTACCGACATTGCGAAATTGTGGCACGATAGCGGCCTGGCCGTCCCGGCGCGGATCACCGAATTTTTGGGTGACGTGCCATTGGCAATCCCGGTACTTGCCGCCCTGCTCGTGTTGGTGGCCGCAGCGGCGTGCCTGTTGCGCCGCCGGCATTGGCGGCGGATTCGTGCCGGCTGGGCGCTCGCGGCGGCTGGTTTATTGTGGGCGGCGGCCAGTACCCGGGTGATTACAGGGCAGTATTTTGTAGGGTCGACGGCGTTTCCCGCCTACGGTTGGGCCGGTACCGGGCTGTCCTTTGCGCTGCTAGGCCTATTTATTGTGCTCGTCTCCGGTGGGGATGGGCTGCGCACGGATATTTCGCGCCGTTCCTTTGGCCCGCACCAGTTGCTCGGGTTAGGCTCGGTGGGTTTGGTGGCCCTAGCCGGCCTATTTTCTGGCGGGTACGGAATTTCGATGGCAGTTGCCGGGGTAGGAGCTTTGCAACCGGTATCCGGGCCTGCCATCCCCGCGATTGCCGTGGCCGATCAGGCTTCCGGAGCGCGCGGACGCGTACTCGCCCTGCACGCGGATAGTAACGGGGTGCGGGCCGAAATATGGCGAAGCGCCGGGCTCAGTACGCATGAAGTTACGATGGCGCGCCAAGCTCAAGCTGCTACCTGTTTGGCCCAAAATCGGGCCTGCACGGATCCGGCCAGCGCCGATCTAGCTGCCGCGGTTGCAAACTTGTTGGAAGGCAATACGGATGCGGCGAATAGTTTGGCCGCGCATGCCGTAAGTACCGTTTTGATTCCCGCCGGCGAATCTGACGCCGTGGCCGGAGCTCTCAATGCGGCTCCCGGTTTGGAATACGTTACCGAAAACGAATCTGGGAAATTCTGGCGCGTAGTGGCAAGCGAAGGCGAGCCCGCCCGTTTACGGATAGACGGCCAGGCAATACCTTCCGGCCGGCACGGCGCGCACGTTGAAATCCCGGCTGGCGGCCCCGCCGAACTCAGCCTGGCCGAAAGGGCCGACTCCGGCTGGCAAGCCAGCTTAGACGGGCACACTCTGCCCCCAGTAACCAGCGAAACTATCAGCACCGGTGCGGGCGCGAGCGCGAATTCCGGCACCGGCCCGGAAAATAGCGCGGCCACGGAAAACGGTGCCGGCGCGGAAGCGCGGGAAAATAGCGCGGCTGCGGGTAGCTGGCAGCAAAAGTGGGAGTTGCCGGCTCGCACCGAACCGATGATGCTCACGGTAGGATATCGGCCCGGCACTGATGTTTTGATTGGTCTTGCCCAAGCCCTGTGCGGGCTGGTGGCAATCGTGGTCGCCATTCCGATTCGGCGGCGAAAGGTGGTAGCGGCATGAGCGAAGAACAAAATCCGAAAACGCCCGCTTCCGGTGCTACCTCGCCCGGTGCTGTTACGCCCGGTGCCACTATGCCCGATGCCGCTACACCCGCTCCCGGTGCTACCGCGCCCGGCGTTACTGCGCCTAGTGATGCGAAACCCGGGGTGGCTATGCACGGCCGGCGGTTTACCAGCGCGGTGGTAGTACTCGGGTGTTTTGCCCTCTGTTCCGGCCTCGCACTATTCCCGCGTGAAAGTGCCGTCCCGCAGTTCCCGCTCGTGGTGGAAACCGAGACCATGCCCGCCGAGGTTAGTTGCGGGCCCGGGTTCACACGCACTTTCAGCGCTGGCATGGCGGTAGACGAAAACAGTGATGCCAAAGTAAGCACGTCCGCCGTCGATATTACGGAGCTTCCTTCGGGCAGTATTAGCGTGCGGACGGGGAAACCGGCAGCCCCAGAAATCTTTACGGCCGCGGTTCCGGGCCCGGCAGTTTTGGCTGGCGCGCAACGCTATTTGGCAACGGATGGGGACGCGCGCGGTTTGGCGATTAATCCCTGCCAGTTAGCGGTATCGGAGGGGTGGATCGTGGCCTCGCATACGGGCGTTGACGTTTCTAACGTGCTGCTCGTAACGAATCCCGGGGTCAATCCGGTACGCGTCCAGATTTCTGGCTTGGGAGCGGCTGGCCCGCTTGAGCTTGGTAAGGCATCGTCCGTCGTCGTAAAAGGTGGCGCTACGCAGAAGCTACGTTTGGACGGTTTAGCGAGCGCCGATACCCGCATTGCCCTGCACTTGCGTTCCGATTCGGGTACCTTCGGGGCCACTTTACAAACTCACGAACTGGCGGGGGCGAAGAGCGCCATGGTCGATTTTGCGAACCCGGGGCCGGCCGCGAGCTCTTTGGTGATCCCCGGGGTCGTAGTGGGAGCGGACGCGGAGAAGGAGGCGCCCACCTTGCGGATTGCGAATCCGGGGGAGGAAGCGCGGGTGCAGGTCACTTTGTACGGTCCGGAAGGAGCACAACCGGTTACGAAAGAACCGCTCATGGTGTCTGCCACGTCGGTGCTTGATTTGACGTTGGGTGGTTTTGCGCCCGGCACCTACGCGGTGGGAGTGGAAACGGTTCCTGCGGAAGAAACTGTGGCGGGGCTAGAAGCCGAACTGCCGGCGATTGCCGCGGGGGTGCGTATGGGGTCGGATACCGATGGTACTTGGGCTGCCGCGCAACCTTTTGCCACCCACCAAGCACTTGCGTGGGGTGAGTTTGTGAGTGAACCGGAAAAGGCAGCGGCCGCGCAAACCGAAACCGAAGCGGGAGCCGGCGCCGAAACCGATAACGACGCCGCTACTGCGGCAACGGAAAACCAGGAAACCAGCGATACCGAGAAAAGTAATGACGACGCCGAAGATGCGGACTCTGCAAGTACGCTACCCGTGGTCGGCCGGCCGGTGGTGGCCGTGGCTGGGGCAGGCACGGTAACAATCCAACCTGTGGATGCGGACGGTAAAAAGCTTGATCAGGTGGTGGTGGATTTGGGGGAGGCCCCGGCCATTGGGGTGCGGGCGGTGGAGTTGCCACCTGCCGCCGTGGCCGCCACCGTGGAAGCTACCGAGCCGGTTGCCGCGGCCGCGGTTAATGTGGAAGCTCTGGCCGGTGGTAAGGCGACGGCGTGGGTGCCCGCGCTTTCTTCCAGCACCGAACGGGCTAGTAGCCGCATCCTCGCGGTGAACTAAAACTGCTTGGCCGGTAGCTAGGCCGGGCAGTTTGGCCAAGGCTAGGCAGGTGGTTAGCCCGGTAGCTAGGGCGGTAGCTAGTCCGGATGAATTGCTGCTACTGCAACAGTGTGTGCAGCTCCATGCCGGTGGCGTAGCTAGCTTGGGCACCTAGGCTAGTGGCGGCCACCGCGGATATGAAACTAGCGGCGAGGGCAGCCTGTTCTAAGGGCACACCGGCCGCGTGCAAAGCGAGCAGACTCCCAAAGTAGGAATCCCCACATCCAGTGGTGTCTACAGCGGCGGCTCGCATGGCCGGGACTACCGTCGCGGTGCCCGCAAACACTACCGAACCTTGGGAACCCAAAGTCACGATCACCCGGTGTAGGCCGCGTTCGGCCAGGGCCTTGCCCACGTGTTCGCGCGCCTGCGCGCTAGTGGCAATCTGGCCTAAACTCGCGGCCAGCGCGCCCGCCGGCGCGGAAGTTTGCCCGGCGGCGGCCGCCGCGCGGGTTTTCGTATCTGCCGCATTTGCGCCGGCTACTGTATCTGCCGTAGCCGCTGGATCTGCCGCACCTGCTGTAGCCGCCGTATTCGCGGTATCCGCCGCCTGTTCCCAGCCGAGCATACTTGCCAGTTCACCTTCATTGACCACGAGCACATCGGTGAGTTCCAAAAGTTCCGCGGGCACGGTTTCAAAAGGAGAGGGGTTGAGGAACACGGTAGTTCCCGCTTCCCGGGCGATTTTTGCGGCCGCAATCGTGCCTTCCATGGGGATTTCAAAACACAAACCCAAAACGGCGGCGCCGGTTATGGCCGCCGCTTGCTCTTCCACAAAAGCTGCGGTTACTTCCGCGTTCGTGCCAGGGCTGATCACGATCGTATTTTCTGCCTGGCTATCAACCGTGATTACCGCACACCCGGTAGGCGCATCAAGTTTTGCGCAAGCCGTCAAATCCACACCGGATGCGGTCAAAGAATCCCGCAGTAAATCGCCATTCGGGTCGCTCCCCAAAGCACCCACGAAAGCCACGGGTGCCCCCAAACGCGAAGCTTGCACCGCCTGATTGGCAGACTTACCGCCGGGCAGAATTTGCAGGGGAGAACCATGCACGGTTTCACCCGGGCGCGGCAAACGATCCGTCTGAATTGTCAAATCTGCATTCGCAGAACCAACCACGCACACCTGGCTGCCTCTCCCGCCCGCCGGTTCGGTAACCGCTACTTGCGACCGAGTGTCAGTATCTGCCGGGAGCAAGGCTCGTAGCGCTTCCCGGATAGTCGGAAGAGAT
The DNA here is from genome assembly GCF_900102025.1 of Actinobaculum suis. Taxonomy (GTDB): domain Bacteria; phylum Actinomycetota; class Actinomycetes; order Actinomycetales; family Actinomycetaceae; genus Actinobaculum; species Actinobaculum suis. The sequence goes on along the minus strand of NZ_FNAU01000003.1, from coordinate 173,882 downwards.
TGTTCCGGTATTTGCACCGGTACCGAGGGTGCTGGCACCGAAGGGGCCGGCGCCGAGGGGGATGGCGCCGAAGTAGCGCCGGTTGCCGAATTGGTTGCGAATTCTTGCGGAGCGCCAGGCATGTGGTCTTGCGGTGAACGTGGCGTGGAAGATGCGGAGGAAGATGTGGGCACGAGAAACCTCTTTGTTTTATACGTATATAGGTGTGTAGATCTAGAAGTGGGCATAGAAGCCGGTGCAAATGCCGGTGCTAATGTCGGTGCGAATGCTCGTGCCATTGCCGGTGCAAAAGCGGATATACGCCATGCCCGGGCAAGAAAATCTGTACCCGGGCATGGCGATAGAGAAACGACGCTATAAAGCAACAAACAGCGGACGATGAACAAACCGTCTACATGTGAGGCTTTAGCGGGCGGCTGCGGGTGCGGGCACGAGCGCCGGCTTTAGACACCGGTTTGAGCCACCAGCCGCGAGCGCCGGCTTTAGACACCGGTTTGAGCCACCGGCCGCGAGCGCGCGCCGAGCTTAGTTGGCCGCGGTTTTCTGGCCCAGCCGATCGATTGCATCAATGGTCATATCCCAGAACTTGTCGAAGTCCAGGTCCATTGCTGCCTGGGTGGGGCAGTCTTCTGGAATGTGGCCGTAACGCAGTTCGGTTACCGTCATGCCAAGAGTATGCTCACCTTTGGTTTCCACATGAATCGGGGCCTTCACCGTGGTCACCACGCTCGGGTCAATCACGGCGGCGACGGCTACCGGATCATGCACGGGCGGGTAGTCGAAACCTTGGGAATCTTTGTAGGCCTGCCGGAAGAAATCGAAAAGCCCGAGCACAAACTCGGATAGTGGCGTATCCAAAGCGCGGATCCGTGCACATACTTCATCGGTTGCCAGTGCCTTATGGGTTACGTCCAAGCCGATCATGGTCACCTTCCAACCGGCGTCGAACACTACCGCAGCTGCTTCCGGATCAACCTTGATATTGAACTCCGCTACGGCCGACCAGTTCCCCACGTGCACGCCGCCGCCCATGAGCACGACTTCTTTCACGCGGTCGATAATGCGCGGTTCCTTGCGGAGCGCCATCGCAATATTGGTTAGCGGCCCGGTGGGTACCAGGGTTACGGTGCCCGGTTCGTTTTCCATAATCGTGTCAATAATGAGGTCGACGCCGTGGCGCGGGTCCAGTTCCGTGAGAGGTGCGGGAAGTTCGACGCCGTCTAGCCCGGATTCGCCGTGTACATCGGGGGCAATTTCAATATTGCGCAGGAGTGGGCCGGCACATCCGGCCGCAATCGGCACATCCGTGATTTGTGCCATGGCCATCACGCCTTGGGCGTTGCGCGTGGTGCGATGCAGTTCCGCGTTGCCGCCAATCGTGGTTACCGCGAGCAATTCAATTTCCGGATTTCCGGCCGCAAGCATGAGCGCAATCGCATCATCATGCCCGGGATCGCAGTCGAGGATAATTTTCTTTGCCATAAGATTCTCCTTTGAAATGGTGGCCGATAGTTCTTATTCTCCCATAAAGGTGCTTCGTTAGGGATCAGCGCAGCGCGGCTTTTTAGCGCAGGAGGAAGTCGATATCCTCGGGAAATTCGCCCAGGGCGCTGGCAAGTTGCTGCGTTACTACTTGATGAATGAAGAGGTGGCAGTCGGGGGCGCGGCGGGCGCTTTGCAAAATAGCGAGCCGATAGAAAATAAGCCGTCCGGTGATTTCCCCGCCTGGCTCAAAAGGTAGATAGCGGGCGAGGGGAATCCCGTCTTCCCAAGGGGCCGGATCTTCGCTCGGCACGTCGAGGATCCCAAAATCCAGGCCGTCCATTTTTTCCCCGAGCACCATGCGGTAAGTGGCAAGTTCGTAGGCGATAACGTCGTCGAACTTTTCCGCCCGGGTACGCCAGGCCGGCAAAGTGAAAGGTAGGAAGGGGCCGCGGATCCCGCGCCCGTGCCGATCGCGCCGCCGGCCTTGGGAGCGGAGCGGAAAGATTTCTGACATGCCGCCCATCCTAGCTGTGCCGCGGCCGCGGCTTCGCGAACCGCCGTGCGGGCGGTTTGTGTGCTGGGCGGGCGGTTTGTTTTCTATGCGGGAGGTTTGTCTCTGAGTGGCGGGCGGTTGGTCTTTGGGTGGCAGGCGGTTTGTGTGCTGGGCGGGCGGTTTGTCCGCGGGCGAGCCGCGCCAGCCGTGGTACCGTTGCTTGGCGTGAGCCACGTACGGAAGTGCTCCCGAGTGGGATGCGAGAATGCAGCGGTTGCAACCATGACCTATGGGTATGCGGATGCGACCGCCGTGATTGGACCGCTCTCTCCAAAGCCGACTCCGGGCGGTCTTGACTTGTGCGCGCGGCACGCAGAAGCCGTAACGGTACCGCGCGGGTGGCAGATGATTCGTTTGCGCACCGAATTTGAACCGGCCCCGCCTTCCGAATCTGACCTTATGGCGCTGGCGGATGCCATCCGGGAAACTTCGCAGCGCGAAGCTCCCGCTCCCGAACAGGCCGATAGGCGTGCGCGCCGGGCCAGCGATGTGCCCAATTGGAAAACTGGTTACGGCAACGAACGCCGCCGCCCGAATCTGCGGGTGGTGCCCGACGCCGTTTCTGCTCCCGAATCTGCTTCCGCGCCGGTGGCTGCCAGCACGCCAGAACCCGGTTCGGGGCTGCGCGCGGGCAGGGCGCCATATTCTGCCTCCACCGCTGGTTCCGGAAATAGTGCCACTAGTGCCCCGAGCGCACCAGAAAGTGCACGGGAAAATACACGGGAAAAAACACGAGAAAGTGTACGGGAGATTACTCCGGAACGAGAACCGGGAAGCACACCCGAAAATGCAGCGGAACGTGCTCCGGGAATTATGGAAGCCTGGAAAAAAGGCCGCAAGGGCCGCAAGTAGATACGTCGCGCGGCCACGCGCGGTGCAGTGCGGCGCGGTCCGGAGAAAAAGTGCGAATTTCATGAAAAGATAGGTTTATGAGTACGCGCATTCTCGTGGTTGATGATGATCCGGGCATTTCGGAAATGGTGGCCATTTTGCTGGAATCGGAAGGCTATGCGGTAACAGTGTGTGCCGCAGGCAATAATGTGCTCCCGATTTTCCGTGCCGAACATCCCGACCTTGTGCTCTTGGATGTGATGTTGCCAGGGCTGAGCGGGGTGGAAGTAGCCAAGCAACTGCGGGAAGAATCCGATGTACCCATCATTATGATGAGCGCGCTTACTGATTCGGTGGATGTGATTGCCGGGCTGGAAGCTGGCGCCGACGATTACGTGACCAAGCCTTTCGAAAACGCGGTGCTTTTGGCACGTATTAAAGCGCGTCTGCGGCGCCAGGAACCCGAAGCCGATATTTTGCGCGTTGCGGACCTCACCATTGATCTGCGTGCTCACCAGGTGCTCCGCGATGGCGAAGATTTGCGGCTCACTCCGCTCGAATTTGATCTTTTGGCCTGCATGGCGCGCAAGCCCTACCAGGTGTTTTCACGCGAGGAACTGCTCGAACAGGTTTGGGGTTACCGGCATCAGAATGCTGATACACGCCTGGTCAACGTGCATATCCAACGTTTGCGTTCCAAGGTGGAAAAAGATCCGGACCATCCGCAGGTGGTGATTACTGTGCGCGGGGTGGGATACCGGGCCGGGTCTGTGCAGGATAGTAACCAAAACTCCGCGAGGGCAGAGGCCCGGTGATCCGCGTATTCACTGATTCCGGCGTGTACTCCGGATTTGGAAGCCGAGTACGCCGAATCCTACTGGAGCTTGCCGAACATTGGCGCGGAAGTATGATCGCCCGCGTGGTGGTCACAGTATTGCTCGTGGGAGGCTTGACGGCAGCTTTAACCGGTGCGGCCGTTGCCAACCAAACCCGAGACCGTTTATATAGCGGCGCGGTAAAATCTTCCACGGAACAATTCGAATCCACACGCGCGCAGGCCCAATCTACTTTTGATGCGCAATCGGCGCCCACCTCGGGGCAACTCCAGCAAATCGCCACCGCTTTGGTCCGCTCCCAGTACGACGCGCAGATCGGCGTCGTCGGCGCGGCACTTTTACGTACCCCGGGGCAAACTACCGGTACTTACGAAGTGGCGGAAGTTGCCACTCAGGCACCCGCAATCGGCGAACTAATCAGCAAAGAAATGCGCACTTCCGTACCGAAAGGCGATGGTGTGTACTACCAGCCGGTGGCGATTCCAAAACCGGGGGAAAAGGGGGAAAGCTCGCCGGGAATCGTGGTTGGGGCTCCCGTACGCCTGCCCAATGCTGGTAACTACGAGTTTTATATTCTCTATTCTTTGCAAAACCAGGAAGATACGGCCCGCATGGTCACGCGGATTCTCACTACCGCGACCGTGGTAATGCTACTTATTGTGCTGATCTCCTGCGTGGTAGTGGTGCGTTTCGTATTGCGCCCGGTGCGAGAAGCTTCGCAAAACGCGCGGCGCGTGGCGGCCGGCGTCTTTGACGTGCGAATGCCGGAAGAAGGGGAAGACGAAATCGCGCAACTGGGCCGTTCTTTCAACCAGATGGCAGAATCTATCGACGACCAGTTCACCCGTTTGGAACGGCTTTCGCGCGTGCAACAAAACTTTGTTTCCGCAGTTTCCCACGAACTACGTACGCCCGTCACCACGATCCGCATGGCCGGCCAGCTTATTTACGATAAACGCCACGAACTGCCAGATAGCTTGCGGCGCACCGCCGAACTCCAACACGACCAGCTTATTAACCTCGATACGATGCTTTCGGATCTGTTGGAGATATCCCGGTACGACGCCGGTGGCATGAAACTGAGCGCAACCCGGGCAAACCTTACGGAAATTGCCCGCAAGGTGGTGGAATCGCAAGTCCCGCTCGCCATTGACAATGGGGTGCGGGTGCAGATTGTGGAAGAAGGCGATCCGCACGCGAAGGTGGATGCGCGGCGCATTGAACGTATTATTCGCAACCTGGTGGTCAACGCGATTGAACACGCGGAAGGCGGCCCGGTGCGGGTACGCGTGGCCGGTGGGCCCACGGCGGTAGCCGTAGAAGTTTCGGATCGTGGCATTGGGCTTTCAAAAGAACAAGCCAGCCACGTTTTTGACCGTTTCTGGCGGGCCGATACTTCCCGGGTCCGCAAATCGGGCGGCACGGGCCTGGGCCTAACTATCGCCCGGGAAGATGCGCTTTTACATAATGGCCGCTTGCAAGCAATTGGGGAACCGGGCGTGGGGTCCACTTTCTTGCTCACCGTGCCCCGCGAACAGCACGCCAGTTGGGCGCCCGTGTTAGAACTGCAGGTCGCGGCCGCTGAGCCCTGGCCGGCCCCCGCGGGCGAGATTTATGGGGCCCCGCTACCGGAGCCGGCCCCGGCACCGCAGGCCCCGGCATCGGCACCGCAAGCTCCGGCCTCGGCACCGCAGGCCCCGGCATCGGTCCTTCTCTTGGAAGCCCTGCCGCCTGAAGGGATGGCACCTGAACAGGCCGCGCCGGGAGGAGTGGCACCCAAACAGGCCGCGCCGGAAGCTGGCCGGCAGGATGCGGTACGCGGTCCGGCTCCGGATCGGAGGGAGGAAGAATGAAACGCCTGCTTGGCGTACTCGTGGTAAGCGCTTTGGCTTTGACCGGATGTGGTACCTTGCCGCGCAGTGGCAGCGTAGAAGTGGTTAGCCCTTCGCCTACGCAGGATAGTTCCGTCTCCCTGGGGGCAGCCCCGCCGGTAACCGATGCCTCCCCGGAAGAAATAGTGCAAGGCTTTATCCTCGCGGCTGGTGCGGGAACGGATGGCGAATACGCGGTAGCCCGGCAGTTCTTGACCGATGATGCAGCTTCGCACTGGAATCCGCGTAGCCAAGTGCGGGTATACCCGGATAACCAGAACGTAGACCCCACCGAAGTTAAAGGTACTAGCGCGCAGCCTGGTGCTGCCCAGCCTGATGCTGCCCAGCCTGGTGCTGCCCAGCCTGGTGCCGCGCAGTCTGGTGCCGCACAGTCGGGCGCCGCCCAGCCGAGCGCTGGAAATGCGGATGCTGCCCAGTCCGAAGCTGCGTCAGCTGATAACCCAGGCGTAAAAACCGGTGGTGAGGTAGCAGGCGTAAAAACCGGCGGTGAGGCAGGTGTGAAAACCAGCAATAACGCGGGGGATACCCCTGGTGATAAAGGGGACAAAAGCAGCGCGCCCGCAGAAAACTCCGGGGAGGTGAGTACCGCTACGGTGAAATTGTCTCTCACCTCGGTGGGAACCTTAACGGAAAATGGCCAATACCAGGAATCTTCCGTAGACGCGGTGATCAATAGCGAGTTCGGTCTGGAGCGCAACGCGGACGGGCAGTGGCGGATTTCCCGGCTCGACGACGGCACGATTATGTCTGAGCATTTCTTTTCGCAAAGTTTTGTGGCCACGCCGCTGTATTTCCTCGACCGTACCTCTCACTATGCGATTGCAGATTTGCGTTGGTATCCGCGTGCTACTTTCACCACTTCGGCACTGCAGGGCCTGTTTGCCGGTCCCACAGGATGGCTGAAAGATGCTGCCCATTCGGCGATCCCGCGCGGCACCCAACTCAATGGTGCACCTACCGTAAAAGACACTACGATGACGGTGGATCTAACCGCGGAAATCCTTACCGAATCGATCTCCAACCAGGCCTTAGCCGTCGCCCAAATCCAAGAAACGCTTACCGCAGCGGATTCGGAAATCCAGGCGGTGAAGGTAACTGCCATGGGTATGGAACTCGATGTGGGAACGATTCCCCGCCCGGAAGTTTTTCCCTTTGGCAGCTATCCGATAACCACTCTCCAGAAGGGCAAACCTCGCTATGTGGAAAAGGATCGCACGATTTCCGCGCTTTCCCCCGAGCTGGAACAGATGGTCGATTTTGAGAGAATCGCCGTCTCCTACGAAGATTCCAAACCTATCTATGCGGGGCTTTCGCGCGGCGGGCAAACGATCGACATCGTAGACAGTAAAACCCGCGGCGTGGTATCCGTGTTTACCGGTAATCGGCTCGTAGCCCCTTCTATTGACCATTACAACTGGGTGTGGTCCAGCGAACAGACCAATAGGGGCAACCTGGAAGTTGCCACCGCTGACGGCCGCTGGGTGTCCCTCCCAAGCGCCTGGCTAAAAGGCGCCACCATCCGTGACTTGCGGGTATCCCGAGAAGGTTCGCGCCTCGCCGTCCTTGCCGAAAGCGCCGGCACCATGATGCTCTACATTGCGGCAATCACGCGCGACGATTCGCATACTCCAAAGGCCCTTGGAGAGCCCATCCAAGTGGGGCAAAGACTATCCGATGCTAATTCGATCGCGTGGATCTCTTCCACCGAACTTGCGGTGCTCGGCCGCGCTTCTGCCGGTGCCGATACCTCCATCTACCAGGTGCTGATCGGCGGTCCAATGACTCGCCTCGCCACCGTGTACGACGGCGCCGCCCGGCTCACCGCCGGGCGGTCAGGGCAGTCTGTCACACTCATAACCGAAGGGGGAATCGCGGTTTCTCGCAACGCGGGAGCCTGGCGCACCATCGCCACAGGCGTAGAAGACATCGCCTACCCCGGATAAGCGGGTGGCTCCAGCTGGCCTGGGAAATGCATAAGCCGCATAGGCGGTACGAAATGCAGTACCGGCAGGCCCCGGCTATCTGGAAAACCAGCCCTTGCCGGCTGGGAAAATACGTATCTGCCGGTCTGTGGAAACGGCTCTGCGGTGGGCTGTGGATGCGAGCTTGGCGGGCAACCTGTGCCCTGGCACAGTAGCCGCATGGCAATTTTCGAAGATATCGCAGACCTCTTCTTTCCCCGCTGGTGTGCCGGCTGCGGGGCAGAAGACGAAACCCTGTGCCGAGCCTGCCAAGAAAGTTTCATGGACGGCCCAATTCGAGCTACCGAACGCGCGCCCTACCTCATGCGCGTGGAAGCCAATGGTGATATCGCGGAAAGATTTCCGGTTTTTGCCGCGGCAGAATATACGGGCCGGGCCCGCCGCGCCATCATCCGCTGGAAAAACACGAACGACTCCCGCCTGCACGCTGCCATGGCCGCGGTTTTCGCCGGGATATGCCAGCGCCACCTGCCCAAATTCCTGGCCGAAATGAAACTTGCACCGCGCCCGGGGAGCGGCCGGGCAGATACGCCGGCCGGAAACACCCCGGAACCGCCAGAGCAGTTTACAACCGGCCCGGCAGACCTGGCTTTGGCAGACCCGGCTTTGGCAGACCTGGCTTTGGCAGACCCGGCTTTGGCCGCCCCGGCCCCGGCAAGCGCAAACCCGGCCGGGCCGATATTGTTTGTGCCCGCACCTTCCCGGTGGCGCCGTACCTTCGAAGGCAGATTCGTTGCCGGCCTACTGGCCGAAGCCGCCACCCAGAGCGCCAAAACCCTGGCCGTTTCCGCCGCAAGTTGCCAAGTGCTAGCCCAATCCCAGCTACTGGCTCGTACCCGGCGGAAAACCCAGACCGTCCCGCACGCGCAAACTCAGCTACCTGCCCAAACTCAGGTATCTGCCCAAAGCCGTATCTTGCCCGGGCCCGTTACTGCCTTGCAGCGGGGCCCGGCAATGAAATGGGGCCGGCTGGCCGAAGCAATCCCGGCCTTATTTGCTGCCAGCTCGGCGCGCGGCCCGCAATCCGTGGGCCGGCGCGGTGCCAAAGCCCGAAATATTTATGTGCGGGAAAACCACCTGGCCCGGCTCAGCCTCAAGCTCGCCGGTAAGCAAGATACCCCGAAGAAAAATGGCCGGTACGGCGTCGTACTGATAGATGACGTGGTAACTACCGGAGCAACTTTAGCCGGGTGTGCGGACGCACTGGAAACCTACCGCAACACTCCGCACCTAAAACTGGAGGTAGTAGGGGCTATCACGTTAGCGGTAGCTCCGGATCCGCGCCGGCAGAAATACTTCCACAGGCAGCAGCCTAAGTAGCACACTTAGTATCTTTGTCAAAACAGTAATTACGCTGGTGGCGGCGTAAAACTAATCGCACCAGCAGGTGATATCGCCTACAATTAAGGCAACCCGAAAGTTACGGGAACCTGAACGTCCTGGAAAGTGAGGAGGTGTACATCTCCCTAACGCCTGAGAAGCGGAAAGAAAAAGGGGCCGCATGGCCACTCGAAAACCAGGAGGATATCGTGGAAATCGTTGTTACAGGCAGAAACAGTGAAGTTTCGGATCGCTTCCGCGAACATGTTGAAAATAAGCTTTCAAAGGTTGAACTGTTTGCACCACGAGCACAACGCGTTGAAGTGGTAATAACCAAGGAAAACAATCCCGCCCAAGCCGATACCGCCAAAACGGTAGAGATTACCGTACATGACAAAGGGCCGGTAATTCGCGGCGAAGCCTCAGCGGCGGATCAATATTCAGCGCTTGATCTGGCATCCTCCAAGCTTTTTGAACGCTTACGGCGCGCTCGCGATCGGAAGAAGGACCATCGCCGGGGTGGTAAGCCCCAGGAAGTCGAGCCGCTGAATCTGCGTCCGGAAGATGTGAACGTGAAACCGGATGCGGAAGAGGAACACCCGGAAGAAGCACGCCACGCACCTACCCATTTGGGAGAAACGGTGGAAAGTCAGCTTGGCGATTCGCCGGTGATCGTGCGAGATAAGCTTTATGAGGCCGAACCAATCACGGTAGATGAGGCTTTGTACCAGATGGAGATGGTGGGGCACCCCTTCTTCATCTTCATCGATAAGGAAACCAAGCAGCCTTGCGCGGTATACCGCCGCCACGGCTGGACTTATGGCATTATTCGCCTCGATACCGTAACGCAGGCCTAAACAAAACTCTAATTGCGGGCCCGCACTCATAACGATTACTCATGTACAGCGCAATAACGCACGTACATAGGGATCCGAGTGCGGGCCCGCAACGCATATAGGCGGGCGGCGGTGTGGCGGCGAGGCGTGCGCCAGCCGGACTGCCGCACAAGCTGGGCTGTCGCACAAGCTGGGCTGTCGCACAAGCTGGGCTGTCGCACAAGCTGGGCTGCCGCACCGGCGGTTTTTACCAGGCGAGAGAAACTGTGCAGAAAGCTGAGCTTTCGTAGAATCGGGGAAGGAAAACAAGGAAAGGAAAACATGAGTGATTCACTTCAGGTGGCCATTATCGGCGCTGGGCCGGCCGGAATTTACGCGGCCGATCTTTTGCTAAAAACGGAACATAAGGTGAGCATTGATATTTTTGATGAGCTCCCTGCTCCGTATGGCCTGGTGCGGTATGGGGTGGCCCCAGACCACCCGTATATCCGCTCCATTACCAATGCGCTTCACAACGTGCTCAAGCAGGATAATCTCCGCTTCTTTGGCAACGTGAAAATCGGCGAACACGTAACCGTGGCGGAACTGCATGAACACTATGACGCGGTGATTGTAGCCACGGGTGCTAATGCTGACCGCAGCTTGGGAATCCCGGGCGAGGACCTGCCGGGGAGCATGGGCGGCGCGGACTTTGTGTCCTGGTATGACGGCCACCCGGACCACCCGCGCACCTGGGACCTTTCCGCTCAAGAAATCGCGGTTGTCGGCGTCGGCAATGTGGCCCTGGATATTACACGCATGTTAGTGAAAGATCCGCAAGCCCTGGAAAGCACGGATATCCCGCCGAATGTGGAAGCTGGGTTGCAGGAAAACCAGGTGCGTAAGATACATATTTTTGGCCGGCGCGGGCCTGCGCAGGTCAAGTTCTCACTCCAGGAATTGCGCGAATTAGCGGCTTGTAACGGAGTGGAGGTGCGGGTAGCACCGGAAGATATGCAGCACGACGCCGCCTCTACGAAGACGGTCGAAACAGATCGCATGCAGCGGCAGGTCGTAGAAGAACTCGAAAAGTTGGTGCAAGCCGAACCGGCAGAGAGCGAAGCGCCGCGCCAGGTAATTATCCACTTGCTTTCCGCTCCCACGGAGATCTACGGGGACGGCAAGGTAGAAGGAATCCGGGTGGAGAAAAACCGTTTGCGCGGCGATGGCCAAGTAACAGGCACCGGGGAATTTGTGGACTATCCGGTACAAGCGGTTTACCGGGCGATTGGCTATGCTTCCGCGCAGGTTCCGGGCCTGCCCTGGGATGAAACAGAAAAGGTTATTCCCAACGCGGCGGGGCGGATCATGCACGACGGCGCTGCCCTGCCTGGCTACTACGTGACCGGGTGGGTGAAGCGCGGCCCGGTGGGATTGATTGGTTCCACCAAATCGGATGCGAAGGAAACCATCACTTGCCTCACGGAAGATATCGAGGCGGGCAAGGTGAAGGCTACGGGCGCCGGAGACGGAGGTGAGGGTATTCTCAATCTGCTTCGCAAGCGTGGCGTTCGCTGGACCACCCGGGAAGGGTGGGAAAAACTTGATGCGTACGAAGCGCAGTTGGGCGAAGCGAAGGGGCGGGCCCGCACCAAGGTTGTGGACCGCGAAACCATGACGGCCATCGCGCGCGGCGAAAAATAATGATGGAAAGGTTTTCTAATGCATGGCGAGTATAAAGAGCTCGGTCAAAAGATGGTGATCGTCGATCTGGATGTGATCGATGGCCACATGCGCAATGTGAGGATTTCGGGAGATTTCTTCCTGGAACCGGATTCGGCACTGTGGCGGATTACCGCAGCGGTGGAAGGGCTCCCGGCGGACACCAATTCGGTGGGTATCCAAGAAGCCGTGCAGGCCGCGGTTTTACCTTCCGATAATCTCTTTGGCCTCACCCCGCTCGGGGTGGCCACGGCAGTACGCCGCGCTTTGGGCCAAGCTCTGGACTGGCACGATATTGATTTCGAGGTGATCCACACCCCGGTCATCCATCCCGTGCTCAATATGACCATGGACGAAACCTTGCCCGAAGCCGTAGCGGCGGGCAAACACAAGCCCTTCATGCGGATTTGGGAATGGGATCGGCCCCTCGTGGTGATGGGCTCGTACCAGTCATATTCCAATGAGATAAACCAGGCCGGGGTGGACAAGTGGGGGATCACGGTCGGCCGGCGGATTACCGGTGGTGGCACCATGTTTATGGAGCCGGGTAACTGCATCACCTATTCGCTAGTGGTCCCCACCGCCCTGGTAGATGGCATGAGCTTCCAACAGTCCTACCCGTTCTTGGATGCCTGGGTAATCGAAGCACTTGCCCGCGTGGGCGTGAATGCCAAGTACGTGCCGCTCAACGATATTGCTTCTGATAAAGGCAAGATTGGGGGAGCAGCCCAGAAGCATTTCGCCACCGGGTACATGGTCCATCACGTCACGATGGCTTATGACATCGACACCGACAAAATGATGGACGTGTTGAACATGGGCGATGCCAATAAGAAAAACCGTGGGCATCGCTCCGCCAACAAGCGTGTTGATCCGATGAAATCCCAAACCGGCATGCCCCGCGATGAGATCATCAAGGTATTCATCGAAACCTTCAAGGAACGCTACGGCGCTACCGAGGGTGAAATCACCGCGGAAGATATCGCCATTGCGGAAGAGCGCTACCGCACCAAGTTCTCCACCGAAGAGTGGATCAAGCGCTTGCCCTAAAGGCTGCAAGCACCTTCCTTAAGGGCTGCGAGCGCTTGCCCTGTTGCGACGTTGGGTGTGTTGCCAGTGGCGGCCTTCCCTAGGGCTGCAGGTGCGTGCTCTAAGGACTGCAGGTGCGTGCTCTAAGGGGTTGGTGGCAAGGCCGCGAAGTGGTGCCCGGGCTGTAAACCCGGGCACCACTTGGTACAAGCCCGTGTGTTAGCCCGTGCGTGATTGCCGGAGGTGATCCGGATGCTGTTGGGCGCAAGCCCGGGCTGTACCGTTGTGTCAGCTCGTGTGGCGCCGCCGGGCCGGGCCGACCGGCGGCGGCCGGGATTGCGAAAAAGTGTAGCTCGCCACGTAAGGGGTAAATAGTTTGACAGGGGTGGGGGAGGGCCTGGTACTCTCATCTGGTGCCTCCGGGAGTACGGAGCACATGGCGGGTTTCCCGAGCGGCCAAAGGGACCTGACTGTAAATCAGATGCGTTACGCTTCGTAGGTTCGAATCCTACACCCGCCACGGACGCGAAAGCGCCTGGGATACCCAGCGCGGAAGCTAGGAGCTAATCCTGGTTTTTGTGCGAGCATCCCTTAGCCCCGATAGCTCAGTCGGCAGAGCGTTTCCATGGTAAGGAAAAGGTCGAGAGTTCGATTCTCTCTCGGGGCTCCATCACTGCCTAGCAGTGATACGCGGCGGGGTAGCTCAGATGGTCAGAGCGCACGACTCATAATCGTGAGGTCGCGGGTTCAATCCCCGCCTCCGCTACTACTCAAGATTTAGAGTCGCTAAGTCGTCGGAAAACTCGGAGGAGCAAAGGAAATGGCGAGCAAGTCTGCTGATGTGCGCCCGAAGATCACCCTTGCGTGCACCAACTGCAAGGAGCGCAATTACATCACCAAGAAGAACCGACGCAATACGCCGGATCGGCTGGAGCTGAAGAAGTACTGCGCCCGGTGCAACGCATCCACGCCGCACCGCGAAACCCGCTAATACTTCACCGTTCAGGCGGAAATAACAATATAGCTTGGAACCACAGAGTTCCGTAAAGTGGCGAACTGCTCGCACAAACAACAGTGAGCAGGCCGCCACTTTTTTGTGCCCCAGAACCAGCCCGCTACCGAGTAAGCTGGGCGGTGTGACGTGCGAAATTCCTGAACCTGAAATGAACGCCGCGGATGGGCAGGCGGCACAAACCCCGCTAGTACCGCCGGTGCAATCTACCCGAATCCGGCCCGGTGCGCGTACTTTCGCCGAGCTCACTACGATTGGCGTGGGCGGGCCGGTGCACGAAGTCCGCGCGGCGCATAGCGAAGCGGAAGTAGTAGAAGCTGTACGCGAAGCCGATGCCCAGGGCACCCCGGTGCTGGTTTTAGGGGGTGGCTCCAATGTGCTCGCCGACGATGCTCCGTGGAACGGCGTCGTCGTACGTGATATGCGCCGCGGTATTACGCTCCAAAGCGCTAATGCCTGCGCCGGCGCGAATTTCCGTGTGCTCCCCGGCACTCCTTGGGATGAATTCGTGGTGGAAGCGATTAAACGCGAATGGACCGGAGTGGAAGCGCTTTCGGGGATTCCCGGTGTGGTGGGCGCGGCGCCCGTGCAAAATATTGGTGCATACGGGCAAGAAGTTGCGGCCGTGGTAGCCAGCGTGCGAGTCTACGACCGCGCCACCGGTAACATCCGCACCCTCTTTTCTGCTGATCTCAACTTCGGGTACCGCAACTCCCTCCTGAAAGAAACCTTGCGTACGTGGGGCCCCAGCCCGCGCTACATCGTGCTCGCCGTTGATTTCCAAACCGGTATTTCCGCGCTTTCGGAACCGATCCGCTACCAGCAACTAGCCACCACGCTGGGTGTTGAACTAGGAGCACGGGTACCAATGCGCGAGGTGCGAAGCGCGGTGCTAGAGGTGCGCCGGGCGAAAGGCATGGTGCTCGACGACGCCGACCGCGACACCTACTCGCTGGGCAGTTTCTTCACGAACCCGGTGATGACCACCGCACAAGCCGCGAAACTGCCGGAAACAGCGCCGCGTTACGAAGTCCACGACACCGAAAAAACTACTTTCAACACCGGAGCCCCCGTGCATCCGGGCCTCGTGAAAACTTCTGCGGCCTGGCTGATTGAACACGCCGGGTTTGGCAAAGGCTACGGGCAGGGGCAAGCCCGGCTATCCACGCGCCACACTCTCGCCTTGACCAATCGCGGCCAGGCCACCGCTGCTGATATTCGCGCCCTGGCGCGCGAAATCCAGGCGGGCGTAGAAGCTCGCTTCGGTGTTCATCTTGAACCTGAACCAGTGGTGCTCGGCGGGGAACTATAAAGCGGCGGGCGTACCAGTTACAGTTCCGTAACGAAATCGCATTTTTCTTCTCGGTGGGTTACAGACGGCGTTACGCTGTCATCAGGGTCGGGGGATAGGACCGCCCCAACACAGAGAGGTGTGATTACCCATGGGCAAGAAATACACCGGTTTTATAGCGTGGGTGAGCGTCATAGTTTTTGCCACGGGACTGGGCGGTTGTAGTAAAATCGGCGGCTCAAAATACTCCACCCAGCGAACTGGCACCGCGCGATGTTGTTTGGCATAGCGCGCACGAAAACCACACGCTTTACAGCTTAGAAGGTGTGAGCAGTATTGTAGGCGCGCGCGGGGATGGGCGCTACTTGGCGATTACCGATACGGCCTGGCAAACGGAACCACAAAATGCTAGTCCCCTGCGGCTCCAGCTTTGGGATCTAGAACAGCTGGAGAAAGGGCCGCGAGTACTGGTGGATGCACCCAGCATGGATACGGGGGAGAGAGGCAACTATATCGCTGATGCGATGGTATTTATTGGTGACTGGTTCTGGTTCGCCTATTCAGATGCTAACGGTACCCACCTGGACCGCCTGCAACTATCTACCGGAGAACGTGAACATATCGCCGATGGTCTTTCCTACTCCGGCGGGAATCTAGCTTTCTGGAACGGCACCGTGGTGGCCACGGTCGACGCGCAAGGCCCTACCGGGAATACCGCAAATGCCGCCGGAAGCGCCGAAAACGAGGCGGGAACCAAAACTCGTGGGGAGAAGCTTCAGCAGTTCGACGCCAGCAGTGGAGAAAAGCTTCCCCTGGATGAAAGACTGGCCGGCCTGAACTTCGTAAGTAGTTTCGTAGCAACCCCGCATGATCTCGGCCTGAACTCCGCGCGTAGTTCCAAAGCAAGCCCAGAATACCTGGTGGTTACCGAAAGCGTGCTTTCGGAAGGCAGTGGGGATGTGCAGTGGATAATACCGGCCACGGGCGAAGCGAAATATGTGGACCCGGTCGCCTCACCCGCTCCCGAGGGGTGGAAGATCGGGCAACCGGTAGGCGAATACTTACCGGTCGCGGTAGAAGAAGGAACAATGGCACTGCACTTGCCGAGCGGAAACTGGTGCAAGTTGGACGCCAAAATAATTGGCGAAGGCCTACACGGCCCATTGCTCACCGCACAAAGCTAGCCGTTGCAACAATAAAGCTAGCCGTTGCAATAATGCGGTGCCTTGCGGTGGCACGGTGCCTAGTCCGGACGCCTTGTACTGCTAGTTTTCGGTGCTGCGGTGGGTGTATCTTTCGGCGGGTTTAGCCCTCGGTAGGCTTAGTATTTGGCGGCGTTTTTAACCAGTCATCGACCTCGGCCAACCAGGTGCGTTTCGAGTTTTCGGAAGCGAAGCTGGCCCGAATAGAACGCCGCGCCAATTCCGCGAGTTCCGGATCCGAAAACCCTAGCCGCCGTGCCATTTCGTATTGGTCAGTGAGCCGGGAAAGGAAGAGGAGAGGATCGTCGGCGCCCAGGGCGATCTCGGCTCCGGCGTCGTACAAAGTGCGTAGCGGTACTGCCTCTTCTTCCGGGTACACCCCGAGGGAAATGTTCGATGCCGGGCACACTTCCAAACTGATTCCGGCCGCCACGATTTGCTCCAGGAGGGCAGGATCTTCCGCCGCGCGCACGCCATGCCCCAAACGGTCCGGATGTAAATATTCGATGGTTTCCCGAATTGCCCGCGGGCCGCGCAATTCGCCACTGTGCGGGACGGATTTCAAACCCGCACGGGCCGCAATTCGGAAGGCTGGGCCCCAATCGGCCACATTGCCGCGCCGCTCATCATTAGAAAGACCAAAACCGATCACTTCGCCCGGTCCGTCACCGGCATAGCGTGCAGCTAAACGGGCGAGCGTGCGCGCATCCAGCGGGTGGCGGATGCGGGAAGCCGCCACGATCACTCCCACCTCCACGCCGGTGCTGGCCTGCGCCTTTTTAGCTTCGTCAAGCACAATTTCCAAAGCCGGAGTAATCCCGCCTACGAACGGCGCATAACTCGTGGGATCAATCTGGATTTCTAACCGGCGCGAACCTTCGGCTGCATCAGCGGCCGCTGCTTCGCGTACGATTCGCCGCATAGACGCCTCGGAACGAACAACTGCGCGGGCAGCGTCGTACGAACGCTGGAAACGGAACCAGCCCCGCTGATCAGCAGGCACATGCAAGGCCACATTGTCCGTGAGGTTTTCCGGCAAACGCCGCCCTTGTTCGCGGGCCATACTCGCCAGCGTGGGCACACTCATCGAACCAGTGAAATGCAGATGCAGATGGGTTTTCGGAAGAAATTGTAAATCTCGCACCTCCCCATCATCGCATTATCCAGGGAGGAACGTGGAATGGGCGGGCGAACTGAAATTAACGTTGAGGGTTGGTTCTGAATAATCTGCGGTAACAGTTTGGTAACAAAGAACTAAGTCGGGTTAAAATCTGTTCTCTAACGGTAAAATAATTGTTGCAAGTCACAATGGTGGCGCGTAGCGCGTTGGGTGCACGACTTGTGAGTCATTGCCGTCAAGGGTGACGGAATCTTTTGAGATCAGACTCGGGCCAGGTTAAGGTCACATGCACCCGTGAATGGGAGGATGGAAAATGCGTAAGACAATTCGGTTTTCCTCGGTTCCTCGTAGTCACATTTCGACCTTTAAGAACAGGGCAAATGCTGACCTCACGAAGGGGCCACCCTCTAGCTGTAAAAATGTCAATTCCGGCTGGGGTGGACTATTCCCCGAAGGGGTATCCGGCAGACCGGACGATCGTGCGCCATATGGCGGTTATGGGATATAGGGGTTTTCTATGGTAAATCGAGGGGTGTATAAAAGTATATCGTTGGGTTTGGCGCTGTGTCTGGGCCTCGGGCTTTCGGCCTGCAACCCGAAAAGCGAGAAGAACGCGGATATGACTGGCCATAGCACCACGCCCTCGGCGTATCCCTCCGAAGCCTATATTGATGGGTACAATCCGCCTCCGGAGCTGAGTGCGGAGCAGTTGCGCCGCTTCCGCGAAGCACCCATCTATGAGATGCAGGAAGTATCAGTTCCGGCGCAATATACGGATTCCGCGGTGCAGAAGCGTCCTGATTGGGCAGCTCCAAACATGGCGGATAAAGATGTTATTTGGGCTGATGATTCTGGATTTTTGGCCGAGGTTCCCTTTAGTTTGGATGAGGTAAATAAGGCCGATCGTGAAGGGCGACCTCCTACGCTTCCAACGCGTGATGTTGTATGGCATGGTGCCGATGGGTCCGAGCGGAAACTCTTAACGCTGGAAGGTATGGATCAAATTTGCCATGTAGTGGGGAATGGTCGTTTCCTGGTTATTGCTTCTTCCATAGAGGGGAATCTGGCTCCGGCGGAGCCCGTCCGTGTGCGGTTGTGGGATTTACAAGCAGGTGGTGATCCGGTTGAGCTTGTAAGTGCGCCAGAAGGTAATGCATTCGAGAATGGCAGTTTTCTCTATAAGTCATTCTTATTCGATGGTGACTGGTTGTGGTTTGGTTACTCACAGCGCGAAAAGTCCAATCTCGATCGGTACAACCTTCATACTGGCGAGATCCAACACATTGGGGAAAGTGTAACGGGATCCCTCGCCAAGTGGAATGGAACCGTAGTGACTACGGCGCTTGGCACGCCGGGTACAGATCAAGTGATACTGCGTCAGTATGACAGTGAAACTGGGGCGCCTGTACCTCTTGATCCGCGGTTAGAACCAATGAATCGAGTTGATGATATAGCTGCTACTGCGCATCATTTGTTCGTGTCGGAAACTATATATCCAACCAGTCCTTCCTACCCTACGTGGGTGGTTCCGGAAACCGGCGAACCGCAGATAACCGATCTGCAAAGTGAGCGGGGATCTGATTTCTGGTGGCTAAAGCGATCTGCTGGAGATTATCTTGCCGTGAGCGCTAACGAGGGAGACTTCGTTCTGCACGCCCCGAGTGGGAAGTGGTTTACTGTTCCGAGAGTGGATGTGCCGGCTATTCGGGGATTCGTGGTGGGGCCCATGGTCTACGAGCCGACAATGATAAACAAAGACATACCCCGCGGGGAGGTGGACCTATCGAAATTGCCGCCCAGTTTGTAGATAGCTACATAGTGGCAGCGAAACTGGACAGGCAAACCTGAAGGGCCTGTAAAAGGGCGCTTAAAAGGCTATAAATATAGCTAACAGAAGCGGGCCGGCGCGGGCGGTAATTACTGCCGTGTCGGTCCGCTTCTGCCGTGCCTGCGCATTTTTGCCAGCGCAGGCCTGTCTTTGCTAGCGCCGGCCCGCTTATGCTGCCGGCCAGTTTCTGCAGTGCTTTCCCATATGTGCCAGCGCCGGCCCGCCGAATCTGTTACCAGCGGAGTTGTAAATTCTGCTGGAATCTCGCATATGCACACTTACATGTACAAACTTCGGTCCCACCAAAGCGGAGCTAATTTATGCTCTATTGCCTGGTAGCGGCAAGAAATGGGAGGCGCGCCCCGGGGCATCGACGTCGGTTCTGAAAGTTGGGGCACAATATATGTATGGCGATAACGGACGGTGGTGAAGCACAGGCTCTCGCCTTGCTTACAAGCGGGGAAGCAGGGGCTATGCTCGCCGTGGCGTACGCTCCTCGTGCCGTGCATAGCTGGGCCGTCCACTCTGTACATCACCGCCCGGGTGCAGGCGTTACCGTGGGATATCAAGTGGTAGTGACAGCGGAAGTGGGATATGCCGCGGGGGCTAATCCTGGCGCAAGTATGGGCACTGCCGCGAGAGATCTCCCGAAAGTTCCAACAGGGGCGGCCGTACGTTCCGGTGCGAGTAATAATTTCGCGGGTGGGGCAGGACCTTCCGCAGCAGCTACCGCAACCGCTACGGAAGAAAAATATGTGTGCGCCTCCACGGCACAATTAAGCCGCCCGGATTTACCTTTCCTAAAACATATGACGCATGGCGGGGTGCAGGTAACCCTGTGGGAATACCCTTATGATCCAGAATTACCTGCCTTAGCGGTAGCGTGTTCCCCGCGAAAGATGAGTGAACTGTTGGGGAAGCGGGTCGGCGTCGAACTCAAAAGCTACCGGCCTACCCGCCGCGCGGTAGTACGCGTGGTAGACGAAGCCGGAAAGGGTGCTTTCGCTAAAGTGCTCAAACCGCCGGCCGCGGGATCGTTAGCAAAACGCCACCATATGCTCACCGCCGCCGGCGTGCCCGCTCCGCGCGTGCTCGCAGAAAATGAGCAGGGCTTAGTATTGATTTCTCAGCTTGCCGGTGAGCCTTTGGCCAATGCGTTGGGGCGCGGGCTGCTGGGGCAGGCACGCGCGGTGCTCGATAGTTTGGAGGCAACCCTAGACGCACTACCGGATTCGGTGATGCAACTATCTCGGCGTGCGGCGTGGTCGGATCGGGTGGAACACTATGCGCACGCGGCAGCCACGGCTTTACCGCAAATCCGTTCACGCGCCGAAGCCGTTGCCCACGGGGTGCGGCAAATCCTTTCCACCGTGCCGGCCGGCCCGCTCCAACCGGTACATGGCGATTTTTACGAAGCCAATATTTTCTTGCGGAATATTCCCGAAACTACTGCCCCCGCCTCTCCAAACACAACGTCCACGCGGCCGCAGGGGAGAATACAGGAGGGAACACGGGGGAGAGTGCAAGGTGGTCGTCTGGAAGCCGGGATTATCGACGTCGATTCCCTAGGCCCGGGTTATCGCGTGGATGATTGGGCGTGCCTATTAGGCCATATGTCTGTGCTCCCGCATTTGGCTCCGGCGAGCTATCCCCACATTCGCCACGATTTGGAAAGTTTTTGCCGCATGTTGGAATATCGGGTTTCCCCGCCGGCGCTGTATGCACGATGCGCGGGGGTAACCCTTTCCTTGGTGGCCGGCGCGGCCCGGGTGGATGGCACGCCCTGGGAAGAAGACGCACTCGGCCGGCTTACCGAAGCCGAAAACTGGCTCCGCCGTGCCCAGTCTTTCCTCGGTCCCGTAGATCCGCGCCAACCCCGCAAGCTGCGCTAGAACTTAGAAACAAATTGCGCTGGAACTTAGAAAGCAGTGCGCAAAAGCTTCGTAATGCGCGCGCATCCTTCCTCCAGATCAGCATCGGAAAGAGAATAAGAGAAGCGCAGATAACCGGGCGCCCCAAAAGCTTCCCCGGGTACCAGAGCCACCTCGGCGTGCTCCAAAAGCAAATCGGCCAGTACCTGGGAACTGGTGATCGTTACCCCGCGCAGTTGGCGGCCGAGCCAGGCTTCCACGCCCACGAAAACATAGAAAGCACCCTGCGGTTCAATCACCTCGAAGCCCTCGATTTGCCGCAGGAGTTCCACGAGCCGCAAACGCCGCCGATCAAAAGCCTGGCGCATATTTTCGATCTCGTCCCGCGGGCCTTCCAAAGCGGCAATTGCGGCGCGTTGCACCACATTGGCCACATTCCCGGTGAGGTGGCTGTGATAGTTCCGGACCGCCTGCATTGCTTCGGCCGGGCCGTACAACCAGCCCAAACGCCATCCCGTCATTGCATAAGACTTCGAAACGCCGGAAATAATGAGCGTGCGCTCTTGCATTTCCGGAACTTCCGCGAGCATATACGCCATGGTCGTATCGCCATACACCAGGTATTCGTAAATCTCGTCAATTACTAGCCAAACGTCATGACGTAGCGCCCAAGCCCCAATTTCTCGCAATTCGGCCGCGCTATACACCGCCCCGGTGGGATTATTCGGCGTGCAGAGCAGCAAGGCGCGGGTGCGCGGCGTCGTTACCGCTTCCAACTGTTCCACCGTAACCTTGTACCCATTTTCCGGACCCGCAAATACCTCGACCGGCAAGCCACCATAAAACTTGATGGTTTCCGGGTAGGTGGTCCAATAGGGGGCCGGCAAAATAACTTCGTCGCCGGGATCGAGTACCGCTGCCCAAGCTTCGAAATTTGCTTGTTTAGCACCGTTGGTTACCACGATATTTTCCGGATCGATAACGACGCCGCTATCACGCTTCGTCTTCGCCGCGATTGCCGCGCGCAATTCGGGCAGGCCCGGGCCCGCGGAATAGCCGTGATTGCGCGGGTCAGCCGCCGCTTCTTGGGCGGCGCGGACCACGAAATCTGGGGTGGGGAAATTCGGTTGGCCCACCCCAAAACTAATCACCGGCCGCCCCTGCGCAAGCATGGCTTTCGCCCGCGCATCCGCAGCGAGCGTAGCGGAACCCTGGACGGCAGCGAGGCGGCGTGAAACTCGCCGGCTAGAACAGTTATTCGTCATGCCCCCATTACATCACTTCTGCTCAGATAACTGTGCCTTCTTCCGAAAAATCACCACTGGCACCAGAAACATCACGGTTGGTTCCCGAAAAATCACCGCCGGCTCGCCAAACGTCACCGCTGGCTCCAGAAACATAACCACTGTTTTCCACAAAGCTCGAAGCACGCTTCGTTCTGCGAAGCACGCCGCGTTTGCGGGAAACGCCCAAGTATGAGGAAGCCAGCCTTAACACCTCCGCGAAGCACGCCGCATTTGCGGGAAACGCGCGGGTAAAACTGCGGGGATTAGGGCCGGCGATACCCCGCGGCGTTGTGAGATGGCTCGCCGTAATTCGACGAGCGGGCGCTGAGTGGGTAGTATAGGGCGAGTTGTGGCAAGTAATTGTCATGCCATCCGCATCTGTGAAGCGTAAGCTCGGCACGGAAGCATCTATACTGGATGTTGAAGTACTGGCATAAGTAGACAGTGCGAGTGGAAATATCCAACCTAGGGTAGTGGCGCAATTGGTAGCGCATCGGTCTCCAAAACCGACGGTTGGGGGTTCGAGTCCCTCCTACCCTGCGAACCGGCCCGCGGGCCGGGTGGTAATGATCGAGGAGAAGGGCTACCGGTGAGTCAAACAGCTGCCGCGTCCAAGCGGGAATCCGCAGACAAGAAAGGCGTATTCGCCCGCCTAGCTCAGTTTTTCCGGGAGATCTTTAGCGAGCTGAAGAAAGTTCAGCGCCCCACCCGCGATGAGCTGTGGCAAATGTTCATTACCGTTTTGGTTTTCGTCCTTGCGGTGATGGTTTTCGTAGGTATTTTCGATCTCTTATTTGGCCAGCTAACCTTCTGGATCTTCGGTTAGCTTTTGCCGAAGGAAAGTAGGGAAGCGTGGCTGAGGATAACCGCCAGCAGAATGAATTGTTCAGCGCTGCGGAAGAAGTAGAATCTCCGGTTGCGGCAGGGCAGGTCGCGGAAGAATCCCCAGCTGAATCGGCCACGGCTACGGCCAGCGCGCAAGCTGCCGAAATTTCCTTTAGCGACGCCGATACTGAGGCTCCCGGGGCTGTAGAACCCGCGGATGCTGATTCGGCTACCGAATCCGCAGAAGTTACCGAGCAAGAAAGCGCACCCGCCACCGCAGAAGCAGAAGCGAGTGCTTCGGCAACTGCTGCCACAGATGGCACCGCCGCCGCTACAGACAACGGCGCGGCAGAGGCTGCGGAAACGCAAGCAGCGGAGGAAACGGAAGCAGCGGATAAGAAACAGGGTGAAGTCGGTACCGTTACCGAAGAAGAGGTGCGCGAACGGTTGCGGGGCCTCGAAGGTAAATGGTACGTACTGCATACCTATTCGGGATATGAGAAGCGGGTCAAGCAAGATCTGGAAGCCCGCTTGGTCACCATGAACATGGAAGATTACATCTTCCAAATTGAGATCCCGATGGAAGAGGTCTACGAAATCAAGCGTGGCCAGCGTAAATTGGTACAGCGTGTGCGGATGCCCGGCTACGTGTTGATTCGGATGAACCTCACCAATGATTCCTGGCGTGTAGTGCAGGCAACGAACGGAGTTACCGGCTTCGTTGGCTCTGGTCGCGAACCCGTGGCACTCACTTTCGATGAAACCGTGAACCTGCTAACGCCCGTGGTGGAACTGGAAGCAGCCGCAGAAGCCAAGGCGGCGGGCGCACCTACTGCCGAACCGGAAACTGTCGCCCCGTTCGAAATTGGCGACCAAGTTACCTTGACCACCGAACCGTGGGCGGGCATGCCGGCAACGGTTTCCGCGGTGGATCCGGCCAACCAGCGCCTCACCGTAATGATGACTCTGGTAGGCCAAGAAACCCCGGTGGAGCTGGCCTTCACCCAGGTACACAAAGAAGAGTAAAAGAGAAACAAAAAGAGGCCGGTGGCGTGCGTATCACATGCTTCCGGCCTTTTCAGTTTGTGCCTGCTCGCGTAAAGTAGGTAGGCGTGCCATCGCTAGCCATTGCGATGGTTTTGATCAAGAAGAAAAGGACCCGATATGGCACCGAAGAAAAAGGTTGCAGGCTTTATCAAGCTGCAGATTCCTGCCGGCCAAGCCACGCCGGCCCCGCCGGTTGGCCCGGCCCTGGGCCAGCATGGTGTGAACATTGTGGAGTTCACCAAGGCTTACAATGCGGCCACCGAATCGCAGCGTGGAAACATTGTGCCGGTGGAAATCACCGTCTACGAAGATCGTTCATTCACCTTCGTACTTAAGACGCCGCCGGCTGCCCAGCTTATTAAGAAGGCCGCTGGGGTAGACAAGGGCTCTGGCCGTCCGAATACGGAAAAGGTGGGGCACCTGACGGCAGATCAGATTCGTGAGATCGCCAAGGTTAAGGAACCGGATCTCAACGCTAATGACCTCGAAAACGCTGCCCGTATCGTCGCCGGCACGGCGCGTTCCATGGGCATCACCACGGATGAAATCTAGGCCTTAGAGCCGAACATACGCGAAGCCGAAAAACGGCGGCGCGTCCAAAAGAGTGGAAGGGCCCGCGCAGGCCCGGGTACCACAACTGCAAAAGGAGAAGCAGAAATGGCAAAGCGCTCAAAGGCATACCGCGCAGCCGCGGAAAAGATTGCCCCCGGCGTGCTCTACACGCCTCGCGAGGCTTTTGAACTCGCAAAGGAAACCACCGTTACGAAGTTCGATGCGACGGTGGAAGTGACCTTCCGGCTCGGGGTTGATCCCCGCAAGGCCGATCAGATGGTCCGCGGCACGGTAAACCTGCCGCACGGCACCGGTAAGACGGCACGGGTCGTCGTCTTCGCCCAAGGTGCTCGCGCCCAGGAAGCTATCGACGCCGGTGCCGATGAAGTCGGCGACGACGAACTCATCGCGAAAGTGCAAGGCGGCTGGACGGACTTCGACGCCGCCGTTGCCACCCCGGACATGATGGGCAAGGTCGGCCGCTTGGGCCGCGTGCTCGGCCCGCGTGGCCTCATGCCGAACCCGAAGACGGGCACGGTCACCATGGACGTGGCCAAGGCCGTTTCCGATATTAAGGGTGGCCGTATCGAATTCCGCGTAGACAAGAACGGAAACCTCGCCTTCATTATTGGCAAGGCTTCCTTCAGCGTGGACCAGCTGGCCGATAACTACGCCGCCGCGCAGGAAGAAATCCTGCGTCTGCGCCCGGGTTCGGCCAAGGGCCGTTACATTAAGAAGGCCACGGTATCCACGAGTATGGGTCCCGGCATCCCGCTGGATTACTCGATTACCCGCAAGGATCTCTAAAAACGAGGCCTGGTAAATGGCCTCTCAGATCCCCATGGTTTGAAGGCCAGCGGTTTTAAAAGATCCGCATAAAACTTATATCCGCCCCGGTGGCGGTACGCGTGGCTCTGCTATCCCCAGCGTGGTGATAGCAGAGCCACGCTTTTTCTCTGCGTAGGCTAAAACTTAGAATTACCGGCAGAATTTAGAATTACCGGCACAGTGCAGTGCGCTTGCCAGCGGCGAGCATCCGGCGTGCGTATTCCCTTGCTCGCCGCTCTGCCAAACCACAGCAAGAATCGGAGAACGGGTAGTGGCACGTAGAAACAACCAGCGCGGCAATAATCTGCGCACAGACATTCGCTCCGGCCTGGGGGACGGGCTGTGCGCGGCGCTGCTCTTCTTGCTCGTCGCGGTCTGGGCCGGCGTTGCCCTAGCCCAACATCCCAGCGTGCACTCTTCGGGCGAATGGACCTACATCGATTACGCGGAAAAAATCTCGCGTGGCCACATACCCGTCCAGGGTGAAAAACTTGGCGAAGTAGCCCAAGAAAGCTGGGCCTGCAATTTTTCTGGTGTTACGGAAGGCGTCGTCGTGCCCCCAGACTGCGAAAACTGGCGCACCACGCCGATTGAAGAATGGCCCTACCGCGGCGAAAACTATAATGCCTTCCACCCGCCACTCTATTTTTGGGTGGTCGGCACCCTTTCCCGCGCCATAGAACCACTCACCGGTAGCTTCCTACTCGGTGCCCGCCTCGGTTCGGCACTACTCACCGGGCTCGGCATCGCCGCCCTCTTCGCCGCCATCCGCATGTGGAATGTTTCCCGCCCCGCCGCTTTTGCCGGCTCCCTCCTCGTACTCACCGCGCCAGTGATTGCCGGCCCGGCCGTGCTCGTACATAACGACGCCGTGGGCGTGCTTGCCGGCGCTGCCGCCGTGTGGATGGGAGCCCGGATTTTCCAAAAAGGAAACTATTCGCCCTGGCTACCTGCCCTGGCCACGGCCGCAATCTGTTGCGCGCGGGTAATGGCCGTTTCCGGAATCGTGGTGCTAATGGCCTGGCTAGCGCTGTGCCTGCTCTGGCCGGCAGTAGGCGGGCTGGAGAAAAACTCCCGCCTGCCAGTTCTGCGCTATCTCGTAGTGCAAGCCGTGGTCATTATTGTGACCTATGTGGGCTGGTCGGCCTTCCAAAATCGGCGCGTGCCCGAAGGCTACGTACCGGCCATTAGCGGCGTATCCACCGCGCCCCTGGACGGCATTTCCCTCGGCACCTGGTTGCATACACTCACCCAGCCGTACGGACTGAGCAATCCGCAAGGCGCCTGGCATATGTCCCTAGAACTTTACGGGCCAAGCACGAAAATTTGGGGCACCTGCATTTTCGTGCTGTTCTTAGCGGCGCCCTTCCTGGCCTTACTTTTGCGTATCCGGGACGTTCGCGACCGCAACCTCGCCGTACAAGCCGCCACCGGCCCGCTCGTAGTAGCCCTGCTGGTGCAAGTGCGCGAAGCCATCAATAACGGTACCTATTTCACTTTCGTATTCCGCCGCTACGGAATTGCCAATGTGCCAGTTATAGGCGCCACTCTCGCCGCCGCCTGCGACCGCCCACGGTGGCGGGCCGCGCTACAAATAGTGGCCTGGGTAGGATTTGCGGCCATGCTCGCAGGTGCACTGAGCTAAAACCTGTTTCGTGCGCCCGTATTTCCTCGTGCGCGGCCACACTGATTTTCGGTTTTTCCACGCGTGGCACTGCGCCGAGCGGGGAGGTACGACGTCGTGAACGTTAGGATGCACACAGGTACTGGCACGTACGGCGGGTAGGCGATATTCTTACTTACTGCCAAAGACCGCAGGTCCCGAAAGGGATAATCTCGCAAGAGGCCAGCGCAGGTAAGATACAGAGCTTAGCTCACTGCATCGGAAGCAGGCCGGTAATAGCCTGCTCGGCACGTACCGCGCGGAGTTTCCGCCGGCCAGCCGCAATCCTAAGGCAACTATGGCATCAGTCATGGAAGTGCGCGGGAAGCCAGATGCGTGGAATTGCCAAGCCCCGTGCTACCTGCACGGGGCTTTTTTGCGGGCCTTTCTGGATCATGCGGGGTTAGACCGAAAGGAGGCCCCATGTCGCGGAAGGACAAGGACGCAGTCATTGCCGAGCTCAAGGGACTGTTCGAGAGCTCCAGCGCTGTACTGTTCACCGAGTACCGTGGCCTGACGGTCGGCGAAATGAAGGATCTTCGCCGTTCGTTCAAGGGTGAGGCTGTCTATAAGGTCGCTAAGAATACGCTAGTGAAACTCGCCGCTGAACAGGCTGGCATTGAGCTTCCTGATGAACTCCATCAGGGCCCAACCGCCATTGCCTTTGTGCAGGGTGAGCCGCCCGTTATCGCCAAGGCGATGCGTACTTTCGCCAAGGAGCACGAAGCTCTGCAGGTGAAGGGCGGATACATGGACGGTCAGCATCTCGATGCCGACGGCGTGAAGACCCTCGCGGATCTCGAATCTCGCGAAACTCTTCTCGGCAAGTCTGCTGGCGTGCTCAAGGCGCTCCTCTACCGGACTGCCTACGTGCTCGATGCGCCGGCTTCCAAGGCGGTACGTACCGTCGAAGCCCTGCGCCAGAAGAAAGAAACCGCAGAAGCTGGCGCCTAAGCGGCCGGCATTTTGCTAATAAAAAACCACAGCAATGTCGCCCCGAATGGGCGCAGATAATCGCTCACACTGAGCGGGAAGGAAGGCCACCATGGCTAAGCTCTCTACCCAGGAGCTCATCGATGCTTTCAAGGAGCTCACCCTCGTTGAGCTCAACGACTTCGTCAAGGCTTTCGAAGAAGAATTCGACGTTACCGCTGCGGCTCCGGTAGCCGCTGCTGCTCCGGCTGCGGCCGGCGGTGAAGAAGGCGGCGCTGCTGAAGAGCAGACCGAATTCGACGTCGTTATCGAAGCCGCTGGCGATAAGAAGGTCCAGGTTATTAAGGAAGTACGTACCCTGACCTCCCTCGGCCTCAAGGAAGCCAAGGAACTCGTCGATTCCGCGCCGAAGGCCGTGCTGGAAGGCGTGGACAAGGACGCCGCCAACGCTGCCAAGGAAGCTCTCGAAGCTGCTGGCGCCACGGTTACCGTCAAGTAACTTGCCGGTGGGATAACCACCCGCACATGTTTTCCGCGAAGGCGGGTCTGCTACTAGTAATTTGGTGGCAGACCCGCCTTTTGCCATCCAGAAGTTTAGTGGCAGACCCGCCTTTTGCCATCCGGAGGGGCGGAGGGTAGGAACACATCACGTATGTAGCACTTGCTAAACTAGGGGAGAATGTGCGAGAGTATCAGCGAACGAAGAAGTTCGAGTGATGCCCTCCACAGGTGTAGGGATTGTGCTTTTATGCGTTAACGGGGTACTGTAGATATTTGCGATGACACTCCTATGCCCGTAGCCACTTCAGCCCGTTGATGTAGCTCCTGACGTCCGGTATTTAACAGACCGGCCAGGTGAGCACCCTAGAAAATGGTTGAAGTCGCCGCACCGGATTGGATTGTCTCCACATAGCTACGTCAGGGAAGGATCCACTTTGGCTGCTTCGCGCACATACTCGCTCGCCGCAGAAAACGGCAAGCCGGTAGTTGACCGCGTTTCTTTCGCAGAAATTCATGAGTTGCTCCAGGTACCCAACCTCTTGGGCTTACAAACGGATAGTTTCGGATGGCTCATTGGTTCTCAAGGATGGGCGGAAGAAAATCCCGGGGCAAAGTCTGGCCTCGAGGAGATTTTTGAGGAAATTTCCCCCATTGAAAACGCTGCCCAGACTATGGGCTTGGTGCTTTCGAATCCGCATCTGGAAGAACCGAAATACTCGATTCTTGAATGCCGCGAACGCGATCTTACATATTCGGCTCCGCTCTACGTGACGGCCGAATTCCAGAACTATGAGACCGGCGAAATCAAATCGCAAACCACCTTTATTGGCGATTTCCCGCTCATGACGGACCGCGGCACCTTCATCATTAACGGTACTGAGCGAGTGGTGGTATCTCAGCTCGTCCGTTCGCCGGGAGTCTACTTCGAACGTACCCCGGATAAGACCTCCGATAAAGATATTTACGGCGCGAAGTTCATTCCTTCGCGCGGTGCCTGGCTCGAATTCGAAATCGATAAGCGCGATCAGGTAGGCGTGCGTATTGACCGGAAGCGTAAGCAACCGATCACCGTCTTCCTCAAGGCGCTCGGCATGGAAGAATCCGAGATCAGTGAAGAATTTGCGGACTATCCGGTCTTGCTCGATACCCTGGAGAAGGACACCGTCCACACCCAGGAAGAAGCCCTGCAAGACATGTACCGCAAGCTGCGTCCGGGAGAACCGCCAACCGCAGAAGCTGGCCGAGCGCTGCTCAACAACTTCTACTTCAATCCGAAGCGTTACGACACCGCCAAGGTAGGACGCTACAAGATCAACCAGAAGTTGGGACTCAGCGATAACACCGAACGCCAGCTCACCCTGGAAGACATCGTGGCAGCCATCAAGTACATGCTGGCTCTGCACCAGGGCTTGGACAAGATGGACGAGAACGGGCAATTCCCGGAAGTGCTCGTGAGCGAAGATGGCAAGCCGGTTCGCATTTCCACCGACGATATCGATAATTTCTCGAACCGTCGTGTGCGTGCGGTAGGGGAGCTGATCCAAAACCAGTTCCGTACCGGCCTTTCCCGCCTGGACCGCATGGTCCGCGAACGCATGACCACGCAGGATGCGGAAGCAATCACGCCTTCCTCCCTGATCAATATTCGGCCGATCGTAGCCGCGATCAAGGAATTCTTCGGCACTTCGCAGCTGTCCCAGTTCATGGACCAAAACAATCCGCTGGCTGGCCTTACCCATAAGCGGCGGCTTTCCGCGCTGGGCCCGGGCGGCCTTTCGCGTGATCGCGCCGGCATGGAAGTGCGAGACGTGCACCCGTCCCACTACGGCCGGATGTGCCCGATTGAAACCCCAGAAGGTCCGAACATTGGTTTGATCGGCTCCCTGGCATCCTTCGCGCGCATCAACGCCTTCGGTTTCATCGAAACCCCCTACCGTAAGGTAGTTAACGGGCGCGTTACCGATGAAGTGGAATACCTGCAGGCAGGCGACGAAGATACCGTCAATATCGCCCAGGCAGAAACCCCGCTAGACGAAGAAGGCAACTTCCTGCAAGAAGAAGCCCTCGTGCGTTTGCCCGGCGGTGAACCGGCCCTGGTTCCGGTGGAAGAAATCGACTACATGGACGTTTCTGCCCGCCAGATGGTGTCTATCGGTTCCGGGATGATTCCCTTCCTGGAGCACGACGACGCTAACCGCGCTCTCATGGGTGCGAACATGCAGCGCCAGGCCGTCCCGCTGATCAAACCGGTTTCTCCCTACGTGGGTACCGGTTGGGAAATGCGGGTTGCCGTGGATTCGGGTGATGTGACTACTGGTGCCGCTCCCGGCGTCGTCACCGAAGTAGATGCGGATGCGGTACACGTTGAACAAGACGACGGCCGCCACGTTATCTACAAGATGCAAAAGTTCGAACGGTCCAACCCCGGCAATACCGTCAACCAGAAGGTACGGGTTTCGGAAGGTGACCGCATCGAAGTCGGCTCGCTGATCGCGGATGGTCCGGCCACCGAAGGTGGGGAACTGGCGCTCGGCCAAAACCTGCTCGTGGCCTTCATGGCCTGGAACGGTTACAACTACGAAGACGCCATCATTCTTTCCGAACGGTGTGTGCAAGACGATCTGCTTACCTCGATCCACATTGAGGAACACGAAATCGACGCGCGTGACACCAAGCTCGGCCCCGAAGAAGTAACGCGCGATATCCCCAATGTTTCGGAAGATATGCTCGCGCATTTGGACGAACACGGGATTATCCGGGTAGGTGCGGAAGTACGTTCCGGCGATATCCTCGTCGGCAAGATCACCCCGAAGGGTGAAACCGAACTGACTTCGGAAGAACGGCTCCTGCGCGCCATTTTCGGCGAAAAGGCGAAGGAAGTACGCGATACTTCCCTGCGCGTTCCCCACGGCGAAACCGGGATTGTGATTGGAGTCCGCCAATTCACGGCGGAAAACAACGACGAGTTGCCCAATGACGTCAATGAAACCGTGCGCGTTTACGTGGCCCAGCGCCGCAAGATCACGGTGGGCGATAAGATGGCCGGCCGGCACGGTAACAAGGGTTGTATTTCCCAGATCCTGCCGGTGGAAGATATGCCCTTCATGGAAGACGGCACCCCGGTTGACATCATCCTCAACCCGCTCGGTGTGCCTTCCCGTATGAACCTCGGGCAGGTATATGAACTGCACATGGGCTGGATCGCCTCGCAGGGTTGGGACGCCACGGAAGCACGCGAACGCGGCGAAGAATGGGCACTCTCCCTGCCGGAAGAAGTTATCAAGGCGAAGCCGGAGCAGCGTATCGCTACCCCGGTGTTCGACGGCGCAACCCCGGCCGAAGTTGCCGGCCTGCTCCAGAACACTTTGCCCAACCGGGATGGAGATCGGCTCGTCGATCAATACGGTAAGGCCCGCCTCTTCGACGGCCGTACCGGCGAACCCTTCCCGGAACCGATCGCGGTGGGCTACATGTACATGCTGAAGTTGCACCACCTCGTGGACGATAAGATCCACGCCCGGTCAACCGGCCCGTACTCGATGGTTACCCAGCAGCCGCTGGGCGGAAAAGCCCAGTTCGGTGGGCAGCGTTTCGGAGAAATGGAAGTGTGGGCGCTGGAAGCTTATGGCGCCGCGCATACCCTGCAGGAAATGCTGACCATCAAGTCTGACGACACCGTGGGCCGCGTCAAGGTCTTTGAAGCGATCGTCAAGGGAGATAACGTTCCCGAACCGGGAATCCCCGAGTCCTTCAAGGTACTCATGTACGAAATGCGTTCGCTGTGCCTGAATGTGGAAGCACTCGACGCCTCCGGCCAGGCCATCAGTCTGGAAGACGAAGAAGATCGTTACTCCGCTCCCGTGCAAGACGCGGAAGGCCAGGAGCTTGCTACCGGCCTGGAAGATCTTTCCACCGGAGCCGATTTCTAAGAAACACATCACCGGTAGGCCGGGCGTGCGCCCGCCCGGCCTACCGCGAATCAGCTGACATCAATGGTGCAAAACTCTTGAGGAAGTAGGAATCTTGCTCGACGTTAATCGTTTTGACCAGATCAAAATCGGTCTTGCCACCTCCGACGAGATCCGTTCGTGGTCACACGGCGAGGTAAAGAAGCCGGAGACCATTAACTACCGCACCCTAAAGCCGGAAAAGGATGGCCTTTTCGGGGAACAGATCTTTGGGCCTACCCGCGATTGGGAATGTGCCTGCGGTAAATACAAGCGTCCCCGTTTCAAGGGCATCGTGTGCGAACGGTGCGGGGTAGAAGTAACCCGTTCCAAGGTGCGCCGCGAACGCATGGGTCATATTGAACTGGCCGCACCCGTTACCCATATTTGGTACTTCAAGGGTGTGCCCTCCCGTTTGGGCTACCTGCTCGACATCGCCCCGAAGGACCTCGAAAAGGTCATCTACTTCGCGGCGTACATGGTTACCGAGGTAGATGAAGAAGGCCGCCGGGAAGATATGCCCTCCCTGCTCGCCGAATACGAACTGGAACGCCAAGCGGTAGAAAAGCAGCGCGACGCCGATCTGGAAGCTCGCCACCAAGAGCTCGAACAAGAGCTCGCCACTGCCGAAGCAGAAGGCCAGGGCGGCCCCGAACGCGCCCGTATTAAGCGCGCCGGGGAAAGCGACCTGAATAAGATCCGCCGCAAGGCCGATCGCGATCTGGAACGCCTGGCCGCCATGTGGGACCGCTTCACCAAACTCACCGTAGGCGATCTGGAAGGCGATGAAGATCTCTACCGGGAAATGGAATCCCGGTATGGCGATTACTTTAAGGCCGCGCGCGGAGCAGAAGCCATCCAGGCCCGCCTGCGCACTTTCGACCTCGAAGCCGAACACGACAAGCTCGTAGAAGAAATCGAAACCGGCACGGCCCAAAAGAAATCCCGGGCACTCAAGCGCATCAAGGTAGTGAACGCCTTCCTGCGTTCCGGCACCAAGCCGGAAGCCATGGTGCTTGACGCTATCCCGGTAATCCCGCCGGATCTACGCCCGATGGTGCAGCTGGACGGGGGCCGTTTCGCCACCTCTGATCTCAATGACCTGTACCGGCGCGTGATTAACCGGAACAACCGGCTCAAGCGCATGCTCGATCTGCACGCACCGGAAATCATGGTCAACAACGAGAAGCGGATGCTCCAAGAATCCGTGGACGCCCTCTTCGATAATGGCCGGCGCGGCCGCCCCGTGCAGGGCGCGGGCAACCGTCCTCTGAAGTCCCTGGCAGACATGCTCAAGGGCAAGCAGGGCCGGTTCCGCCAGAACCTACTCGGTAAGCGCGTGGACTACTCCGGCCGTTCCGTAATCGTGGTGGGCCCCACCCTGAAGTTGCATCAGTGTGGCTTGCCTACCGCCATGGCACTCGAACTGTTCAAGCCGTTCGTACAAAAGCGGCTCGTAGACCTCGATATCGCCAAGAACATTAAGGCAGCCAAGCGCCTGGTGGAACGCCAAGATCCGCAGGTGTGGGACGTGCTCGAAGAAGTCATTCAAGACCACCCGGTCTTGCTCAACCGTGCTCCTACCTTGCACCGTTTGGGCATTCAGGCCTTCGAACCGAAACTGGTAGAAGGTAAGGCAATTCGCTTGCATCCGCTCGTATGCGGCGCCTTCAACGCCGATTTCGACGGCGACCAGATGGCCGTGCACCTACCCCTTTCGGTAGAAGCACAGGCAGAGGCACGCATCCTCATGCTCTCCTCGAATAACATCCTCAAGCCCTCTGACGGCCGGCCCGTAACCATGCCTTCGCAAGACATGATTATTGGCGTCTACGGCTTGACGAAGGTCAAGGAAGGTAAGGCGGGCGAAGGCCACGCCTTCACCTCCACCGGGGAAGCACGCATGGCTTATGACCTCGGCAAACTGGACCTGAACTCGCTGTGCAAGATCCGTTTCGAAGGCGACGTCGAACCGCCCCTGGATTGGGAAGCACCCGAAGGTCACGAACCTGGCGAACCCTTCATTCTGGAAACCACGCTGGGCCGCACGATCTTCAACAATGCGCTGCCCACAACCTTCCCGTTCGTAAACGAAGTGGTCGATAAGTCGGCACTGGGCCGAATCGTTAACCACCTCGCGGAACGTTACGAGAAGGACGATGTGGCCGCCTCGCTCGATGCGATTAAGAACACGGGCTTCTACTGGGCGGGCCGTTCCGGCGTCACCATTGCGGTTTCTGACGTAGTGGTTCCCGATGAGAAACCGGCAATTATTGCGGAAGCGGAAAAGAAGGCTGCCGTAATTGAAAACCAGTTCCTCACCGGCCGTATTGAAGACGAAGATCGCCGCCGTGACCTGGTGGACCTGTGGTCCGACGTCACCGACGAAATTGCGCACGTAATGCGGGATAACTTCACTCCGGAAAACACCGTGAACCAGATGGTTGTTTCCGGGGCCCGTGGTAACTGGGAGCAGATGCGTCAGATCGCGGGTATGCGTGGGCTGGTAGCAGACCCGAAGGGTGCGATTATTCCGCGTCCGATTATCTCCTCGTACCGCGAAGGTCTTTCGGTGCTCGAATACTTCTCGGCTACTCACGGTGCCCGCAAGGGCCTGGCCGATACCGCTTTGCGTACCGCCGATTCGGGGTACCTGACGCGGCGTTTGGTAGACGTTTCCCAAGACGTAATCGTCAACGAATTCGACTGCCAGACCAAGCGCGGGCTGGCCAAGGAAATCGCGCAGCTTGTGCCGGCCGGCAAACCGGTTCCGGCGGGCGCGCTCGGTTCCACGGTTTACGTGCGTTTGGCCGAACCGCGCGGCGAACAACGCTTCGCCCCGCAAGTACTGGAAGCTCCGGAAAGCGGCGAACTGCTCGCTCCGGCAGATCTTCTGATCCCCGAACGCACGCTCGACACCTCGGTGTACGCACGTACCTTGCTCGCGGACATTACCGATGAAGAAGGTACCGTGCTCGCCCAGGCCGGTGCGGATATCGGCGATGAACTGATCGAACGCTTGTTGCGGGCTGGCGTCACGCAGGTGCGGATCCGTTCCGTACTTACCTGCCAAGCCAAGCACGGTACTTGCGCCCTGTGCTACGGCCGTTCCATGGCCACCGGCAAACTGGTGGATCTGGGCGAAGCCGTGGGTATTGTGGCCGCGCAGTCCATTGGCGAACCGGGTACCCAGCTCACGATGCGTACCTTCCACACCGGTGGTTCGGCCTCCGCGGACGACATCACCCAAGGTTTGCCGCGTGTGCAGGAACTCTTCGAAGCCCGTACCCCGAAGGGGGAGGCGCCGATCGCGGAAGCGGCCGGTACCTTGCGGATCGAAGACGGCGAACGTATGCGCCGGCTTATCGTCGTGCGCGACGACGGCGAAGAAGACCTCGTCTACCAGGTGTCCAAGCGGGCCAAGCTGTACGTGCCAGAAGGTGGCCGCGTACAGGTAGGCCAGCAGCTCGTGGAAGGCTCCGTGGATCCCAAGAAGCTCTTGCGGATCTCCGGCCGCCGTGCGGTGCAAGAACACATCGTCAACGAAGTGCAGGCCGTGTACCGCTCGCAGGGTGTGGATATTCACGATAAGCACATTGAGATCATCGTCCGCCAGATGTTGCGGCGCGTGACCGTGCTCGATTCGGGAACCACCAACCTGCTACCGGGCGAACTGGTAGAAGTACCCCGCTTCGAAGAAGAGAACCGGGCCGCGATGGCCGAAGGCGGCAAACCCGCTGCCGGCCGGCCCGAACTCATGGGTATTACCAAGGCCTCTTTGGCCACGGATTCCTGGCTCTCCGCCGCCTCCTTCCAGGAGACCACGCGCGTGCTCACCGAAGCCGCGCTGGAGGGCAAGTCCGATCCGCTGGCCGGCCTGAAGGAAAACGTGATCTTGGGCAAGCTGATCCCGGCAGGTACGGGCTTCGAAGCGCTCAAGAGCGCGAAGGTAGAACCCACTACGGAAGCGAAGATGGAATTCGAGAAGAACAACGGCTTTGCGGCGCAAGGCCTGGATCCCTTCGACGATTCCTTCTCCTACGGCGATTTCCAGTACTTCGATCTGGGCGCCGGCTACGGGGCCTTCTAGGCCGGGCAAGGCCAAGGAAAACCGCTTCCGCGGGGCAAAAGCTGTGTTTCCTACCACCGCAGGGCCTTAACCTTTGACGTAAATCCCGTGTGGCCGCTAATCTTGGTAGGGTTGCCTGTTCGCAGGCGCGGCCACACGGTATGTCCACACCGAGGTAACCTGATAAAGGTACGCCCCGGGTGAACTACTGCTAGCGCGGATAAGCGGTGTGTATCCCGCCGCCCTGGCGAACGATAGATATTCATTTTTCAAAACAGGAGAAATAGTGCCTACTATTCAGCAGTTGGTCCGTCAGGGCCGCGCGAAGAAGAAGCGCGCCTCCAAGCGTCCTGCGCTCAAAGGAAGCCCGCAGCGGCGAGGGGTGTGCACCCGCGTATTTACAACTACCCCGAAGAAGCCGAACTCCGCGCTCCGGAAGGTAGCCCGTGTTCGTCTTTCCTCGGGTATTGAGGTCACGGCCTACATCCCGGGTGAAGGTCACAACCTGCAGGAGCACTCGATCGTGCTCGTGCGCGGTGGTGGCGTAAAGGACCTCCCCGGTGTTCGTTACAAGATCGTGCGTGGCGCACTCGACACGCAAGGTGTGCGCGGCCGCAACCAGGCCCGCTCCCGTTACGGCGTGAAGAAGGAGAAGTAAGCATGCCTCGTAAAGGTCCAGTCAAGAAGCGCGAGATTATTGCGGATCCGATCTACAACTCGCCGCTCGTCACGCAGCTGGTAAACATCGTGCTCCGCGATGGCAAGAAGGCGAAGGCCCAGTCCATCGTTTACGGCGCGCTGGAAGGCGTTGCTGAAAAGTCGGAACAGGATGCCCTCACGGTGTTCAAGCGCGCCCTGGATAACATCAAGCCGCAGCTGGAAGTCCGCTCGCGGCGTGTGGGTGGCGCGACCTACCAGGTTCCGGTAGAAGTCAAGCCGGCCCGCTCCACGGCACTCGGGTTGCGCTGGCTGGTCCAGTATGCGCGGCTGCGCCGCGAACACACCATGCAGGACCGTTTGCTCAATGAAATCCTCGACGCTTCCAACGGCCTGGGTGCTGCTGTCAAGCGCCGTGAAGATACACATCGCATGGCGGAAGCCAACAAGGCTTTCGCTCACTATCGCTGGTAATTCGTTGCGTAAGAACGCAGCATTTCTAACAAGAGAGAGCTAAACAAACGTGGCACAAGAAGTGAAAGCGCTTACTGACCTAACCAAGGTCCGTAATATCGGCATCATGGCGCACATCGATGCCGGTAAAACTACCACTACCGAGCGCGTCCTCTTCTACACCGGCATCAACCACAAGTTGGGCGAAACGCACGATGGTGCTTCGACCACCGACTGGATGGCCCAGGAGAAGGAACGCGGCATCACCATTACCTCGGCGGCCGTTACCGCCTTCTGGAAGGGATACCAGTTCAACGTTATTGATACGCCAGGCCACGTCGACTTCACGGTCGAAGTGGAGCGCTCCTTGCGCGTACTCGACGGCGCCATCACGGTGTTCGACGGCAAGGAAGGTGTGGAGCCGCAGTCCGAAACGGTGTGGCGCCAGGCCGATAAGTACGGCGTTCCGCGCATCTGCTTCGTCAACAAGATGGATAAGCTCGGTGCCGATTTCGAATACACCCTTTCCACCATTCGGGACCGCCTGAAGGCTATTCCTGCGGTGGTAACCTTCCCGATCGGAGCGGAATCGGAACTGTCCGGCGTCGTCAACGTATTGACGATGAAGGCAGTACGTTTCCCCGAAAAGGACGATAAGGGTAACGACACCTGGGGTGCCGTGGTGGTAGAAGAAGATATCCCCGCGGAACTGCAGGAACAAGCCGAGCTTTACCGCAGCGAATTGATGGAACTGGCCGCGGAAGCCAATGACGAACTCATGGAGAAGTACCTCGAAGAAGGGGAACTGACCACCGAGGAAATCAAGCAGGGCATCCGCATGCGTACCATCGCTTCGGAGATTTACCCCGTATTTGCAGGCTCTGCCTACAAGAATAAGGGCGTACAGCCGCTCCTGGACGGCGTTGTAGACTTCCTCCCGGCTCCGATCGACATTCCGGCGATCAAGGGCTTCAAGCCCGGCCACGAAGAAGACGGCGAAACCGAAGAGCGCCACTCCACGGAGAAGGAACCGTTCTCCGCACTGGCGTTCAAGATCGCGGTACACCCCTTCTACGGCAAGCTGACCTACATTCGCGTGTACTCCGGCGCCATTAAGCAGGGCGAGCAGGTGCTCAACTCGGTCAAGGGTAAGCGCGAACGTATCGGCAAGATGTTCCAGATGCACTCCAACCAGGAAATCCCGGTTGATGTGGCGCACGCTGGTCATATCTACGCTTTCGTGGGTATGAAGGATACGACGACGGGTGACACCCTGTGCGCGCAGGACGCGCCGATCATCCTCGAATCCATGTCCTTCCCCGAGCCCGTGATTCACGTGGCTATTGAACCGAAGTCGAAAGGCGATCAGGAGAAGCTTTCGGTTGCGATTCAAAAGCTCGCGGAAGAAGATCCGACCTTTACCGTGCGCCAGGATGAAGAAACCGGCCAGACCGTCATCGGCGGTATGGGCGAACTTCACCTCGACATTCTGGTAGATCGCATGAAGCGGGAATTCAAGGTGGACGCCAATGTTGGTGCCCCCATGGTGGCTTACCGCGAAACGATCCGCCGCAAGGTCGAGCATGTGGAATACACGCACAAGAAGCAGACCGGTGGTTCCGGTCAGTTCGCACGCGTTATCGTGACTATCGAACCCTTGGATTACACGGCCGATGGCCAGACCTACGAGTTCGTAAACGCGGTCACCGGTGGGCGCGTGCCCAAGGAATACATTCCTTCCGTAGACGAAGGTATCCAGGAATCGATGCAGAACGGCATCATTGCTGGCTACCCGGTGGAAGGTGTGAAGGCAACTTTGGAAGACGGCGCCTACCACGACGTCGATTCTTCGGAACTGGCCTTCAAGATTGCGGGCAACCAGGTGTTCAAGGAGGCCGCCAAGAAGGCGAAGCCGGTACTCCTGGAGCCGATTATGGATGTGGAAGTTCGCACCCCCGAAGAGTACATGGGCGACGTTATCGGCGACCTGAACTCGCGGCGCGGTACGATTCGTTCGATGGAAGATTCGCGCGGTGTTAAAATCATTCGTGCGGACGTTCCGCTGAGCGAAATGTTCGGTTATGTTGGTGACCTCCGGTCGAAGACCCAGGGCCGTGCAGTCTACTCGATGCAGGCTGGATCCTACGCGGAAGTTCCGAAGGCAGTAGCCGACGAAATCGTGGCGAAGGCCCACGGCGAATAAGCTCCTTTTTCGTTTAGAATTAGGAACTAATAATTCGACAAGGGCGGGTGCGAAAGCGCCAGTCCATAAAGCTGTAAGTAAATTTAGTTAGAGTCCCAGGAGGGCCCAGTGGCGAAGGCCAAGTACGATAAGTCCAAGGTGCACATGAACATCGGCACCATCGGTCACGTTGATCACGGTAAGACGACGACGACCGCCGCAATCACCAAGGTACTTGCGGACAAGTACCCGGATCTGAACGAGTTCACGCCGTTCGATCAGGTGGATAACGCTCCGGAAGAGCGCCAGCGCGGTATTACCATTAACGTTTCCCACGTTGAATACCAGACCGAGAAGCGTCACTACGCTCACGTTGACGCCCCCGGCCACGCCGACTACATCAAGAACATGATTACCGGTGCGGCCCAGATGGACGGCGCCATCCTCGTGGTCGCTGCAACTGACGGCCCGATGGCCCAGACGCGTGAGCACGTACTGCTCGCCCGTCAGGTCGGCGTACCGCAGATCATCGTGGCACTCAACAAGTCCGACATGGTGGACGACGAAGAGCTGCTCGAACTGGTAGAAATGGAGACCCGTGATCTCCTTTCTTCCCAGGGTTACCCGGGGGATGACCTGCCGGTAGTCCGCATCTCCGCGCTCAAGGCGCTGGAAGGCGACGCCAAGTGGGTTGCTTCCATTGAAGAACTCATGAACGAGGTAGACAACTACTTCGAAGATCCGGTTCGCGATACCGACAAGCCGTTCCTGATGCCGATCGAAGACGTCTTCACGATTACCGGCCGCGGCACCGTGGTTACCGGCCGTGTGGAACGCGGTACCTTGCAGCTCAACTCCGAAGTGGAAATCGTTGGTATCCGCCCGGTGCAGAAGACCACCGTTACCGGTATCGAAATGTTCCACAAGTCCATGGACTACGCCGAAGCCGGCGAAAACTGCGGGCTGCTGCTGCGCGGCATCAACCGCGACGACGTGGAACGTGGCCAGGTTGTGGCGGTGCCGGGCACCGTTCAGCCGCACACCCAGTTCGAAGCTCAGGTATACGTGTTGAAGAAGGAAGAAGGCGGCCGCCACAATCCGTTCTTCACCAACTACCGTCCGCAGTTCTACTTCCGTACCACGGACGTTACCGGCACCATTACTCTGCCGGAAGGCACCGAAATGGTTATGCCCGGTGACAACACCGAAATGTCCGTTGAGCTGATCCACCCGATCGCTCTGGAAGAAGGCCTCGGCTTCGCTATTCGCGAGGGTGGCCACACCGTTGGTTCCGGGCGTGTAACGAAGATCGTCCGCTAAGACCAAATGAGTAAAAGTGAAAGGCTCGGGCTAAACGCCCGGGCCTTTTGCTTTGTATCCCGCCGCTAGAATATGCGGCTCGCCACTTGCAGCAGCGAATGCTTGCGGAAAGTGGCTCGCTCGCGGCATAATATACAAGTTGCTCGAAACGCGGTGTTAGCACCGCGTTTACGAAGCTGGCTTATCGGCCTCGCGCCGATGTGAATGAAAACTGGTTCCTTGTAACCTCACATAGGGTGGATTGAGCGCTCTCGTTCTCGTTGGCGCGACACGCCCGAGTGCGGGTACCGGGGCACCAACGCAGAAGAGAGGTAGACGCGCCATGGCGGGACAGAAGATCCGCATCCGGCTGAAGGCCTATGACCACGAGGTCATTGACAGCGCAGCCAAAAAGCTCGTCGACGAGGTCACGCGTACCGGCGCGAAAGTAGTCGGCCCGGTGCCGCTCCCGACGGAAAAGAACGTGTTCGTCGTCGTCCGCTCGCCGCACATGTATAAGGACTCGCGCGAGCAGTTCGAGATGCGCACTCATAAGCGCCTCATCGACATCGTTGATCCGACTCTGAAGACGATCGACAGCCTCCGCCGTCTCGATCTTCCGGCGGACGTCAACGTGGAAATCAAGCTCTGAGGTAAGTAGGCAATGAACTCCAAGCAGGCTACTGCCAGCAAGCCCGTCAAGGCTCTGCTCGGCACAAAGCTGGGTATGACCCAGACATGGGATGAACAGGGGCGTGTAGTCCCGATCACCGTTGTGCGCGTTGGAACGAACGTCGTTACCCAGGTGCGCACCCCCGAAGTTGACGGCTATTCCGCCGTGCAGCTCGCTTCGGGTGATGAACAGAAGAAGAACGTAAAGAAGCCGATGGCTGGGCATTTCGCGAAGGCCGGCGTGACGCCGCGCAAGAAGCTCGCAGAAATCCGCACCTCGGACGCTTCCGAATACACGCTCGGCCAGGAACTGACGGCCGATGTTTTCGAAGCGGGCCAGAAGGTTGATGTAATCGGCACCTCCAAGGGTAAGGGCTTCACCGGGGTAATGAAGCGCCACGGCTTCGGCGGTGGTCCGGCTTCGCACGGTGCCCACCGTATCCACCGCAAGCCCGGCTCCATCGGCGCGTGCGCCACACCTTCTCGTGTTTTCCGTGGCACGCGCATGGCTGGCCGGAGCGGGAAGAGCCGCGTGACGGTCCAGAACCTGTCCATCCACGCCGTCGATGCTGAGAAGGGACTCCTCCTCGTCGTCGGTGCCATCCCTGGTAACAAGGGTGGCTCGGTCGTGGTTCGCACGTCCGTGAAGGGAAACTAAGCGATGGCAGACTTCCAGATTGACGTCCTCGATGCTTCGGGGAAGACCGCCGGTAGCGCGGTTCTTCCGGAGGCCCTGTTCGACGTCGAAGTAAATATTCCGTTGCTCCACCAGGTCGTTAACGCGCAGCTCGCGGCGGCCCGGGCGGGCACACACAAGACCAAGACTCGCGGGGAAGTTCGCGGCGGTGGCCGTAAGCCG
The DNA here is from genome assembly GCF_900102025.1 of Actinobaculum suis. Classification (GTDB taxonomy): domain Bacteria; phylum Actinomycetota; class Actinomycetes; order Actinomycetales; family Actinomycetaceae; genus Actinobaculum; species Actinobaculum suis. Next base: position 131,320 of record NZ_FNAU01000003.1, on the reverse strand, counting down.
TTCCGGCAGAAGGGTACCGGCCGGGCACGTCAGGGCTCGATCCGCGCTCCGCAGTTCACCGGTGGTGGCACCGTACACGGCCCGCAGCCGCGCTCTTACGCGCAGCGCACGCCCAAGAAGATGATTGCCGCTGCGCTTTTGCAGTCGCTTTCGGACCGGGCTCGGGCCAGCCGCATTCACGCGGTTACCGCCTTCACCGAAGATGATGTTCCGTCCACGAAGAGCGCAAAGAACTTGCTCCACTCCTTCACCGAGGGACGCCGTTCGCTCGTGGTAACGGAACGCGGCGAAGATACCGCGGTACGTTCCGTGCGTAATCTCCCCGAAGTGCACCCGATTTACGTCGATCAGCTCAATAGCTACGACGTACTGGTAGCCGATCACGTGGTATTCACCGAAAGCGCGCTCAACAAATTTGTGGAAACGCATACGAAGGGTGAGAAGTAATGAGCGATAAGTTCTGGAACCGGGATCCGCACGATATTATCCTCGCCCCGCTGGTAACCGAGAAAACGGCAATTGCCGAAGAAATTGGCCAGTACACCTTCTTTGTTGATCCGCGCGCTAACAAGCCGGAGATCAAGTGGGCGATCGAGAAGATTTTCGACGTCAAGGTGGCTTCCGTTAATACACAAAACCGGAAGGGGAAGACGCGGCGCACGCGTACCGGCATTGCCCGGAAGAAGGATACGAAGCGCGCGATCGTTACCCTGCGGGAAGGCACGATCGATATCTACGGCGACGTCCTGTAGGGCGAGCCCGAGAAGCTGAGGAATAGAACTCATGGGAATTCGTAAGTACAAGCCGACGACCCCGGGTCGTCGCGGTGCGAGCGTTGCCGACTTCGCCGAGATCACCAGATCGACCCCGGAAAAGTCGCTCGTTCGTCCGCTCAAGAAGACTGGCGGCCGGGATAACCGCGGCCGCATTGCCACCCGGCATCGTGGTGGTGGGCATAAGCGGCAGTACCGGATTATTGATTTCCGGCGCTGGGATAAGGATGGCGTACCAGCAAAGGTAGCGCACATCGAATACGATCCGAACCGCACTGCCCGCATTGCTCTTCTGCACTACGTAGACGGCGCCAAGCGTTACATTTTGGCGCCGAAGGGCATTTCGCAAGGCGACGTGGTAGAAAACGGCCCGGATGCGGATATCAAGGTTGGCAATAACCTGCCGCTGCGTAACATTCCGCTCGGTACCACCGTTCACAATGTGGAACTGCAACCGCTCGGCGGCGCGAAGATCGCGCGTTCGGCCGGGGCCTCGGTGCAGCTGGTAGCCCGCGAAGGCCGCTACGCGCAGTTGCGCATGCCTTCCGGCGAAATCCGCAATGTGGATGTGCGTTGCCGCGCCACGGTAGGCGAAGTTGGCAATGCCGAACACATTAACATCAGTTGGGGTAAGGCCGGCCGTATGCGGTGGAAGGGCATTCGCCCGTCCGTCCGTGGTGTGGCCATGAACCCGATTGATCACCCGCACGGTGGTGGTGAAGGTAAGACTTCAGGTGGCCGCCATCCGGTCAGCCCCTGGGGTAAGAAGGAAGGCCGCACGCGCCGTCCGAAGAAGGCCAGCGACAAGCTCATTGTGCGCCGTCGCAAGACCGGCAAGAAGCACTAGGGAGGTAATCGCTTATGCCGCGTAGTTTGAAGAAAGGTCCGTTCGTTGACGACCACCTCATGAAGAAGGTCGACGAACAGAACAAGAACAACACACGTAACGTCATCAAGACGTGGTCGCGTCGCTCTGTGATCACCCCGGATTTCCTGGGTCACACCTTCGCGGTACACGACGGACGCAAGCACGTGCCGGTGTTCATCACCGAAGCAATGGTGGGGCACAAGCTCGGGGAGTTCGCTCCCACGCGCACGTTCCGCGGACACGAGAAAGACGACCGGAAAGGGCGGCGCCGCTAAGGCGCTCCCAGGAGAGTAAGGCAGACAAATGAAAGCACACGCGCAAGCGCGGTTCGTGCGCGTCACGCCGATGAAGGCTCGCCGCGTCGTGGATATTATCCGCGGCCAGCGTGCCGTTGATGCGCTCGATACGCTGCAGTTCGCACCCCAGCGGGCGGCCGTCCAGATCCGCAAGGTATTGGAATCCGCCATCGCTAACGCTCGTTACCACGCTGATGAAGCAGGGGAGCGCTTTGATGAAGAAGACCTGTACGTCACCGAGGCTTACGCCGACGAAGGTCCGACCATGAAGCGTATCCGGCCGCGTGCCCAAGGCCGCGCCAACCGCATCCTGAAGCGCACGAGCCACATTACGGTTGTCGTTTCAGACGATAAACCGAAGGCAAAGAAAACGACTAGGCAGCAGAGGAGGGCCCGCTAGTGGGACAGAAGGTTAACCCAATCGGGTTCCGTCTCGGCATTACCACCGATCACCGCTCGAAGTGGTTCGCTGATTCGACCAAGAAGGGTCAGCGTTACGCCGACTATGTGATCGAAGACGTCAAGATTCGCGAAATGATTACCAAGACGCTGGAACGCGCCGGTATTTCGCGGGTCAATATCGAACGCCGCGCGGAGCGGGTAGTGGTAGACATCCACACCGCTCGTCCGGGCATCGTCATTGGACGGCGCGGGGCAGAAGCAGACCGGCTGCGTGCCGATCTGGAAAAGCTCACCGGCAAGGCAATCCAGCTCAACATTCTGGAAGTCAAGAATGCCGAAGCCGATGCGCAGCTGGTAGCGCAGGGCGTAGCTGAACAGCTTGCCTCGCGCGTCTCCTTCCGCCGCGCCATGCGCCGGGCTATTCAGTCCGCGGAGCGCGCCGGTGTGAAGGGCATCCGCGTGCAGGTTTCGGGCCGTTTGGGTGGCGCCGAAATGTCGCGTTCGGAATTCTATCGGGAAGGCCGTGTGCCGCTGCACACCCTTCGCGCAAACATTGATTACGGCTTCTACGAAGCTCGCACCACCTTCGGCCGAATTGGCGTGAAGGTGTGGGTGTACCGCGGCGATATTACCGACGCCGAGTACTACCGCAGCCTGGCAGAAGCTCCGCGGGGACGCGGCCGGGGCGGCCGCGGGCGCGGAGAACGGCGCGGTGGTGGCCGCGGGCGCGGTGGCGCACGCCGCCAGCAGCAGGCGCCGCAGGCGCAGCAAGCGCAGCCAGAAGCCGCAGAAGCTACTGCTTCGGCTCAGGGCGCTGGCGCCGCCAAGCCGAACACTGGATCGGAGGCATAAACCATGCTGATTCCTCGTCGCACAAAGTGGCGCAAGCAGCATCGCCCGGACCGTCACGGCATGGCCAAGGGCGGTACCGAACTGGCATTCGGTGAATACGGCATCATGGCCCTGGAGCCCGCCTACATCACCAATCGGCAGATTGAAGCGGCCCGTGTGGCTGCCACCCGTCACGTCAAGCGTGGCGGCAAACTGTGGATCAACATCTTCCCGGATCGCCCGCTTACGAAGAAGGCGCTGGGAGTCCGTATGGGTTCCGGTAAGGGCCCGGTGGAAACCTGGATTGCGAATGTAAAGCCAGGCCGCGTGATGTTTGAAATCGCTGGAGTGGATGAAAAGCTGGCCCGCGAGGCCCTGAACCGCGCCCAGCACAAGCTCCCGATTAAGACCCGGTTCATCAGCCGGGAGGAGGTTGAGTAATGGCTAAGGGAATTTCCACCGAAGAGCTCGACGGGATGACCGACGCCGAGCTGCTGGAAAAGCTCCGCGAATCCAAGCGTGAGGCCTTCAACCTTCGTTTCTCCGCGGTCACGCACCGCCTCGAAGATCAAGGTCGTCTCAAGCAAGTCCGTCGCGAAATCGCTCGGATTTACACCATTAAGCGCGAACGGGAGCTCGGCATTCGTACCGCTCCTGATTCCGAAGAGTGAGGCAAAAGATGAGCGAAACACAGGAACGTAATCACCGGAAGGTGCTTCGCGGCTACGTCGTCTCGGACAAGATGGATAAGACCGTTGTCATCGAGGTCGAAAGCCGGGTCAAGCACCCGCTATACGGTAAAATTATTACCCGTACCAAGCGTGTCAAGGCGCATGATGAAACCAATGAGGTACGCGAAGGCGATCTCGTGTCCATCATGGAAACTCGCCCGCTTTCCAAGACCAAGCACTTCCGCGTGGTCGAGGTAATCGAAAAGGCGAAGTAGCGCCCAGAGCACCAAGTCCGGTAAGGCTCGGATAGTTCCGAAGAACCAACCGGCATTCAGTTCGGCAAGGCTCAGTATTGAGAACCAGCACGACAACAGGAGAAGATAAATGATCCAGCAGGAGACGCGGCTAACCGTCGCCGATAACACCGGAGCAAGGGAACTGCTTTGCATCCGCGTGCTCGGCGGCTCTGGCCGGCGCTACGCCGGGATAGGCGATACCTTTGTCGCCACCGTCAAGGATGCTATTCCGGGCGGCAATGTGAAGAAGGGCGACGTCGTCAAGGCGGTGCTCGTCCGTGCAAAGAAGGAAACCCGTCGCGTTGACGGTTCCTACATCAAGTTCGACGAAAACGCAGCCGTCCTGATTAAGGACGATGGCACCCCGCGCGGCACCCGTATCTTCGGGCCGGTCGGGCGTGAGCTGCGTGATAAGAAGTTCATGCGTATCGTTTCGCTCGCGCCGGAGGTGATTTAGTTGGCAAAGATCAAGAAGGACGATCTTGTGCAGGTCATCGCCGGGCGCGATAAGGGTAAGCAGGGCCGTGTGCTCAAGGTAGACCCGAAGAAGGACCGCGTGATCGTAGAAGGCGTGCAGCGCGTCAAGCGCCACCGCCGGGCCGGAGCTCCCGGCTCGCAGACCGCTTCGGGCGGCATCGAAACCATCGAAGCCCCGATCCACATTTCCAACGTGATGCTGGTGGCTCCGGACGGCAAGCCCGTTCGCGTGGGCTACCGCGAGGTGGAAGTGGAACGTGACGGCCGGAAGAAGATTGTGCGCGAACGCATCGGCCGGCGTGGCGGGAAGGAGATCGAGCTGTGACCCCTCGGCTCAAGACCCAATACCTCGAGCAGGTTGTGCCTGAACTCCAAAAGGAATTCAAGTACCAGAACGTAAATCAGATCCCGAAGCTGCAGAAGATCGTGGTCAATATGGGCGTTGGCGATGCCGCGCACGACCACAAGGTCATGGACGGCGCGGTTGCGGATATGGCCGCTATCACCGGGCAAAAGCCGCAGGTGACGCGGGCTCGCAAGTCGATTGCGCAGTTCAAGCTCCGTGAAGGGCAGCCGATTGGTTGCCATGTGACCCTGCGTGGGGATCGCATGTGGGAGTTCCTGGACCGTTTGATTTCGACGGCGCTCCCGCGTATTCGCGATTTCCGTGGCCTTTCGCCGCGTCAGTTCGACGGCCGTGGTAATTACACCTTTGGCCTGACCGACCAGACCGTCTTCCGCGAGATCGACCAAGACAAGATCGATCGGGTGCGTGGTATGGATATCACCATCGTGACCACCGCGCAGACGAATGACGAAGGGCGTGCCGTTCTCCGCCACCTCGGCTTCCCCTTCAAGGAGGCGTAAGAAAACATGGCGAAAACAGCACTGAAGAACAAAGCGGCTCGTAAGCCAAAGTTCAAGGTTCGCGGCTACACGCGGTGCAACCGCTGCGGGCGTCCGCGCTCCGTTTACCGCAAGTTCGGCCTGTGCCGAATTTGCCTCCGTGAGCTCGCGCTACGCGGCGAACTCCCCGGTGTAAAGAAGTCCAGCTGGTAAGAAACTACGTCGCAGGTCCGGTAGGGAAACCGCGACGAGGAAGGGCAAAAGCCCAGAAATGACAATGACTGACCCCATCGCAGACATGCTGACACGTCTGCGTAACGCCAATTCGGCGTTCCATGAGTCGGTGAGCATGCCTTACTCCAAGATTAAGTCCCGCATCGCGGAAATCTTGAAGCGCGAAGGCTACATCGCCGACTATAAAGTCGAGGATGCCGAGGTTGGAAAGAACCTGACCCTCACGCTCAAGTACGGCTCCAACCGCGAACGTGCCCTGGCTGGGCTGCGCCGCGTCTCCAAGCCGGGCCTGCGCGTTTACGCCAAGTCCACGAACCTTCCGCGGGTTCTTGATGGCCTGGGCGTAGCAATCCTCTCCACTTCTTCCGGTCTGCTCACAGACCGCGAGGCCAAAGACCAGGGCGTGGGCGGCGAAGTCCTCGCCTACGTGTGGTAAGGGAGGAAAAGATACATGTCGCGTATTGGAAGACTCCCGATTACCGTTCCGGCCGGTGTAGAAATTACCGTGGCCGAAAGCAAGGTCACCGTGAAAGGCCCGAAGGGCGAACTAGCCTACGAACTTCCCGAACCGATTACGGCGAAGGTGGAAGACGGCGTCGTTACCGTAGAACGGCCGAACGAAAGCCGCGAGGCGCGTTCCCTGCACGGACTGTGCCGCACGCTCATCAACAATATGGTGGTTGGCGTTACCGAAGGCTATGCGAAGAAGCTCGAAATCGTTGGTACCGGTTACCGCGTGGCAGCGAAGGGCCAGGGCCTGGAATTTGCGCTCGGCTTCTCGCACCCGGTTGTTGTGAACCCGCCGGAAGGCATCACCTTTACCGTGGAGGGTAACAACAAGGTAACGGTTTCTGGAATTGATAAGCAGCTCGTTGGAGAAACAGCCGCGCAGATCCGGAAGCTCCGCGCCCCTGAACCGTACAAGGGTAAGGGCATCAAGTACGCTGGCGAAGTTATTCGCCGCAAGGCTGGAAAGGCTGGTAAGTAATGGCTGTTCCTCCACAAGGTAAGGGCAAGTTTGTAGCTCGCTCGCGCCGTCACTTCCGCCTTCGCAAGCGCGTGAGTGGCACGCCAGAGCGGCCGCGTCTGGTGGTCTCGCGTTCCAATCGCAATATGCAAGCCCAGGTGATTGACGATACCGTCGGCCACACGCTGGCCGCGGCTTCCACCCTGGAAGAAGCATTGCGCGATCTGGAAGGCACGAAGACGGAACAGGCGCGCCGAGTCGGCGAACTCGTTGGCAAGCGTGCCAAGGAAGCCGGCATCACCACGGTCGTCTTCGATCGTGGCGGCAACAAGTATCACGGTCGCGTGGCGGCGGTCGCCGATGGCGCCCGCGCCGCTGGACTCGAATTCTAACGGCTCAGGAAAGGCAGAGGAAATGTCTGTGAATGAACAGCAAAACCCGGCCGCCGAAGGCCGGAATCAACAAGACAATCGCGGCGGCCAGCGCGGTCGCGGCGAGCGTGGCGGCCGGCGCGAACGGCGTGGCCGGCGCGAAGAAAGCCAGTACGTAGAACGCGTTGTCACCATCAACCGTGTGGCCAAGACCGTCAAGGGTGGCCGCCGCATGTCCTTCACCGCCCTCGTGGTGGTAGGCGATGGCAACGGCCTGGTGGGCGTTGGCTACGGCAAGGCGAAGGAAGTACCCGCGGCGATCTCCAAGGGCACGGAAGACGCGAAGAAGAACTTCTTCCGCGTACCGCTCATGGGACGTTCCATCCCGCACATCGTGCAGGGTGAAGATTCTGCGGGCATCGTGCTGCTGCGTCCGGCTGCTCCCGGTACCGGTGTAATCGCCGGCGGTCCGGTGCGTGCGGTAATGGAAGCGGCAGGCATCCACGATGTACTCACGAAGTCCCTCGGATCTTCGAACGCCATCAATATCGTGCGTGCCACCGTGGCCGCGCTGAAGCAACTCGAACAGCCCGAAGCAGTGGCGGCCCGCCGTGGCCTGCCGCTCGAACGGGTGGCTCCGGAAGGCATGCTCCGTGCCCGAGCAGAATTTGATGCGCGCGAACGCGCAGAAAAGGAAGCTGCGGCCGCGCAAGCTGAAAACGAAGCCGCGGCAGCAGGAGTGGGTGCGTAATGGCAAAGCTAAAGATCACTCAGGTCAGGGGCACGGTTGGGCAGAACGAACGGCAGCGGGAGAACCTCCGCACGCTCGGACTGCGGAAGATCGGCCAGAGCGTGGAACATGAAGATACCCCGATCATTCGCGGTATTCTTCGCGTGGTCGCGCATCTCGTAGAAGTAGAGGAGGCGTAGCGATGGCAGAAAAGAATCCGGCCGAAGAGCCCCAGATTCTCAAGATCCACGACCTGCGTCCGGCCCCCGGATCCAACAAGTCTCGTACCCGCGTAGGCCGCGGTGAGGCCTCCAAGGGTAAGACCGCTGGGCGGGGAACGAAGGGTACGAAGGCGCGTAATACAGTACGGCCAGGCTTCGAAGGTGGCCAGATGCCACTGCACATGCGCCTGCCCAAGCTGCGTGGCTTCAAGAACCCGTTCCGCAAGGAATACCAGGTTGTCAATGTTGGGCTGCTCGCCGAACTCTTCCCGGAGGGCGGCACGGTCACGATTCCCGATCTCGTAGCCAAGGGCGCGGTTCGCAAGAACGAACTCGTCAAGGTCCTCGGCGAAGGCGAAATCTCGGTCAAGGTAGACGTGACCGTAGATGCCTGCTCCGGATCGGCAAAGTCGAAGATCGAAGCAGCTGGCGGTTCGGTAACGCTCAACGCGGCCGAATAAGCGGTTCGGTATCGCAAAGCGCGGCCGAACAATCGGTTCGGTAACACGCAACGCAGCCGAACAAACAGCAACAGCAGCGCAATAGATAAGTGCTTCAGGCACTTCTCACCGAATTACGTTCGCGCGTAGTTCGGTACGGCACTGGGGCCCCGCACAACTGAAAGTGCGGGGCCCCAGTCCTATATACGTATTGTGGATATGGCTATACAGCGTGCCGCCTCGGTGAGCGCTCAGGCACAGTTTTCGCTGTGTGAGTGCGAATCCGGAAAGTCGCGGTTATCATGGCCAAGGCATGCTTTCCGCGCGTGCTACCGTCAGGTAGTAGACTGCCAGTCATCACGCGGCAAGCAAACGCAATGCGTCACGTGAAATATTGGCCCTCGCGGGCACAAACGAGGCGAGCCCGGGCTCGCACCATCTGGAGGAACCTTGATTAAGGCCTTTGCAGCGGCGTTCCGCACGCCAGACTTGCGCAATAAGCTTCTCTTCACCATGTTCATCATGGTGATTTACCGCCTCGGAAGCTTTGTTCCGGCTCCCTTCGTGAGCCTCTCGAACGTGCGCCAGTGCCTTTCGACCCAGGCCGGTACGAACGACCTCGTCTCGATGATGAACCTGTTCTCCGGCGGGGCCATGATGCACCTGTCGATCTTCGCACTCGGGATCATGCCCTACATTACGGCGTCGATTATTGTGCAACTCTTGCGCGTGGTGATTCCGCGTTTCCAAGAGCTCCACAAAGAAGGTCAAACCGGGCAGGCCAAACTTACGGAGTACACGCGGTATTTGACCATCGGGCTGGCACTCTTGCAGTCGGCCGTCGTTGTTTCCACCGCTAACTACACCATTTTCCAGGGATGCAACCTGGACGTTATCCCAGACGCTACGTGGTGGACGTACACGATGACCATTCTTGCCATGACGGCCGGCACCGGCCTGATCATGTGGATGGCCGAACTGATTACTGAACGCGGCGTGGGTAACGGCATGTCGATCCTGATCTTCACCGGTATTTGCGCCGGATTCCCGGGCCTGCTTGGCGGCATCTTGCAAACCCACGGCTGGGGCACGGTTGCCCTCGTGGTGGCGGTATTCCTGGTGATCACACTCGTGGTTACTTTCGTGGAGCAGTCGCAGCGGCGCATCCCGGTCCAGTACGCGAAGCGCGTTATTGGCCGGCGCACCTACGGCGGTTCGACGACGTACCTGCCCATCAAGATCAATATGGCGAACGTTATTCCAGTAATTTTCGCGTCTTCGATTTTGATGCTCCCCAACATGATTTCCACCTTCGGCAGTCCGGAGGCCGGCTGGGTGCAGTGGATCCAACGCAACTTCACGCAAAGCGGTTGGGCCTATATTCTTTGCTATGCCCTCCTCACGTTCTTCTTCACCTTCTTCTACACGTCGATTGCTTTCGATACGGAAGAAGTGGCGGATAATATGAAACGCTACGGCGGTTTCATTCCGGGCGTGCGCGCGGGCCGGCCGACGGCAGAATACTTGCACTTCGTTTCCAACCGCCTCACCTGGGTGGGCGCTACTTACCTGGCGATCGTCGCGCTGATTCCGATTTTGCTTTTTGCGGCGCTCGGTATTCACCAGTCCGGTTTCGGCGGCACATCCATCATGATTCTCGTGGGTGTGGGCTTGCAGACCGTCAAGGACATCAACGCCCAGCTCCAGCAGCGGCACTACGAAGGCTTCCTTTCCGGCAATAATAGCCGCAAGTAGCTTCGCTGGAAAAGCTTTGCGCGCAGGCTCGGGATGCGAGCTGGGGTTGTTTCTGGCGGAAGCTACGCGCGTGGTGGCCGCTGGTAAAAGAAATAGCAGTAGAAGGACGAAACATGGCGTATCGACTGATTATCGTGGGTCCACCCGGAGCGGGGAAGGGCACGCAGGCGAAAGGTATTGCAGAACGGCGGGGCATTCCCGCAATTTCTACCGGTGATCTTTTCCGCGCTCACGCGGCCGCGCAAGACGAGCTCGGTAAACTCGCCGCTTCCTATTCGGAACGTGGTGCGCTGGTGCCCGATGAGGTCACCAACCGCATGGTGGCAGAGCGCATTGCCGAAGACGACGCCGCCGGGGGCTTCCTCCTCGATGGCTACCCGCGTAATCTCGCGCAGGTTGATGCCCTGGATGAAATGCTCGGCGAAACCAAGATCGATGCGGTAATCATGCTCGATGTGGACGACGACGTAGTGGTTCGGCGCTTGCTGGGCCGGGCCAAGCAACAAAACCGGGCCGATGATACCGAGGAAGTAATCCGTCACCGGCTCGAGGTCTACCATCAGGAAACCCAGCCGATCGTTGACGCCTACGCGGCGCGCGGGCTGGTAGTACGGATCGATGGTGGGGCCGGGATTGCCGAAACCACCCAGCGCATCGAAACTGCTCTCCAGGATTTCCTTGGCTAAACAACGAGGATGAATTTTGGCTTATGCGGAAACGGCCGCGCCTCGGGGCGCGGCCGTTTCCGCATAAGTGGCTGGTAGATAAAAATATTTTCGGTAGCGGTGCGCGGAAAGCTATACAAACGCCAACCGCACAAATAGAAGTACCGCAGAAGTACCAGTACCGCGCAAGTAGAAGTACCGCACAAGCAGAAGTACCGCAGAAGTACAAGTACCGCAGAAGTCAAAAACAGCGCAGAGGTAGAAGAGGAAAAGATGAGAAGCCGCAGCGGCATTCAATATAAAACGAACGAGGAAATCCGCAAGTGTCGGCGGGCGGCACTGATTGTCCGGCAGATCCACAAAGAACTCGTGGCGGCTGCAAAACCGGGCGTTTCCACCGGGGAGCTAGATCGGATCGCTAAAGAAGTGCTAGACGCCGCTGGTGCGGTTTCAAACTTCTATGGCTACTACGATTACCCGGCACAAACCTGCATTTCCGTAAATGACACCGTGGTGCACGGCATCCCCAGCGATACCGAAATCTTGCAACCGGGCGATATTGTTTCCTTCGATTGCGGGTCTCTGATTGACGGATGGAACGGAGATTCTTGCTATTCGGTGGTAATCCCTGGTGGGGATCCGGAAGTAACTGCCCGGCGCGAACGCCTTTCGGAACTCACTCGGCAAGCGATGTGGGTAGGTATCGCGGCCATGGCTACCGGAAAATATGTAGGTGATATTGGGGAAGCAATCGACGATTTTGCAACATCCCAAGATCCTGAACCGGGCATCGTGGAAGATTTCACGGGGCACGGGATCGGGAAAGCGATGCACGAACCGCCAAATGTTTTCAATTATGCGACGGCGGCCCGCGGTCCGCGTTTGCGGCCCGGCATGGTGCTGTGCATCGAACCGATTTTCACCGAAGGTGACCAGGCCAATCACACGTTAGCGGACGGGTGGACCACGAAAACGAATGATGGCTCGGATGCCTGCCATTGGGAATCACAAGTTGCGCTCCATAAGGGCGGCATTTGGGTACTCAATGAGCCCGACGGGGGAGCAGCCGGCCTCGCGCCTTTCGGCATCACTCCGGTTCCGCTCGAGGACTAACCCTCGCGGGTGGGTCCCGCGCGGATTAATTCGGTGGGGCTGGTTTTCATACGGCTCCAGCTCGCCTCTGCCCGATCTGGAAGGCACTGTATGCCGTGATGGACCACATGTGTTTGCGACCTTTTCAACACTGGGCGAAACCTAGTAGTATGGGAGGTCGGTACGTTTTGCCCAAAATGGAATTACGGGCGGGCTGCCTGTACCGTGCGCGGCAGGCGGGCGGTAGGAGTAATAGCGGAGGATCATGGCCAAGAAAGACGGAGTCATCGAGGTAGAGGGGACCGTTGTAGAAGCGCTTCCCAATGCGATGTTCAAGGTCGAGCTGGAAAATGGGCACGAAGTGCTGGCCCATATTTCTGGCAAAATGCGTCAGCACTACATCAGGATTCTTCCGGAGGACCGGGTAGTAGTGGAGCTTACTCCCTACGATCTGAGCCGCGGGCGAATCGTGTACCGCTATAAGTAAATACAGAGGGAAGCAAGGATGAAGGTCAAGCCGAGCGTTAAGCGGATGTGCGACAGCTGCAAGATCATTCGTCGCCACGGGCGCGTGATGGTCATCTGCAGCGCAAATCCCCGGCATAAGCAGCGTCAGGGTAACTGACGTTTTTTCAAGCATCGCCTGCTGTGAAGCAACCCCCGGTCCGGAGGCCGGGGCTCGCGTTTTGAGACGTGCGAGTACGGCGATGCAGGATACCTCCGGCCAGATATGAGGAGCTAAGAAATTGGCACGTGTCTCTGGCGTCGATATCCCGCGTGAGAAGCGGGTAGAAATCGCGCTTACATACATTTACGGCATCGGCCGCACTCGTTCCCATGAGACGCTCGCCGCTACGGGGATCAGCCCCGATACGCGCGTGCGTGACCTCACGGACGATCAGCTGGCGACGCTCTCGAACTACATCAACGAGCACTACATGATTGAAGGCGATCTGCGCCGCGATGTGCAGGCCAATATTCGCCGCAAGGTAGAAATCGGGTGCTACCAGGGTATTCGCCACCGTCGTGGCCTGCCCGTGCACGGCCAGCGCACCAAGACCAACGCGCGTACCCGCAAGGGCCCGAAGCGCACGGTTGCCGGCAAGAAGAAGGCCTAAGGGCCTGCCACTCGCATAGCAGTAGTTCGAAAGAAGGAAGAAATGGCTCGTCAGTCAACGGCGGCCCGGCGTCCGCGCCGCGCTACACGCCGCAACGTGGTACAGGGTCAGGCCCACATTAAGTCCACGTTTAACAACACTATCGTTTCTATTACCGACCCCACGGGTGCGGTTATCTCCTCCGCCTCCGCTGGGCAGATGGGATTCAAGGGCTCTCGTAAGTCCACTCCGTACGCAGCCCAGCTGGCTGCCGAATCCGCCGCACGCGGCGCGATGGAACAGGGAATGAAGAAGGTAGACGTCTTCGTCAAGGGCCCGGGCTCGGGGCGCGAAACGGCTATCCGTTCGCTCACCGCTACCGGTCTGGAAGTGACCTCCATTCAGGATGTCACTCCGCAGGCTCACAACGGTTGCCGGCCGCCGAAGCGCCGCCGCGTCTAATCCCGCACTTCGCCGGGTAAGTTTTCCAGCCAGCCGGCTGGAAAATATCCCCGAAGTACATCGAAAAAACTTTATAGCATCCCAATCTCGCTTCGTCTTTAGTGCGGGTAGCGGCAACTATTGCCGCGCCTGGCCTGGGAAAGCGCGAGAATCATGGGTAGTGCAGATTATTTCTCGTAACCGGTCCGAGTGTTACGAGGATTTGCGTGGGCGTCATATAGCGGTCGCCTACGGGAAGGATACAAAGTGCTCATTGCGCAGCGTCCTGTTCTCAAGGAAGAACAGATCTCGGAGCTTCGCTCCAAGTTCGTGATCGAACCGTTGGAACCTGGATTCGGCTACACCATCGGTAATTCTCTACGCCGTACCCTGCTGTCGTCGATCCCCGGCGCGGCAGTTACTTCCATCCGGATCGACGGGGTGCTCCACGAGTTCTCCACCATTCCGGGCGTGAAGGAAGACGTAGCGGAAATCATCCTCAACCTGAAGGAACTTGTGGTTTCTTCGGAACAGGATGAACCCGTTTTGATGTACCTGCGCAAGCAGGGCCCGGGTGAGGTAACGGCCGGAGACATTACACCGCCGGCCGGCGTTGAGATCCTCAACCCGGAACTGCACATCGCCACCTTGAACGAAAAGGGCAAGATCGAAATCGATCTCACTGTAGAACGCGGCCGCGGCTACGTTTCTGCGGCTCTGAATAAGGGTGACGACGACGAAATCGGGCGCATTCCGATCGATTCCATCTATTCGCCGGTTGTCCGGGTTTCCTACAAGGTCGAGGCCACGCGTGTGGAACAGCGTACGGACTTCGATCGCCTCGTCATTGATGTTGAGGTGAAGCCCTCGATTACTCCGCGCGATGCGCTGGCTTCCGCCGGTAAGACCCTGGTCGAGCTCTTCGGGCTCACCACGGAGCTGAACGAAGAAGCAGAAGGTATTGAGATCGGTCCGGCTCCGGTGCAAGAGCAGCGTTCTTCTGATCTGCAACGTCCCATTACGATCCTCAACCTGCCGGCGCGTTCTCAGAACTGCCTGCAGCGTGAAGGTATCCACACCATTGGTGAGCTCGTACAGCGTAGCGAAGAAGATCTTCTTGATATTCGCAACTTCGGCGCTAAGTCGATCGAAGATGTCAAGGATGAACTAGCCAAGCTGGACTTGGCGCTCAAGGATAGCGGTGCTGCCTTCAGCTACAGCGACGATTACGGGATGCAGTTCAGCGATAACGCCTAAATAATCCCGGGCGAAGAATTTTTATAGGAGAACACAATGCCTACACCGAAGAAGGGTCCGCGTCTGGGCGGAAGCCCCTCGCATCAGCGCAAGATCATCGCGAACTTGTGCAAGGAACTGGTGCACCACAAGTCCGTCCGTACCACCTTGGCGCGGGCCAAGACGGTGCAGCCCTACATGGAACGCCTCATCACGAAGGCGAAGAAGGGTGATACGCACAATCGTCGCCTGGCGCTGAAGACGCTCAAGGATCGCGAGACCGCTTATATCCTCTTCGAGGAACTGGCCCCGCTGTTCGCGGAACGTCAGGGCGGCTACACCCGCATCGTTAAGATTGGTAACCGCCGCGGTGATAACGCCCCAATGGCCGTTATCTCTCTGGTCACGGAAAAGGTTTCGCCCAAGCAGGCAGTAGTCCGCGAAGCTGAAAAGGCAGCGGAGAAGGCCGCGCGTGCAGAAGCCGCAGCCGCTGAATCCGCAGAATCTGCCGAATCCGCGGAATCTGCTGAATCTGCCGAGTCGGCCGAATCTGCAGCATCGGCGCCGAGCGCCGAAAGCGCTCCCAGCGCAGATAGCCCGGCAGAAGCCGCAAAAACGGAAGAAACCAAGTAGCGCACACGGTTGCAATAGCTAACTAACGCGTGGTTGCAATAACCAACGAGTGGTTGCAGTAACCAATGCGTGGTTGCAATAACTAAATAGTGCGATACGTCCGCGGGGCGCGTAGCTTTCCCAAGCTACGCGCCCCGCGCGTGTACATTTTATTGAAGCTACGCGCCCCGCGCGTGTACCTTATAGTCCAAATAATTATCGGCGTGGCGGTCGCTATTGTTTTGCGGGCGGGTCGTTCCCGGAAGCGGGCTTTAGTCAGCTGCGTGCTGGGTGTTCTTGGAGGCGGGCTTTGGTCAGCTGCGTGCAGCCGTTCTCGGAAGCTGGCCTTAGCGAACTGTTATTTACCCGCGTGCGGGCCGTTCGCGGCGGCGGGCCAGGCTCCAAGCTCGCACCCCGCCATTCATACCCGCCGCATTGGGAATGAAAGTTACGCGGGAATCAAAACGAGCCCGCACGGTGGGAGTAATCCGGGCAGCATTGCCCCCGCCAATATAAAGCTTGTCCCACCGGATCACGGGGAACAGAGAATCCACGGCGCGCAGCACACGCCGGCTCCATGCCGCATCTCCCAGGCGGATCCGCTCAATTTCGCCCACTACGTCGTCGTAAGTAAGGCCCCACCGCATTTGTGCATGCGAAATTTCCAGGTGCGGGGCAAGTACGCCGTCGTCAACAATTGCGGAACCTAAACCGGTACCGAAAGTGAGGACCACTTCCAAACCTTCGCCGGAAATAACCCCGGCCGCGGCAACCTCCGAATCATTAATCACCAGCGCGGGCACGCCAAAACGCTCTTCCAAAGCCGCCTGAATATCCAAACCATTCCACGCTGCCTCATTCTCCGGGTCGATCCGGGTATGCGGGCCGGAACGGCGAATATAGTGCGGCGTGTAAATCACCTTGCCATGGCGAATCATACCCGGCATACCAACGGTAATCCGATCGTAGAGGGGCAGGCCGGGCTCGCGCCCCAAGCCGGGAACTTGCGCCAAAAAGTCCGTATCGCTGGCAATAATCTCCAGCAGCGCCTCGGGAGAGAAAGGATAGATCACTTCGGTGCGGTGAGCGGGGCCAATTTGGAAGCCACCGGCGTCAAGCAACGTCGTTTTGATACCACCACCACCGCAATCAACGGCGAGTGTGCGTACATCTTTGTGGGAGACTGCTTCCATGGAAGATACGGTAGCGCAAACAGTACGGGTTCGGTTCGATATTGCCTATGATGGCACAGGATTTCACGGGTGGGCGCGCCAACCCGGCCTGCGCACCGTGCAAGGCGTACTCGAAACTGCCTTAGAAACCATTTTACGGGAACCGGTAACGCTCACCGTGGCGGGCCGGACCGACGCCGGGGTGCACGCGCGCGGGCAAGTGGCCCACGCCGACCTAAGCGCGCAGGCAGTTGCCACTTTGCGGGACCGGGCCGGAAGATGCCCGGGAACTGTATTACGCACCCGCCTGGCCGGGGTGCTATCGCGCGAATACCGGGCCGCCATGGCTGCCGCTAGAAGCAGTACGAGTGGCACTGCGGCCAATACCGCGGGGGCGAATAATGCTGCAGCGCCCGCGGGGACCGGTGCCGCGGTGCGGCTAAACGTGCCGCGCGGGGTGTCCGACGTCGTCGTACGCCAAGTCCGGAAAGTACCAGCAGATTTTGATGCCAGGTTTTCAGCATTGGCCCGCGAATATACGTACCGGGTATGCACCGGGCCGGCTGATCCGTTGCGCCGCCACGACGTTTTGTGGTGGGGCGAAGAACCGCTAGACGTGGCCGCCATGAACGCTGCCGCGCGCGGCCTGCTCGGCACCCACGATTTCCTTTCATATTGCAAGCCGCGCGAAGGAGCTACCACGATCCGCACTTTGCAAAGGTTGGATGTGGTAGAACTCGGAGGCGGAGCCGGCCAACAATTACTCATTCATGCCCGGGCCGATGCTTTTTGCCACTCCATGGTGCGCACGCTCGTGGGGGCGCTCCTGCGCGTGGGGAGTGGGGCACGGGATATTGAGTGGCCCTGGCGCCGCCTAGCAGAATGTAACCGCACCGGGGAAGTAGTGGTAGCTCCGGCGCATCCGCTCACCTTGGAAAATGTTATTTATCCCGAACCGGAAGGTTATGCGCAGCGCGCCCAACAGGCTCGCCAGCGCCGGGATGAATGCTGCTGAGCAAGACGCGAATGCTGCTGAGTGAGCCGCGGCTGAATGCTGCTGAGTCAGCCGCGGATGAATGCTGCTGAGTCAGCCGCGGATGAATGCTGCCGAGTGAGCCGCGGACGCGCGCGGTGGAAAGCCTCACACACGCACTTAATCTTTGACGGTTGTGCCTCTTCCCGGTATCCTGGATTGTTGTTGTGCGAAGTGAGTACGGTGCTTTTCCCACTCGCCGTGCCAATGCCCAACAAAGATTTTAAATGACCATTTGAGGTCTCGCGCGCGCAGAGCGCTCGTCAATTCGCTTCGCCCGGAAGCTTCTTAACCGCGGCGGTACAGAATCGGCTAGGCAGGATAACTGTGTGCTTGATCAGCAGCGTAGCGAGACCCTAACGAGAAACGAAGGCTACGCAAGTGCGCACGTACACTCCTAAGCCCGGAGACATTGACCGTAAGTGGTACATCGTTGATGCCACAGATATTGTTCTCGGGCGTTTGGCAGCACAGGTTGCCACCCTGCTCCGTGGGAAGCATAAGCCCATTTTTGCTCCGAATGCCGATACCGGCGATTTCGTGATTGTTATTAACGCATCGAAGGTTGCTCTGACGGGAAGCAAGCTCCGCGACAAGATGTCCTACCGCCACTCCGGTTACCCGGGTGGTTTGAAGGCCACATCTTATGCCGAGCTCCTCGCAACCCGGCCCGAGCGTGCCGTTCAGGAAGCAGTGAAGGGCATGGTCCCGCGTACGCGCCTCGGCCGCAAGCAGATGACGCGGCTCAAGGTTTATGCAGGTGCCGAACACCCGCATATTGCTCAACAACCGGAGCCGTACGAGCTCAAGAAGATTGCCCAGTAGGCGCAAAGCTTTTCGGAACAGGATTTACATAAATGTCAGAAACGAATGTTGACGCTCAGGTGGAAGAGGAGTTCACGGGTTCCTACACTACGGAAACCGAAACTCCTCGCACCGGACAGGGCGTATCTGCAATGGTGCCGGGCCATGGGCTCGGCCGTCGGAAGGAAGCGGTGGCGCGTGTGCGTCTGCTCCCGGGTACCGGCGAATGGAAGATTAATGGCCGTGGGCTCAAGGATTACTTCCCGAACCCGATCCACCAGCAGCTGGTGAACGCTCCGTTCGCTCTGCTCGATCTGGAAGGCCGTTTCGATGTGATCGCTCGCATCGATGGTGGTGGCACTTCTGGCCAGGCTGGCGCGCTGCGTCTCGGTGTGGCCCGCGCCCTCAACGAAATTGACCGCGAAGCGAACCGTCCGGCACTGAAGAAGGCCGGATTCCTCACTCGCGACGCACGCGCGGTGGAACGCAAGAAGGCCGGCCTCAAGAAGGCCCGTAAGGCTTCGCAGTTCTCCAAGCGTTAAACGCTATTTTTACAACTTCATAGCGGCCCGGTTGTGCGCGTGCACGGCACGAGCACAACCGTCGGCCCGAAAAAAGTATCGCTCCGCTACCAGCTCGGTAACGGAGCGATACTTTTTACCCGAGTAGGTTTGTACGAGCCAGGCGCTCGCACTTGCGGCGGCTAGTTTTTCCATTTCCTTCCTGCCGGTACTTATCGGCCCGCCCGCATTTATAGCCTTACCAGCACTGATAGAAGATTTGACCGCCAGGTGTGGCCGGGTGCGAGCAGGGGACCGCTTGCCGCCGTACAATAGCCTTCGGTGTGAGAATTGCACCGGCCCAAACTGCCGGCCGGGTCTCCCGCGCACACTCGTACACGCCCCTCGTGTACCGGCCGCGCGGAGAAGATGCCAATAGTTAAAAACTGCGGCCGCGCAGCGTAGGGAAGGCACAGAGCAGGGAGAAAATATGCCGAGGCTTTTCGGAACAGACGGAGTACGAGGACTTGCTAACCGGGATTTGACCGCAGAGTTAGCTCTGCGGCTCGGGGAAGCAGCGGCCCGGGTGCTCACCCGTGGTTTTAGTGGCGAAGGCCGCCCGCGTGCGGTGATCGGGCAAGATTCTCGCGTCTCGGGCGGGATGCTAGGTCAGGCCGTTGCCGCTGGCCTTTCCGGAGCCGGGGTAGACGTTGAACACGTCGATACCATTCCCACCCCCGGAATTGCCTACTTGACCGCAGAAGGCGACTACGACTTGGGCGTAATGATCTCCGCCTCACACAACCCCATGCAAGATAACGGCATCAAATTCTTCGCCCGCGGCGGTTTTAAACTAGAAGACGCCAAAGAAGACGAAATAGAAAGCCTGCTCGGCCAAGAATGGGGCCGGCCAATCGGTGCGGGCATCGGCCGGGTTACCGATACCAGCGCCTATGCGGACCAAAAATATATTGACCACCTCGTATCCACGGTCAACACCCGTTTGGACGGCCTGAAAATCGTTGTTGATTGTGCCAACGGAGCAACTAGCGCCGTGGCGCCGGAAGCTTTCCGGAAAGCGGGGGCAGACGTCGTCGTAATTAACGCCAACCCGGACGGCTACAACATAAACGCCGACTGCGGCTCTACCCACCCGGAAAGCATGTGCCGGGCAGTAGTGGAACAGGGCGCCGATTTCGGCGTGGCTTTTGATGGCGACGCCGATCGGTGCCTGGCCGCCGATGGTAACGGCAACCTGGTAGATGGCGACCAAATCATGGCGATCCTCGCGATCGCCGCCCATAAACTCGGCTGGCTAAACAAAAACACCCTGGTAGTGACGGTGATGTCGAACTTGGGCTTGCTACTGGCTATGAAGGAACACGGGATTTCCACCGTGCAAACCGGGGTGGGAGACCGCTACGTGCTCGAAGAAATGCGTAAAAATGGCTATTCGCTGGGCGGGGAACAGTCCGGGCACGTGATTTCAATGCAACATGCCACCACGGGCGATGGCACGCTCACCGCGCTCATGCTGGCCCAACAAGTGGCCGCTTCGGGCCAGTCTTTGGCAGAACTTGCTTCTGTGGTCACGCGCTTGCCGCAAGTACTTATTAATGTTCCCGACGTCGATAAGACGGCCGCAGCCACCAACGAACAGGTGCAAAAAGCCGTGCGAGACGCACAAGCCGAACTGGGAGAAACCGGGCGAGTGTTGCTGCGCCCCTCGGGCACCGAGCCGCTGGTGCGCGTCATGGTGGAAGCCGGAACCGAAACCGAGGCGCAGGCAGTGGCCGAAGAACTGGCAGACGTAGTGCGCGAAAATCTCGCCCTGCGGTAGCAGGTAGCTGGGCCCTGCGATAGCCGGCAACTGGCCGGATCGAGCTGCTGAGCGGCCCGATCCGGCGGTGCCTGCCGGGGCGAGAGTGCGCGGTGCCTGCCGGGGCGAGAGTGGGCAGGCCTTGCTTATCCGCACATGCCCGGCACGCCTTTACAGTTTGCGGATCAAGACTTCTTCTACCCGGTGGTCGGGGCCTTTCCGCAAAGTAATATCGGCGCGGTGGCGCGTGGGTTCGATGTTTTCCAGCAGGTTCGGCAAGTTAATGGTCCGCCAAATATTGCGGGAGCGTTCGCGCAATTCGTCATCGGGCATATCCGCAAACTGGTGGAAGTAAGCGTCCGGCTGGGAGAACGCGATATCGCGGAGCTTGAATTGGCGGTCTAGATACCAGCGTTCCAAATCATCGGGTTCGGCATGCACATAAATCGAAAGATCGAAGAAGTCCGAAACCACGGTTTGATCCACATCTGGCGGGTCATCCGGGAAAACCCGCGCCGGCTGTAACACGTTCAGCCCTTCCAGAATCAAAATATCCGGATGATGCACGGTAAGCATGGCATCGGGCACAATATCGTAGGTTACGTGGTCATAAATCGGTGCCGAAACATGATCGCGCCCGGATTTTACTTGCCGCACAAAATCGAGGAGCGCGGCCTGGTCATAAGATTCCGGGAAGCCTTTCCGGTCCATAATCCCGCGGCGTTCCAACTCCGCATTCGGCAGTAAAAACCCGTCCGTAGTTACGAGTTCCACCTTCGGGGTTAACGGCCAGCGCCGAAGTAATTCTTGCAAAAGCCGCGCCGTCGTCGATTTACCTACCGCCACCGAACCAGCAATCCCAATCACGAAAGGGGTGCGCCGTTCGGTGAGCCCCAAAAACTGGGAAGTAGCCTGGTGCAGTTCCCCAATTTCGCGCGTATACATTTGCAAAAGGGCGGAAAGGGGCCGATAAATTGCGTCCGCCTCAGCCAAATCAATGGGATCTCCCAAAGCTTTCAGCCGCCGCACATCCGCGTGTGTGAGCGGAAGCGGCGAATTTGTAGCGAGCGCGCTCCATTCGTCATGGGTAAAAGAGACGAGGTGGGTGCTGGTCATGCCCCAAGGTTACCTGCATTCGCACAGTTTGTACGCACTACTTTTATGGCGGGCCGCGCCGCGCTATATTTTTTCAGGTGTGTGGAATCGTAGGATACGCGGGTTCAAGCCCCGCTAGTAATAGACCTCAAGATGTAGTGCTGGCCGGTTTGGCGCGCCTCGAATACCGCGGATATGACTCTGCGGGCGTGGCACTCGTGAACGAAAATGGGGAAATTGCCGTCACGAAACGTGCTGGGCGCCTCGATAATTTACGGCAGGCCCTCGCCGCGAAAACCGGCACCGGTATTTCTGCCATTGGGCACACGCGATGGGCTACGCATGGCGCCCCTTCGGATACCAATGCTCACCCGCACCTGTCTTTTGACGGCAAAGTAGCGGTAGTACATAACGGCATTATCGAAAATTATCGGGAGCTGGCCCAGCAGTTGCGGGAAACGCAGGGGATTGAACCCGTCTCGGAAACGGATACGGAGATCGCCGCCCATCAGCTCGCGGTTTTCTTGGCTCAAACCGGAGACCTAAAAGATGCCATGCTGCGGCTTGCCAATGTACTGGAAGGTTCTTTCACCCTGGTGGCTGTGGACGGCAGCGGGCTGGTAGTGGCGGCGCGGCGTAACTCCCCGTTGGTAGTGGGTTTGGGAAACGGGGAGAATTTCCTCGGATCTGACGTGGCTGCTTTTGTGGGGGAAACCCGCCAGGCTTTGGAAATCGCGCAAGATACGGTGGTGGTTTTGCGCCCGGATACGGTAGAGCTGTACAACTTTGCCGGGGAGCCAACCGCGGGTCGGCCGTTCACGGTGGATTGGGATGCTTCGGCTGCCGTCAAGGGCGGGTACGCCACCTTTATGGATAAGGAGATTCACGAGGAGCCGACGGCGGTAGCCGAGACTCTGCGGGGCCGGATGGCAGACGGCAAACTGGAACTCGATGAGATGCGGATCTCGCCCGATGTTTTGCGCCGGATTGACAAGATCGTGGTGATTGCCGCGGGCACCGCTTCTTATGCCGGCCAAGTGGCCCGATACGCGATCGAACACTGGTGCCGCATCCCCGTGGAGGTGGAACTTGCTTCCGAGTTCCGCTACCGGGACCCGGTGGTATCCGAAAAAACTTTGACGGTGGCAATCTCCCAATCCGGGGAAACCATGGACACGATCATGGCGATCCGGCACGCCCGCGAACAAGGTTCGAAAGTGTTGGCGATCGTAAACACTTATGGTTCGACGATTGCCCGCGAATCGGACGCGGTGCTTTACACCCATGCCGGCCCGGAAATCGCGGTGGCTTCCACGAAGGCTTTCGTGGCGCAAATTGCCGCCACTTATCTGCTGGGTCTTTATTTGGCGCAGTTGCGGGGCAATAAATACCAAGACGAAATCGCGCACTATTTGGATGAGCTCGGGAAAATGCCCGGCCGGATTACCAAAGTATTGGAGCAAGAGGCTGATATTCGCGCCCTGGCCCAAAAAATGAAGGATGCTACTTCGGTGTTGTTCTTGGGCCGGCACGTGGGATATCCGGTGGCCTTGGAAGGGGCGCTGAAGCTGAAGGAAATCGCCTATATTCACGCGGAAGGATTTGCGGCCGGTGAGCTCAAACACGGTCCGATCGCCCTGGTAGAACCGGGGTTGCCGGTGTTCTTTATTGTGCCGACGCCGCGCCGGCCCGAGTTGCACGCTAAGGTGCTTTCCAATTTGCAGGAAGTGCGTTCGCGCGGGGCGGTGACGATCGTGATCGCCGAAGCCGGGGACGAATCGGTGCGCGAGTTCGCGGAAGAAGTTTTCTGGGTGCCTAACTCCACCCCGACTCTCATGATGCCGCTGGTCACCGTGCTGCCCTTGCAGATTTTTGCTTCCGAAATGGCCGCGGCTAAGGGGTACGACGTCGATAAGCCACGCAACCTCGCCAAGTCTGTGACGGTGGAATAAAAACAAAATGTATACAAAATTGACACCAAACCGCTAAAAAATGGCGCGCGCGCCTAAACTAGAAATATGGTGAGAACATACGAGGTGGCTACGGTACAGGCGGCAGAAGCCCCGCTCTTGGCGGCGGGCGTGCCGCTAATGAAGCGGGCGGCGCGGGCGCTGGCCAATCGGATCATTTGGGAGTTACGCACTCGCCGGATCCGCTTGGTAGGAGCCCCCATCGCGGTGTTCGTGGGCGGCGGCAATAATGGCGGGGATGCCCTCTATGCCGCCGCGCACCTAGCTGCGCGGGGCGCCCAAGTGCGGCTTATATTATGCGCGCCGCAAGTGCATGCGGCCGGCCTGGCTGCCGCGCAGCGAGCCGGTGCGCGCCTCGCTCCCGGTGCCTACCCGGCACCACCCGCGGTCGCGGTAGCTGATACTGTGCCGGCTGAGTCTGGGACTGCTGGGAACGCACCGGGTAAGCGTGCGCCTGCACGAACCACGCCGGCTGAGTCTGCGCCGGCAGTTGCCGCGCCAGCTGTGGCCGCGCCGGAACTTTCCGCCGCCGATTTGGCGGCAGTGGCCGGTGCGGAAGCTAGCCGGGCGGCTGTGTGGATCGACGGTCTGCTGGGGATTGGCGCTCGCGGGCCGGCCCGCGAACCGATCGCCAGTGTTTTGGAAGTTCTCAACGCTGAACTTGATGCTTCCCCAATGGAGCCGCTCGTGGTAGCGGTCGATACCCCTTCGGGGATTGATCCGGATACGGGCGCTGTGCCCGGCCCCGCCCTGCGTGCCCATATCACGGTGACCATGGGCGCCGCCAAGGCCGGGCTAGTGGTGCCACCCGCCTGCGGCTATGCCGGCAAAATTGACCTGGTAAAACTAGGTTTTGCGGCCACGCTCGGGCAGTGGGCAGTAGCTACTCTTAGCGATGCGGACGTTGCCGATCTGTTGGATATTCCCGGCCCGGAAGCACATAAATATACGCGTGGCGTGGCTGGCATTCTGGCCGGTAGCGCGCCTTACCCGGGCGCAGGCTTGCTCGCTACCAAGGGGGCTCGGGCCATGGGGCCCGGTTACGTGCGCTACCTGGGAGAAGCCGCCGTAGGTAAGTTGATTGCGGCCCGCTACCCGGACGTGGTGCTTGCCCCGGGCCGCGTGCAAGCCTATTGCGTAGGTTCGGGCAACCCACCGGGTGGGAGCCAGCTCCTGCGCCACACCTTGGGCTTGCAGACCTCCGTAGCGCCCGCAACACCGGCTTTGGGTGAAGGAACAGCTGCCGCCGTAGAACCGGCCCGCGGCGCAGAACCAGTAGAACCAGCCGTGCCCGCCGATCTGGCCGCCGGCGTAGAGCTGGCTGCCCCCGTAGAACCGGCCTGCGGCGCAGAACCAGCCGTACCGGCAGATACTGCGGCGCAGGAGGCTATCTCTACCGCGGTACCGGTGGTAATCGACGCCGGCTGCCTGGACGATATTGCCAGCCTGCTCGCTGAAATCCCGGGCGGCCGCCTGCCCGAATATGCGGTACTCACCCCGCACGCGGGGGAAGCCGCGCGGCTATTGGCAGCTTTGGGCCATCCCACAAGTCGGGAGACGATCGAAGCCACGCCGTTGCTTTATGCGCGGAAAATTGCCCGCCTGACGGGCGCTACCGTGGTGCTGAAAGGCGCCGTCGATATTGTGGCAAGCCCGGGCGGGCAAGCCTACGCGCAAGGAGGTGCCCCCGGGTGGCGGGGAGTTGCTGGCAGTGGGGACGTTCTGGCTGGAGCCATCGCGGCTCTGCTGGCCATGCATCCGCAAACAGCGAAACAACCGGGCGGGGCCGCGCTTTTGGCGGCAGCAGCGGCGCATATACACGGCCGGGCGGCGGCGCGCGCGGCCGACTGCGAATTTGGGTGGCAATTAGTGGAAGAACCGGAGTATGCTCGCGCGGCGGATACTGCACCGGCGCTCGGGGCAGTAGGCGCAGCGCCAGGCCGCCCGCTCACTGCCGCCTCCATCGCCGGGCAGATATCGCCCGTTATCGGGCAAATTCTGGGTAATTCGCTATCAGATTCGCAAGCAGATTTGCGAACAACCGGAAGGCAGAGTGAAGTTGGTGATTGAGAGTTTCTATCCATCGCGGGCAGAGATTTCCTTAGGAGCCCTGGCGCATAATTTCCGGTGGTTGCGAGCACGCCTGCCTAAGACGAAGATTATGGCGATCGTGAAGGCTGATGCTTACGGGCACGGAATTGTGCCGTGCGCGCGGGCGCTAGCCGCGGCCGGCGCTGATTATCTAGGTGTGGCGCAACTGGGCGAGGCGATGTCTTTAGCCGCACAGTTGCGTGATGGTGAAGAAGCGACGCCGGCCGGCCCAGCCGGCCCTGCCGGTGCTAACAGTGCTGGCGGTGCGGGGGCACTGCCAGCCACGCACCCGCCCATTTTCAGTTGGATTTATGCGCCGGGTTCGGATCTGCGGGCCGCTTTCCGGGCGGGAATTGAAATCTCGGTAGGCACTCCCTGGGTGGTAGATGAACTAGAAAGATACGCAGGCGGGGGCATGCGCGGCGCAAAGATTCATATTGCCGTAGATACCGGGATGGCCCGGGAAGGTTTTACCCGCGGGGAATTGGAACGCATACTGCCGCGTTTGCAAGCTTTGGCAAGCGTGGGAGCCGTAGAAATCAAAGGTTTGTGGAGCCACTTAGCACAAGCAGACACCTTGAGTACTTCCGCTCTCGCACCCAGCGGTGAGGCCGCGGGCACAGAATCCGGTGCCGACCAGCAAACATATACCCACGTGGTCAATCCTGCACCTACGCAGGCCCAGATCAGCCGGTTTGAAGAAGCAAAGCAAATGCTTGCCGAAGTGGGAATAGCTCCGCCGCTACTGCATCTCGCAGCTTCCGGCGGGGCACTTTTCCACAATAAAGCCCAATATTCGATGGTTCGGCCTGGCATTTTGCTCTACGGTATTTCCCCAAATCCGCAGGTGGCAACGGCCGCCGAATTGGGTTTGCAAGCAGTAATGACCTTGCGCTCGCGAATTATCGGCGCCCGGATAACGGAAAGCACCACCGGGGTGTCTTATGGTGGTACGCAAACCGTGCCGGCGGGAACCCACCTGGGGATCGTGCCGCTCGGGTATGGCGATGGTATTCCGCGGGCGGCTTCCAACCGGGGGCAAGTGCTGGTTAGGGGCCATCGTTGCCCGATTATTGGCCGGGTTTGCATGGACCAGTTTGTGATCCAATTGCCACCATCTGCCCGCCCGGGAGATGAGGTAATCATTTTCGGTGATGAAAGCACCGGCGCGCCCACTACCGATAACTGGGGTGAATGGTCCGATTCGATCGGCTACGAGATTCCCACCCGTATTGGCCCGCGCGTTCCGCGCGTATACGTGGAATAAAGCGCGCGCCTCCTAACTAACAGGCAGGAAGTAGATGCGGGGTTTATCATGGAGCGCGTGATGAAGGAAATCATAATCCCGGATGCGGAAGAAATGCAGAGCTTCGGCAGGGCGCTGGGCGAATCGGTGCAGCGCGGCGATCTGGTGATGCTTACCGGTCCGCTCGGGGCAGGGAAGACGACGCTGGTGCGCGGGGTAGCAGTCGGCATGAATGTAAGCGGGCGCGTTACCTCGCCCACCTTCGTGATTGCCAATGTGCACAAAAACCGCGGTACCGGCCCGGATCTTATCCACGTGGATGCCTATCGTTTAGAAGGCCTCGAAGAACTCGATGCCCTCGATCTGGATACCAGTTTGGAAGATTCTGCCACCCTCATTGAATGGGGTACAGGCAAAGTAGAAGTCCTTTCCCCAGACCGGCTAGAAATCACGATCACCCGCCCGGAAGGTGCCGCTCGCGGCCAAGACGTAGCCGACCTGTACGTGGATGCGCCGCGCACCTTGACTTTCACTGCCACCGGGCAGCGCGCTCATGAATTGCTGGGCGAAACTTTGCACCGCTACCAAGAATCCACGCCGAATCCCGCTCCTGCGGATGAGGAAAAGAGCGAATAAATGATTATTTTGACGATTGATACCTCTGACCAGACCGTAGTTGGCGTGGTGGAAACTAATTTCGGGACGGTTCCCGAAACCGAGGCTAAGTTCCATACTTTGGCCCGCCTGGTTTCTGCAGATTCGCGGAGCCATGCCGAAAACCTGACGCCCATGGTCAGCGATGCGCTCGACGCGGCTGATGTGGACGTGCCGGAAGCGATCGTGGCCGGTACCGGCCCGGGAGCTTTTACGGGTTTGCGTGCCGGTTTAGTAACTGCCCGCACCCTCGCCTTTGCGTGGGATATTCCGCTTTACGGGGTCCCTTCGCTAGATGCCATGGCCTACGGCGCGCTCAGAGCCGGCGCAACGCAAGTGTGGCCGGTGATCGATGCGCGGCGCAAGGAACTGTATATTGCCGGGGCTCGCGCAATTGCCGGGTATAGTGACGTCCTCGTTTTTTCGCCTCCGCAGATTATTAAGCCTGCCGAAGTAGCGACGACGACGCACGGCGCCCCGCTCGCCGTTTCCCGTGCCGATTTGTATCCGGAATTGGCCGGCGCCCAGCTGGTACTTCCCGAACCGGAATATTTGGCGAGTATTGCCCTTTCCCGTTTGGATAACGCGGCCGATCCGGAGGCGGCTTTGAGCACCGAACCGTTGTATTTGCGCCGCCCGGATGTGGCCCGCGGGGTGGCCCAAAAGGCGGGCGATGGCTACCGTTCCTAAACCCGCCGCCGATAATCCGGCCGAAAACCTCGCCCCCGAAACCGGCGTTACCCACGAAGGCCGCAGCACGAGCGAAGGCCAGGCTACCTACGAAGGTAAAAGCGCTGGCGAAAGCCACGCAGAACGCGAAGGCCGCGCTACCTACGAAGGTAATAACGCCGGCGAAAGCCACGCAGAACGCGAAGGCAATACCGGCGGCGTAGCGCCGGCGCGCGCATTTCGCCTACGCCGGCAAGTGGCGATGCCCGCTGATGCGGATGCGCTCACGCGTTTCGATTTTGCGGTATTTGACCGGGAAGCCTGGCCGGAAGCCGCCTGGCAAGAAGCTCTCAGCTTTCCGGGTTGCCTGGTTCTCATAGATCGACTTATCGAAACCACGCCGCCCCGGCCGGAGGTAGACGATCTGGTTGCGGCCGGAGCCGTCAATTTAGGCGTGGAAGCAGAAATCATGACGATCGGCGTCGATAAATCCTTCCGCGGGCAGGGGATAGGTAGCTCCCTCCTCGATTCTTTGCTCACGGTAGCCGCGGCCTGCGGGGCCGAACAGGTCTTTTTGGAAGTGCGAGAAAACGATCCCGTAGCCCGCGGATTATATGAATCGCGCGGTTTTTACACCGTGGGCACGCGCCCCGGCTATTACCGAGGTACAGACGGGCTAATTATGCGGCGCGATATACATCGTGATGCACAGTAGGCCAGCTCGGCGCTAGACTTTGCCCGTGAGTATTACGGTTCTCGGCATTGAAACATCCTGTGATGAAACCGGCGTCGCCATTGTAAAAGACGGTGAGCTACTGGCAGACGTAACGGCCACCTCCATGGACGAGTACGCACGCTACGGCGGGATTATCCCAGAAATTGCCTCGCGTGCACATCTACAACAAATGGTTCCCACCATTACTGCGGCCCTCGAAAAAGCGCAGACCGCGCTCGCAGATATAGACGCGATCGCGGTGACCGCCGGGCCCGGCCTGGTCGGATCTTTGACGGTAGGAGTTTCCGCGGCAAAAGCACTGGCCCTAGCACTTGGCATACCCCTCTACGGCGTGAACCATATTATTGGACATTTGGCGGTAGATGAGCTCGCAGAAGGCCCCTTCCCAGAAAAGTTCATTGGCCTAGTGGTATCGGGCGGCCATTCCTCGATTTTGAGGGTGGGCAATATTGCCACGGAGGTGGAAGAACTCGGCGGTACTTTGGACGACGCCGCGGGCGAAGCCTTCGATAAAGTGGGCCGCTTGCTCGGCACCCCGTACCCGGGTGGGGTTTACGTAGATAAACTCTCGCAAGCTGGTGACCGGGAGGCAATTCGTTTCCCGCGCGGCCTGGAAAGCGGGAAAAACCGCGAAAAGCACCCCTATGATTTCTCCTTCTCCGGGCTCAAGACGGCGGTAGCCCGCTACATTGAAGGATGTGAAGCACGCGGCGAAGAAGTCAATAAGCCCGATATTGCCGCCGGCTTTACGGAAGCCATCGTCGATACCCTGACGGAGAAAGCTTTGCGTGCCTGCCACGCCTACGATTGCGATACGCTCGTGATCGGCGGCGGTTTTTCGGCAAACTCGCGGCTGCGGGCGCTCGCGGCCGAACGCGGGGAAGCAGAAGGCATCACCGTGCGGATCCCGCCCCTACGTTACTGCACTGATAATGGGGCGATGATCGCGGCACTGGGCTATGAGCTGGTGAAAAACAACGTGCCTGAATCTGCACTGGATCTTTCGGTGGATACCAATATGGATCTGAGCACCATCGTCATGAATTAGCAGAAGCGGGTGAATTAGCAGAAGCGGGAATAGGGCGAGCGCATGCCCGGGCAGAGTGAGAAAACTCGGTGGTTTTGCTCAAGGGTGAATTATTTCGCTCTAACCTGGCACTCAACTTGACCGAGTGCTAGCTACAGCCTAACGTTAACTCCGGACGTAGTTCTGCTACGGCTTGTGCTTGGGTTTGGGCCCGGCCCCCGCGACGGCGGGTCCCGGCTCTGAGCGCTGACATAATTGCACGAGTCTAGAAGTAAAGGAGGAGACAATTGTCCGTCTCCATTAAGCCGCTTGAGGATCGCATTGTCATCAAGCAGGAAGAAGCTGAAACCACCACGGCCTCGGGTATCTATCTTCCGGATACCGCCACTGAGAAGCCAACCGAAGGTAAGGTACTGGCGGTAGGGCCGGGCCGCATCGATGACAATGGGAACCGGGTTCCGCTGGATATTAAGGAGGGCGACGTCGTCGTCTACTCCAAGTACGGCGGGACGGAAGTAACGTACGGAGAAGAAACGTACATTATTCTTTCCGCGCGTGATGTGCTGGCTATTGTCGAGCGCTAAAAATACTAGGGCATGGCACTCGTTAATGCGCACTACCGGATGGTAAGCATTGGCCTATATCTGGCAAAAAAACCGGTAGTGGGTAAACGGCAATGATAGCGGGTGTCGCCCAGATTCTGGTCACTGAATATCGATATACATATAAGCGGTAGTGCCGCTTGAATGTGAGATTGGTGTTCGTGCGGATCTATTGGTAGGGCCGGAGCTGGGAGGTTATCTCTTAGCTCCGGCCCTATGTTTTGTTTTTATTCGCGATAAACCCCTATTGCTTTTCGCGATAAACCCCTAACTATTTGGGCCCTTTAGTTAAGGGCCCTTTGGCTCCTATTGTTCGGGACCTTTCTCCCGGACCGCGGGGGAATGACCCCAAGTATTAGATCAAATGTTCCATGCTGTTCACCGAGGTTTACGAGGTGTTTACACGGTTCCAGGATGATGCTGGGTGACCCTGTGAAAACACGGAGTTGTATTCAGGTAACACGAAGGAATAAATATGTCTAAATCGATTTTTAGGCGAGGGTCCGCATATATCACGGCCCTCGCCGTCGTTATGGGTGGGGCCACGATCCCCGCGTATGGCGAGCAAAAAACCGTTGGTGTGCAGGGTGAAGGGCAAACTGTTTCCACGCAGGCTGATACGCAGCAAGCTGGCACCGAATCTGGAAATACCGGAACCGAACAGGGAACCGCAGAAAGTGGAACCGGCGATGCAGGTAGCGGGGAAAGCGGATCCGGCGATGCCGGTAGCGCGCAAACCAGTACTACCAAGATCGATATTGCGGTGATTTCAGACTTCCATGGGCACATTGAAACTGCCGCCCACCTGGCCGGGCAAATTAATAAGTTGCGCGAAGCAAACCCGGGTAATACGTTCTTCGTGGGCAACGGTGATTTGGTTGGCGGTTCCGCCTACGTTTCCTCCATTGCAAACGATCAGCCCACGCTGGATATCCTGAACGCGATGGGCCTCCAAGGTTCCTCTTCTGGAAACCACGAATTTGATCAGGGCTACAACGACTACCGGGACCGCATTAAGAAGGAAGCGAATTTCCCCTTCGTCCATGCCAATGTGGAAGGGGCTCGGCCGGGAGACTTCGCGCCCTACTTTATGCTCAAGACCGAGGATGGGATCCGGGTCGCTTTCGTAGGCACGGTGACGGCCGATATGCCGAACCTGGTTTCTGCCTCCGGAATTAGAGGGCTTACATTCACCGATCCGGTAGAAGCAACGAACCGTGTTGCTGCCCAGCTCAAGGATGGCGACGAATCTAATGGGGAAGCCGATATCGTGGTTGGCCTCATGCACGAAAACCATGAAGTAGCGCAAAAGGTGGGTGCGGATGTAGACGTGCAGGTTGCCGGCCACACCCATTTGCTCGCCGAAACCACAACCGAATCCGGTGCACCGGTTATTGAACCCGGTGAGTTCGGCCGGAACTTTGGGCACATTGTGCTCGAATGGGATAACGAAAAGAAAGAACTGAAGAGCGTTACCGCCGAAAATAAGACGGTGTACGACGTCGAAAAGAAGGCTTTCACCGAGCCAGACGTGATTGATCAAGATATCGAGGCGCTGTATCAGAAGGCTAAGGCGCAAGCGGAAGAATTGGGCGCCCAACCGGTGGGAACCATTAGCGGTATCGCTAATCGCGGTACGAACGATCGGAACACAAACGATACTGGCGCTAACCGCGGTACGGAATCTTCTGTGGGCAATTTGATCGCAGAAGGCTTCTACCAGTACTCGCTCGGCATGGAGAAGAAGGCCGATTTCGGGATTATTAATCCTGGCGGTTTGCGGGCCGATCTAGATCCGAATGGTGATGGCCAGATCACCTACCAGGAGTCCTACAGCGTCCAGCCCTTCGGCAATTCTTATGCGACGATCGATCTGACGGGCGCACAGGTTTACACCATGCTCGAACAGCAGTGGAAGGATGCGGAAGATGCAGCCCGGCCACTATTGCGCTTGGGACTTTCCTATAACACCACCTACCTGTACGACCACGAAGGTGAGCCGGGCAACCGGGTGAAGGCGGTTTACGTTGATGGCAAGCTCGTGCCACGCGATGAATCGCAGACGTACACGATCGCTTCGAACCAGTTCCTGCTGGATGGGGGCGATGGTTTCAGCGTCTTCACGGAAGGTAAGAACTACGCGGATACCGGCATCGTTGACAACGTGGCCTTCAACGAATTCTTGAAGGCCAACCCGGACTTCCAGGTTTCCTACCGTCAGTCTTCAATCGGTATTAACGGTGAAGATAAACTGCAGCCGGGCAAGGAAGCCACGATTAACTTGGCCTCGCTCTCCATGACTTCCTCCGAACCGGTAACCGAAAAGGTAGACCTGTACCTGAACAACACGAAGGTCGGTACCGCAGAAGTGGATAACACGGTGACCCCGCATATTGACGACACCGGGAAGGCCACGATCACCTTCACCGTTCCCGCGGACGCTCCCTTCGAATCCACTCTGCGTGTGGTTGCCGGGGATGCCGATCTGACGATTCCGGTAACGGTGGGCGAACAGACGGCTCAGACGGACACGAATACGGCGGGCACGGATACGGCGGGCACGGATCCGGCAGGCACGGATCCGGCAGGCACGGATCCGGCAGGCACCGAGAAGCCCGGTGCCGACAAACCGGCTAGCGAAAAGCCAGCTGGTGTGTGGGCGGTTGGTAATGATGCTCGTGGTGTGTTGTATGTGAATGCGTGGGGTCAGGGTAAGGCTGATCGTACGGTCAATTATGGTAACCCGAACGATGAAATCATCTTTGGTGACTGGGATGGTGACGGTATAGATACGCCGTTGGTGCGCCGGGGTAACGCGTTCTTGGGTACCAATGGCTTTGGCGGTGTTGCGCAGTTCGAGTTTGCCTACGGTAACGCTGGTGATGAGGTCCTGGTAGGGGACTGGAATGGTGATGGTAAGGACACGATTGCCGTAGTTCGCGGTAACCAGGTCTTTGTTCGTAATTCGCTAACTTCTGGTGTTGCTGACGCCGTTTACGGTTACGGCAACCCGACCGATACCCTTATTGCTGGGGATTGGAACGGGGACGGTAAGGATACCTTGGCCACTGTGCGTGGAAATATCTTCTACGTACAAAGCAAGCTGGAGGATACCAAGGCTGCGTTTGAGTTTGCTTATGGTACTGCTGGTGATCGCGTGATTGTTGGTGACTGGAACGGTACGGGCAAGGACGGGGTTGGCGTGGTACGCGGCAACCAGTTCTTCTTGAAGAACGAATTGGTTTCTGGCGTGGCTGATGAGGTCTTTGCTTATGGTAATGCGAAGGATGTTTCGGTGGTTGGCGATTGGGACGGGGACGGAATTGACACCCCGGCCGTAGACCGCCGCTAACACGAAGCTAACACCGCTAGCGCCTAACGCCGTAGCTAGCGCCGTTGCTAACATAAAGCCGGTTTTGAGCCGCTAACGCCGCTAGCTCGGAATCAAACCGCTGGCGCCTAACAAGTAATGCGTAACGCGCTAGTGCCAAAGCAAACTGCTAGCGCGGAATCAAACCGCTGGCAGTGCGCAAGTAAACCGTTAGCACCTAAATAAATACAGAACCCGGGAGGTGCGAGGCCAGCCAGGCCCCGCACCTCCCGCATTTTCTCCCGCGCACTAATTCCGCGATAAATGCGGGTTCCCACAAGAACACAAACCGCGGAATAGGTACCTGGAGCTGCGGTGCTGAGGGTGTGACCGTTGAGGTTGTGGCCATGGAATAATTTGCGTTACTGAAGTTAGGGAGGTGGTTGCCATAGGGGCAGCCACCTTTGCGGCATTAACTGGTGAGCAAATGCTCGCTTTATTCGGAGAATATGCAGGGTGCAGGGCGTAAAATGGAAAAATGGAGTTCGAGAATGACTTTGCACCGCTAGCACTTACTTATGATGATGTTCTGCTCGTTCCGCAACCTACGGATGTTATTCCCTCCGAGGTTGATACTTCCTCTCCGCTCACTCGCAAGATTACCCTGAAGACGCCGATGGTTTCGGCGGCTATGGATACGGTGACGGAACGGAATATGGCAGTAGCTATGGCTCGCCAAGGTGGAATCGGTATTATTCATCGCAACCTATCCGTAGAAGAACAAGCTCAACAAGTTCGGGAAGTGAAAAGGTCTGAATCGGGTATGGTCACCGATCCGGTTACCGTTGGCCCGGAAGCCACCTTGAAAGAACTTGATGATCTGTGCGGCCGCTACCGCATTTCTGGCCTGCCGGTAATTGACGGCGAAGGCACGCTCCTGGGCATTATTACTAATCGCGACCTCCGCTTTGTCAAGAAAAGCGACTACGAAAATATCCGCGTTTCGGAAGTAATGACGCGTATGCCGCTCATTACTGCCCCCACCGGGGTATCGCGGGAAGAAGCACAAGAACTTCTTTCCAGTAACAAGATTGAAAAACTACCGCTCGTAGATAAGGACGGAAAGCTTTCCGGCCTTATCACCGTTAAAGACTTCGTAAAAACCCAGCAGTATCCAAATGCTTCCAAGGACGCAAACGGAAGGCTACTGGTGGGCGCCGGCGTCGGCTATCTGGGTGACGCTTGGGAACGTGCCACCGCGCTTGCCGATGCGGGCGTAGACGTAATCGTTATCGACTCCGCAAACGGGGAAGCCAAGATTGCCCTCGATATGATCTCCAACCTGCGTAAGGATTCCGGGTTTGATGGGGTCCAGATTATTGGTGGAAACGTTGCCACCCGTTCCGGTGCACAGGCGCTTATCGACGCCGGCGCGGATGCCGTCAAGGTGGGGATCGGGCCCGGCTCGATTTGTACCACCCGCGTGGTTGCCGGGGTTGGCGTTCCGCAGCTCACCGCTGTACACGAGGCAGCAAAGGCGTGCGGACCTGCCGGTGTACCGCTGATCGCGGATGGGGGCCTGCACTATTCTGGCGATATTGCAAAGGCTATCGTGGCCGGGGCAGACACCGTAATGCTCGGCTCCCTGCTTGCTGGCTGTGAAGAAACTCCAGGTGAACTCGTGTTTGTTAGCGGTAAGCAATACAAGCATTTCCGCGGCATGGGTTCGCTCGGTGCCATGAGCTCGCGGGGTAAGAAATCCTATTCGAAGGACCGCTATTTCCAGTCAGACGTTACCAGTGATGACAAGATCATTCCGGAAGGTATCGAAGGCCAAGTACCGTATCGCGGTGCGCTTTCTTCCGTACTTTATGAACTGGTAGGCGGGCTCAACCAGTCCATGTTCTATTCGGGTGCGCGCACGATTCCGGAACTGAAGGAAAAGGGACGCTTCGTACGGATGACGGCGGCAGGCTTGCAAGAGTCCCACCCGCACGATGTACAAATGACCGTGGAAGCGCCCAACTACTCCGGCCGGAGCTAAACGCGAAAGCAACGCGAAACGCCTGCAAGAAAGCCAAACGGCGAAAGCAAGGCTAACGCAAAGCTACGCGGTAAAGCCGAATGGTAAGGCTGCAAAGCCGAACGGTAAGGCTGCGCGGCAGAGCTGCGCGGAAAGATTGGCGGCAAGGCTACGCGGCGCAGCCGAAAGCATATGTAGAAAAATATCGGCGTAGCAAAAGCGGGCTGCGGTACTTCCCACCAGATGGGGGGGGGCTACCGCAGCCCGCTAGTTTTATAAACACTATGCGCAGTGGCGGACTTACTTGCAGGGAACGAAAGTCTCCTCTTCGGCATGAGTCAATGGCCGCGAAAACTGCAAATTGCCAGTATTGGGATACCGGGCAGCACCCGCTACCGCGGTACTGGCCAACCTTCTTGCGGGCCCGAACCGCGGCCCCGAGATTGCAAGAAAGTTTGGAATTCGTTATTGGCGGCGATCTGCAAGTCCACCACCTCGCGCAGGTCCATCTTCGCCACCTGCGGGTACTTGCGGACTATTGCTGCCAGCACTCGCAAAGTTGCCCGCACGTCAGTTTCGGCGTCGTGGAAGGAATCGTTATTGCCAACGCCGTAATGCTCCACCAAGTCTATTAGTCTGCGCTTGCCCCGCCGGTAACGATCCAGAGCCCGATCTAAAAGATACGGGTCTACTACCGGGAAGATTTCGCCCCCGAGCCGCTCTGCGAGGGTTGGCAAGCCGTGCCGGCGCAACTCCGCCTCCAACAAGGTGAAATCATATGAAGCATTAAAAGCAACTGCGGCAAAACCCTGGCTTAAATGCGCCACGAGCGCATCCGAGATTTCTGCCAAAACTTTCGTGATTGGCTGGCCCTCCTGCTGGGCCCGCTCCGTAGTAATCCCGTGGATAGCGCTCGCCGCCGCCGGGATGGGCACTCCCGGATCGGCCAACCAGAAGCGAGACTGTGCGCCGTCGGACGTGACCCGTACGAGCGAGCACGTAACAAGGCGTTCTTTCGCCGGATTTACACCGGTTGTCTCAGTATCGAATCCGAGGATCGGGTTTTCGGTCCACATAGCAATTCCTTCCGCAGTTGACTGCTCCTACCTTAGCCGCCGCGAGGCGCGTGGGGAGGGAACGGAGGCGGTCATCTCTTGCGCGGCGACTGATTCGCCGCCGCGAGGCGCATGGGGATATCCGGGAAGTTCCAGCTAGGCTGGTAAGCGTGAGCGAAGTTGAAATTGGACGCGGGAAACGCGCACGAATTACGTACACGTTGGACGATATCGCGGTGGTACCACGGCGCCGCACCCGGGATGTGCGGGAGGTCTCAACCGCTTGGCAACTCGATGCCTACCACCTGGATATTCCGGTCATGGCCGCGCCAATGGATTCGGTAGGTTCCCCGGAAATGATTGTTGAGCTCGGGAAAATGGGCGGGGTGGGCGTCCTAGACCTGGAAGGCTTGTGGACCCGTTACGAAAATCCGAGCGAAGTTTACGCGGAAATAGCCCGTACCTCCGCCGAAAATTCGAATGCGGTATTGCAGCGGCTGTACGCGGCCGAACCAATCAAGAATGAACTAATTGGCCAGCGGCTCACCGAATTGCGTGATGCGGGCGTGGTGGTGGCCGGTGCCTGCTCGCCGGGCGCCGCAAAATCGCTGGTCGGCCCGGTGCAAGAAGCGGGCCTGGACCTTTTTGTAATCCGCGGGACCACCGTATCTGCCGAACATGTTTCTACCACGCGTGAACCGCTCAACTTGCGCACGTTTATTTACGACCTGGATATCCCGGTGATCGTCGGCGGCGCTGTTACCTACCAGGGCGCCTTGCATCTAATGCGTACCGGCGCGGCGGGAGTGCTTGCCGGTTACGGTGGGGGAGCTGCTTCGCAAACCTTGCGCACGGTGGGCATTGCCGCGCCCATGGCTACCACCATTGCCGAAATTGCGGCCGCGCGGCGCGATTATTTGGATGAATCGGGTGGCCGGTACGTGCACGTAATTGCCGATGGGTCCCTGGGCACTTCCGGCGACGTCGTAAAAGCAATTGCTTGCGGAGCTGACGGCCTCATGTTGGGAACCATGCTGGCGCGGGCCGCGGAAGCTCCCGGTGCTGGGTGGCATTGGGGGCCGGAAGCACGCCATCCGCGCCTGCCGCGCGGAGAACGCGTTTATGTAGGAACCGCTGGTTCCCTCGAAGAGGTACTTTTCGGCCCCACTTCTTCGGCGCAGGGGCACACGAATATTATGGGCGCGCTCCGCCACGCGATGTCTGCCACTGGTTACTCGGATATCAAAGAATTCCAGCGCGCAGACCTATCCGTCGTACACCGATAACACCCCGAAAGGACCGGTTTAGAGTTCTCAGGGCCTGACCTATCCGTCGTACACCGATAACGCCGCACTAACGAGAAACGGTGTTGGTTTGCATCTGCTCCGCTAAAAGCAACGCTAAAAGCAACGCTAAAAGAAAGCGGAACGTCAACCAACACCGTAACCGGTTAGAAAAACTAGGCCCTTGGCATGATCCCTTTAGGCCTCGTAACGGTACACGTTTGTTTCTCGGGGTTGGAAACCGACCCGACGGTACAGGCGGTTAGCGGCTTCACGGGAGGGCCGGGAAGTGAGGTCCACCGTCCGCGCCCCTACCTTTTGGGCTTGGGCCAAAGCAGCTTCCACGAGTTCCTTACCGGCCCCGTGGCCGCGGGCTGCGCTATCAACCACTACGTCTTCCACCCAGGCACGTTTCCCGGTAGGAATCGAGAAAGTCACCAAAGTGAGCAGACCTTGGATTGGTTCGCCTGGCGCCTGCCGGTAAACCAATTGGTACACGCCCGGTTGGTTTAGTACCTCCGCGGCGTGTTCTTGAGAAACACCGGGCAAAGAATGCGAAAGCTGCGGGATTAGCTCCTGATAGGCCGCAAATAGCTCCGGTGTGAGCTCCGAAAAAATCTCAATCATACTTATTGCCTCATTTTGTTTTTATTACAAATTCCAGTGCCGCTACTCTTGCCACTACCCTTGCCGCTATTCTTCGGGAACCTCGGCCAGGTCGGCCAGCCAAGCCTCGGAACTAATATCGGAAGGCATTCGCCATGCCCCAAGCGGGCCGAGCGAACCGCCCGGAAGGATTTCTGGACCGTTC
This sequence comes from Actinobaculum suis, assembly GCF_900102025.1. Taxonomy (GTDB): domain Bacteria; phylum Actinomycetota; class Actinomycetes; order Actinomycetales; family Actinomycetaceae; genus Actinobaculum; species Actinobaculum suis. The sequence continues at coordinate 92,099 of NZ_FNAU01000003.1, read as the reverse complement.
GGGGAAGTGGACCGCTTGAACTGCTGGCTAAAGAACCTGCGCACAAAAATCCCCAACCAGTGTTTGATTTCCCCGATTGAATATTCGTGCCGCGCGCCCGTATAACCTTGCGGCCACCCGGCTTCCCGCGTGGCATCATGCCAGGCATGGTAGGCCAGGAAAGCAATTTTGGCCGGCTTGTACCCGCGCATTAACCAATACAGATGGAAGTCCTGCAATTCGTAGGGGCCGATCTGCTGTTGGGTAGACTGCATGGCGCCCTGTGCATCTGCCGGTACCAGTTCCGGCGAGATTTCGGTATCCAAAATTGCTTGCAGGGCCGCATTTGCTTCCTCGCCAAAACGGGAGGTTGCAATCACCCAGCGAATAAGCCCTTGCATGGAAGTCTTGGGGAGGCCGGCATTCACGTTGTAATGGCAAATATGGTCACCCACGCCAAAGGTCGCCCAGCCCAAGGAAGATTCGGAAAGGTCTCCGGTGCCGAGCACGATCCCGCCGCGCTGGCCGGCAATCCGGAACAAATAATCGGCCCGCAAACCAGCCTGCACGTTTTCGAAGGTTACATCGTAAACGGGTTCCCCATGCGCGTAGGGGTGGCCCAGATCGCTCAGAATCTGCATACCCGCAGGCTTAATATCGATTTCTTCGAGAGGTACGCCCAAGGCCTGGCACAGTGCATAAGCATTAGATTTCGTGCCCTGCGAGGTAGCAAACCCGGGCAAGGTGAAAGCCAAAATATTTTCCCGGGAAATTCCGGCCCGATCACACGCCGTAACTGCTACCAGCAGTGCCTGCGTGGAATCCAGACCGCCGGAAACTCCCAGCACAATCTTTGGTTGGCCGATCGCCCGCAAACGAGTTTGCAAAGCACTGGCTTGCAAGTTGAGTACTTCTTCCGGATCGATCGGGTGGCCATGATCTTCCTGGAAGGGGAAGCGCGGAAGGGGCCGGCGCAAATCTTGTACGCTTTCGCCCAGTTCTGCCATATCCGGTACCCCAAGCTGGAAGGGAATCTCCGGGTAGTCCGCGGCGAGCGCGGCCGGCATTCCCGGCGCTCCCACGCTTGCCGCATCCGTAAACCCGGGGGCGGAGCGCCGCGCCAAAGCAATACCGTCTAGATCAATATCTGCGTAGGTAATAATCGGTTCCGACGCCGTGGGGAAACCGGCTCCGCCCGCTTCGGCTCCAAAACCGGAGTTGGCCAGTAGGGAGCCATTTTCCACGATAAAAGCGGAGCTTGCCCAGGCCGCAGAAGTGCTCGATTCCCAAGCACCGGCATTCACGTAGAGAATCGCCCCGCGGGAGCGCGCGGAATCGACCAGGGCGGCCTGCTGGGGCTGCCGCCAACTTCCCGCTACTGCCGGGCTCGCATCCAGCCGTACCGTGAGCGCCGCCGGATCAGATTCTGCCGCGGTGCTGTTCGCGCCATTATTTCCCGCAAAATCAATGGTGAAAGAAAAACCGGGAAGATCCGTGGCCGAAAAATACAGGCCGGGAGAACAGGGAATACTGTCCTTGTCTAACTGATACACCAGCCGGGCAGATTCTGCTGCCGGCAAATCCTCCAGCCAGTCGGCGTCGTCGTACGGAATAGTGGGATACGGATACTCCAGGGACTGGCGCGCCAGGGAAGCGCCGGGCGCGAAATACCGGGAACCGTAAGAACCAGCCGAAAAAGCTTGTTGGGGAACGGCCCCCAAAACATAGCCGCGATGGATCACTACCGCGCAAGAATACAGCGCTTGGGAAGATCGCAAGGGCACACCTACCACCAACATGGGGGTGAGGTCCTGGGAAGCCAGGCGAATCTGTTCCAAAGCGCGGTAGCTTTGCTCCAGCAAAGCATCTTGGAAATAGAGATCTTCGAGGCTGGCGCCGCTTACTGCCAGAGCGGGGAAAGCGGCCAAAACGGCGCCTTGTGCGGAAGCTCGCTGGGCGGCAAGGATAATGCTGTTGGCATTGGCTAGGGGCTTACCGGGTGTAACCGCGGGAGAAACCGCGGCGATGCGGGCAAAGCCATGCGTGTAGAGCGAATAGAAATCCTTCATGGTAAAAGTCTCTCACTGCTCTTCTGGGAGGTCGTTAGTGAAGTCAGCCTCCTGTAGGCCCATCGTCCCGGCAACGGAGTCAAAAACGGCGCGATTAGTAATTTTACCGGCCGCAGTGTTAAGCCCTGGGCGGAAGCCGGGGTCTGCGGTCAGCGCTTCGCGCCATCCGTGATTTGCGATTTGCATGGCATAAGGCAAAGTGGTGTTCGTCAACGCTTCGGTAGCGGTTTGAGGTACCGCGCCGGGCATATTTGCCACGCAGTAGAAGATCTTCCCATCCACATCGAAAGTGGGATGTTGGTGCGTGGTGGGATGCGAACCTTCAAAACAGCCACCTTGGTCGATCGCAATATCCACCAGCACTGAACCTTCTCGCATTTTGCGGACCATGGCGCTGGTAACTAGCTTCGGGGCGGAAGCCCCCGGGATGAGCACGGAACCGATTACGAGGTCCGCATTGGCCACGGTTTCTTCAATGTTTTGCGCATTAGAAGCCAAAGTTTTGAAGGTGGAACCGTAAGTGGAACGCAAAGCGGCAAGCCGTTCTACCGAAATATCGAGCACGGTTACGTCTCCGCCCATGCCGGCGGCCATTACGGCGGCGCTTTCACCAGCCACACCGCCACCGACCACCGCTACTCGGGCGGGCCGCGTTCCGGCCACGCCGCCAATGAGCATGCCCGATCCGCCCTGGGCTTCCATCAGATGGTAAGAACCAATAATTGGGGAAAGGTTGCCGGCTACCCGGCTCATGGGGGCGAGCAAGGGGAGCTTGTTGCCTTCGCGCACGGTTTCATAAGCTACGGAAATTGTGCCGGCATCCAGCAGGGCCCGTACTAGTCGGGTATTGGAAGCCAGATGCAGGTAGGTGAAGAGTACGAGGTCGGGCCGCAGGTAGTGGTATTCCTCCGGTTCTGGTTCTTTGACTTTCAAAACGAGGTCTGCCGCCCAAGCTTGTCCGGCGGTCCCAATCTTTGCGCCTGCCGCAGCGTAAGCCTCGTCGGAAAAACCGGAAACGCGCCCGGCGTCGGACTGCACTACAACCTCGTGTCCAGCCTCGGTAAGTTCACGCGCACCGGCAGGCGTCAAGGCCACGCGGTACTCGTTATTCTTCAATTCAGTAGGGACTCCAATTCTCATGGTGCAAGTGTAGGTGGCAAAAGGGCGCGGTTCATCCCCTATTCGGCTACTGAGGCGGCACGTTGGGTAACTTGTGGCGCTCGGCGCAGTAAACTCGCGGTGCTTGGTGTGGGAAACTTGCGGTGCTTGGCGCAGTAAACCCGTGGTGCTTGGTGTAGGAAACTTGCGGCGCTAGGTGCAGTAAACCCGTGGCGCTCGGCGCAGGAAACCACGCCGGGCACCACGGGCGTTCTAGCACGTTTTAACGCGGTTTTAGCGCCGCTTCAAATTAGTGCGGAGCAGGTTGCGCCGGCTCAGCATGCGGCTAATAACCAGGCAGATACCACCGAAAATCAGTACCAGGAACAAGAATTCGAAGGTTTGGGTTTGCCCGTCTGGGAACCAGCTATTGAAGAAAGTATCTTCCAGGCCTCTCACCCAGTTTTGGAAAGCTTCTAGGCCGGGTTGGGCCCAGGCCCCGAAACTCTGCACGGGCCCGGTCAGGAGTCCCGCAATCGGTTGGATCAGGAAACGGTCCAGGGTGTCTAGCCCCCAGCCGAGCACCCAATTGATCGGCCTGGAAAGGGCGGAGTAGATAACTGCGATCACCATCACGATCGCACCGAACATGGCCGTATGCAGCACTATCGTACGTACCCGCCAGCGCGTAAAAATACTGGCCAGGGCGATCGCTAAGGTATAGGCGGCAATTCCGATCAGGAAGTAGCCAAGAAGGATGTGCCAGTAGTTACCGCTATAGGGGAGAGACGCGCCCGGCTCCCAGGGCGGCGCAGAACCGTCTAGATCCGCATATCCCAGGGTGGTAAGTTCCGAGGTTTTAATCGTGCCGGAAATGGCCAGGGTGTCGGTACGCAGGCCGTGGATGAACAGCACCAGGTTGGTGAGGAAAGCTAAAACCAAGAATACGAGGGATATGCTCCGCAGGCCCGCCCCGCGCAAGGCCCGCCAAATATGCACCCGCGTGTACCCGGCGTTCAAGTAGGCCTGGGTACGCAGAGTTTGCAGAGCCCCGACCAAAGAAACTATAGAAATACACGGCACCATTAGCTCATGCAAAATGAGCAGACCCGGCACCGAGTGCAGATAAGCTAAGTGGGTGGCGTCCAACGGCGCGGTGGCATGCCCATTGGTGAAAGAAAGAAGCACCACGAAGATAATTGCAAAGCCCAGGGCGAAGATTTGCTGGCGGAAGAAGCGCCCGCGCAGCGAGCCCGCGCCGCCTACAAATTTTTCTGCCACGTGCCCGAGGCTGGCATTAAGCCCGCGGTATATCTCACCTAGGCTCCGCCCCTGGGCCACGCCAAGGTTATGCCGCCGGCCGGCATTCCGGCCGCGCCTGCCGGGGTGCGTGCCTGCCTGATCGGCGTCAGAGCAGGAGAGGAGCTGCGCTCCGGTAGCTGGTTTCTGGTCGTGCATCATTGCGGGTCTCCTCCCATGCTTTGTTTTTGTGAATCGGAGAGTGTGAGGGCCATGAGCACTTCGGTCAAAGAAGCAAGTTTGCCGTTTTGGCCGTACTTGGCACGTAGCTCGTCTGGGTCGCCGTCGGCAATTACAGTGCCGTGGTCAAGGAAAATTGCCCGGTCTAGCAGGTTCTGTATTTCCTCAATGAGATGCGAAGAAAGGATGATAGTGCGCGGGTGCGCGGTGTAATCAGCCAGCAAGCACCGGTAGAAAATTTCGCGGTACACCGCGTCCATTCCCAAATGCACCTCGTCCAGGATGGTGACGGGAGTGCGGGCTGCCAGGCCGAGCGTGGCGTGGAAGGCCGCGAGTTGCCCGCGCGAAAGTTGCAAGGGGGAAGCCTTGGGGGAGAGTTCGAAAAGTTCGAGCAGCTCGTGGGCATATTCGCCATCCCAGGTTTCGCGTGCCTGTTCCCACACGTGCATAGTGGTGGTGAGCGGGGAATCTGGGAAAGCCACTGTAGCTTCCGAAACATAGGCGATTGCTGCCATGGCGGCCGCGCTTTCAAAAACACGTTCGCCGCGGTAGTACACCTCCCCGGAATCCGGTTTGAGCAGACCCGCTAAAAGCATGCCGAGCGTGGATTTTCCAGACCCGTTACGGCCTAGCATGCCGGTAATACTCGGACTCGTAAACTCTAGCGTGACCTGCGATATTGCCGGCTTTTTGCGATAGGTAAAGCTGAGTTTCTCGGTGCGTATCACAGCGCTTCTCCTTCCGTGTGCTTGGTGTTTTCTGCCTCGAAATGGGCGCGGGCAAACCGCAAAATCTGAGCGATGGTGAACCCTAAATTCAACCCTTCGTCCAGCGCGGGCCCCAGTACTTTTTCCGCGTACTCTTCTCTGCCGGTAGCGCGCAAAAGCTGTTCGGCTCGCGCTGTCACAAACATTCCCACTCCGCGCCGTTTCTCCAGTAACCCCTCATCTACCAGCAGGTTCAGTGCCTTATTAGCGGTAGCAGGGTTAATTTTGTAGGCGGCCGCGTACTGGGTGGTGGACATTGTTTGCGAACCCGCGGGCAATTGCCCGGAAAGGATCTGCTCGCGAATGTTCTGTGCGATCTGCAGGTAGATAGGGATTCCCGAAGCGAAGTCCATACACACCCCCTTGGTTAGTTACATGAGTAGCTAACCAAGTAACTGGGGTGCGTGTCAAGGGGGCAATTTTTCGCTCCGGTTTGCGGTGCCTGGCGGCGGTGTGGATAACTTGCCGACGACGCCGAAAGCCCGCCCCAGAGCCATTTGGCCGCACGTTCCTGGCGGTGCTAAAAGCGCTTAGCAGGAATATGAAATAGCGCTTACTCGAAGGCTGCATAGAGGTGAATGGCGTACGGAAATGAAGTCTCAAGCGGGCAAAATCACGCTCACGGCGGTGCCAAAGGCGTTACTCTGGAGATCTAGGCAAAAATAGGGCGCCACCGAAGGTGATAACGCCCGCGGTTAACGTATTTGCCTTCGTAGCTAGGCAGGAGAAAAAATGCAGGCAGCAGCTACTAACAAAGAGACGGCTAGGGACTCAGCGATTGCGTCCCAGGAAGAGCCGGCGCTTGGTAATGAGCTAGTAATCGGCCAGCTCGGGCTGGGCCGGGCGGGGGTTATGCACGCGAAGATTCTCAATTCGCGGGTGGCACGTTTGGTGATTGCTGATCCCCAGCCGGGCCGGGCTGAACAGGTAGCTGCCGAACTGGCAGAGATTTCGCGTGCCCAAGGCATTAGCGGGGCCCGGGTGGAAATAGCTAGCCCGGAAGAGATCGAGACGGGTACGGGCCGGGCCGCCGGCCTCGATGGAGTAGTAATTACCAGCCCCACCAACGTGCATGGCGCGCAGATTATTGCGGTAGCACAACGCGGGCTGCCGGTATTTTGCGAAAAACCGGTTGCTACCTCGCTGGCAGAAACTTTGCGGGTGTGTGCTAATACCCCGGCGAATGCACCAATCCATATTGGTTTCCAACGCCGTTTCGATCCCGCCTATAGCGCCGCGCGCAAACATATAGCGGCTGGAAAACTGGGAGAATTGCGCCGGGTGATTATGCACACCATGGACCAAAACCCGCCGCACCGCGAATTTCTGGCCGCTTCCGGTGGGATTTTCGTGGACTGCCTGATCCATGATTTTGATGTCCTGCGCTGGGTCACCGGCCAAGAAGTGGAAGAAGTCTTTGCCTACGGAAACGATTTGGGCCTAGCTGATTTCCGCGATTTTGCGGATGCAGCCGAAACCGTGGCCGTCCTGAAAATGACGGGCGGGGTGTTGGTAACGGCGTCGTCGTCGCGCTACAACGGGCACGGGTACGACGTGCGCATGGAACTGCACGGAACCACCCGCACCGAAGTAGTGGGAATGGATGAAAAGCTTCCTTTGGATTCTCTGGAACCCGGGGTGAGCTACCCGCAGGGCGAACCGTGGGTGGATTTCATCGCGCGGTTCGCGGACTGTTATGTCCGCGAAATTGATGCCTTCCTAAAAGTTATACAGACCGGGGAAGCAGTACCGGCAGGGCTAGCAGATGCTGTGCGAGCCCTAGAAATTGCGGAAGCGGCCCAGCGGTCGTTCCAGGAACACCGCCCGGTAACGGTCGCCGAAATTCAGCAGGCTCACGCGGAAACCGGCACCAAGTAAACCGGCGGTGCCGAGCTAGCCGGCTTCTAGCAGCGAAAGCGAGACACATATGGACCTCAGGCTCGATGCGAATCTTTTTGATTACAGCTTCATCGTGCTCTATGTGGCCTTAGTGATAACGATCGGGTGGGTGACCCGGCGCAAGGTTACCTCGGCCGAGGATTTCTTCCTTTCCGGGCGCTCTTTGCCAGCCTGGATTTGTGCCATGGCTTTCCTTTCCGCCAATATTGGCGCGGTGGAACTAATCGGCATGGCTGCCTCCGGTTCACAACACGGGCTACCCACCGTGCATTACTACTGGATTGGGGCCGTGCCGGCCATGGTGTTCCTTGGCCTGGTCATGATGCCGTTCTATTACGGCGCGCGGGTGCGGAGCGTGCCCGAGTATCTGCGTTTGCGGTTCGATAAAGCCACGCACGTGTACCAGTCGGTGATCTTCACTATTTCTACCATTCTGGTAGCTGGGATTAACCTGTTTGCCTTGGCCTTGCTGATCAATGTGCTGATCGGGTGGCCGCTATGGATTTCTATCGTATTTTCGGCGGGGATTGTGCTTGTCTATACCGCGGCCGGCGGGCTTACCGCCACCATGTATAACGAAGTGCTCCAACTCCTGCTCATTATTGCTTTTATAACCCCGCTGACCATTGGCGGTCTGGCGCGCGTGGGCGGGCCGGCCGGGCTCGTAGAAGCCCTGCAAAACTCACAGGTACTTGGCCCGGATGGGCTATCCGTGTGGGGCGGAACCGGGCTTAGTAATACCACCAACCCGTACGGGAACTGGATTGGAATTGCCCTGGGCATGGGCTTTGTGAATTCCTTCGGATACTGGACCACGAATTTCACGGAAGTACAGCGGGCGCTTTCTGCCCGCGATATGCGTTCGGCCCGGCTCGCCCCAATCCTGGCAGCCATCCCGAAAATGTTCCTGCCGGCCGTAATTATTGTGCCGGGGCTGATCGCCGCCGTGCTTATTCCGGAACTACATACCGACCAACTGGCCTACAACGAAGCGTTACCAGCTTTAATTGGGCAGATTATGCCGCACGGTTTGCTCGGATTAGCTCTGGCCGGGTTAATTGCCGCGTTTATGGCCGGCATGGCAGCTAATATTTCGTCTTTCACAACCGTGATCACCTACGACCTGTGGGAAACCTATATTCGGCCCGGCAGGTCTGACTCCTACTACGTAAAAGCCGGGCGGCGTTTTACTTTCTGGGGTGTGATCATAGCCGTCGGCACGGCCTTTATTGCCGCCGAATTTTCGAACCTGCAAGACTACACACAACTATTGCAGTCAATTTTCAACGCACCCCTGTTCGCGACTTTCATCCTCGGCATGTTTTGGAAACGCATGAGCCCGCAAGCGGGCCTGTGGGGACTGGTGGCCGGCGCGGCCGGAGCCGGGTTTGTACAAATCGGCAACGCGGCAGGTTTTCTCACCTTTAATTCTTCCCAAGCAGCTTCCTTTATGGCCTCGGGCGTGGCATTCGTGGCCGATATTGCCGTATCTGTGCTGGTCACCTGGCGTACCCCGCCCAAACCCCTAGAAGAACTAGACGGCCTGGTATGGGGGAGAACCAAAATGCCGATTCGCGGTGCCCGGCCTGCCCCGGATTTGGCGGCCGCGCAAATTGCCGAAGCCCGCCAGCGGGAAGCAGCCGGGGAAAAACTGCACTGGTGGGAACGGCCCGGCCCGCTCGGCGGCGTCGTTCTCGCGGTTTGCCTAGTACTCAACGTGTGCTTCGCCTAAAACCGCACCGCTTAACACCGGGGTTTGCTACCAGCTAAGCAAAGGAAGCTAATCTGCGCTAAGCCAAAGAAAACGAGCCGGCGCTAAGCCAAGAAAACGAGCCCGGCGCTAAGCCAAAGAAACGAACCAACCGCCCGGCAGAGAAAGAACCAAGTACCCAATAGAAAAAGGACCAATCAAACACCAGGGAAATAACCGCCGGTACTAAACAGCAAACTAACCAAGCACCAAGGAATCGAACAAATGACTAAAGAAAACAAAGAGCAAGCGGCAGCAAAGGGCACGGCAGCGGCGCCAGCAAATCCTCGCCGGTCCGGGCGCGTGCGGTTTTCGGTATTAGATTTGCGGGTTTGGATGGCGGTGATGCTGGGCGGGTTTGGGTTTATGCTCACGGTGTACGGATTATTCTTTGTGACCGCAGAAGATTTGGCGAAAGCCGCGGGGTTGAACCTGAATTTGTGGACGGGGATCGCTATGATCGCGGGCGGGGTGCTGTGTGCGTGGCGAGCCGCAACCCACCCGGAAAGCGATGCGGGAGAGGAAAACCTCGCTGAGACGAATCCGGAGGTGCTCTAGCCTCGAGATCAAGGTAAGGTTTGAGCAGGATATGCCCGCAGCGCTCGGGACAATCAATTGAGCGAAAAACCAAACCGTAGATCGATACACGGAGGGAAGCGAGGAAGGCATGACCATTGCGGTTGCCTATAAGGTTGCCCGTAATCCGGAAGCCGCCAGGGTTACGGAAAGCGGGGATATGGACTGGTCTCGTGCGCGCCCAGTAATATCTGACGACGACGTCGTTGCCATGCAAGTAGCGGCCGATCTCGCGGCGCAACTTGGAACCGAATCCTTAGGGATTACCGTCGGAAGCAGCATCGCGGCCAGCGGTGCCATCAGAAAAAGTGCTTTATCAAACGGTCCGGATCGGGCCCTCATCGTGGCTGATGATGCTACCGAAAAATGGACCGCCACCACGATGGGGCAGGCTTTGGCCACGCTCGTGAAACGGGAAGGGGATATCACCCTCCTTCTTACCGGCCCGGGCAGTATTGATGAAGGTGGCCGGGTGATCCCGGGGATCGCCGCGGCCCATCTGGGCTGGCCCTGTTTCCAAGACGTCACCAAAATTGAGCTTCGTGAAAACGGGACTTTTCGGTGCTTACAGCAAGTAGGTGCCGAACTACGCCGCATTGATCTATGCGGTCCGGCAGTAATCGCGGTTACCTCGGATGCGGCAGAAGTATCCGTGCCGAGCATGCGCGATATTATTGGCGCCGGCAAGAAACCTTACGCGGAAGTTTCCGTGGCCGAACTGGGGCTTTCTCCGATTACAGCCAGTCCGCTTGCCCGGCGGAAAGCCGCCGAAAAGCAACGCAAGCATATTATCTTTAGCGGGCAGGAAGCACCGGCACAATTGGCGGCCGCCCTGCGCGATGCCGGCTTCATTGGAGGTAACAAGTGACGGTTTGGGTTCTTAGTGCCGGAGCAGATGTGAGTGAACTCGTAGCGTTCGCCAAGCGCCGCGGTCCAGTAAATGTAGTGGGCGTAGCAAATGGTACGGAAGCTACTGATGCTGATGTAGCCGGCGCGGATCGCGCCATTCGCGTGGAACTGGAAGCGGGTATTCCGCCGGAAACCGCGGCAATGTACGTGGCCGGCCTGGTGGAGCTGGGCCCGAACGATCTCGTCTTGGCACCGAGTACAGGGGTTGCACGTGCCTTTGCGGGGGCCGTAGCCGTCAAATATGGCCTCCCGCTCCTTACCGGAGTGCGTAGCTTTGACGAAAACACCTTGACCCTTGCCCGCTTTGGCGGCGCAACCTTAGAGGACTATCCGCTAGAAGCGCCCCTAGTGGCGATTATGGAACCAATGTCCGCAGCCGCCGCAGAAACTAGCGCCGCCGCGGAAACTTGTGCCGCCGCAGAAACTAGCGCCGCCGCGGAAACTTGCGCCGCTGCAGAAACGGAAGCTGGAGCTGCCGCGGAAACTAGCGCTGCCGCGGAAACTAGCGCTGCCGCGGAAACTAGCGCTGCCGCCGATACAGCCGGCGCACCAGCTACCGCAACACCGGCTGCCGCAACACCAGCTGCCGCTGCAGAACCGCCAGCTACGGATGCGGCACCGGAAGTGGAAGTGCTCAGACCCGAGGAGGCAGACCTGCTTGGCTGTGCCAAAATCACGGACCGGCAAGCCGCCGAGGTAGGAGAAGTAGATCTTTCCCGCGCCGATAGGGTAGTAGCCGCCGGGCGCGGATTTGTACACAAGGAAGATCTGCACCTGGCTGCTGAACTGGCTACCGCCCTAGACGCGGCTCTCGGTTCTTCGCGGCCCCTGTGCGATGTGGAAGGGTGGATGAGCCGCGATCAATACCTCGGCTTGGAAGGCGTGCGCATGCGTGGCAGCCTGCTCGTTACCGCCGGTGTTTCCGGGGCAATCCACTTTACGGCCGGCGTGGCCGAAGCAGAGACGATCGTTGCCATTAATAATGATCCGGAAGCCGGGATTTTCGAAGTAGCCGATTACGGGATCGTGGGAGACCTTTATGAAGTGCTTCCGCAGCTTACTGCCGAAATCGAAAAGTTGAGATAACTATCAAGATTACTCCTCCCTCTTGACAAAAATCAGCCATCCTTTACTATTGCTTTACCTAATAGTGGGTTACCTGAATTAGCTTCGGAACTCCGGCGTAATCCAGGCCGGTCCCGGAAATAAACCCCTATGAAAAGTACAGAGAAAGCAGTAAGTAAAGGAGGCTGATTCCATGCTGGCAAAGGGGAATGCCGCCGCGGAAAAGAACACTCTACCCGGTTTGGACACCCAGGCAGGAAAAGCCGTTGTGAAAAATAAGAGGGGCTCTATTCTCGGAGCTATATTCCTCATGGCCACCTCGGCTATCGGTCCTGGTTTTATTACCCAAACCGCTACCTTCACCTTCCAGTTCGGAGCGGCCTTCGGCTTCGCCATCCTGATCTCGATCCTGATTGACATTGCGGTCCAGATGAATATCTGGCGCATTATCGTAGTTTCCGGAAAACGAGCCGGAGAACTGGCGAATGCGGCCCTGCCGGGTTCGGGTCTCGTGCTAGCCGTGCTCATTATTGGCGGCGGTCTGGTTTTCAATATTGGCAATATTGCCGGCGGCGGCATGGGCATGAATTCCATGTTCGGGATCGACGTCAAACTGGGCGGCCTCATTACCGCTCTCTTCGCTATCGGCATCTTCCTGTGGAAACGTGCCGGTAAAATCATGGACTCGGTAATTATCCTCCTCGGCGTCGTCATGATTTGCCTCATGTTCTACGTAGCCGTGGTTTCCCAACCTCCCGTGGGGGAGGCGCTGCGGCAAACCGTGCTTCCCGATACCATCAACTGGGCTACGATCACCACGATCGTGGGCGGTACCGTGGGTGGTTACATCACGTATTCGGGAGCGCACCGTTTCCTCGATTCGGGTCATAGCGGCCCGGCAGCGGTTAAGGACGTGACGAATGGATCCATCAACGGCGTCGTCGTTACCGGTGTTATGCGCTATTTGCTGTTCCTTGCCTGCTTTGGGGTGGGCGCCTCGGTGCTCGCCAAAGACGCTTCCGTGGTGATCATGGACCTCATTCCGGAAGAAATGAATCCGGCCGGGTGGGCATTCTTGCAGGTCATGGGTGATGCTGGTTTGCGTATCTTCGGCATGATCCTGTGGGCAGCTTCTATTTCCTCCGTGATCGGTGCGGCCTTCACATCGGTTTCATTCTTCTCTGTGTTCAACAAGAAATTCGCACATGGCTGGCCGCGCAATATCGCTACCGTGGTGTTTATCGCCGTTTCCTTGGTGTGCTTCCTCGTGTGGGGGCAAGCTCCGGGCACGATGCTCGTTTTCGCGGGCGGGTTGAACGGCTTGATCTTGCCCATCGGCCTCACGATCTTCATGTACATCGGGTGGTTCCGCGCCCGCGACCTGCTGCAGGGGTACCGTTACCCGAAGTGGCTGCTCGTAGCCGGTACGGCCGCGACGGCGCTTTCCTGGTACATGGCGGTGGTTTCCGTACGCCCGATTTTCGAAATGATCCAGGGCTAAACCTGCCAGCGCCCGCAAAGTTTGCGCTAGTACCGTAAAGCGGTGTGAAGGGATAAGGTAAGGGAATGGTATCGATTGATTTGAATTCGGATCTGGGAGAGAACACTCCTGATCGCGTAGTTTCCGACGACGCCGCTATGCTGGGCATTGTTTCCTCCGCGAATGTGGCGTGCGGATTTCACGCGGGTGATCCGGCGGGTATAGCCGCGACTTTGCGGGCCGCCGCCGCGCACGGCGTGGTAGTTGGCGCACATCCCGGATACCGTGATTTTGAGGGGTTTGGGCGGCGCGCCCTGGATATTCCGGCCGCGGAACTGCAAGCCGATATTGAATACCAACTGGGAGCTTTGCAGGCTCTTGCCCGAGCTGCCGGTACCACCGTGAGCTATGTAAAACCGCATGGCGCTCTTTACAATTCCTTGGCACGGGACCGCAAGCTCGCCCACACCGTAGTGCGGGCGATCAAAGCGGTCGATCCGAACCTGGTGTTCTTGGGTTTGGCCGGTACCGAAGGAATCGAAGTGGCCGCACAGGAAGGTTTGCAGGTAGCGGCGGAAGCTTTCGCAGACCGTGCCTATACGCCCAGCGGAGATTTGGTGCCGCGCAGCCAAGCCGGTGCCGTACTGCATGACCCACAGGAAGTATCCGAAAGGATTATGCGGCTGGTAGAAACCGGAAAAATGCGGGCGATTGACGGCAGTGACGTGCAGGTACAAGCCGATTCAATTTGCGTGCATGGAGATTCTGCCGGGGCGGTTGCCATGGCCCGGGCCATTCGCGAAAACCTCGAAGCCGCCGGAATTATTATCCGGCACTTCGAAGGCCGCGCAAATCCTAAATAGGGCCATGCGAATAACCACTAATTAGGGGCAAACTAAGGCCGCAATCTCGCGCGGCCTCGCCTGGCTCTGCCACACGAATTGCGTAAGCAAACTGGAAAAGATTGCGCAAGCGAGTTGGAAAACTACGCAAGCGAGCTGGCAAAGAAGAACAAGAGAGCTGGAAAAGAGGAAGAGGACACGAAATGTTGTTTGCACAAGGAGAACTGCTCGCCAGTGCGCAGGCGGCCCGCGCCGCCGCTCGCGCCGGTAACACCGATCCCACCAGCGGGGTGGCAGAAGGCCTTGTGCAGGCCAACCTTATTTCGGTTCCCCGCGATTGGGCCTATGACGTTTTGCTATACGCCCAGCGTAACCAGAAAGCAGTACCGCTGTTGGACGTGATTGAAGATGGTGGCGTGGAATCAAAGCTGGCGCCCGGTTCGGATTTGCGTACCGATATCCCGCGCTACCGGATTTGGCACGAAGGCAAACTCAGCGCCGAAGTTGCAGATGTAACCGAAGCCTGGGCGGAGCACCCGGACCTAGTTTCTTTCCTCATCGGCTGTTCCTTTACTTTTGAAGCCGGGCTCACAGCTGCGCAGATCGAGATTCGCCACCAAACGGTAGGCCGCAATGTTCCCATGTATGAAACGAATCTTGCCTGCACACCGGCGGGCCGTCTGCACGGCGCGATGGTGGTTTCCATGCGGCCGATTCCTGCTAATAGAGTGGCGGAAGCGGTGCAAATTTCGGGCCGCTACCCGGCCGTACACGGAGCCCCGGTACATGTTGGCGATCCGGATTCTTTAGGTATTGCCGATCTGTACTCGCCGGAGTACGGGGATGCTCCCGTGCCGTTGCGTCCTGGCGAAGTGCCGGTGTTTTGGGCTTGCGGAGTAACCCCGCAAGCTGCCATCCAGGCCTCGGGCGTGCCTTTCGCAATCACGCACGCCCCGGGATGCATGTTCGTATCTGATGTTTTGAATGAGAGCTATGCGGTATGAGTTTTGAACCTGAATCCCTACTCGTACTTCCCGCCGCGGAAGATACCGTGCTGGTCGAATATCCGGATCTTGATGCTGTGCTCGCCCACTATCCGGCGCTGGTTGCCTCGAAAATTTACGGTGTGCGCGAACTTGTGCCAGCGGCCCGCACCATCGCCGTCTACTTCGAACCTTCCATGAGTAGCGCCCGCGAAATTGCGGAAGCGGTACGAAGCGTGGAACCGCTCGACGTGGTTGCCCATGGCGGGGAACCCACCGAAATCGAAGTGGTGTACAACGGGGAAGACCTCGCCGAAGTAGCAGACCTTTTCGGGGTTAGCACCACCGAGCTAATTACCCGGCACCAAGCGGCGCACTGGAAAGTAGCTTTCGTGGGTTTTGCGCCCGGTTTTGCGTATTGCGTGGGCGATGACGAACTGTTTGCGGCCACCCCGCGCCGCACGACGCCGCGCACCCGCATTCCGGCCGGTTCAGTTGGGCTGGCCGCCAACTTTTCGGCGGTCTACCCGGGCGAAAGTCCGGGAGGATGGCAGCTGATTGGTAATTCGCGGGCGCCCATGTGGGATATTCACCGTACCTCTCCGGCGCTACTTTCCCCGGGCGACGCCGTTAAATATGTGGCCGTGCCCGAAGAAATCCAACTTGCACCACCGGCTAGCCCGGAATCGACTAGCCCGGAATCGGCTAGCGCGGAACCGGCCAGCCCGGATTTGGTTAGCTCAGAATCGGTTAGCTCGGAATCGGTTAGCCCGGAATCGGTTAGCCCGGAATCGGCCGGCGCGGTTGGGCAGAGCACATCGGGAGCCGAAAAGGCCGGCGCGGTTTCGGCTCCCGCCGCCGCGCCCGAACCGGCTGATTCGACGGCGCTTCCGGAACGGTACTGGGAGATCATCAATCCCGGCGTGCAAATGATTTTCGAAGATTTGGGGCGGCCCGGTTTACTGAACATTGGCGTGGCTGCGGCCGGCGCGGCCGACCACCAATCGCTCATGGCCGCTAACAGCGCGGTGGGTAATGCCCCGGATACGGCCGCTTTGGAAATTGCGGGCGGGGGAGCTGAGATTCGTTCCCATGCTCGCTGCGAAATCGCAATTGCGGGAGCTACCGGGGAAGTAACCGTCACCGAAGCAGAAACCGGGTACAGCTTCGCGCTCACACCCGGTTTACCGGCCGCTATCGAACCGGGAGATACCATTTCCATCGGCTGGTTTGACCGCGGGGTACGTGCCTATCTGGCTGTGCGTGGCGGCTACGAAGTGGAGCCGATTTTAGGTTCGCGTTCTCTAGACACTTTGGCCGGCCTGGGCCCGCAAGCGCTCACGGCCGGATCAATTGTGCCGCTCAGCGAAAAAGTGGCCAGCGGCGTCGTCGCCGATGCTCCGACCGTGGGAACCAAACTGCCTACGGAAGAGGAAGTAACCTTGCGGATCGTGCTCGGCCCGCGCACCGACTGGTTCACCGCCGCAGCATTGGAAAACCTCACCGCACAAGCCTGGAAAGTAACCCCGCAATCAGACCGCGTGGGCATCCGGCTGGAAGGTGAAAAACCGCTCGCGCGGGCCCGGGAAGGCGAACTACAAAGCGAAGGGGCAGTAACCGGAGCGATCCAGGTACCAACCTCGGGGCAACCGGTAATTTTCTTGGCGGACCATCCACTCACCGGGGGCTACCCCGTGATCGGATCCCTGGTGCGGAGCGATATTGATACCGCCGCACAAATCAGACCAGGAACCACCATTAGATTCAAGATTGTGACGCCGTTCACGCAACTGTAGCGGCAGGGGAAGGGAAGATGAAGAGAATCCTTATTGCCAACCGCGGGGAAATCGCGGTGCGGATCGCGCGGGCATGCCTCGACCAGGGATACACATCCCTCGCCGTCTACGCGGATCAAGACGTGGATGCAATGCACGTGCGGCTCGCCGATGAAGCTTACGGGTTGCGCGGGCAAACCGCCGCGGAAACCTATCTTTCGATCGAAAAAATTATTGGGGTAGCAAAGCGGGCGAAAGCTGACGCGATCCACCCCGGATACGGTTTCCTGGCCGAAAACGCGGACTTTGCGCGCGCGGTGGAAGAAGCGGGGATGACGTTCATCGGCCCCACCGCGGAAACTATCGAAAAACTAGGCGATAAAGTAACCGCCCGGGAAATTGCGCGGGAAGTAGGCGCCCCACTCGTTCCCGGTTCGGAAGGCCCGCTCAGCGGCCCGGAAGAAGCGGTCAGCTGGGCGGAAGAAAACGGTTTGCCCGTAGTGTTGAAAGCTTCCTACGGGGGCGGCGGGCGCGGCATGAAAATCGTGCACCAAATCGAAGACGTGGCAGCGGCCTACCAGGCTGGTTCCTATGAAGCACAAATGGCTTTCGGGCGCGGGGAAATGTTTATCGAAAAATTCCTGGACCGGCCGCGCCATATTGAAGTACAAATTTTGGGTGACGGCACAGGTAACGTGCTCGTGGTGGGAGACCGCGACTGTTCCTTGCAGCGGCGCAACCAAAAACTGGTAGAAGAAGCCCCGGCCCCGAACCTGCCAGATCCGATTCGGGAAAACATTCACCGCGCCGCGCACGATATTTGTGCGGCCGTGAATTATCGCAGCGCCGGGACGGTAGAGTTTTTGCTCGGCCGGGATGGCACGGTTTCCTTCCTCGAAGTAAATACGCGTTTGCAAGTGGAACATCCGGTGACGGAAAAAACTTCCGGAATCGATTTGGTACGCGCCCAGTTCGCGATTGCGGAAGGGGAAGGCCTGCCGGCAACCACCATGCCCGAACCGGTGGGGCACGCGATCGAATTCCGCGTTAATGCGGAAGATCCGGGCCGTGGGTTCCTGCCTTCCCCGGGCCATATTTCCCGTATCCGCCAGCCTGGTGGCTTAGGCGTACGCTGGGATAACGGCGTGCAAGCGGGCGATGATATTCCGGCCGAATTCGATTCAATTGCTGCCAAGCTGATTGTTTCTGCTTCTTCGCGCGGGGAAGCTTTAGCGCGGGCGCGGCGCGCGATTAAAGAAACTTCGATCGACGGCGTAGCTACCACCCTGCCATTTATGCGGGCCGTAGTGCAGCATCCGGATTTTGCGGGCGAAATACCGGCCGTGGATACCGGGTGGATTGAACGTGAACTCATCCCGGTGCTAGAAGCCCAACCGCGGGCGAAACTGCGCCGGCGCGTGGACTTCCACCGGGTGCCAATCGAAATTGATGGGCAGATCCGCACTATCGGCCTGCCCGATGGGGTAGCCATGCTCGGCACGCCGGGCGCGGCAGCCGCCCAAGCCCCGGCCGAAGACCCAACGGAACTAAAGAGCCCGATCACCGGCACCATGTTCCGCCTGCTCGCCGCCGAAGGCACGCGCGTGGAAGCAGGCGAAACCGTAGCGATTGGCGAAACCATGAAAATGGAAACGAACATTATCGCGCACATTACCGGCACCATCCACTGGCTCGTAGAAGCCGGCGGTCCGCTCGAAGCCGGCAAACCGGTAGCACGGATCTCCTAGCCGGCAGCGGTGCTAGCTGGGAGCGGCAAGCACCGCTGGCTGTGCGCGGCGCGAGCCGCGTACTAAATAAATAGTGCTAGCCAGAAGCTAGCAACACAGCGGGAGCTAGCAACACAGCGGCAGCTAGCAACACAGCGGCAGCTAGCAACACAGCGGCAGCTAGCAACGCAGCGGGGCCCGGAAGTTCGTAAACTTCCGGGCCCCGCTGCGTGTGCGCTGCGTGCGCGCAGCTTGCGCGAAGCCGCGCGGTGCGCTGCGTGCGGCTTCGTTTTACTTGCTGGAATTCACGAGCGCAGTTGCCTGGCGAGCGATTTCCAGTTCCTCATTGGTCGGCACCACAAACACGCGGACGGAAGAATCCGGCGTGGAAAGTTCGCGGGATTCCTTCGACCGCGTGGCGTTCACGGCGGCGTCGTACTTCACCCCGAAAGGTGCCAGCCGGTCGAGCACGGCGGCGCGGATAACGTCGTCGTTCTCGCCCACCCCGGCGGTAAAGGTGAGCGCATCCAAACCACCCAGAATCGCCGTATAAGCGCCAATGTACTTGACGATGCGGTGCACATAAATATCCACCGCTTCCTTCGCGTTCTGATCGCCGGCTTCCACCATCGCGTGCACGTCACGCAGATCAGAAGAACCGGTAAGTCCCATCATTCCGGATTCGCGGTTGAAGAGGTTATCGAGTTCTTCTACCGTCATTCCTGCTTCGCGTTCCAGGTGGAAAACAGCCGCCGGATCAATATCCCCGGTACGGCCGCCCATTACCAGGCCTTCCAGCGGGGTGAGCCCCATCGAGGTTTCCACGGCCTTGCCAGAATCCACCGCCGAAACCGAAGCACCATTGCCAATATGCAAAACAATTTGCTTCGCATCATCGCGGCCCAGTAGCTTAGCTACTTCCTGGGAAACAAACTTGTGGGAAGTACCGTGAGCACCATAGCGGCGAATTTCGTACTTATCAGCCACGTCGCGCTTGAGCGCATAACGCGCCGCTTCTTCCGGCAAAGACTGGAAGAAAGCAGTATCGAACACCACTACGTGCGGTACCTGAGGGAGGAGCTTGCGCGCCACCTGGATACCTTCCAGGGCCGGCGGATTGTGCAGCGGGCCAAGCGGCTGCAAATCCTCGATCTTGGAAATAACTTCTTCCGTAACCAGGGCCGGGCCGTCGAAATACTTACCACCCTGCACTACACGGTGCCCCACCGCCACAATCGAACCATCGGTGAGGGAAGGTCCGGTTTCCGCGAAGAACTCCAGTACTTTTTCCAGGCCAAAAGCATGATTGGGAATCTCACCCACATATTCACGTTCCTGCCCATTACCGGTGTGCTCGATATGCCCGGAGGGCAAACCAATCTGTTCCACCAGCCCCTTCGCCGTGGATTCTCCGGTGACGGGATCGATCACCTGATACTTGATCGAAGACGAACCGGAATTAATTACTAGAACGGACATCGAATTCTCCTTATTGTTTCTCTCGAAGCCGATCGGCACAATCCGCCCCGTCACCGTAAGGGATTCCTGGTTACGCTCCAGAAAACTGGTTACACTCCAGAAAATCTGAGCCAGCGCGGATCAAACTCTTCGGACATTATTCAAAGTATAAGGTGCCGGGCCGCCAAGCCCGGCACCAAAGCTGGCACTCAAACCAACGCTAAAACTGCCTAACCGGACAGCAAAACGCTTAGCCCTGCGCTTGGATGGCAGTAATAGCCACGGTATTCACAATGTCTTCCACCAGGGCGCCCCGCGAAAGATCATTGACAGGTTTATTCAGACCCTGCAAAACCGGGCCTACCGCTACCGCACCCGAAGAACGCTGCACGGCCTTATACCCGATATTGCCCGCATTCAAGTCCGGGAACACAAAGACGGTAGCCCGGCCAGCCACCGGTGAACCGGGCAGCTTCTTGGCGGCAACTGCCGGATCAACCGCGGCGTCGTACTGGATTGGCCCTTCAATCAACAGGTCCGGTGCCTTTTCCTTGGCGAGGCGGGTAGCTTCCACGACGGCGTCTACCAGCGGCCCCTTGCCGGAAGTGCCGGTGGAGTAGGAGAGCATGGCCACGCGCGGTTCCACCCCGAACTGGGCTGCGGTACGCGCCGAATCCACGGCGATCCCGGCTAGCTGTTCCGGAGTGGGGCTGATATTTACAGCGCAATCGGCATACACGTAAACGCGGTCATCGAGCAGCATGAGGAAGGCACCGGATACCGCGGCGGTACCCGGCTTGGTCTTGATCGTCTGGAAGGAAGGCACAATCGTGTTTGCGGTTGTGTGGTTGGCACCGGAAACCATGCCATCGGCTTCGTCCAGGTAAACCATCATGGTGCCGAAGTACGAAGGATCCTCCATCGTCTTTTGCGCCTGTTCGTAAGTCACGCCCTTCTTCGCGCGCAACTCGGCGAACTTTTCCGCATAGCGGTGTAGGCGATCCGGATCGTGCAAAGAAACGATTTGGGCGGCGTCGATATTCAGGCCGAGTTCGGCGGCCCGCGCCCGCACTTCCGCCTCTTCCCCGAGCAGTACGATATTGGCCACATCGCGGGCCAAAAGCTGGGCGGTGGCCTGCAAAATCCGGTCGTCTTCCGATTCGGGGAGCACGATCGTCTTCTTCGCGGCCCGGGCCCGCGAAATCAAGTTTGCTTGGAAAGCTAGCGGGGTGACCACATCCGAGCCACGCTTGACGGCGGCCAGAAGAAGTTCGGCGTCGTTCCCCGCAAACTTGGCGGCGGTACCTTCCGCTACGAAAACTACCTGGCTGGCATCTCCGCGATATTCCGCGGCCAGGTTTTCCGGAGCGTCCGTGACCACCAGGGCAGAAACCGGGGCATAAGATTCACTAATTTCCTTGGCGGCCAGCTCCGCCACTACTTCCACCTGGGCAGGGGAGCGCATGGAACCGGCAACAACCGGTACCACCGAGGTGCCCAGATTGGCAGCGGCTCGGCCACTGCGCGCCA
Source organism: Actinobaculum suis (assembly GCF_900102025.1). Classification (GTDB taxonomy): domain Bacteria; phylum Actinomycetota; class Actinomycetes; order Actinomycetales; family Actinomycetaceae; genus Actinobaculum; species Actinobaculum suis. The sequence goes on along the minus strand of NZ_FNAU01000003.1, from coordinate 70,713 downwards.
GCATTCCCGGATTTACCGGGTCGCCATCGCACAGACCGAGGATGAGCACCGCATCCAAATCCTGGGCATAATCCGTGTAGCGATTGACCAGCTGGTTCATCGCCGTTTCTTCATCTTCTACGTAAGCCCGGCGGGTAGTTCCCCAGGCCTGTGGCGCATCGGCGCGCTTTCCTGCCCGTTCGAGAAGGGTCAGGAAAAGTGAGTCATTTTCGATTGGTCCATTCGCGAAGGCGCGGAACACCCCGATATTGGAGTATTCCTGGAGCAAAAGATCAATGTAAGCAGTGGCGACGCCGAGGGTACCGGCATTGCCTTCCGCCGCTGTGAGATAAACACTGTAAGCCACTATGTATATCCTTCCGGCCCGTAGGCCACTTCTTGCGGGATGGCATACTCCACCCACTCCCTTAAAGATAATCGCAACCGCCCCTAAAGTGAGGCACAAAGCAGATAAGAACATTATTCAGGTTGGAATGAGGTGGGCAGAAGCTAAAAAATCTCGGCACGCCGGGGCCTAAATAAGCTCATCGTTCGATATCACCGCGCCGGACCTGCACGGGAAGGCCCTCACCCCGTAAACTGGGAGGGTGAGTAACCCTGAGATTTCTCCAGTTCTAGTTGTTGATTTCGGTGCCCAGTACGCCCAGCTGATTGCGCGGCGCGTGCGTGAAGCACACATCTATTCGGAAATCGTGCCCGCGGCAATGAGCGCGGCTGAAATGCTGGCTAAGAACCCGGCGGCGATTATCCTCTCCGGCGGCCCGGCTTCGGTTTATGCCGAAGGAGCGCCCAGTTTGGATCCGGAAATCCTTTCTTCCGGCGTACCGATTCTTGGTATCTGCTACGGCTTCCAAGTAATGGCCCAGCAACTGGGTGGGGAAGTGGGGCAGACCGGAACCAGCGAATACGGCCACACAGAAGCCGCGGTAAATAACGATTCTTGCCTATTCCGGAACGTTCCGGCAGAAGACATCGTGTGGATGAGCCACGGCGATAAAGTGACGGGCGCCCCGGAAGGCTTCGAAGTCGTAGCTTCCACACCGGATACCCCGGTGGCAGCTTTTGAAAATACGGAACGCAAACTGTACGGCGTGCAGTGGCATCCAGAAGTGCGTAATTCGCGCCACGGCCAGCAAGTGTTGGAAAACTTCCTGTATAACGCGGCCGGCCTGCAACCGGAGTGGACTGCTGGTTCGATCATTGACGATCAGGTAGCCCAGATTCGGGAACGCGTGGGTGATGCGCAGGTTATTTGCGCGCTTTCTGGCGGCGTGGACTCTTCCGTGGCGGCAGCGATCGTGCACCGCGCTATCGGCGATCATCTCACTTGTTTCTTCATTGACCACGGTTTGTTGCGGGAAGGTGAACGCGCCCAGGTAGAAAAGGATTACGCGCAAACCATGGGGATCCGCGTAATCACCATTGATGATTCCGATATCTTCTTGGACGCTTTGGCCGGCGTAAAAGATCCGGAAACCAAGCGCAAGATTATTGGCCGCGAATTTATTCGCTCCTTCGAACGTGCCGCCCGCAAGGTGGTAGATGAAGTTTCCGGCGAAGTGAAATTCTTGGTGCAGGGCACGGTATACCCGGACGTTGTGGAATCCGGGCAGGGTGATAGCAACTCGAATATCAAGAGCCACCACAATGTGGGCGGCTTGCCCGATGATATGCAGTTCGAACTTATCGAACCGCTACGCGCCCTGTTTAAGGACGAAGTGCGCCAGATTGGCCGCGAACTGGGCGTACCCGAAAAAATTGTGGCACGCCAACCCTTCCCGGGGCCGGGCCTAGCAATCCGCGTGGTAGGCGAAGCCAGCCGGGAAAACTTGCGTATCTTGCGGGCCGCGGATGCGATCGCGCGTGAAGAGCTAACCCAGGCCGGGCTGGATGACCAAATCTGGCAGTGCCCGGTGGTTTTGCTAGCCGATGTGCGCTCGGTAGGCGTGCAAGGCGATCACCGTACATATGGGCACCCGATCGTAATTCGGCCCATCGAATCCGAAGACGCAATGACGGCCGATTGGTTCCGAGTTCCCTACGATGTGCTCGCCCGCATCTCTACTCGCATCACCAATTCCGTTCCGGAAGTAAACCGTGTGGTTTTGGACGTTACCTCCAAGCCGCCAGCCACCATCGAATGGGAGTAAAACGCGGTTAGCTCCGCGGCCGGGAAGGACTGTTTTCCGGGTTATTTTCTGGGCTGTTTCCGGGGAACGGCTTCGAGGTGTGGTTGTTCCTAAAGAACACAGAGCCTCGCCAAAAATAAGGGTAGGATGATAAACGTCACGTGGGGCGGGCTAGCGCTGGTGCGTGGCTTCAGGGCCGGAATAATCCAGGCGGATAGCCCGTTCTAACGATGAGCGGGAAGAAGATACCTACTCCGCAGCGACGCCAGATACGGTGGTTAATTTCACCGCCTGCGTGCGCGCGTTAATTAGCAGAGTTTCGAGATCGCGATCGCCACCGCAGGAGGTCGCGTGAATACCGGGTTTGCGGGCATACAAGTTCACAGAACGCGGGAATGGAAGCCCCTCCTGGGACTTAAGTCCATGGACGAAATGCCCGGAAAAAGTGGTCAAGCATTTGAGAAAATGCTAGATGTCCTAATGGAATAAAAGGAGAGAGCCATACATATGGAGCGCACTGCAACCGAGGTCCCGGTCGCCGGAGAGGCGGCATGGGCTGGATTCACCCCGGGCGAATGGACAACTTCCATTAACGTCCGTGACTTCATCCAGAAGAACTACACGCCTTACGAGGGCGACGCCTCGTTCCTTGCAGGTCCCACGGAAAAGACCAAACGCCTTTGGGATCACCTGGAAGAGAACTACCTTTCGGAGGAGCGCAAGCGCCGCGTTTACGACGTCGACGTCGACACCCCGGCGGATATCGACGCGTTCCCGGCCGGCTACATTTCCGAAGATGACGACGTTATCGTAGGGCTACAAACCGATGTTCCACTCAAGCGGGCAATGATGCCGAACGGCGGTTGGCGCATGGTGGAAACCGCCATCCGGGAAGCCGGTAAGGAGCCGAACCCGCGCATCAAGGAAATCTTCACCAAGTACCGCAAGACTCACAACGATGCGGTATTCGATATTTACACGCCGCGTATCCGCGCGGCCCGGCACTCCCACATTATTACGGGCTTGCCGGATGCTTACGGCCGGGGCCGTATTATTGGCGATTACCGCCGGGTAGCCCTGTACGGTATTGACAAGCTCATTGCCGAAAAGCAGGAGGCCAGGGACGCAGTTGCGGACAAGACCTTCTCCGAACACTGGGCTCGCTACCGCGAAGAACATTCGGAACAGATCAAGGCGCTGAAGAAGCTCAAGCATCTGGGCGAAATGTACGGCTTTGATATTTCGAAGCCCGCTACTACCGCGAAGGAAGCGGTGCAGTGGACGTACTTCGGTTACCTCGCGGCAATTAAGAGCCAGGACGGCGCTGCCATGTCGATTGGCCGCCTGTCTGCCTTCCTCGATATTTACTTCGAACGTGATCTGGCCGCCGGGCGCATCACCGAAACTGACGCTCAGGAGATGATTGACAACCTCGTCATGAAGCTCCGCATCGTCCGCTTCTTGCGCACCATCGATTACGACCAGATCTTCTCCGGCGATCCGTACTGGGCTACCTGGTCGGATGCTGGTTTTGGCGAAGACGGACGTTCCATGGTCACCAAGACCTCCTTCCGTCTCTTGCAAACACTGCGCAACCTCGGCCCGGCTCCGGAACCGAATATTACGATTTTCTGGGATCCGGCCCTGCCCGCTGGGTACAAGGAATTCTGCGCGGCGATTTCCATCGAAACTTCCTCCATCCAGTACGAATCTGATGCCCAGATTCGTGCGCAGTGGGGTGACGACGCCGCTATCGCCTGCTGCGTTTCCCCGATGCAGGTAGGCAAGCAGATGCAGTTCTTCGGCGCGCGCGTGAACGCCGCCAAGGGCTTGCTGTATGCCATCAACGGTGGCCGTGACGAAATGACGGGCGAACAGGTAACCCCGGCCGGCGAATTCCCGGCCGTGGAAGGCGATGGCCCGCTCGATTTCGATGACGTGTGGGAAAAGTACGAGCACATGCTTGACTGGGTTGTGGAAACCTACGTGGAAGCGCTCAACATTATCCACTACTGCCATGACCGCTACGCCTACGAAGCGATCGAAATGGCCCTGCACGATTCGGAAATCGTGCGCACGATGGGTTGCGGCATCGCCGGGCTTTCCATCGTGGCCGATTCGCTTTCCGCAATCAAGTACGCCAAGGTGTACCCGATTCGTGACGAAACCGGCCTGGTAGTGGATTACCGCACCGAAGGCAAGTTCCCGATCTACGGTAACGACGACGACAAGGCAGACGAAATTGCCGCCACCGTGGTCCACACCATCATGTCGAAGATCAAGGAACAGCCGATGTATCGCGACGCTATTCCGACCCAGTCCGTACTTACCATTACCTCGAATGTGGTTTATGGTAAGGCAACTGGTTCCTTCCCCTCGGGTCACCAGAAGGGCACCCCCTTCGCCCCGGGCGCCAATCCGGAAAACGGTATGGATACGCACGGCATGGTGGCTTCGATGCTTTCCGTGGGCAAGCTTGATTACCAGGATGCGCTCGACGGTATCTCGCTGACGAACACCATTACTCCGCAAGGCCTGGGCCGCTCTAAGGAAGAGCAAGTTCAGAACCTGGTGGGGATTATGGACGCTGGCTTTATCGGCGCCGACGCTGAATAACCAAGATTTCCGGAAGCGGGGCCGCAAGGCCCCGCGGAAGGACGGTAGATGTGACGGCGTCCGCGCTTATTAGCGGACGTTGAAATAACCTCAGCGCGGCCAATAAAGAGTAAAATTTGGGTGGGATGGTAACACCCGTCCCACCCGGGTTCTGTTTGCTAAAGCAGGATTTCAAAGAAAAGAGGAATTAGATGGCAAAGACTTATGAAGAACGGGTTGCTTCGATGAAGGCCCAGCGGGCAGAAGCCGGCACGACCGACGGCCTCTACCACGCGAATATTAATGTTTTGGATCGCCACACTTTGGAAGATGCGATCGACCATCCGGAAAAGTACCCGAACCTCACCGTTCGTGTTTCCGGTTACGCCGTCAACTTCGTCAAGCTGACCCGCGAGCAGCAGCTCGACGTGCTTAACCGTACGTTCCACCACGGCGCCTAATTGGTCCAAAGAATTAATTTCGACCCGGTCGGGGACCGTGAAATCGAGGATGATTACCAAGATTTCCAGGCCCCGACCGGGCGTTTGCAGGGAGCGGGTCTAGCCGGAATAGATACGCTCACGGATGTTGAGCGGTCCGATCGTATTAAAAAGATGCGGGAAGGAACGCTCGGATCCATCCACTCGTGGGAGCTCGTAACCGCGGTGGACGGACCAGGAACCCGGATGACGGTGTTCTTCAACGGTTGTCCGCTACGCTGCAAGTACTGCCACAATCCGGATACTTTCCTCATGAAAGACGGCCAACCGGTCGAACTTGATGAGCTCATGCGGCGCATCAAGCGTTACCGTCGGATGTTCAAAGCTACCGGTGGTGGGATTACGCTTTCCGGTGGGGAAGTGATGATGCAACCCAAATTCATGGCGAACGTTTTACATGGCGCCAAGAAAATGGGTATCCACACGTGTATTGATACTTCCGGTTTCCTCGGGCGCAGTGTTTCCGATGAAACCATGCAAGATATTGATCTGGTGCTCCTCGACGTGAAATCCGGAAATGAGGAAACCTACAAGCACGTCACGGGCCGCGCCTTGCAACCAACGATCGATTTCGGAGATCGGCTCAACGCCGCCGGAATTGAAACGTGGATCCGTTTCGTTCTGGTGCCGGGGCTTACCGACGATCCGGAAAATATTAACCAGGTAGCTGATATTTGCGCACGGTGGCGAAGCAACGTGACCCGTGTGGAAGTCCTGCCTTTCCACCAGATGGGCCGCGATAAGTGGCACAACCTGGGCATTCACTACGAACTCGAAAATACTGAGCCGCCAACGAATGTCGAAGTGGAACGAGCCCGGGATATCTTCCGGCAGCACGGCCTGAACGTACCCTCGTTCTAGGTTGCGCGGGATATGACGCAGCTACGCGGTTAGTTCTTAGCCACAAGGCCGCTGGGCGGGAAAGACGAACCCATATTGGTTCGCTCTCTCACCCAGCGGCCTCGTTTGTTATTTTGTGCTACTCGGGCTTAGTGTTACTTGTTTTCTGCCGGGGCCGCAGCGGACTTCTTGGCAATGTTTTCCAGGTAGGTGATAAGCGTGCGCACTCCGTACCCGGTGCCACCCTTGGGCGTGTAGCCCCATGGTTCTTCCGAGTTGAAGGAGGGGCCGGCAATATCGATATGGCACCAGGGAGTATCGCCCACGAATTCCTTTAGGAACAGGCCGCCTACGAGCATGCCACCATAGCGCGAACCGCTGTTTTGCAGATCGGCAACTTCCGAATCCAAAGACTTGCGCAGGTGGTTAGGCAAAGGCATGGGCCAAGCAGATTCGCCGGCCTGTTGGGAAGCTTCGAATACGGCGTCCACTACCTCGTCACTACCCATTAGTCCAGCAGTGCGAGAACCGAGTGCCGCAATTTGCGCGCCGGTAAGCGTAGCAATATCGATCACCGCATCAGGTTCTTCCCGGACCGCCAAACAAAGTGCGTCGGCAAGTACGAGCCGGCCTTCGGCGTCGGTATTGTTTACCTCTACCGTTTTTCCGTTCGGCATGGTGATAATGTCATCCACGCGCTGGGCGGTAGACGAAAGCATGTTTTCAGCCACCGCGAGCCAAGCGGTCACGCGCACGGGCATCTTCCGGGCCGCGGCCAACCGCACGGTTTCCATCACGGTGGCGGCGCCGGCCATATCAGACTTCATCGAAACAAGACCCTGGCTGGGCTTAAGACTCATCCCGCCAGAATCGTAGGTGATGCCCTTGCCCACGAGCGCCACGTGACCCTGCGGGTTTTCACCGCCGGCCCACTCGAGGCGAATTAGGCAGGGCGGGAATTGGGAACCGGCACCCACGCCGATCAACCCGCCACAGTCGTCTTCCAGGAGGTCTTCCACGTTCCAGGTTTTGACGCTGATTTCGTCGTCGGTCTCTTCGTCCAAAATTTCGGAAATCGTGTAGAAGAATTCCGGGTTGAGATAAGAACCGGGCATATTGACCAGGTCACGCACCATGTTTTGGGCGCTAGCCAAACGTTCCGCGGCGGCAATAGCCTGCGCGGTAGCTTCTTCCTCACCTTCGGTGAAAACCTCGATCGCGGTAATTTCCGGTTGCTTCTTGAACAAAGTAGGCCGGTAGCGGCCCAAGTTCGCGCCCTCCACAATCGCTTGCAGCTCTTCCATATTCTGGTAGGGCATCTGCAAAAGCACCTTGCCGCTCACGTCCTTGCGGCGCAAAGCTTGACCAGCGGCCTCCCGCAAATCGGCCAGACTCGGTTCGGCGGGCAAAGCAATTGCAATGCACCGGCGAGCCAGTTCCTGGGGAACCGCGAACACAGACATCGTGCCGGGCTTATCATAATCCGGCATGGCCTTGATCGCTGTATTCAGCTCGGTAGCAGTTGCTTCATAGCCCTGGAAAGCCGGGCCAGAAAGTTGCGGATTCTCAGCTACTTTGTAACCAAGTACGAGAATCGGACTTAGTTCTTCGGTATCGGGTACATGATTACTCATACCTTCGAAGGTAGCAGACGCCCCGCACCGGCGCACTGAATCCGCGCCATCTGCCGGCGCGTTACTGGTACGTGCACCCGCGTACTCGAATCACAACCCGCACGGCTGCCTTGATCTATGTCCTAGCATTTGCCTCGCAAAAGCCGTTAAATAGGAACTATGAGTAGGTATGCGGTCAATAATCCGAACACTGGTATCACTGAAGAAGAATTTCCTACCTTGCGGAAGGAAGAAATTCCGCAGGTCATCGATACTGCGTGGCAGGCGTACGAAGAGTGGCGGCGCACTCCCATAGCAGAACGACGCCGGCTCATGCTCCGCTTCGGGGAGCTCTGCGAAGAAAATGCTACCGAGCTGGCCCGGATTGCCGGGCAGGAAATGGGTAAACCGCTCGCGGACGGGAAAACCGAAGTGGCAAATGTGGCGGCCCACGCCCGCTGGTTCGGAGAAAACGCAAAAAGTCTGCTAGCTCCTACCCAGCTCGCGGTTTCTGACGGGGTGCAAACTTATGTGCGGCACGATCCGCTGGGTGTGCTCCTGGGGATTATGCCCTGGAATTTCCCGTATTCGCAGATAGCCCGGTTCGCGCTCCCGCAAATTATGGTGGGGAATACGATCCTCATGAAACAGGCGGGGATTTGCCCGCGCAGCTCGGCCCGCTTTGCGGAACTTTTGCGCGAAGCAGGTTTCCCGGCAGGCGTGTACCAAAACATTTACTTGGATACGGCAGATACGGAAACGGTGCTTGCCGATTTCCGGGTCAAGGGTGTTTCCCTCACCGGTTCGGAAGCAGCCGGATCGGCGGTAGCCAGCCTGGCTGGCAAACACCTGAAGCGTTCCCTCATGGAACTGGGTGGCAATGATCCCATGGTTGTATTGGACGCGGCCGATGTAGCGGCAGTAGCAGAAAAAGCAGTGCGGTTGCGGACCTTCAACGCCGGGCAGGTTTGCACTTCCAATAAGCGGATTATTGTGCTCGCCAATATTTACGACGAGTTCCTAGCCGCCGCCAAAGAAGCAATCGCCAAAATTCGGGTGGGTGCTTTTGATGAAGATATTGATATGGGGCCGCTTTCCTCGATCGGTGCGCGCGATGAAGTAGTGCAACGCGTAGCCCAAGCGGTGGCCGAAGGCGCTACTTTGCACTATGGCGGGGTAGCTTTGGACCGGCCGGGAGCCTACATGTTGCCGGCCCTGCTCACCGATGTGCCAGAAGAACAAGACATTTCCTGTAACGAACTGTTCGGGCCCGTCGTCGTCATTTACCGCGCCCGCGACGAAGAAGACGCGCTGCGGCTCGCCAACGCCACCAAATACGGTTTGCAATCTTCCGTGTGGAGTGAAGATATCGACCGGGCAGAACGTTTCGCCGCGCAGATTAATGCGGGCATGACGATTATCAATAACCACCGCGAATCCGGGCCGGAATGGCCCTTCGGTGGCATCAACAATTCCGGTTATGGCCGGGAGGAAGCCGTGTGGGGTTTGCATGCGTTCACCAATGAGCATGCGATCCGCGTCCACAAGACGGCGCAGGTGAACTAGCTTGGGACGGCCGGGCGGGTACCCTAGGGGATGATGTCAGAGAACGATTCCTTGAAGTCAACCCTCAACCGGCTGCGGGCCCGCATCGAACAGCTCGACGCCGGCCCCGCCGCCCCGGCCCACCCGGCCGGGCCCGTTCCCGGTAACGCAATTTCTACTACGCCCTATGCCGGCGATGCGGGCACGTCGGACGGTTATAGGTCGCGGCGCGATACTAGCCATATTGTGGCGGGCTTGAACCCGCAACAATTGGAAGCGGTGACCTATGAGGGCGGCCCCCTCCTCGTGGTGGCCGGCGCCGGTTCCGGCAAAACCCGTGTGCTCACCTCGCGCATTGCCTACCTGATTGCGGAAGGCAAGGCCCGCGCTTCCGAAATATTGGCTATTACTTTCACCAATAAGGCCGCCCGAGAAATGCGGGAACGGTTAGAGCAGATGCTTGGCGGGTTTGCTCGTTCCATGTGGATCTCTACTTTCCATTCGGCTTGCCTGCGCATTTTGCGGGCCGAACACCGCGCCCTCGGGATGCGTTCCACCTTCACCATTTATGATGCCCAAGATTCCCAGCGGCTTATGAACATGGTGTGCCGGGAAGAAAACATCGACATTCGCACCTATTCGCCAAAGTCGTTGCTCCGGCAAGTTTCTAATCTGAAAGACGAACTGGTAACGCCGGCCCAAGCGGCCCGCCAGGCCGAAGATGCGGCGAGCGAAGTGCTGGCCCGCGCCTACCGTTCCTACCAGGAACGCCTGCAGGCGGCCAATGCCATGGATTTCGATGATTTAATTATGCGGGCAGTACAGCTCCTGCATGAACACCCCGAGATTGCCGAACGCTACCGCACCCGTTTCCGCCATATCTTGGTGGACGAATACCAAGACACCAACCATGCCCAATACGTGCTCGTCCGCACACTAGCCGGCGCAGAAGCTGATCTGCCGCGCGCCAATCTCACCGTGGTAGGCGACGCCGACCAATCCATCTACGCTTTCCGCGGGGCCACCATTCGCAATATTGAAGACTTCGAAAAAGACTTCCCGGGTTCCCACACCGTCCAACTGGAACAAAACTATCGGTCTACACAAAATATTTTGTCTGCCGCCAATGCGGTGATCGCCAATAATGCGCATCGGCGTGCCAAACGCTTGTGGACAGACCAGGGCGACGGCGAAAAAATCGTTGGCTACGTGGCAGATTCGGAAAGCGACGAAGCGAAATTCGTGGTTGACGAAATCGACGACCTGCGCGCCCAAGCCGGCTACAACTACGGAGATTTTGCGGTCTTCTACCGCACTAATGCGCAATCGCGGGCCCTGGAAGAAATGTTTGTGCGCGCCGGCATTCCTTACCGGGTTATCGGCGGCACCAGGTTTTATGAGCGCAAGGAAATCAAAGACGCCATCGCCTACCTGCAAGCGATCGTAAACCCGGACGATACGGTTTCCATTCGGCGAATTTTGAACGAACCCCGCCGCGGCCTGGGCGCAAAAAGTGAAGAACATGTGGCCATGCACGCAGCCCGCTGGCAGATTTCCTTCGGCGCTGCGCTCGCGGACGTTGCCGATCCCGAAGCGCACGGCCGCGGGGAAGTAGCCGGACTAACCGCGCGAGCCCGCAATTCAATCACCGCTTTCGTGCAGGCTTTGGAAGCATCGCGACAGCTCGCAGCAGCGGGGGCCAGCCCGGCAGAAGTGCTAGATAAAATCATGGACGAATCTGGGTATCTGGCGGCTTTGCAGGAAAGTTCCGACCCGCAAGATATTTCCCGCGTGGAAAACCTGGCCGAACTGCACGCCGTCGCCGTCGATTTTGCGAACGCCCCCGAAAATGCGGGCGCTACCCTGGCCGACTGGCTCGACCAAGTTTCCCTCGTGGCCGATACCGATCGGCTTCCGGATGGCACCGGCCAAGCCGATGCGAGCGGCGCGAAGAACACTAGCAGCGCAGCCGCGGAAACTAGCGGCACGGGGAACTTCAACAGAACCGGAAATGCTAACCACGCGGGCGCAGAAACCGGTGGCGCAGGTGCGGCGGGTCCGGTGGGTGCGGCGGGTCCGGTGGGTGCGGCGGCGCGCGTTTCGGATGCGATGGGTGCGGTAGTGCCGGCTGCAGACGCAGCAGACGAAGTAACCCTAATGACCGTGCACACCGCCAAGGGGTTGGAGTTCCCGGTGGTGTTCGTGACCGGTTTGGAAGATGGCACTTTTCCCCATATTCGTTCCTTGGAAGATACGGCGGAATTGGCCGAAGAACGCCGCTTGGCGTATGTGGCATTTACCCGCGCCCGGCAACGTTTGTATGTGAGCCGGGCGGCCACGCGTTCTAGTTGGGGCGCACCCCAACAGTACGAGCCCTCGCGTTTCTTAGAAGAGATTCCGGCCAAACTCTTGGATTGGCGCCGCGCCGAATCGTCGCAAGATATTTTGCGCGGTTCGGCAAGCTATGGCAGTTACGGCGGATATCGCGGTTTTAGCAACTACGATTACGGTGATTCGGGCTATGGTCGCGCGCAGTACCGCGGCGGCAGGAAAGAACCTGATCTGTCCTTTGACGATCCAGATTTTGCGCCACCCATTGGTTCCGGCAAAGCAAAGTTTGTGCCCGGGAAGCTGGGCGTGCGGCGTCGGCAAACGGAAGATGCCACAACAAAAACCAGTACGACGCCGGCGCGTACCGGTGCCGATAGCGCGAAAACCACTAGTTCCGGTACGAAATTGGGAACCGGAAACGCGAAAACGGCGGCAACAGACGCGCAAAGTAACAGTGCGGAAGGGGACGGTACCGGTGGTTTACGAGTAGGGGACCGCGTGCAGCACAAGGCGTTCGGTACCGGCACGGTGCTTTCCTTCGAAGGTAGCGGGAAGTCGACGACGGCGAAAGTGCGCTTCGGTGGGGGAGTGACCAAACGGTTACTGCTCCGCTTCGCGCCGCTAAGCAAAGCGGACGATGCGACAGATGCCGAATAGGAGGCGGTAGCAGCCGCTGGGGAAACCTCGCTGGCCGGGTGCCTCAAAATATGGACGGTTTTCACCTTTGCGGGAAAATGCGCTAATCTAGTGCACATGGTAAGCGTGGAGCAGAGAAGCGGCCTGGCGGCCCGGGGAACCAAGGGTTCCGCGGCCCTGGCGCAGACGGCGGCAGAAGATAGCCGGCAAACGCGCTCTTGGCACGCACATACCTGGCTGGAAGGAACTGCGCCAGCACGGCGATGGTGGTGGGCGTAATTTTCGCGCCCATCGTCTAGCTCAATGAAGGGGAATACCGTGCGTCGTACCCACCCGTATACCAGTTTTTTCGGCGGAGCTACTAGTTGCTCCCGCCAGTATCGCAATCACACCGATGTTCGCCGCTCGGCGGCTACCGCGCTTTCTATGCGCCGCATCGGTTCACGCGTGGCCCAAGCCATCGTGGCTCCGGCCGCCATCGCGCATAGTTCTTCAGAACGCGTGATCTTGCTACGCCCGCCCGGGGAGCGATAATTCACGCCTCCCCACTCCAGTGGCAACTGTTTGCACTGTTTTGTTGCACCGTTTTGCAATCTTGTGCGCGCCGTTATTAGCGCTGTTCTTTGTAGCGTTATCAGTACTGCGGTTAGCACCGTGTTTACGTCGCGCAGGTACGCAGGTACGCAGGTAGCTGTGTATAAGCGGCGTTTTAGCGGCAGTGTTTTCTAGTGGGCGGGATTTTCCGGCAGGCAATATTTACCAGTCGGCAGCGTTTTCCGGCCCGCAGTATGTGTGTTGCTCGCGGTAGTTATGTTGCTCGTGGTATCTGTGTTGCTCGTGGTATATATGCGGCCGGCAACGTCTTTTGGGTCGCTAAACATATCGCGGGAAGCCAGCAACAGAACCGCAACAACAGCGTAAAACCAACAACCACGCAAACAGTAGAAACCCAGTTCTAAGGCACTCGGTTTCCCGCCCCTGTGAGTAAAAAGCGGAGTTTTTTCTAAACCACAAGTAGCACCGGCGAAAGAAAGAAGAACAATGATTAAAGAAGCAATCCAGAAGGTCGTTGGTAAAGGCGATTTGACCTACGACGAAGCCTATACCGTCATGAAGGAAATTATGAGCGGGGAATCTACACCCACTCAAAACGCTGCTTATTTGGCCGCGCTTTCCACTAAGAATGCGCGCGCAGAAACCACGGAAGAAATCTCTGGCTCTGCTGCCGCCATGCGTGAAATGGCTGAAACCTTCGAGGTTCCCTTTGACACTTTGGAAATTGTGGGGACCGGCGGAGATAACGCTTCCTCCTTCAATATCTCCACGACTTCGATGTTTGTTATTGCGGCCGGGGGAGTAAAAGTTTCGAAGCACGGTAACCGTGCGGCCTCCTCCAAATCAGGTACTGCGGACTGCTTGGAAAGCTTGGGCGTAAATATTGACCAAGACCCAGAAACCTGCACGCGGCTTTTGCGCGATATAAATATGTGTTTCATGTTTGCGCAGCGGTATCACAAATCGATGGGTATCGTCGGTTCAATCCGTAAAGAACTTGGATTCCGCACGGTTTTCAATATTCTCGGCCCGCTGACCAATCCGTTGCGCCCGGAATATATGGTGCTCGGCGTCTACGACGGATACCTGGTAGAACCGCTCGCGCGCGTTATTAACGACCTGGGCGTGAAGCACGGCATGGTGGTGTACGGGAAAGATAAACTCGACGAGATCTCGGTTTCCGCGCCCACGGAAGTATGCGAGGTCAAAAATGGCGAATACCGCTCCTACGAGATCTATCCGGAAGTATTTGGCCTACCCCGGGCCAATAAGAGCGACCTTGCCGGTGGCACCCCGGATGAAAACGCACAAATCACGCGCGATATTTTGAGCGGAAAAATTCAGGGCGCAAAACGCAACACCGTGCTGCTCAATTCCGCGGCCGGGCTGTACGTGGCCGGCGCGGCGAGCTCCTTGGCCAACGGCCTAGAACTGGCGCGCGAACTTGTTGATAGTGGCGCTGCATACGAACAAATCGAAAAATTTGTAACCGAGTCCAACGTAAGGAAGTAATGAATATTCTGGCGCAAATTGCGGAAAATACGCGAGAATTAGTGGCCGAGCGGCGGCGTCGTACCCCGCTTACGCAACTACGCGCGCAGGCAGAAGCCGCACCCGCACACAAACTGGGAGATTTCGCTTTTGAAAAGGCTTTGCGCGGGCCGGATGTGGCCTTTATTTGCGAAGTGAAAAAAGCGAGCCCTTCGAAAGGCGTGATCGCGGAAGATTTCCCGTACCTGCAAATCGCACAGGAATACGAAGCGGCCGGGGCAGAAGCAATTTCCGTGCTCACCGAACCGCGCTGGTTCCTTGGGGCACCGGAATATTTAGCGGAAATTTCCCGGGAAGTTTCGATTCCCACCTTGCGGAAAGACTTCATAATCGACGAATACATGATTTATGAAGCGAAATTGCTTGGGGCGGCGGCGGTTTTGCTAATTTGTGAACTGCTCAGCACGGAACAGGCTCGCGAATACCGTGAGCTTGCCGAATCCTTGGGGATGAGTGCCTTGGTGGAAGCTTATGACGACGCCGCGGTACAGCGGGCGGCCGCTTCCGGGGCGAAGATCATCGGCGTCAATAACCGGGATCTCACCTCGTTTGAAGTAGATTTTTCGAATGCCCAAAGGCTACGCGCCTACGTTCCGGAAGGCACGATTTTCGTGGCCGAATCCGGGGTGAAGACTCCGGCGGATGTGGAAGCGGTACGAGCGGCCCAGGCGGATGCGATCCTCATTGGGGAAACCCTGATGCGGGCAGATAATAAAACCGCCGCGCTGGCAGAACTGCGCGGCCACTAGTACCGCCACTCACTCCACTAACTACTCACTACCTAATAATTTGAAAGGAAAGGAGCGGATATGCCTACCCAGCAGGCCGGACGTTTTGGCATCCACGGTGGCCAATACATTCCGGAAACGCTCATGAATGCCGTTATCGAGCTTGATGCGGCATACCAGAAATATCGCAATGACCCGCAGTTCAACAACGAATTGCAGGAACTGTTTAATTCCTACGCGGGCCGGCCCTCCCGGCTCTATTTCGCGCAGCGGATGACGCAAGATTTGGGCGGCGCCAAGATCTATCTGAAACGCGAAGATCTCAACCATACCGGTGCCCACAAAATCAACAATGTGCTCGGCCAAGTATTGCTCGCCAAGAAAATGGGAAAGACCCGCGTAATCGCCGAAACCGGAGCCGGCCAACACGGGGTGGCTACCGCTACCGCGGCCGCGCTTTTCGGTATGGAATGCGTGGTCTTTATGGGGAAGGAAGATACGGAACGCCAGGCGCTCAACGTTTACCGGATGCGGTTGCTGGGCGCGGAAGTAATACCGGTCGCTTCCGGCACGGGCACGCTCAAAGATGCCACTTCGGAAGCCTTCCGGGAGTGGACTTCACGTATTGACGATACTCATTACTGCATTGGTTCGGTGATGGGGCCGCATCCGTTCCCCACGATCGTGCGCGATTTCCAGGCGGTTATTTCCAAGGAAATGCGCGAACAGATTCTCGACGCGGAAGGCCGGCTCCCCGATATGGTGGTGGCCTGCGTGGGTGGGGGATCGAATGCGGCCGGTTCCTTCTACCACTTTATTGACGAACCGGGTGTAGAACTCGTAGCTACCGAAGCGGCCGGGCGCGGCGTGGATTCCACCGATACCGCAGCCACCATTGCCACCGGCCGGGAAGGTATTTTCCACGGCATGAAGAGCTACTTCTGCCAAGACGAATACGGCCAAATCGCGCCCGTATATTCGATTTCTGCCGGGCTGGATTATCCGGGCATCGGCCCCGAACACGCCTACTGGCATGATACGGGCAAGGCCCGTTACGTGCCGATCACCGATGAAGAAGCCGTAGAGGCTTTCGAATACCTTTCACGCACCGAGGGCATTATTCCGGCGATTGAATCCGCCCACGCCCTGGCATATGCGATGGAGGTGGCGCCAAAGATGGACAAGGACAAGATCGTCGTTGTCACCCTTTCGGGCCGCGGCGATAAAGATGTGGCGGCGATCGCCCGCTACCGGGGAGAAGATATTCATGACTAACTCACTTCCAGATGCGTTGAGCGCTTCCGTTGCTCGCATCCACCGTTCCTTTGCCGCCGGCAAAGTATTTATCCCCTTCTTTACTTGCGGGGATCCAGATTTAGAGACGACGGCGAACTGCGTGCGAGCAGCGATCCAGGCCGGGGCCGGGCCCGTAGAATTCGGGATGCCGTTTTCGGATCCCATGGCCGAAGGGCCAGTAATTCAAGCTGCTTCCGCCCGGGCAATTGCGGGTGGGGCCACCACGGACAAAATCTTCGCGATGATTGCACAATTGCGCGAAGAATTCCCGGACACCCCGTTCATCACCATGGGCTACGCCAATTCCGTGTTTTCCTACGGGATTGAAAAATGGAGCCAGGCGGCCGCCGCGGCCGGGGTAGACGGCGCTATTTTGGCCGATGTGCCCCATGAGGAAAGCACTGAGTTCGCGCCCACCTTCGCCGCGCACGGCATTTCCCTCATCCCGCTAATTGCCCCGACCTCCAAGGAACGAATCGCGCAAATCGCGGCGAGTGCCACCGGATTCATTTACGTGGTCTCTTCGCTCGGGGTGACGGGCGTGCGTTCGGAAATTACCACGGATATCGGTTCGATCGTGCGGGTGATTCGCGATACCACGCAGGTGCCGAGTGCCGTAGGATTCGGGGTTTCCACGCCGGAGCAGGCCAGCCAAATGTCTGCCCGAAGCGACGGCGTTATCGTTGGCTCGGCCATCGTCCGGCTGATTCACGAAAGCGGGCCCGAAAAAGCACCGCAAGCCGTGGGCGAATACGTCACCAAAATGGTGGCAGCCCTGCAGTAAGCGGTGCAGTAAGCGGTGCAGTAAGCGGTGCAATAAGCGGTGCAATAAGCGGTGCAATAAGCGAGGCGGGTCTGCAACAAGAGTCACGGCGCCGCAATAAGGGGCGCGGCCCTGCAGTAAACCGGCCCTGCAGTAAACCCAGTGAGCCTCGCGAAGTTTCGGCTAGCGCGCGGCGTGTGCAACACACCAGCCGCGTGCTAGCCGGAGCCTGGCCCGGCGAGGAACAATAAGCTTGATGTTTACGTATCCTCGCCGGGTCGCCGTCGGCCTGGCCGTAGTTCAGGCTTACATGCTGACGTGGCTCGGCGTGGTGCTGGTGTGCGTGCTTGCCTATGTGCTCACCGCCAGCTCCCCACTGCTCGGCGACGTGCAGTGGCAAGACGCCAGCAACTTTGGCAGTTCGGTATGGTTACTCTCCTTCGGCACTCCCATCGTGGTAGCCGGAGCCCATATTTCCTTACCGCCACTACTGCTCACCCTCATTATTTTCCTGACGCTACGCAGTTTTTTACGTTCCGCGCGCATAACCGACTGGTGGGATGTACTCATTGCCGCGAGCACCGGCGCGGTTTTAGGGGCTATCGCTTCCGGCCTGGCCCTTGCCCATTCTTCACTTTTATGGGCGATTGTGGGTGGCGGGCTATTCGCCGCCTTCGCCGCGCAATTCGCCTGGGAAGAACCACCCGAAATTCCCTATCTGGCACGCCTAGTAGCCGCTTGGAAAATCGCGCGGCCACTGGTGGGTGCCCTCGCCATTTTCAGTGTAATTCTGCTGATTGTTGCCCTTATATCCGGGTGGGATCGGATCAGCGCCATCCACGCCAGCTACCTGGTTTCTGGCACTTCAAGTTTCTTGCTAGTGGTAGCCCAACTCTTCTTCCTACCTGCCGGGCTTGCCTGGGCGCTTGCCTATGCGAGCGGAGCCGGATTTGCGGTGGGGGAGGGCACACATTTCTCGGCCCTCGGTGGAGTGGGCGCTCCCATTCCGGCGATCCCGCTTTTCGGTGCGCTACCCGAACCGGCAGGTACAAAACCCTGGCTTATCGCCATCCTGGTGGCTATCGGGTGCCTGGCCGGAGTATACGGCTGGTACCGGGTACGCCAATCGGGCCGCTGGGAAAAACTTGTGTTGGCGCTGGCCGAAGTAATTTTGATTACCGCCGCCTTTGCCGCGCTTTCGCGGGGAGGTATCGGCCCGGGCCGGATGGCCGAAGTAGGCCCCAACGCGCCGCGCGTTGCCGGCATGATACTGCTAGAAGTAGGTCTTCCATTCCTCGCCGTGCCTGCCTTGATCGAACTTTCGCGTTTCGGTGCCCGCCGTCTGCAGGTTTATCTAGCCCAGCGCCGCACCCGAAGCAAGGTAGCGTCCTTGCCCGATCTTGACGCCGGCTCAGCTGCGAGCACTGCCAGCTCTACCAGCGCCGCCAGCTCGGCCAGCGCCGTCAGCTCGGCCAGCACCGTCAGCTCGGCCAGCTCTACCAGTTTCTCCAGTACCAGCTCTACCATTTCCGCCAGCCCTGTCAGCCCCGCTAGTACTGCTAGTAGTGTTCGCAGCGCGGGCTCTGCCGGTACTGCTAACGCTGCGAGCCCTGCCGGCACTGTTAGTACCGCGCCGAGTGCAGATACGGGGACGGGACCGGCGGTCGGCGTGTCGCCAGAGCAGTCTTAGCGTGTTAACTTGCCCGAAAATCCGCCAGTTTCACGGCGCGTCCGCCGTGGGGTGGAGGCACGAGCCGCCGCACCGGCTTAGTAAAAATCTAGACTAGCTGAGTGTTTGCTCCTGATTCGAAATGGACCTTACTGGTCAGTGCCCTGATCTTTGTGGGCTTGGTAGTCCTTGCGGGCTGGCGCTTGAAAAATGCGCGTGGCATCTGGGGGCGGATTATTAGCGCCGTAGTGGTGCTACTAGTACCCGTTTCCGGTTTTGTTACGGTTTGCTTCGCGATCAACCACGCCCGGCATTTTGCCCCTACCTGGCGGTCCGTTGCCGCTTTAGCAGGAGTGAAAGAAGAACGCGAGGTGCAGGTAGAAGAAGCCGCGATCCCGGCCTACACCGGCCACGACCGGCCCTTAGAAGCACCTGATGGCCCGCAGTGGAAAGCCCAGTTTGTGCGCGACCCCGAAAACGGCGCCCTCAAAACCGATTTCACCGGCCCGAATTCTGGCGTTACCATGCCCGTTTGGGTGTGGGTTCCCAGCGACTACGATCCGGCGAAAACCTATCGGGTAGTGATCTTGCTGGAAGGCTATCCTTCACTCACCTCTGACATACCCAAAGTTTTGGACCTGGACGGCCAAATGCCTGGCATAACTTCAGACACCATTATTGCCATCCCGAAACTGGAGCTGGATAGCGAATCCCCAGACTGTGTGGATATTGCCGGCCGGCCCCAAGCGGGTTCGTGGGTGACGAAAGACGTCGTCGGCCTGGTACAAGCAAACTTCTCTACCTCGCAAAACCGTAACGACTGGGCAATCGCGGGTGCCTCCTACGGCGGTTGGTGTGCTCCGGTACTCGGCCTGTCCCACCCGCAAATTTTTGGCAGCGTGATTTCGATGTCAGGCTACAACCCGCCCATGACGGGCCGGCTCCAAGACGACCCGCGGGCCGTTTCCTCCTACACCATCACCAATATGATGCAGAAAGCTAGTTGGCCGCAACGGTTCTACCTCACGGGAACCACCGGGGATACAGATTCGGAAGTGTTCCTGCAAGAAGTGAGCCAGGTAAACAAACCAAATTTGCCGGTGGAAACCTACCTGGACCCGCGCGGCGGCCATAATTGGAAGATTTGGCATGACCATTTCCCCGAAGCCTTACGCTGGTGGCAAGGCGAAGTGCCCGATAACGCGGTAGCGAAGAAAACCGATATAAAACAGGACGCATTTTTTACCGGACCGCTCGGGCCAGTACTCTGCGGCCTGAGCGTGGTACTGCTTCTAGGGTGGGCACTGGCGCGCGGTAAAAACTGGGGCGTACTGAAACGCACCATCGTAGTGCTCGCCATCGCCGGTTTGGGGGCGTGGTGCCTGCTATTGATCGTCAACCTGGATACTAAAACCGTGGTGAGCTTCGAATCCATCGATGCTTTCTTCAAACTCCTGCACCGGTAAGAAACCCGCGCAGCCGGGCCGGCGCTAACCGTAGCGGACTGCCTAGGTGACATGTTGGCATGCCGCGCAGCCGGGCCGGTGCTAACCGTAGCGGACTGCCCGGTGCCAGCGATGGTACCTCGCATAGCCGGGAAAGCGGGCAGGAGATATACCCTTGCCCGCTCGGTGCAGACCTTGTTGCCCGGGGTAAGAATGCAGAGCCCCGGGGCTGTCCCGGCCTGCCCGGCTGCAAATATTTTGGCCGGGTGGCTACGCGCCGCTACTACTGGCGGGCGGCCGGCGGAACGGGGATACGCAACTGCCGGCGGGCGCGGGAAGTTTCCCGGGGTGAATCGACCGTAAGGACGGCTTGCGGGCGGCTCGGGTGGGCGGCGTCGTACCAGGTAAAGACCTGCCCGGTGGCGGTTTCGGTAACCGTTGGGGAAGAGGCGGCCGCGCTAATTTTCTCCCAGCTGCCCAGGAGCGCAATCTCGTGG
Source organism: Actinobaculum suis (assembly GCF_900102025.1). Lineage (GTDB taxonomy): Bacteria > Actinomycetota > Actinomycetes > Actinomycetales > Actinomycetaceae > Actinobaculum > Actinobaculum suis. The sequence goes on along the minus strand of NZ_FNAU01000003.1, from coordinate 50,020 downwards.
CCAAACTGGGTGGAAAAAGCTTCCGGGGCGGGAAGCCACTCCGGGCCGGGCAAGCCGCAAATTGTGGCGGCCACGCGCTGCGCACTAGCAAGCGCAGACCGCCAATGCCCACCGAGAAGTAGTTCGCGGGTATCCATAAAATTGCGTGCGGCGTTACCAGTAACGGTACGAGTCGAGTTGTTGCCGGCGAAGGTACCTGCGGCGGTGCCGGTGCCGATGCGTGCGGGGTTGCTCGTACCGGGGAATGCGGGGTTGCTGGTACCGGGGAATGCGGGGTTGCCGGTGCTGGTATACGCGGTGTTGCGGGTAGCCAGGTCTGGAGTGTCACCTGGCACATTATCGGAAACTTCGCTGGCAACCTGGCGCGGCAAATACGTATCGCACGCGTCCCCGGCGGCGAAAAGACCGGGAATGGGATCGCCGTTCGGGGCGAGTACCCGGCCGCGCACATCTACCACCAGGGCACCGCGCGGCGAAAAGGCAACCGGCTCGCGCACAAAACCGAGCGCCGGACGCGAACCGCTAGCTTCCACCAACACGTCAGGTTCCGCAAAGGCAGGCTTGCCGCGCCACAGTTTTTGCGGATAGGCCTCCGGATGCCAGACCACGCCCGCCCGCGCACACCACCCTTGCCACAATTCGTCTACCTGCGCGCCCAGGTTCGCACCCAAAAAATGCCCGGAGCGGCCCCACAGCTCAACGTGCGCGCCAAAGGCCGCGATAGTGGCCGCAAGTTCGGTACCAAGCCAGCCCGAACCGGCAATATGTACCACGCTTTGCGGGGTGATCCGCGCCCGCAAACTGTGCGCATCACGCGCGGTATACAAAGGTAGAGCGTTAGGGAGGGTCATTAGCGGTTGTGTGCCCGAAGCAATAACGACGGCGTCCACGATTTCTTCCGGCGCAGCAGATTCAATATGCCACCGGTCTTCAAAACGTTCCAGCAACTCATCGTGGCGCCACACCCGATCCGCCGGATCGGAAATAACGGTGACGCCGAGCGCCGCGAAATCTCCCAGGCCGTCTGCGGCTAGCAGATGCGTAAAATCCGTGAACAGGTTTTTGGACAGTGGCGGGCGGTCATAGGGCGGGCATCGCTCCAGGTCCCAGGCCAAAATCTCTCCGGCAAAACCGTTTTCCCGCAATTCGGCGGCTGTGCGCAAGCCCGCAATCCCCGTGCCAATAATCCCGATACGCATGCTTCCAGGCTAGTCGTTTCCGGCGCTGGCTGGGGCACGCTAGGATGGCAGGCGTGAATATCCGGATGCCTTGCTTTGCTTACTACGTGGTTGTGGCGGTGTGGGTTGTGGCTTGTATCGGCGCGGCCTTCCTGTGGTCGGCCCGCTACGCGGTGTATGGCCTGGCTGCGGGGATGGTAGTAGGTGCAGTAGCCCGGGCTTTGGCTCCGGAAGGGGCGGTGGCACGCATACGTTCCCGGTGGCTAGACGTTGCCACCCTGCTGGCTTTCGCATTCGTACTGACCTTCTTGGCTCGTTTTGCGAGCACCCCGCCGGTGTTATAAGCGGGGCATGCTGCCGGTGTTTTAAGCGGGGCACGCTACCGGTGCTTCAGGCGGGGCACGTCGCTGGTGTTTTTAACTAGGGCACGCCGTGCGCGTGTCACGGTGTGAACACAAATCGCTTTTAAACGAAGATCGTGTAAGGATTCATACATCATTTTCGCGGTAAGGGGAGTGGCATAGCACAGTTAACCGCCTCCTTCCCGCGATCATTTATTAGCGGAGGATGGTATGGAAACACTCAAGAAATTGGGGATCTTGCCGTGGGTTATCTTGGCAATAATCCTTGGCATTGTGTGCGGAATGTTTTTCCCGGAAGGGCTCTCCCGCGTCTTCTACACCTTCAATGACGTTTTCGCCCTGTTCCTGAACTTCTGCATTCCCCTGATTATCGTGGGCCTGATTGTGCCGGCGATTGGGGATTTGGGGCGCGGTGCCGGATACTGGCTGTTCCTCACGGCCGTTATTGCGTACGCCTCTACCTTGTTCTCTGGTTTCCTCACCCTCTTCGTCTGCAACGCGCTGTACGACAAGGTGTTAGATCCGAATGCTTTCGCCGGATTGGGTGCAAGCACCGGTTCGGCAGAAGCCGCGCAAGATACGTTTAGCACCACGCCGGGCTATTTGCCCACCGAAGTATTGCAAATGCCGCCCGTTTTCTCGGTGATGACGGCGCTCATTTTGTCCTTCATTATGGGGATCGGCCTGGCTTTGGTACCGCGCGGGGTATTGCGCCGCGGTTTCCTCGAATTTAAGGAAATCATCAATGCGCTGATTTCCAAGATCATCATTCCCTTGCTGCCCTTGCATATTTTCGGGATTTTCCTGAATCTCACCGCGAGCGGTGCGGCCTTTAATGTGATGCGGGTGCTGCTCATCGTCGTCGTGATTGTGTTGGCGTTGGAAGTGGTAATCCTGCTGGCCCAGTTCATTGTGGCCGGGGTAGTGGACCGCAAGAATCCTTTCCGGGCACTGTGGAATATGAAGGACGCTTACCTGACGGCGCTGGGTACTTCTTCCTCTGCGGCTACGATTCCGGTGACCTTGCGGCAAACGTTGAAGAACGGGGTGCGCGAGCCGATCGCTAGCTTCGTAGTGCCATTGTGCGCCACGATTCACCTTTCGGGTTCGACGTCGAAGATCACGGCTTTTGCCATGGCGATTGCTTTCACGCAGGGGATGCCGATCACTACCGGGCAGTGGATTGCTTTCATTTGCATGCTCGGCATTATTATGATTGCCGCACCGGGCGTGCCGGGCGGGGCGATTATGGCATCGATCGGCATTATTACTTCCATGCTCGGCTTCAATGATGCCCAGGTGGGGCTCATGATTGCCACCTATATTGCGCTCGATTCCTTCGGTACCGCCACGAACGTGACCGGAGATGGCGCGATCGCCATGATTATGGACCGGATTGCCGGCAAGAAGATCGACGAGCGGGAAAAGCAAGAAAGCCCAATCGGCCAATACGAACCCTTCGATCCGGACGCCTACTTGGCAGAAGTCAAAGCACAATAAGAACAAACTGCGGGCGCGGCACAAACCCGTGCCGCGGCAGCCGACTCCCTCGACAACCGGTGTCCGGCGAAGCGGGTGTCCGGCGAAGCGGGTGTACGGCGAAGCGGGTGCCTCGGCAACCGGCGCACTTGTAGATAAATTAGGGCGCCCCGCACCAGGCAGGAACTAAACCTAGCCGGTGCGGGGCGCTCTATTGCGCTGAGGTAACGCGAGTTGGTAGTCAGCTACGCAGTTCATTGGCCGCGCAGTTGGTACCTGTGGTACCTGGCGCTTCCATATAGTTAGCGTTGGGTGGTGTTCGCGAACTTGTGCGCTCGTGTTAGTTGGCGCTAGTCCAGGTATTTGTCTGGGTATTTGCGGGTGTATAGATCTAGCGGTAGTTGTTCGCCCGCCCAGAAACGTTCTCCTACGGTGTAGAGCACCGGTAATACGCCCAACCACCACGGGTCATAGGGTAGGCGGGTTTCCATATTCATCTGCTCGTCCATGTGGAGGATCGGATGGGTTACAAATTCGCCGCGCACCTGCCCCACATAACGGGAAGCGAAACGGCCCGAATCGAATTGCCGGTCGATTTCGTCTAGGGCGGCGTCTACGAGTTTCACCGCGAGCGTCCGGTCATATGGGCTGGGTTCGCCGCCTTGTTGCTGGTGGCCAATAATATTGGCCCGCACATCGAAAAGATTGCCGCCTTCTTCTTCGAAAATATTAGCCAGGAGCTCAGTGGTGTAGTACTTGGAAGCGTTCTCATTGCGGATTACCAAGTAGAGGGTGCGGGTGCCGCTAAAGGAACGGATCATCCGCTGGCAATCATTAGTGAGCTGTTTGAGAGTAATACCCAGTTCGAAAAGGTATACCTGTTCGGCCCCGGTAGCGATCCCGCTCATCAAAGCCAAATACCCGGAGCGGCGTCCCATTACTTCCACCACGAAACACCGGTTGGTAGCCGAAGCCGATTCGCGAATTTTGTCGATTGCGCGCACATTAGTGTTCAGTGCCGAATCCGCTCCGATGGACAAATCTGCGCCCGGCAAATTGTTGTCAATCGTGGCCGGTACACACACGATCGGAATATTGAAAGCCGGGTAGCGATGCCGTTCCTGGGTAAGTGCCAAAGCTGCTTCGTAACCGGCCAGGCCGCCAATGAGAATAATCCCGTCAATCTGGTTTTTCTCAATCGACTGGGCAAGCGTGAAGTACTGGTCGATCGTGGGGATCGCGCGGCGCGTGCCCAAAGCAGCCCCGCCTAAACCAGCCCAAGAATCCACGTCCATCCAGTGCAGTTCGCGGACGTCTCCCGCAATCAAACCGGGGAATCCGCCTTCTACTCCCAACATGGTATAGCCGCGGTCAATGCCGAGCCGTACCGCCGCGCGCGCCGCCGGATTCATTCCGGGGGCCAGCCCGCCCACATGCATAATGGCCAGGCGCGGGCTACGCCCATCGGGCCGCGGTTTGGGGGCGGGGAAGGGCCGGGAGATCGCCGAGAAAATATTGAGCATCTGCTGGAACCCCTTGCCGCGGCTGGCCACTGCGGCGTCGTAATTACCAGCGGCAAGATCCTGCGCTACCTGTTGCGTGTTAGCTACCGCTTTAACCAGCGGCAAACGCTGCAGTTGGTTATTGCATACGCCGATAATGCAGGAGTCATCGCCGGCTTGCATCCCCATGAGTTCCACGGCGGCGGTGTAGCCAAGCAAAGTAGACATCCACCGGTCATAAGCGGAAGGAGTGCCACCGCGTTGCACGTGCCCGAGGGCGGTGATGCGCGGAGATTCGTGCAACCGGTCTTTGATTGCTTGTTGGATCCGTTGGGCCGTGATTTTTTCGCCGTGCCGATCCTCGCAACCTTCCGCCACAATAATGATCTGCGCGCGCCGCCCGGCTTGCCGGCCTTGGGTGAGACGGTTACACATGGCGTCTTCCCAACCGTCTTCCGGTGGATGTTCGGGAATAAACACGTAGTCGGCACCGCCACCCACGGCCGCTTGCAAAGCCAAATATCCGCACCGCCGGCCCATTACTTCCACGATGAAAGTGCGTTGGTGAGAAGCCGCGGTAGAAGTAATCGCATCAATCGCATCCAAAATACGGTGCAGGGCCGTATCCGTACCTACCGTAATATCTGAACCTACGAGGTCGTTATCAATCGAGCCGACCACGCCCACCACTTGCAGTTCCGGATATTTTGCGGCCTGTTCGCTCGTAATATCCCCGCTGGCTACCAGTTCTTCTAAATATTTTGGCCAGCGTTCGTGGAGTAGGTTGGCGCCGGTGAGTGAGCCATCCCCGCCGATCACTACCAGGTGGTCAATCCCTGCCTGTACAAAGTTTTTGACGGCAACGCGTTGGCCTTCCGGCTCCCGAAATTCGGAGGAACGCGCCGAACCAATCACGGTGCCGCCCTTTTCCAAGATGGAAGACATATCTCCCCACACCACGGGCTGGATGAAATCGCCACCGGCAATCGCCCCCTTCCAACCTTCGTGGATTACACAGGGCTGCCATTTATTTTGCAAAGAAGTACGTACTACCGCGCGCAACACAGCATTCATTCCGGGAGCATCGCCACCAGAGGTGAGAACGGCGAGCTTCGGACGGTCTGAGTGAACCAGGCCAGGGCCAGCTAGCTCTTCCGTAGAAGGCACATTTTGGCTTGAAGCACTCGCCTGCCTAATAGATTCAAGATTCGCCATGGGCTTCTCCTCACTTGTTTCTCCGATAATTCTTTCAAATGGGGGAAGATTTAGGCGGGATTTAAGCCCGCGATTCTTCAAACTTGGCTGCTATCTGCGGGTTTGCTGCATACTGCCGGTTTGCCGCGCGATCATTTTGGGGCGGGTAGTAGCTTTGCGGGTAGTAGCTTTGCGGGTAGCAGCTTTGCGGGTAGCAGGTGTAATTCGGGGCGGGTAGTGGGCGTCTGCTTTTTCGGGGGAGGGTAACAGCCGTTTGCGGGGCGATGAGCCGCTAGCGGGGCAGTATTTTCGGGGGCAGAAATGCGACCTGTCTGGCTGGCGCGCCTGCACAAAGCGGCCTATACCACAGTGCGCGGCGTTGGTTAGGATGGTTGTGTTACATACTCTTCAACGTGGAGGATTCATGCAGAAACCAATTGATCCCACGAGTACGGCCGCATGGGCGAAACTCGAAAAATTGTATGCGGATTTCCAGGTGGATTTCCGGAGCTGGTTTGCCGCTGATCCGCAACGGGCCAGCGAGTTCACGTATGAGGCGGGGAGCCTCAACGTAGATCTTTCGAAGTCTTATTTGACGGCGCCGGTGCGTGATGCCCTCCTAGAACTGGCCGCGGAAACCAAGGTGCTCGAACGCCGGGATGCTATGTATGCTGGCGCGCATATCAACACCACTGAAGACCGCGCGGTTTTGCATACGGCTTTGCGCCGCCCGGCCACCGATGAGCTCGTAGTAGATGGGCAAAACGTGGTGGCCGATGTGCATGAAGTGAAAGGCCGCATGTACGATTTTGCGCGCGCGGTCCGCTCGGGCGAATGGAAGGGCGTGACGGGTAAACCGATCCGCACCGTTATCAATATTGGGATCGGTGGTTCCGACCTTGGGCCGGTAATGGCCTATGAAGCACTTAAACCGTACGTAAAGGACGGTTTAGAATGCCGGTTTATTTCCAATATTGATCCCACCGATGTGGGGGAGAAGCTACGCGGCGTCGATCCAGAAACCGTGTTGTTTATCGTTGCCTCCAAAACCTTTACCACCCTGGAAACCCTTACGAATGCGCGCCAGGCACGTACCTGGTTGCTCCAGCAGTTGGCGGCGCGCGGGGTACAAAGTGCCGACGCCGTAGCTAAGCACTTTGTGGCGGTGTCCACCAATTTGGAGAAGGTATCCGAGTTCGGTATTTCGGTGGAGAATGCCTTCGGGTTCTGGGACTGGGTGGGCGGCCGCTACTCGGTAGACAGCGCGGTTGGCCTTTCCCTGGTGATTGCGATTGGCCCGGATAATTTCGACGATTTCCTGGCCGGTTTCCATGCGATCGATGAGCATTTCGCGCAGGCAGCACCGGAAAAGAACGTGCCCTTGCTGATGGGCTTGCTCAATGTGTGGTACGTGAACTTCTTCGGGGCGGCCACCCACGCCGTGCTCCCGTACTCGCAGTACCTGCACCGTTTCCCGGCCTATTTGCAGCAGCTCACCATGGAATCGAATGGCAAGCGGGTGCGCTGGGATGGCAGCCCGGTTACTACCGCAACTGGCGAAGTGTTCTGGGGCGAACCTGGTACTAATGGCCAGCATGCTTTCTACCAGCTGATCCACCAGGGCACGCAGCTTATCCCCGCAGATTTTATTGCTTTTGCCAACCCCACCTACGCTTTGCGGGATGGGGAAGCAGACCAGCATGAGCTGTTCCTCGGTAACTTCTTCGCCCAAACGAAGGCTTTGGCATTCGGAAAGACGGCCGATGAGGTACGGGCTGAAGGCACACCGGAAGAAATCGTGCCCGCCCGCGTGTTCCCGGGTAATAAGCCGACGGCGTCTATCATGGCGCCAGCACTCACGCCGGCAGTGCTCGGCCAGCTCATTGCCCTCTACGAACACATCACCTTCACTCAAGGCGTGGTATGGGGGATCGATTCCTTCGACCAGTGGGGTGTGGAACTGGGCAAACAAATGGCAATCGACCTGGCACCCGCTATTGCCGGAGATGAAGAGGCACTTGCGGCCCAAGATTCATCCACGCGCGCGCTGATTGCCTACTACCGCGAACACCGGCAGTAAAAACCCGCTGTGTGCGCAGCGCACGGTAGTACGAAAAAGTAAAAACATATATCTACGGCCCGGGCTGGGAATGCGTTTTCCCTGCCCGGGCCGTTTATTTTGTGGCGCTGCTAATTAGGCGCTAATTAGGTGCCTACTAAATAGGTACCTGCTAATTAGGCACCTGCTAATTAGATAGGGGCGCCGTTAGTTAGGCAATAGTTAGGCAAGACCGCGCGGTTACCTTCGCCTCGTTTTACTGCCCGCTGGTATTTACGATTTCGCGGATTTCCGCCACGTTTTCTTCTAAAACGTGGAGCGGCATGCGGAAGGCAATTGCTGAAACGCTGATCGCGCCGGCCAAATATTGACTACCCGGCGCGTAGTACGGCACGGCCAGGCAGTTGAGCCCGTTTTCGCTTTCCTCGCGATCCACCGCGTATTGCTGGGCGCGAATGATTTCTAGTTCTTTCCACAATTCCGGTACCGAGGTAATGGTATGGGCCGTGCGCCTCTCCAATTCGGGCGTGCTACCCGCGCTGAGTGCAGCCGGCCCACTTGCCACGCCGGTTTTGGTGGCGTGTGCGGGGGCAGCTGCGTGTGCTTTGCCGGTTACGGAGGCAGTGGGGCGCGCTTTGCCGGTTACGGCGGCGCCAGTATTCGGTGTATTCGGTGTACTCGGCGGAGTGAGGCCCAATATTTCGTAGAGGTCCGTGAGCGTGTGGGTTTTATAAGCGAGGAGGAGTTTGCCGACGGCGGTGGCATGGGCCGGGTTAGCGCCGCCCACTACCGAGGTTAGTTTTACAGCACGGCCCTGCGGTTCGGCCTTTGCTTGATAGATCACGCGGTTACCATCAAGTACCGCATAGTGCGCGGTCTCCCCGAACCGTGCCACCAAACGGTTCAGAATTGGTTGCACGCGCTGGGTAAGCGGCCGTGATTCGGCATAGGTAAAAGCGAGGCGCAAAAATTCGTCACTTATTTCGTAGCGTCCATGTGCAGAATTCGTTACCAGCTCGGATTTAACCAGCGAACTTAGGGAACGATGCACGGTGGATTTTGGGGCCGCCATAATTTCCGCCAGTTCTTCCAAACTGGCACCTTGGGGCCGGTGAGCGAGCACGATGAGGAGAGCCAAAACACGATCGGCACCCTTGAGTTTACTAAGGTCCGCGGAAACCAGTGGCTGGGAAACCAAAGGTTGGGTATGAGGCTGGGTATCGCCGTGATAATACGCGCTATCACCGTGTACAGTGTGCTGACTCATCGCTCTACTTCTTTCCTACAACGCTTGTTCTTGCCAGGCCCGGCAAACCAGCAGGCCCGGCAAACCGGTTTGCCTTTGGCGTGCGGCGGTGAGCCTGAGGCGTGCGGGCACATGCTGGCACACCGTCGTGCGGCCGTGGCTCCAAGCTTTCGGTTACTTGGAAGATACCGGAGTTTTGGGCCTTTTGGCTTAAAACCTGCCGAAAAATACTCAGAATTAAGCAAGATTCATTTTGCTAAAACGCGGTTCCGGTTGATGGAATGCACTTTTCTCGCTACCGTGAGGTTAAATTCAGATAGACGGACTGAAATTCGCACAACGTGAATTTACCGTATTTGATGGAAGGAGTCCAATGGCTGGAATTCTGACCCAGACATTGCCGCTTACCGCGGCGGTAGGCGCTGCGAGCAGTGCCTCTCCCACCCAGCTCATCGTGGCCGCGCTGGTGGGTGTTGCCCTCATTATCCTTTTGATTACCGCACTCAAAGTGCATCCCTTCCTCGCCCTGCTCTTCGGTTCCTTTGTGATGGCCCTAATCGCGGGCACGCCACTATTGGATGCCTTCTCCTCCTTCACCACAGGTTTGGGAAGCACCGTAGGCGGGGTAGGAGTACTCATCGTCCTCGGGTCCATGATCGGCGAACTACTGATACGTTCCGGTGGCGCCGATCAAATCGTAGAAACCATTATTGGGGCTACGGGAACCAAACGGCTCCCGTGGGCGATGGCCCTAATTGCCTTTATCATCGGCATCCCGCTCTTCTTCGAAGTGGGCGTGGTGCTCATGGTCCCGGTGATCATGCTGGTGGCGCGCCGCACGAAACAGCCACTCATGCTACTGGCCATGCCAGCGCTGGCCGGCCTAGTGTGTTTGCACTGCTTCGTGCCACCCCATCCGGGCCCGCTTATCGCCATCGACACCTTGGGCGCCAATATTGGCCTCACCTTGGGAATCGGCCTGATTATTGCCATCCCCACGGTGATTATCGCCGGCCCGCTGCTGGCTCGGCCCATGGCAAAACTCGTGCCCACGCACGTAACCGACGAACACCTCGAAGGCCACCAATCGGAAGTCGCACACAGCGAGCGGCCCAGTTTCTTCGCTTCCGTACTGATCGTGCTAATTCCCGTGGTCCTCATGCTCTTGCATTCGATCTTCGAGATCGTGGGCTGGGAATCGGACCTGGTGGCCTTCCTCGGCAAGCCGCTCGTGGCACTTTTGGTAGCCGTGCTCTACGGAATTATTGTGCTCGGCCTGGGCCGCGGGAAAAGCCTTTCTGAAGTTTCCGATATTATCGGCGGCTCCTTCGCCCCGATCGCTTCCGTCTTGCTCATCGTGGGTGCGGGCGGCGGCTTCAAGGAAACCCTGGTGGATTCCGGTATTGCCGACGTTATTGGCGGCTGGCTTTCCGGCCTGCCAATCTCCCCGCTGCTTGCCGCTTGGCTAGTAGCCGCTTTCATTCGCGTTGCCACCGGTAGCGCTACCGTTGCCACCATTACCGCGGCCGGTATCGTGGCACCACTTGCCGCCGGCATGGTCCCGGTGGAATTGGCCCTCATGGCGCTCGCGATCGGTGCCGGTTCCACTTTCCTTTCCCACGTGAACGACGCCGGTTTCTGGCTCGTGAAGGAATACTTCCACCTCAGCGTGGGCCAAACCTTCAAAACCTGGTCCGTGCAAACCTGCCTGGTTTCCGTACTCGGAATTGTGTGGATCCTGCTCATCAACGTCTTCGTCTAAGCGTGCGGGGCGGCGCGGACAATTGCTGAAAAACAATGCAGCGCTGAAATCCCCCATCACGCTTAGCTAGAGAAAGGAATAACTTTGACCTCTGCCCGTGCTTCCGCTACTACCGCTAAAAATCCTGCGGCCGCACCTGCGCTCCCGCAGCGAACAGTTCCCGCACCAAAATACTTGTGCCCGGTTATCACCCCGTTCCGCGAGGACGGGAGTATCGACGCCGATGCCTGCCGGACCCATTGGAATAAACTCTGCGCTTCCGGGTTGGACGGTATTTTACTGCTCGGTTCTATGGGAGAGTTTTTCGCCCTCGACGCCGCCCGCAAGCAAGAACTGATTCGCCTTGCCGGGGCAGAACTGACCGGGAAAACCCATCTCATGGTCGGAACCGGTGCTAATTCCGTAGCGCAAAGCGTGGAACTATCCCGCTATGCTTTTGACCATGGCGCCGATAGCGTGATCCTCATAGCCCCGTACTATATGCGGCTTTCCGAGGAAGATCTCTTCGCCCATTTTTCCCAGATCGCGCAGGCTTTAGCTGACAAACCCGTGTATCTATATAATTTCCCGGACCGTACTGGAAATCCTCTTACCGGGCCCCTAATCCGAAAGCTGGTAGAAAAACATCCGAATATTGTTGGCATCAAAGACACGATTTCGGATGTGGCGGGCACGCGCCAGCTAATTGCCGAAGTAAGCCCGTTAGCCCCGGATTTCATTTTCTATTCGGGAATGGACGAAAACTTCTTCCACAATGTGCTCGCGGGTGGGAATGGCTGCATTGCTGGGCTATCCAATGTGTTCCCCGAAGTATGCGCGGCCGGGGTTGCCACAATCCAGGAAAATGATCTTTCCCGGATCCGCAGTGTGCAGCGGATATTGGACGCAGCCTCGGCGCTGTACGGCGTCGTCACCTTCTTCCCGGCCGCGATCAAGGAAGCAACCCGGCAACGCGGGCTCGATATTTCCCCGCGTAGCGCGGCCACGAGCGCGCCACTTACGGAGGAGGCACGCACCCAAATCAGCGGCATACTCGCCCAGGTAGAAGCACTAATGGAAGCAGAAGGGATCGTTACCACCTGAAACTGAGAACCACAACCGCGAAGGATGCATAAGATTCAAAGGAGAATGATATGAGCAACCTACTAGATGAGATTTATCAACCCCGCGAACTGGAGTTTTACCACGTAGATACGCACGCGCCCGGGCCGAAAGGGCGCCTGCCACTGACCGCTAAACAACTGCGGGAAGCCCCTTCCGGGGTGCTGTTTTCGATGACCCAAGGTGTGGGGATGGGGTGGGACCCCGAGACGATCGGGCAAGACGACGTCATGATTATCTCCACGTTGGGTGGTATGCGCGGGGAAGATGGCACGCCTACCGCGCTGGGCCTACATACCGGGCATTTCGAATTGGGAATGCTGATCGAAGAAGCCGCCAATGAACTAAAACGGCAAGGGGATGTGCCCTACGCGGGATACACTTCCGATCCGTGCGATGGGCGCTCGCAGGGCACTATCGGCATGTTCGATTCCCTGCCTTACCGTAATGATGCGGCGATCGTGATGCGCCGAATTATTCGTTCCCTACCCACCCGGAAAGCGGTAATGGGTATTGCTTCTTGCGATAAGGGCTTGCCCGCCACCATGATGGCACTTGCTTCCCAGCACGATACGCCCACGATTTTGGTGCCGGGCGGGGCTACGCGCCAGCCTACGGTTGGGGAGGACCTCGGCACGATCCAAACCATTGGGATTCGCTATGCGGCCGGGGAGATTGATCTGGACTATGCGGCCCTGGAAGGGTGCCGGGCCTGCGCTTCCGGTGGCGGGGGCTGCCAGTTCTTGGGGACCGCCGCCACCTCCCAGGTAGTTGGTGAAGCTTTGGGGCTGGCCTTGCCACATTCGGCCCTGTGCGTTTCTGGCGAACCAATCTGGAAAGACCTCGGCACTGCTTCGGCGCGCGCCTTGCACCGTATGAAGGAACAAGGAATTTGCACGCGCGACATTATCACCGATAAGGCAATCGAAAATGCGATGATTATGCACGCCGCTTTTGGTGGGTCTACGAACTTGCTCTTGCATTTGACGGCGATTGCATATGAGGCGGGTTGCCGGGTACCAACCGTGGACGATTGGTCGCGGATCAATAAGATCGTGCCGCGAATTGTTTCGGTGTTGCCGATCGGCCCGGTTATGTTCCCCACAGGTGTGGTATTCCTGGCCGGCGGCGTGCCCGAAGCCATGCTCAAGATTCGCGAACTGGGGCTTTTGCATGAAGATGTGCTCACCGTTTCGGGGCAGACCCTGGGCGAAAACTTGGACTGGTGGGAAACTTCGGATCGGCGCCAGCAAGTACAGCAACGGTTGCGGGAAAAGAACCACACCGATCCGGGCGATGTGATTATGGATATCGAGGTAGCCAAGGAACGCGGCCTCACCTCCACGGTGACCTTCCCGAAGGGCAATATTTCCCCGGAAGGATCCGTGGTGAAATCCACCGCGATCGATCCGAGCGTAGTAGGGGAAGACGGCGTGTTCCGCCAAACTGGCCCGGCCCGCGTTTTCGCTTCCGAAAAGGCAGCGATCGCAGCCCTCAAGGACGGCAAGATCAAGGCGGGCGACGTTATGATCGTGGCCGGTGTGGGCCCGCGCGGTACCGGCATGGAAGAGACCTACCAGCTCACATCCGCGCTCAAACAGTTGCCTTACGGTAAGCATGTTTCGCTGATTACGGACGCCCGGTTCTCCGGGGTTTCCACCGGGGCCTGTTTCGGGCACGTGGGGCCCGAAGCTTTGGCAGGCGGCCCAATTGGCAAGATCCAAGATGGGGATCTGATCGAAATCGTGGTGGATACCGTGAACCTAGACGGTTCTCTCAATTTCGTGGGCAGTGCCGAAACCCCGCTTTCCTATGCAGAAGGTGCCCAGGTGTTAGCAAACCGGCCCTCGAATCCGGATCTGCAGCCCGATCCGGATCTGCCCGCAGATACGCGTTTGTGGTCCGTGCTGCAAGATGTTTCCGGTGGTATTTGGCGTGGTTGCGTGTACGACGTCGATAAAATCATCGAAACTTTGGAAGCGGGCAAGGCTGCACTCGCGCAAAAGGAAAACCCTGCTGCGTAGGCAAATGCCCGCGCGTCCCTAAGCAAATGCTCGCGTGGGTCGCGCGCCAGCGGGAATGCGGCCGGGGCGCGGAAGACACCCCTAAACAAATGCTCGCGTGGGTCGCGCGGGCCGCGCCGCGCGCTACAGGATTGAGGTGAAGAAATCCTGAGCGCGCGGTTCTTGCGGGTGGTCAATAACTTGTTCCGCGGCGCCCTGTTCCACAATGGAACCGGCATCCATAAACACCACGTTATCGGCCACCTCCCGCGCGAAACCAATTTCGTGGGTAACCACAACCATAGTCATCCCAGCCGCGGCCAAATCCTTCATCACGGCCAATACTTCGCCTACCAGTTCCGGATCGAGCGCGGAGGTCGGCTCATCAAAAAGCATGATTTCGGGTTCCATAGCCAAGGCCCGCGCGATCGCCACGCGCTGCTGCTGGCCGCCCGAAAGTTCGGAAGGATAGTGGTCTTGCCGGTCCGAAAGGCCCACCTGGGCCAAATAGTGCGCGGCTTTTTCGCGCGCTTGCGCGGCCGGCAAACCGGCCACTTGGGCCGGTGCTTCCGCCACGTTTTCCAAAGCCGTCATATGCGGGAATAAAATAAAACGCTGGAACACCATCCCCATGCGGGCCCGCTGCGCCGCCACCTCGGCGTCGGAACGTTTCTGCAACCACGTACCCGCCGCCGTAATCGCCCCTTGCCGTTTCGCGTTCCACAAAGCGAACCCTGTAGGGGCAGGCGATTCCGTCATCCCCTGCAACTCGCCATCTACGTAGATGCGGCCTGCCGAAATGTTTTCCAGCTGGTTCAAACACCGCAAAAGCGTGGACTTACCAGACCCAGAAGGCCCTAAAAGCACCAGCACTTCACCTTGCTGAACTTCCAAATTGATGCCCTTGAGTACATGCAAATCCCCAAAATACTTGTGGACGTCCACCACTTGCACCAGCGGGGTAGAGGCAGTATCGGGCGCGGTTGCTACCGGCGCAGCGGCGGGCACGGCACCGGGTACAGCGGTTTCGGGCGCGTTACCGGGTGTGTTGCCGGGCGCGTTACCGGGTACAGCGGTTTCGGGCGCGTTGCCGGGTGTGTTGCCGGGTGTGTTACTGGGCGCGTTACCGGGTGTGTTGCTGGGTGTGTTGCTGGGCGTGTTTCCGGGCGTATTCCCGGGGTCAGGTGCTTGCATTTCTTCTGCCTTGGTTTCCATCTGCGTCACCGTTCTTATGTATGCCGTTCTATAAAAATTCGTAACTATGTGTGGTAGCTCAGCGGTCCGCGCCGCGCCTAGGGCGTTACATCCAAAAATTGGGTACCGCGCGCCGTGGCCGCCCCGGCCCGGCCTTTGCCAGTGCCCGGCCCACCGCTAGCCAGGCCAGCACCATTTTCCGGCTCACCGCCAGTACCGGCAGCTTTCGCGGCGTTGGCGCGCGGGTTGTGCCCGCGTCCGAAATGTCGTTCCAAACGCGCTTGCCCCACCATGAGTACCGAGGTAATAGCCAAATACCAAATGGCGGCCACCATCAGGAAAGGAATCGGCAAATAGGTTTGCGAGCCCAGGTCCGTCGTCGTAAACGTAAGCTCCAAAGTGAAAGGCACCGCGACCACCAGGGAAGTGGTTTTGAGCATGGAAATCGTTTCATTTCCGGTGGGCGGAATAATAATACGCATAGCTTGCGGGAAAATAATCCGCCTGGTAATCGTGCGCGGAGTCATCCCCAAAGCGAGCGCGGCTTCCCGCTGGCCCGGGTCGATGGACTGGAAACCGGTACGAATAATCTCCGCTAGATAAGCACCCTCATTGAGCCCCAGGCCCAGCAGCGCAGAAACCAGCGGCGTGAAAACCTGGCTGGTTTCGAAAGTAATAAACTCTGGACCGAAGGGAATTCCCAGCGAAAAAGTGGAATACAGCGAGGGCAGCAAACCCCAGAAAATCAGCTGGGTATAAATAGGCGTACCCCGGAAGAACCAGATATACACCCAGGCCACCCCGCGCAAAAGCGGATTTGTGGACTGGCGCCACAGCGCCATCGTAAGCGCCAAAATAATGCCGATGACCATCGCGCCCACCGTCAGCAAAATCGTGAACAGCACCCCGCGCAAAATCCGCTTATCGAACAGGTAAGAAAAGACGAGATCCCAACGGAAAGCCTCATTTCCCACCAGCGCCGAAACCAGCATGGCCGCCAAAATCGCGATCACCACGCCCAGCACAATATTCGAAATCTTTAGGTGCGACTGCGGATGAATAAGATCCGGTTTACTGGCCGCTCCTGCGCTCGCGGTGGCCGCTCCTGCGCTCGCGGTGGCCGCTCCTGCGCTCGCGGTGGCCGCTCCTGCGCTCGCGGTGGCCGCTCCGGCGCTCGCGGTAGCCGCTACCGTGCTGTTCGCGCCGGCGTTTGCTTTGCCGTTCGCCGCGGCGGGCGCGGAAAGCGCGGAATTGGTTTCTTGTGAGTCGGTGGTGTGCATTAGTTGACCTCCGGGTTCAAAGTGGCGTGGGGTAGCGCAATTCCGCTGGCCCCGTAATAGGAAAGAATCTTTTCGAGTTCACCGGTATCGATGAGGTAGTTGAGGGCGTCTTCCACGGCCTGGGCTAATTCCGGATCATCTAGGGGAACGACGACGGCTTGCGGGGCCGAATCAAATTCCTCGCCAATATGTTCCAGTTTGCCTTCGGTGCGAACTACCGAATATCCGATTACCGGCGAATCGGCCAAGGTGGCATCGTATTGGCCGGAAGCAACCTTCACCGAGATTTGCGCTTGGCTTTGCATCGGCATGATCGTGATTTCCGGCTTGCCTTCCGCAGCGCACTGGGCACTGGTTTCCTTCAAGAAGTCATATTGCGAAGTGCCAGTTTGCACGCCGATGGTGAAGCCACACGGATCTTCCGGCGTGAACGCGGCCGGATTACCAGCTGCCACCGCCCACGAAGTCCCCGCTTGCGAATAGGCGATCATATTGAAAGATTGCAAGCGCTCTTTGGTTACCGTAAAGCCCGAAAGTCCGACGTCGAACTTGGTTCCGATTTGTGGCAGGAGCGCATCGAATTCCGTGTGCTGGGTGGTGCCATCGCGCAAGCCCATTACTTTCGCGAGTGCCCGGGTCAGGTCGATTTCGTACCCGGTGGGGGTTTGGCCGTCAGATTTGCGGTATTCGAGCGGGGGCCAGTTCGTGGAAGCTCCGTTTCGTAGCACCCCGCGCGCGCGAATATTTTCCGGAACTTGCGCGGCAATTTCCGGGACCGCTTCTATATGCGAAACGTCGTATCCGGTTTCCCCGGGATCATTATCGAAAGCGCTAACCGCGGGCGTACAGGCGCTTAGGCCAAAACATACGAGCGCCGCCATAGCAACCCGAGCTGGGGTGCGATTCACTGTTCCCTCCCTGTGTATATTCGCCGGCCGGAATTATCTGCCTGCCGGAATAATGGGTTATATGCCCTGCAAGTACCCCATCCGGCATGCGTTAAAAATGCACTATAGCGGATAATCATTCATTCTTGCTGCTAGTCTCGTGCGCTAGCCGTGCGAGAAAGCTCACCCGCCTTGCGCGCGGGGGAGGTGGCGGGGTGAAACCGGGCCGGGGCGGGGCAAGGGTAGAAGGCAGAGCTGGGGCGGGCCGGGGCGGGCCGGGGTGGGCCGGGGTAAGCGCAATACCGAAACGCGCGTGCTCACAAAAGACCGCGTACCGTGTGTCCCTAGCCACAATGCCCGCTGGGGGCGATAATGGAAAGCACCCGAAAGCTTCGGTTATTCGACGGTGAAACGGATGTTTTCAACGGCGAAGCCTCAATAACGGAGAGGAATAAACATGCACGAGTGGATGGATACCACAAAGACGCCCGATGAGCGCGCAAAAGCTCTCGTGGCCGCCATGACTCTCGAACAAAAAGCGCAACAGCTGGGCGGTAGCACTCCGACGCTAGATATTTACGATCTGGATATGACCGATCCGGATGCGGATCTCAACCAGATTGAGATTTTGCGGCATGTAGACGGTATAGAAGAGCTCGGGATTCCGTATTTCGCGGTTACTAACGGCCCGGTAGGCGTTGGGATGGGTGATGGCCAGCCCTCACCGCCGGCCACCGCTATGCCCTCTTCGATGGGTATTGCCGCTACATTCGATCCGGAAATTGCCTATGAATACGGCGACACCATGGGCCGCGAAGCTCACACGCTAGCCCAGCATGTGCTGGAAGCCCCGGGCGTGACCATGAAC
This sequence comes from Actinobaculum suis, assembly GCF_900102025.1. Lineage (GTDB taxonomy): Bacteria > Actinomycetota > Actinomycetes > Actinomycetales > Actinomycetaceae > Actinobaculum > Actinobaculum suis. Next base: position 31,905 of record NZ_FNAU01000003.1, on the reverse strand, counting down.
CGCGTGCCGATCGGCGGGCGCAACTTCGAATACTTCTCCGAAGATCCCTATCTCACCGGAGCTATGGGCGTGGAAGTAACCAAGGGTATTCAGGCTAATGAAGTAATTGCCATGCCCAAGCACTTCGTATTCAACGATCAGGAAAAGGAACGTTTCCGCTACGACGTGCGCGTGGACGAAGCCGTTGCCCACGAAATCTATTTGCTCCCCTTCGAAATGTGCGTCAAGGACGGTCATGCCGCTTCGATTATGGCCTCCTACCAGCGTTTCAACGGTACGTATGTGACCGATAGTTTCGAATTGCTCACCGGGGTGCTGCGCGAACAGTGGGGCTTTGAAGGATACGTACAGTCTGATTTTTGGGCCACGCGTTCTACCGCCGGCGGCCTGAATGCCGGTATGGATCACGAAATGCCCGATAACAAGTGGTACAACGCCGCAGCCCTGCAACGTATGCTCAAGGAACGCATCCTGGAAATCGAAACGATTGACCGGGCTTTGGTGCGCCGCTACCGCGTAATGTTCGCGCTGGGGATGTTCGATAAGCCGCGCCAGGTCGGAAAGATCGATCCGGAAATCGGGGGTCGTTTCGCGCGGCGCGCCGCCGGCCGGGTTATCACCCTCCTGAAGAACGACGCCGTTGCCGGCCAGCCACTGTTGCCACTGGCCCCCGAAGGCAAGATCCTCATCCTGGGTGTGGATAAATACGTGAACCATATTGCCAACTGCGGCGGTGGTTCTTCGCAGGTGGTTCCGCTCTACGAAGTCCCGCCGGTACCCGGCATGGAAGATGTTATTGCCGAACTGGGTGGCAGCGCCACCGTGGAATCCTTCGTGGTGGCAGCCGACATGTCCAACCTGGAAGAGGCTAAGCAAGCCGCGGCCGGGGCGGATACCGTCGTCGTTATGGCGGGCCTGGAAACCACCGAAGGTGGCGACCAAAGCAGCTTGAGCTTGCCGCTACGCCAAGACGAAATGCTTTTCGCGGTACTTGGCGTAAACCCGCGCACGGTACTCGTGCTCAAGGACGGCGATCCGGTGCTCACCCCGTGGCGGCGCCAAGTGCCGGCAATCCTCGAAGCCTTTAACCAGGGCCAAGAAGATGGCCACGCGGTAGCCGATGTGCTCTTCGGGAAGGTCAATCCTTCGGCCAAGCTCCCGATGACCTACCCCGAACGGGAAGAACACACGATTTACCACGGCCATCCGGAACGCTACCCGGGCGTTGTGGAAGCAGGTGGCTACCCGGTAATCCGCTACACGGAAGGCCGCCAAATCGGCTACCGGTGGTACCAAGCACAGGGCGTCAAGCCCGCCTTCCCCTTCGGTTTCGGTCTGTCTTACACCACCTTCGAACTTGACGATGTGGATGTTAATGCGGCCGGTGTGCGGGGCGGGAGGGATGCGTGCGGCCAAGTAACCGTGCAGTTCCTGCTCGAAAACACGGGCGAACGCGAAGGTGCCGAAGTGGTGCAGGTATACGCGGCAATCCCGGGCAAGGACCAGCCACCCAAGCGCCTCGTGGGCTTCAAACGCGTGAACCTGCAGCCGGGCGAAAGCCGCCGCGAAACCATCACCATCGATCTCGCCGCTTCCAACCACCCGCTGGGAGTGTGGGATCCGGCAGAAAAGAGCTTCGTGGTTCCCGAAGGTGAACCGATCGGCATTATGATCGGCAACTCCTCGGAGCACACGCCCTTCGGCGCAGAAATCATTTTGTAAAACGCTGCCGGCTGCCAGTTAGCAGCTAGCCAATCAGCAGCTAGATAGAAACCAGTAAGTGGGTCGCTGTTCGGTAACTGCCGAGTGGCGGCCCATTTTTTTTGGTTTCGACCAGGTTTTCTTGGCTTGGCAGGGCTTAGCGGGGTTCTGTACGGGTTTTCTAGCTTTGGCACGCGCGGTGAGAATCCGCGCGCCCGGTGAAAAAAAACAGTAAAAACTGCGGGATGCTTTACAGGGTGTCGCAAATGTGTATATAGCACGCTGAACTGGGCACATTGCCATCTGCGCGGGCGGTGCTGTGTACTATGTGGAACGCGCTAGGTACGGTGCCGCGTGCTTAGCGTGGCGGGCGGCGCCTCCTTGTGGCAGGAAACTGTCAAGAAAACATAGGGGAGGCGCCGCCCTTATTTGTGATAGAAGCGCGTCTGCCTTGCTGCCCGGGAAATTTTTTGTAAACCTGGCCGCCCGGGAAATGTGTTGTAAACCTGGCCGCCCGGAAAATAGGTAATAAACAACAATGCGGGCGGTAGTGGGCCTCACGAAGTATGTAAGCATCGCGCGGATGCGGTGCGTTTCTCGTTTTTCATGAACATTGCCCGGAAAGCCTTCCGGCCGGGCTCCCGGTAATCCGGAAATGGCGAGATGTGGGCAAAAGGTGGGGAATGTTCATTTTTACGACGCGCGTCGTAAAAATGAACGAGTGGCGATATCTGTCACAAATAAGGCAAGGGTCCGTGTTCGCCCCAAAATCTTAGGTTACGGTTGCGTAAAGTTACGGTCGAGTAACTTGGTGTAGGTGGCGGCGGGCGTGCATGGCTAAACAGCGCGAAATTCGGCCGGCTTCCAGCCGGAGCCCAACCCGCCAGCTCGGAAGCCAACCGGCTGGGAAACCTGCCCGGAAACCAACCGGCTGGGCAACCAGCTCGGAAGTCAACCGGCTGGGAAGCCAGCTCGGAAGTCAACCGGCTGGGAAGCCAGCTCGGAAACCAACTAGCTAGGAAAACTGGATAGTAGGAGCCAATAGGAAGCGGAGCCACTAGGAAGGAGGGGCCGGTGAAGGAGAAACCACTGCAGGAAGCAGCAGCGCAGTTTCCACAGCTCGCGCAGATTTCGCCGTGTGTATTACACGTGGAGCGCACGGGAAGCACACAAGACGATCTTGTGGCGCTATGGCAAGCCGGGGAAGTAGAACATGGCTGCGTGCTTATCGCTGATGATCAATCCGCAGGCCGCGGCCGGGTAGGCCGGCACTGGTATTCTGCGCCTGGCTCTTCGCTTCTAATTTCGATTGTGCTCGAAGTAAGTGAATCTTTGCGCACCCAAATCGGCTGGCTTACTTTGGCCGCTGCAGCCGCGGCCCGCCAAGCCTTGGCCCAGTTGGGCATCCCGGCCCTTATTTCCTGGCCTAATGACTTGGTGCTCCACCCGGGAGCGCCACGCAAACTTGGGGGCATCCTCGGAGAAATCGCCGGGGAAAAACCCGGCCGGATCGGCACCGTGGTAGGGGCAGGCATTAACTTGCAGATCGCACCCGCTAACCTGCCTACCCCGGTTTCCACTTCGGTGGTGGCAGAAAACCTCCCGGTTCCCAGCCGGGATGAACTTGCGGCCGCCTATCTGGCAGGCCTGCTAGCCCGGCTCGTACAACTAGAAGAAACAGGTAGCGCGCGGCAATCCGGCTTGCTCGCAGAGATCAATCAATATTGCGAAACCTTGCGGGAAGGTGTGGTGGTCAACCGGCCACGCGCCGAACCGGTATGCGGCCGCGGCGTAGAAGTCACAGAAAACGGCGGAATCGTTCTAGAAACAGAAAACGGACTGGTCACCGTTACGGCGGGCGAAGTTTCGATGATAGAGGGCATAATTCGGTGAAAATTGAAAAAATTCTTGTAGCGAACCGTTCGGAAATCGCCGAACGCGTGATTCGCACAGCGAAAGATATGGGAATTAAATCGGTAGCTGTCTATGCCGATGCGGATCGGGAAGCCCGGTTCACGGATATGGCAGATTCCGCGTATGCCCTGCACGGCACCACATACGCGGAAACCTATATGAACGCGCAAAAAATTATTGACGTGGCTCTGCGTTCCCATGCCGATGCCATACACCCGGGCTATGGTTTCCTTTCCGAATCCCCAGATTTTGCGCAAGCCGTAATGGACGCGGGGTTACGCTGGATTGGCCCCAGCCCCTCGGCTTTGGCTCGCTTGGGCGATAAAATCCAGGCGCGCCGGCTCGCCGAATCGGTAGGCGTTTCTCCGGTACCCGGTATCTCCGAACCGGTTTCCAGCCGCGCGGCCGTAGACGAATTCGTAGCGCGTTTCGGTTTCCCGATCGTCACCAAACAGACCGACGGCGGGGGCGGGCGCGGAATTACCGTGCACGAAAGCCCGGCCGATCTAGACCGCTTCTTCGCTATTCACGGCGACGACCTAGGCCAATTCTTCGTAGAACGGTTTATCCGCAGCGCCCGCCATATTGAGTCTCAATCGGCACGCGATTCGCACGGCAATTTCGAAGTAATCTCCACCCGCGATTGTTCGGTGCAAAGAAGAAACCAAAAGCTAATTGAAGAAGCCCCGGCCCCGGCCATGCCCGGCAAATCCGAAGCTATTATTCGCGAATGGTCGCGCCGCCTGTTCGACGCCGTCGACTTCGTAGGCCTGGGCACCTGCGAATTTTTGGTAGAACCAGACGGCCGCGTAAATTTCCTCGAAGTCAATCCGCGCCTGCAAGTAGAACACACCGTTTCGGAAGAAGTTACCGGGATTGATCTGGTGCGCGAACAAATCCGCATCGCCGCCGGGCACCGGCTCACTCCGGTCCCTGCCCCGCGCGCCCACTCCTTCGAATTCCGTATCACTTGCGAAGATCCGGCCACCGGCATGGTTCCCACCACCGGGACGATCAAAAAACTGCGGTGGCCGGCCGGGCACGGCGTGCGCGTGGAATCCGGAATCGAAGAAGGCGATGTGATTGGCGCCGGTTTCGATCCCATGCTCGCCAAGCTGATTGTTACCGCCCCGGACCGCGAGCAAGCCATTGCCCGCTCCCATCGCGTGATTTCCGAGGTCGAGATCTCCGGTATCGCCACCCCGCTCGCCATGTACGACGCCGTTATCGGGATGCCGGAATTTAGCCCGCACGTACCTTCCACGCGCTGGTTTGAAGATACGGTATTGCCGAACTACCAAGCTTCGGCCGCAGAAGAAACGGGCCCGGCAGGCGCCGGCCCTGAAACCGGTGTTATGGGGCAAGGCACACCAGCCACTGCGCCCGGCACAGAAAATAGCGGAGAACTTGAAGAACTCCACAGTTTTGTGATCGAGGTAAATGGCCGGCGCATGCGCCTTTCCCTGCCCACTTCGCTGGTACGCACGGGTGGGAATGCGGCTCGCCGAGCTTTGCAACCGCGGCGCGCAACTTCGGCAGCGCGTTCCGCGTTGGCCACAAACGCCCAGCTCATGGACGCACAAGGCACGGTAAATTCGCCGATTCAGGCAATCGTGGTGCGGTGCGTGGTAAAGCCCGGGGATGAAGTTTCCGAAGGCGATCTGTTGGTCGTTCTCGAATCAATGAAGATGGAAAGCTACGTGAACGCCCCGTGCAGCGGGACGATCACGGAAGTGAAGGTGGAAGCCGGGCAAAATGTTGCGGCCTACCAGCCGTTGCTGCGCATCGACGCCGCCGGCACGGGCCAAACCCCGGGTGAGGAGAAATAGTGTCACTAACAGATTTGCGCTCGATTCACGAGTGGCAGACCGTTGATAACACGGCACGCGATATTGACCGCGAAGGGTTTGCGGATTATCAGGCCGCGCTAGCCGAAAAAGCAGAAGAAAAGGCCCGCAGCCGCCAACACAAACAGAAGAAAAATACGGCGCGGGAACGGATCGCCATGTTCTGCGATCCGGGATCCTTCCAAGAAATTGGCCGTTTCGCCGGCGGCAATATGGCCAAGGGCTACTCCGGTTCGGCCGTGGTTACCGGTATCGGTACCGTGGATGGAGCGCGGGTCGCCGTGTATGCGCAAGACTTTTCGGTTTCCGGGGGCACCCTGGGCGAAACCGAGGGCCACAAAATCGTGGCCCTCATGGAGAAAGCCTTGGAATTGCGGATCCCTATCGTCTCCATGCTCGATTCGGGTGGGGCGCGGATTCAAGACGGCGTCGTCGCCCTTTCCCAATACGGACGCATCTTTAAGAAAACGATCGAAGCATCCGGCGTAGTACCCCAAATTTCGTGCATTTTGGGACCGTGCGCGGGAGGTGCCGTATACGGCCCGGCACTTACCGACTTTGTGGTGATGACCCGCGATAACGCACACATGTTCGTGACCGGCCCGGACGTGGTGAAAGCAACCACCGGGGAAGACGTTTCCTTCGACGAACTGGGCGGGGCACAACTGCATTCCTTCCAGTCCGGAGTGGCCCACTACCTGGCAGAAGACGAAGAAGATGCGCTCGATTACACGCGTACGCTCCTGCGCTATCTGCCCGCCCACTGCAACGCGCCCACCCCGAAATGGGACTATGTGGAAGGCCCGGAAGACGCCGCGGCCGCCCGCGAACTATCCAGCCTGGTACCCCAATCCTCAAAACACTCCTATGACATGGTGGACGTAATTGGGCACATCGTGGACTACGGCGAGTTCGTGCAAGTACAAGAATGCTTCGCCCCGAATATTGTGGTGGGTTTTGCGGCCCTGGACGGCCAGTCCGTGGGGATCGTTGCCAACCAGCCGCTGTGCGATGCGGGCACGCTAGATGTTGACGCTTCCGAAAAGGCGGGCCGCTTCGTCCAGTTCTGCGATGCCTTCAACGTTCCAATTGTCACCCTGGTGGACGTGCCCGGTTACCGGCCCGGCACCGCCCAGGAACAGTCCGGCATTATTCGCCGCGGAGCAAAACTGATTTGGTCGTACGCAAATGCGACGACGCCGCTCGTCACCGTTATTTTGCGGAAAGCCTACGGTGGCGCCTACATCGTGATGGGTTCAAAATCTTTGGGCGGCGATTTTAATTTCTCCTGGCCCGGTGCAGAAATCGCGGTGCTAGGAGCGGAAGGCGCGGTGGCTATTACCGGCCGCAAGCGCCTACGGGAAGCAGAAGAGAACGGAGAAGATGTAGAAGCGGTACGTCAGGAACTGGCCGCGCAGTACACGCGGGAAAACGTGAATCCCTTCCTTTCGGTGGAACGTGGCGAACTCGACGCGATCATCACCCCGGAAACAACAAGGGAAACGCTCGTGGAATCGCTGCGTATCTTGCGCACTAAGGACCGCCAGCATACGGGCCGGCGCCGGCACGGGAATATTCCCATGTAGGCCGAAGGAAGGCCAGCGCCAGCGAGCAAAGAAAGGCCGCCACCGGCTGGCGAAAAAATCACGCTGCACAGAATTCCGCCCTGTTTCTCGCAGTCACGTCACCGCTAACTAGCAGACGTGTGGGGGAAACCTGGGTGCGAAAAACTGCTAAACATAACTGAAAAACGTAACTCGAAAAACATCCATCTAAGGACTAACGGAGAAAAAATATGGCATCCGTCTACGATTCGCTTCGTACTGAAGCTTCATGGATCTTGCAATTCTCGGGGCAGGGCACACCCTGGGGGACCGAGCTTGATGCGCTCATTGCAGACCCGGAGATTTTGCGCGCCCTGACCGAGCTGGACGACCAGGCCGAAGACCTGCTCGCCCCGGTCGTGCCCGAACTGGCACTGATTTCGGCGGGCCGGCTTGATCTATTGGGCCGGCGCGGCCCGGCTTCGCGCGGGGTAGCCCCGCACACTTCCGTGCCCGGCATCCTGCTCTTCCAATATGGTGCTGCTCTCGACTTGGACGCCCAGCCCAAACTGGCAATCGGCCACTCCCAAGGCGTGTTAGCCGCCGAAATCCTGCGCGCTCCGGCCGCGGACCGGCCGGCGATCTTCGCGCTGGCCCGCCTGATCGGCGCGGCCGCTTCCAAGGTGACCGCACAGGCCGGCATGGGCCCGGATGGGGTATCCACCCCGATGCTGTCCGTGCGCGGCGTACCGGTAAAACAGCTCAGCGCGCTGATTGACGAATTTGCCGATATTGATCTGAGCATTATTAACACCCGCGAAGCCTGCGTGGTTTCCGGTTCTCCGGCCGCCCTGGCCGGCCTGATCGTGGAAATCGAAGCGCTCGCCAAGCGTTCCGTGGAAGACCGGGAAGCTAAGCGGACCGGTGGGGAACCGCTCCAGCCCGTTACCGAATTCTTGAACGTGGCCGCCCCCTTCCATTCGCATCTGCTCGAACCGGCCGTACAGCTCGTAGATGATTGGGCGCAAGCGTGCGGGATTTCTGTTGCAGGCGCAGAAAAGCTGGCCCGCGCCGTACTTACGGACAACCTGGATTGGACGGAAGAATTCCGCAACGCGGTAGCCGAAATTTCGGGACCGGAAGCCGGCCAAGACACCCACTACGTGGTAGATGCCGGCCCGGGTGTAGCACTGCGCAAGATCACCCGCGATAACCTGGCCGGTACCGGCCTGTCCTACGTGGATGCGGCCACCGCGGAAGCCCGCGATGATCTGCTCACCGGCGATGCTCGCGTATACACCACGGCTGACTGGTCGGCATTTGCGCCCGCCCTGCGGGAAATCAACGGGGAAACCTACCTGGATACCGCGTTTTCGCGGCTTACCGGCCGCTCGCCGGTAATGCTCGGAGGCATGACCCCAACTACTGTGGATCCGCATATTGTGGCGGCCGCGGCCAATGCCGGGTATTGGACGGAGCTGGGCGGCGGCGGGCAAACTTCCGAAGCCGTGCTCACCAAGCACCTGCGGGATCTGCAAGCCGAACTGGCGCCGGGCCGTACCGCCCAGTTCAACGCCATGTTCTTGGACCGTTACCTGTGGGATCTGCAGTTTGGCGGCCGCCGCTTGGTTTCCCGCCAGCGGCAAGGCGGCGCGCCCCTGGACGGCGTCACCATTTCCGCGGGCGTACCCGAACTAGAAGAAGCCCTGCAACTTATTAACCGTTTGCAGGCAGAAGGCTTTGCCTACGTTTGCTTCAAGCCGGGCACCGTAGACCAAATCCAGCAAGTAGTGGAGATCGCCAAGAAGAACACGGGCACTCCGCTCATCGTGCAGGTAGAAGACGGCCACGGCGGCGGGCACCACTCCTGGGAAAACCTGGACGATCTGCTGCTGGCCACCTACGCCGATATGCGGGAAGCCGGCCTGGTAATCACCGTGGGTGGTGGCCTGGGCACACCGGAACGTGCCAAGACCTACCTGACCGGCCAGTGGTCCGAACAGTACGGCCTGGCCCGCATGCCAGTAGACGGCATCTTTATCGGTACCGCGGCGATGACCGCGAAGGAAGCGAAGACTTCGGAAGACGTCAAGCAACTCCTGGTGGATATCCCCGGGGTATCGGCGGAAGATAACGGCGGCTGGGTAGCCGCTGGGGAAGTGCGCGGAGGTATTACTTCTTCGCAGTCTTCCTTGCATGCCGATATGTACAACGTGGAAAACTCGGCGGCCAAGGCCGCCCGGTTGCTCCTCGAACTGGACGGCAAGCCGGAAGAAATTGCGGCGCGGCGCGAAGAAATCATTACCGCGATCAATAAGACCGCCAAGCCCTACTTTGGCGATATTGACGAAATGACGTACGTGGAAGCGCTGGAACGCTATGTAGAGCTTTCCTACCCGTGGCCCGATGAAACCGTAGCCACTCGTTTCCACGAATTCTTGCAGCGTGCCGAAGCCCGTTTGGCACCGGCCGATCACGGGGAAATCCCCACGATCTTCCCGGAAGAAGCCGCGGCCTGTGCCGATCCGGCAGCTTCTATTGCCCGCCTGGCCGAAACCTATCCGGAAGCTCGCGAAGAACTCGTTTTGCCTTCCGATGGGGCCTGGTTTGATGCGCTGTGCAATAAGTACCCCAAGCCGGTACCTTTCGTGGCCACGATTGATGGCCAAGTGCTGCGCAACTGGGGCCGCGATTCGCTGTGGCAGTCCCAAGATCCGCGCTACACGGCCGATCAGGTACGGATTATTCCCGGCCCGGTCTCGGTAGCCGCAATCACCACGAAGAACGAACCGGTAGCGGACATCCTCGGCCGTTACGAAACCGCGGCCGTAGCCGAAGTACAGGCTGAAGGTATTCAGGCACGCCCGGCCTTCTCCCGCACTTCCGAAGACCGTGATGCCTACCTGCGTTCGGTACCGTTTATTGTGTGGCACGGCCACCTGGCCACCAACCCGGCCGCGCTTATTGCGGAAGCCGAAATTCGGGATACTCCCGCCGGCCTAGAAATCTACGTACCGCTCGATACTGCCTGGGATGGCACTCAAACCACCCAGCACGTGGTGCGCGAAATGCGGATCCCCTTGGTATTGCCGGAAGACGTCCACACCGGCGGCCTTCCCGTAGTAGACGACGCGCGCCTGATCGATTCCATGCGCGCCGTGCTGGCCGGAATGTCCGGCGTCGGCACCACCACCATTGGTGGTACCCCGATCACCGAACAACCCAAGATGGTCGACGGCGTTGCTACCTTCACCTTCGCCGTTTCCCCGGAAATCGGTAACCTGCACTCGGGAATTACCGCGCCGGGCGGTCGGGCCCCCGTAACGGTACCCTCCGCCCTGCTCGGCTCGTGCTGGCCGACCATTTATTCGGCCATGGGTTCGGGTGAAGCCGATGGCTTCCCGATTATTGAAGGTCTGCTTTCCGGCGTCCACTTGGACCATTCGGAAAAGATCAACGTACCGGTAGAAAAGATTTTGGGCATGGGCGAGCTCACGGCACGCTCGTGGGTCGATTCGGTGAAGGAATCTTCGGCTGGGCGCGTGCTCGCCATCCGCACGGATGTGAGCGGCACTTGGGAAGAAGACGGCGAAGAAGTAACCGGCGTCGTACTCGAATTCCAAGAACGTTTCGCCATGCGCGGGCGGGCCACTACCACGGATCTGCCGGAAGACCCGGCACCGCGGGGTGGAGTAGAAACCGAAGTTATTGATACGCCGCGTTCTACGCTCCGCAAGGTGAAGGTCACGGCTCCGTCCGATATGACTGCTTTCGCGATCGTTTCTGGCGATTACAACCCGATCCATGTTTCCAAGCGCGCCGCGATCGTGGCGGGCATGGAAGAACCGCTCGTGCACGGCATGTGGCTGTGCGCGGCAGCCCAGCACGCGGTTTCCGATCCGGATGCGGGCCGCCCGCCGCTGCGCATTACCGGCTGGACGTACCGCATGTTCGGCATGGTGGACCTAAACGACGAAGTCGAAATCACCGTGGAACGCACCGGGCGCCTGCCCGGCGGCGGCCTGGCTTTGGAAGTGACCTGCCGCAAGGGTGATGAAGTAGTGGCGCAAGCCACCGCTACCGTGGCTGCGCCGCTTACCGCCTACGTATACCCGGGCCAGGGCATCCAGGCGAAGGGCATGGCGCTCGATGAGCGCGCCGATTCGCCGGCCGCTCGCGATATTTGGGAGCGGGCCGATAAGCACACGCGTGCAACTCTCGGTTTCTCCATTTTGGCTTTGGTGCGCGATAACCCCACCGAACTGGTGGTGCGCGGGGAAACCTTCCGCCATCCGGAAGGCGTTTTGAACCTCACGCAGTTCACCCAGGTGGCGCTAGCTACCGTGGCCATGGCCCAAACCGCGCGGCTGCGCGAACGTGGTGCTTTGGTGCGCGGAGCTTTCTTTGCCGGCCATTCGCTCGGTGAATACAACGCACTATCCGCCTACTCGAATGTATTCAGCCTGGAAGACGTGCTGGAAATCGTTTACCACCGCGGCACCACCATGCACCACCTGGTGGAGCGTGATGAAGAAGGCCGATCGAACTACCGCATGGGAGCCTTGCGGCCCAACCAGTTCGGGGTAGACGACGCCGGAGTGCGCGACTATGTGGCCTCGATCGCCGAAAAGACCGGCGAATTCTTGGAGATCGCGAACTACAACCTGGCGGGCCAACAGTACGCGGTGGCCGGTACCATTGCCGGGCTGGACGCCCTGGCCAAGGACGCCGGTGCGCGGGCGAAGGCAGCGGGTGGTAAGCGGCCCTTCATGCTGGTTCCCGGCATTGACGTGCCCTTCCACACTTCGCGGCTGCGCCCCGGGGTGCCCGAATTTAGGGAGACCCTGCTGCGCATCATCCCGCGCGATATTAACCTGGAGGTATTGGAACACCGGTACGTACCAAACCTGGTGGCCCGTCCCTTCGAACTAACCCGCGAATTCTGCGCCGCGATCCTCGAAGTAGCGCCTTCGGAAACCGCGCGCGAACTGCTCGATAACCTGGAAGAAAAGGTTGCGGAAGACCGCGTGGGAGTGGCCCGGGCCCTCCTCGTAGAGCTCCTCGCCTGGCAGTTCGCCTCGCCGGTGCGGTGGATTGAAACCCAAGAACTGCTGATCAGCAGCGGGGTGGAAGAAATCGTGGAAGTTGGCTTGGCCGCTTCGCCCACCTTGGCCAATATGGCCGCGCGGACGCTCGCCTTGCCGGCCCACGCCACCGATGAAGTGCGCGTATTCAATGTGCAGCGCGATGCCAAACTGGTATTGCGGGAAGACGTTGCCACCCCGGCCCCCGAAGCCGCAGCCGAAACCGCTACCGCGGAAAGCGACAGCGCCGCTAGCGCGCCGGAAACCGCGGCAGCAGAAACCACTGCGGCGGCTTCCACTGCGGCGGCCACTCCGGCCACTCCGGCCGATTCGGCTCCTGCACCGGCTCCGGCAGCTCCAGCGGCCAGCCCGGCACCTAGTGCTACTGCGCCCGCTGCCGCACCGGCTGGTGGAGCAAACGGCCCGGCCGCCGATATCCCCTTCCAGGCTTCGGACGCCATGATGGTGCTCCTCGCCCACGAAACGAAGGTACGGCTAGACCAAATTGGGGAAGCCGATTCGGTGGAAGTCCTTACCAACGGCGTTTCTTCCAAGCGCAACCAGATCCTGATGGATATGACGGCCGAATTCGATTTGGCCTCCATGGATGGGGCCGCCGAAGCCAAGATTTCGGACCTGGCAACCCAGGTAAACGAAGCCGCCCACTCCTACCGTCCCTTCGGTTCGGTACTGGGAGAAGCTATCAACGACCGCTTGCGCACCTTGACGGGTGCGGCCGGCGCTAAGCCGAGCCGGATCGCAGATCGCGTGACCGGCACCTGGCAGCTCGGTGCGGGCTGGGTTACCCACGTCCAAGCCGAACTATTGCTCGGCACGCGGGAAGGTAAGTCCACTCGCGGTGGAGAACTAGCGACCTTGGGCTCCGAAGCCGAATTGGCTCCGACCAACGCGGCCGGTTTGGATGCGCTCATCGATGCTGCCGTGCTCGCGGTGGGTAATGCGAAGGGAATTAGCGTAGCTATCCCGCAGGCAGGGGGCGGCGGTGGTGCTACCGTGGATTCGGCGGTACTAGACGAGTTCGCCGCCAAGATGACCACCACTTTGGCCGAAAATGCGCGCGATCTACTGCGCCGGCTCGGCCAAGAAGAGCCGGCCACGCTGCCCGAAGCAGGCGATGATGTGGCCTTGCGGGAAGCTATGGCCGCCGAACTGGGAACCGGTTGGGAACGTTTCGTTACCCCCGCTTTCGATGCGAACAAGGCTGTGCTCCTCGACGATCGTTGGGCTACCGCCCGCGAAGACGTGGCCAAGATTGCCTTTGGCCGCGAGGTGACCGGAAACTTTGCGGCTACCGGCCCGGAAGTGGCTCGGCAGGCCCGCTGGCAAGCAGCGCGCAATCCGGAACTCGCCGAACGCTTCGAACAGATTGCCCAGGCTGCCCTTTCGGAAGAACCGGGTGCCTATTCGGGCAAGATCGCCGTGGTTACCGGTATGGCACCGGACTCCATTGCGGGTGCCGTAGCGGCCGGGCTCTTGCGCGGCGGGGCGACCGTGGTGGCTACCGCTTCCAATATTTCGGCGGCGCGGTTGATCTACGCCAAGCAGTTGTACCGGGAGAATGCCCGCGGGGATGCCGCCCTGTGGCTGGTACCGGCCAACCTGGCTTCCTTCCGCGATATTGATGCACTGGCTGAATGGATCGGCAATGAGCAACGGGAGACCGTGGGGGCTACCACCAACCTGGTCAAGCCGGCTCTGCTCCCGGATCTGTTGGTGCCTTTCGCGGCCGGCAAGGTATCTGGCTATATGACGGATGCCGGCCCGGAAACGGAAAACCAGGCACGCATCTTGCTGTGGGGCGTGGAACGCCTGATTGGCAAGCTTGCCGTGATTGGCGAAGATTCGGCAGTGGAACACCGCATGCACGTAATCTTGGCCGGTTCGCCCAACCGTGGCGTTTTCGGTGGCGACGGCGCATACGGCGAAGTAAAGGCGGCCCTGGATGCCATCCCGAACAAGTGGAAGGTAGAACCGTGGGGCCAGCGCACCACCATCGCCCACGCCAAGATCGGCTGGGTACGCGGTACCGGCTTGATGGGCGGTAATGATCCGCTCGTGGAGGCCGTGGAAGCAGAAGGCGTGCGTACGTGGTCTACGGAAGAAGCTGGGGAAGAACTCCTCACTCTCTTCACGCCGGAAGCCGTGGCCCAGGCCACGCAGGCACCGCTTGAGAAGGATATGACGGGCGGACTTGGCGCGATCAACCTGAAGGAAATTTCGGAGAAGGCTGCCGCGCACAGCTCGGCCGAGGCCGCTCAGAACGCGCTGGAAGCAGGGGCCGAGCCGGCCACGATCAAGGCTTTGCCGCGGATTGTGGCCCCGCGCCAGGCCAGCGCACAAACTTCCGAATTTGCGGGTACTGCCCGGCCGGAAGATACGATCGTGATCGTCGGTATTGGCGAAGTGGGGCCGTGGGGCTCTTCCCGTACCCGTTTCGAAGCGGAACTGGGCGTGCAAGACGACGGCGATTTCGAGCTCACCCCAGCGGGCGTGCTCGAACTGGCCTGGATGACCAACCTGCTCGAATGGCACGATACGCCGCAACCGGGTTGGTATGACGCCGACGGCAACCTGGTACCAGAAACCGATATTTACGACCGGTACAAGGATGAAGTGGTGGCCCGGAGCGGTATCCGCGCCTTCGTGGATGACGGCCCGCTGCAGGACATCGGGACCACCGATTTGGCGCCCGTCTTCTTGGAGAAGGACGTCACCTATTCGGCGAAGAACGAAGCAGAAGCGCGCGATATGCTCGCCGCTGATCCGGAATTCACCCGCATTAGCGTGGACGAAAACGGAGAGTGGCAGGTCACGCGTCTGGCCGGTGCGCGCGTTTACATGCCGCGCCGCACTACGCTTTCGCGGCGTGTGGGCGGGCAGTTCCCCACTGATTTCGATCCGGCGAACTGGGGTATCCCGCAGTCGATGATCGAAGGCGTGGACCGGTTGGCCGTCTACAACCTGATGACGGCCGTGGATGCCTTCATTTCCGCCGGGTTCTCCCCAGCGGAACTGCTCGAATACATCCACCCGGTAGATGTGAGTTCCACGCAAGGTACCGGATTTGGGGGTATGACCTCCATGCGCCGCATGTTCGTGGAACGCTTCGTGGGCGGGGACGTTCCTAATGACATCTTGCAGGAAGTGCTACCCAACGTGGTTGCCGCGCATACCATGCAGTCCTATATCGGTGGGTATGGTTCCATGATCCACCCGGTGGGTGCGTGCGCTACCGCCGCGGTATCCGTGGAAGAAGGTTTCGATAAGATCCGCACCGGGAAGGCCCAGTTCGTGGTTGCGGGAGGAATCGACGACGTCCAAATCGAATCCCTGATTGGCTTTGGCAATATGAATGCCACCGCTGATTCGAACGCGATGGCAGCCAAGGGTATTAATTCGCGCTTCTACTCGCGGCCGGGCGATCGGCGCCGGGCCGGCTTCGTGGAAGGCCAAGGTGGCGGTACCGTACTGTTGGCCCGCGGCGATTTGGCCCAGAAGATGGGCTTGCCGGTGCTCGCGGTAGTCGGATACGTACGTTCCTTCGGTGATGGTATTCAGACTTCGATTCCGGCCCCGGGCTTGGGTGCTTTGGCAGCCGGCCAGGGTGGTACGGATTCGCAGCTGGTCAAGGATTTGGCGGCGCTCGGAGTTACCCCGAATGACATTTCGGTGATCTCCAAGCACGACACTTCTACCAATGCCAATGATCCGAACGAAGCCGAATTGCACCACCGCCTCTTCAAGGCGATTGGCCGTTCGGAAGGCAACCCGCTCTACGTGGTTTCGCAAAAGTCGCTAACCGGACATTCGAAGGGTGGGGCGGCCCTCTTCCAGATGGCAGGCCTGTCCGAGATTTTCTCGGCCGGTACCGTGCCGGCTAATAAGGCGGTGGACTGCCAGGATCCGGCCTTCTACGACAAGGAATTCTTCGTGTGGCCGCGCGAGCCGCTACACCTGGGAACCGTGAAGGCTTCGATCCTTACCTCGCTCGGATTCGGGCACGTTTCGGCGCTCATGGTGCTGGTACACCCGGCGGCTTTCGAAGCTTCCGTGGAACGTACTTACGGGCGCGAAGCTGCCGATGAGTGGCTGCACCAGGCGAATGCGCGCTTGGCGGATGGTTCGCGCCACCTGCAGGCGGGCATGATCGGCCATGAAGAGTTGTACACCGAAACGCCGGTGCGGTTCGAAGGTCCTTCTAACGACGCCGAAGCTGCGCTCCTGCTTGATCCGGACGCACGGGTCTAAGCCTGGCGGCGGTGCGAGAACACCGCGCCAAGCGTGACGGCCGGGGGCCCGCGCCAGCGGGCCCCCGGAAACCATCACGCCTGGCCGTGACTCAGCCAACGGCGAAGCGAAAACTGCGATCGAAAACTGCGATATATTAGCGGCGCGCGGCGCCCATCCAGGCCCTCTCGGCGGGAAATAGCCCGGTAGAAACCAAATCTGCCCGGCCGGTTGCCCCAGCCAGGAGGAAAACGGATCGGCCCGCGCGCCGCTTTTGCACCTGCGGTGACGGGCTCGCGGTGGCGGGCTTGCGGTGCGGAACCTTTGCGGCAGTTCTCCGCGGAGAGGAACCTGCGGCAAAATAGGATGCGAAGCCACCTGGCGTGGGCGCACAAACTGCGGCACGGGTGCGGCAAGCGATACCTAATGCGGGAATAATTAGCGGAAACGAGGCGGGATGATTCTAGGAATCGGCGTGGATACGGTAGCGGTGAGCGAATTTGCGGAACAGTTAGCCCGGCCCGGTTCGCATTTCGGTGCCGTGTTTACCGCGCGGGAACACCGCTATGTGGAACGGCGGGCCGCGCGCCGCGGAAAGGCAGAGCAGGCCGCTGCTTTGGCCGCCCGGTGGGCTGCTAAAGAAGCTTTTGTGAAAGCGTGGTCGGCGGCCTTGCACGGCACCGCACCGGTGGCGCCGGAAAACATATGGGCCGATATTGAGGTTTCCAATGACCGCTGGGGCCGGCCCGCTTTGCAGTTGTTGGGGGAGACGGCCCAGGCTGTGCACGAAAGCCTCGGTGAAATACGGATCCACGTTTCTTTGAGCCATGATGGTGATATGGCGGTGGCTTTCGTCGTCGTCGAAAATGGTGCCTGAGCAACCGGTGGACGCTAGCACCCCAGCCGCAAGATTTCCAGCCGGGCCGTAAATATGGGATGAGCCGGCGAAGCTTTGGAAAAACAGCTACCCTGTCAGGAAACCAGGATAAGAACAGCACCTGTGTTAAAGATTTAGGTGAACTGATCTAGCGAACTGACCACGTGGCGCAGGTGGTGGCACGTGGGGTATCGACGTGATGGTTGTTCGTGCACCGCCTGGTTACGGCGAGAACGGAGGCGGGCCATGCAATCTCCGCCCCTGGAGTTAAGAAATAACAGGTAACTACTGAAATCTATTCTCGCTATACGAGAAGCAACTAACAAGGAAGAAAGAATGACGCGCAAGCTTGACCTGCCTATTCAGGACGTTGATCCGGAGATTGCCAGCATCCTTTCTGGTGAGCTCAGCCGCCAGCAGGATGGCCTGGAAATGATCGCGTCTGAGAACCATGTGCCGCGTGCCGTAATGGAAGCGCAAGGTTCCGTCCTTACCAATAAATATGCGGAAGGGTACCCGGGCCGGCGCTATTACGGGGGTTGCGAGTGGGTTGATAAGGCGGAGAATATCGCTATCGACCGGGCGAAGAAAGTTTTCGACGCCGGTTGGGTAAACGTGCAGCCGCATTCGGGCGCGCAAGCCAACCAGGCGCTCTACTCGGCGCTTGTGGAGCATGGGGATACCGTATTGGGGATGGCCCTGGATCAAGGTGGGCATTTGACCCACGGTTCGAAGGTGAATTTCTCCGGGAAAACCTACAATATTGCGGCCTACCATGTGGATCCGGAAACCTATGTTTTGGATATGGATAGGGTGCGGGAAGAAGCCCTGAAATCCCGGCCTAAGATGATTATTGCGGGATGGTCGGCCTATCCGCGCCAGCTCGATTTCGCCGCTTTCCGTTCGATCGCGGATGAGGTAGGGGCGATCTTGTGGTGCGATATGGCGCATTTCGCTGGTCTGGTGGCCGCGGGGCTGCATCCCAACCCGGTACCGGTGTGCGATGTAGTAACAACGACGATTCACAAGACTCTGGGTGGCCCGCGCGGCGGCATGATTTTGGCGCGTGACGCCGAACCTTATGGCCGCAAGCTCAACTCGTCCGTATTCCCGGGTACGCAAGGCGGCCCGCTGATGCATGTGATTGCGGCCAAGGCAGTGGCTTTGGGAATTGCGGGCACGGAAGAGTTCAAGGAACGCCAGCAACGCACTTTGCAAGGTGCACAGATTTTGGCGGAACGGCTCAACGCGCAAGACGTGCGGGATGCCGGCATTAGCTTGGTCTCCGGAGGTACGGATGTGCACCTGGTCCTGGTGGATCTGCGCCATGCGGCCATTGATGGAGCACAGGGTGAAAACCTGCTTTCCGATATTGGGATTACGGTGAACCGGAACTCGGTACCTTACGATCCGCGCCCGCCGCGGGTTACCTCCGGGCTGCGTATTGGCACCCCGGCACTCGCGACCCGCGGTTTCCAGGAAGCCGAATTCCGCGAGGTGGCCGATATTATCGCCCAGGCCTTGGTAGCTGGCGAAAGCGCGGACGTAGAGTCCTTGCGTGCCCGCGTGACCAAACTGGCCCACGATTTCCCGCTCTATGAATACCTAGAAACGGACCAGCAGTAGTAGAGGCGTAGCTATTACGCGGGCCCGCAACCACTGTGCCGCAGCAAGTATTTGATATTTGAGCATGCGGCGGTGTATATGCGGGCCCGCGTAGTACCGGCAGGGCTTTTGGCGCGGCAGCACCGGCAGGGTTCGGTGCGCCTGAAGAAGGCACCTGCGAAGGTAATAAATGTTGGCGCGCCTGGGGAAGGCACCTGCGAAGGTAATAAATGTTGGCGCGCCTGCGCTGGCGAAATGTTTTGGTGCGCTGGAGAATCGCGCCTGGGGAGAGCGCAGAGCCCCGTGAGAGAAATCAGCCGCGTGAGAGAAATCAGTCGCGCTAGAGAATTGCGAAGCGCTAGAGAATAGCGAAGAGCGAGAGAATAGAGGACTTATGACCGCACAGATTTTGGATGGAAGAGAAACTGCCGCGAAGATTAAAGCGGAGTTGGCCGAGCAAGTAGCTGCCTTAAAGGAACGCGGTATCGTTCCTGGTTTGGGCACGATCCTGGTGGGAGATGATCCCGGTTCGGTGGCTTATGTGGGTGGCAAGCACCGCGATTGCGCTGAGGTGGGGATCAATTCTTTGCGTACCCACTTGCCGGCGGATGCTAGCGCTGCGGATGTACGCCAAGCAATCTTGGATTTCAATAATGATCCGGCTTGTACCGGATATATTTTGCAGCTCCCGCTACCGGAAGGGCTGCCCGCCAATGAGCTGATCGAGCTGATCGATCCGGATAAGGATGCGGACGGTTTGCATCCAACTAATTTGGGCAAGCTGGTATTGCGCGTTAACGAGGAGATTGATTCTTCTTTACCTTGTACACCGGCCGGGATTTTGGAGATCTTGCGCCGCTACGGGCTGAGCCTGAATGGTAAACACGTGGTGGTATTGGGCCGCGGGATTACCGTGGGCCGGCCGGCCGGTTTGCTACTTACCCGGCGGGAAACTAATGCCACGGTAACCTTGTGCCATACCGGCACGCCGAATACTCCGGAGATCGTGCGGGAAGCCGATGTGGTGATTGCTTCGGTGGGGCAGGCCCATTTGGTGAAGAAGGACTGGGTGAAACCGGGCGCGATCGTTATTGACGTAGGAGTGACCCGCGTACAAAACCCGGAGACCGGGAAGTTCCGCACCGTTGGCGATGTGGATCCGGAAGTGCGGGAAGTGGCCAGCTGGATTTCGCCCAATCCGGGCGGTATTGGTCCGATGACGCGCGTAATGCTCCTCAAGAACATTGTGGAACGCGCACAACGCCTAGCCGACGCCCCGGCCGCAAACTAAACATGCGAGGCCAGTCAGCTAAAACACGCTAGGCCAGGAAGCTGGGCAAAGCTAGTGACAAACCAGCGGCCCGGAAGTACCCGCGCAGGGTACTTCCGGGCCGCTTGGTGCTTTCAGCCAGGCCTCTTCCTTAGGCGTTGCGGCGAATTTATTAGGCGTTGCGGCGAATGGTTTCGGCTAGGACTTTCGCTTCTGCTCGCCAGCCTTCGGGGTTGGGATGCACAAAGCTGAGAATGTCGAAGCTGGTAAAGCTGGGCACAACCCAGGCATGGGACTGGTTGGCGCCCATGCGCGGATCAAAACCGTGGCCCGCGAAAACTTCGTGGACGTCCACAAACGTGAAACGGTCACGTTGGGCTTGGGGCGTGCCACTAGTGCGGATAGCGGCATTGGCGTCTGCTACCACCCCGGCCTGGAGTTCATTTGCTTCCTCTTGCATCTCCACTAGTTGCTGGCCGGCGTCGTACCACCCCGCGGGGCCTTCGGGAAGTACATAAGAATCAAGGCTGATGAGTACCGGGTAGCCGAGCAGGTAGACGTGGGCGTTACCTTGCGAGGCCGTATCGATAGCGGAGAGTACTTGGGCGATGCGTTCGCGCAGTTCGGGAAGGCTGCGGGAAGCTTCGGAAAGGCGCTGCTGGCAGGTACCGGCGTCGCGGCCAATGAAACAAGAGATCACGATTCCGGTGAAGTTCGCATCGTTACCGCCAATGGTAAGGAACACGGTGTCTGTATCCGGGGTAACGGATTCGATTTGCGGTTTCGCCCACAAATGGCAGGCTACGGAAGCGGTGTAGAGCGAACCGGCCGGGGCGGGTGCCACGTTCCGGTATTCGTAGTACATATCCGGGGCGGGCGGAACGCCACAAATGTTTTCAGCTTCGACGCGGCGCTGCCATTCGGCAGCTTGGTCTTCCACCGTGGGGAAGAAGGTGCGCGGCAGCCAGTAGGTGCGGGTAGCTCCGCCCGTCCATCCCAAATGCCGCGGCTTAGTAATATCTGCGGTCACCGCACCCGAGCACGCCGCATTCGTGTATTCGGCACCGAATTCGCGGGCTACGATCGAGCCATAGTTTTCCGGAGAACGCATACAGAACTGGTCGCTGTAAACGCCGGTGCCATTTCCGGCCGAATAAGAATCACCCAGTTGCACGATTTTTTCGGGCATGCGGCCCGGAGTAGCATCCGGCACGTCAGCGGCGTCTGCGGGTTCCGCATCCGAATCGGAATCGGCCTCGGTGCCCGCTGGTAGACCTGTCACTACGGCCGGCGTTTCGTTTCCGGCATCCGGCTTAGCTGCGGGCAGTTCGCCCGGGCCGGTTAGAGAACCATCATTTGGCGCGGTAGCGCCAGCTTCACCCTGGTGTGCGCCAGGTGTAGGCGCAGGGTTATTTGCCGGCGTTAGAGCTGGTGCCGGGCTGTGTGCTCCGGGCTCGCTATCTTCCGGCGTGGTTTCTAGATTTTCTGAGGTGGGAGTTTCTTCCCGGGTAGTAGTGGTATCGGTAGTACTGGATTCGGTATCCGCGTACGCGGTGGTAGTGGATAAGCCTGGCGCTACGGTAGCGAAGGCGAGACATAGGCCCAGCAGTACGGAGCTGAGCGAAGAGATGAACCGGCGCATCTGACCCCTTTCAACAACTTCTGCATTATAAGCAGAAGTTGGACAAAGACGTCCAGGTGGTCCATTCTTTAACGCAGCCCCTGCTGCGGTTTCTACAAGTTCCACAAACCGCGCAGATCCGCGCCAAACAGGGCGAAACGCGGCGCAACAAACAGCGCGGAACCGGGCAAATCGGGCAAAATCGGGCTGCGCGATACCGTGCCTGCAGTACTAGCCGCGCCGGGCGGCGTCGTACCGCAGGCACGGCTACTGCGCCCTGCGGTTTCGTTAGCTCCGGTTGCTGAGCTGGCGGTGGCGGTTGCTCTTTGGGAAGCGGCTGCTCAGCGGGGCTGCGGTTGCACAGCTAGCTAGCGGCTGCGCGGCGTGCGGGCCGCAGTTATTCAGCGAGGCAGCGGATTCGCACCGAAAGGCAGGTGGGGCAACCTTCGAGTTTTTCGAACTCGGAGAGTGGGGTTTCGATCACTTCGTATCCGAAATCGCGTAGGAGCTCGGCGGTTTGCGGAGCTGAAGCGGAAATGAGGAGCTTCGTTTCGGAGAGGCAGAGTACGGCCGCGCCTTCCGCTTCCGGTACGGGCACGAAGGAAGGGAACTTGCGTACATCATCCACATAAGGTTCGTAGCCGATTATGGTGCCATCAGGTAGTGCCGTTACCGCCGACTTCAGGTGCAAGACCTT
Source organism: Actinobaculum suis (assembly GCF_900102025.1). GTDB lineage: Bacteria > Actinomycetota > Actinomycetes > Actinomycetales > Actinomycetaceae > Actinobaculum > Actinobaculum suis. The sequence goes on along the minus strand of NZ_FNAU01000003.1, from coordinate 9,497 downwards.
GGAAACGGGGATGGCTACCACCCGCGCGCCCAGAGGGCTGAGGATTTTCCGCAACTGGTTGATCCCGGCCGCGTTAGTACGCCCGCCGCGGCCCACGTAGATCGTGTCGCCAATTTTGAGGACGTCGCCCCCATCCAAAGTTCCGGGGGCCTGGATCTCGTTGATCGAACATCCCAGGGCTTTTACCGCGGCCTTCGTGCCCGCAGTTTCGGGTTTACGAGCATCGGCTCCCGGCCGGGTGATTACAGCCACGTTCTTATACATGACTACGGTATCTTCCACGAAAACGGAATCCGGGCAGTCATCGGCCGGCTCTACTTCCACCGTGTGCCAACCGGCTTCCTGCAGAACTTTTACGTAGGCATCCCACTGCTGGTTGGCCGCGGCGACGTCTACCGGAACCTTTTCGATGTTATCCACGATCCCGTCGTCCAGAAGCGGGCTGGGTTTACGGATGAGAGCAATCCGAGACATTATTCCTCCTGAAATATTTCTTCGTATTTTTCCTGTTGTATTCGTATGCGGCTACCATCGGGCGCCCGTTTATTTACCTGCGGATACGGGCATACTATCCGCTTGTTTCTTTTCCTTGGTGAAGGTTTCCAGTTCGGAATGCCGGCGGCTCCACGTGAAGTAGAAAGTAAGGGCTACCGCCATCCAAATGGCGAAGGCCACCAGGGTGAAGGTATCGAGCCCGGAGATTACGTACAGGCAGGCCACCACTGAAAGTATCGGCGTAACCGGGTATCCCGGTACCTTAAATGTGCGCGGCATATCGGGCGCGGTGCGGCGCAAAATAATTACCCCAATGGAAACCAAAGTGAAAGCGGTAAGCGTGCCCACGGAAGTAAGCTCCGCCAAAATTCCGAGTGGCAAGAAGCCCGCCAGTACTGCCACGGCCAGGCAAACGATCCACGTGCTTGCGGCGGGTACGCGTGTGCGTGGGGAAACTTTTGAGAAAATGCGTGGCACCAGGCCGTCACAGCTCATCGAGTAGAGGATTCGGGTTTGCCCATACAAGCAAATCAGGGTGACGGAGAAAATGGAGATCACGGCGCCGATCGCCAAAACAGTTCCCGGCCAGGTGGATTGGACCACGTTTTGCACAATGGTGGCGAGCGAAGCCCGTTGGGAAGCGAATTCTTCGGTGGGTTGAGCGCCGACGGCGGAAATCGCCACCAACAGGTAGATGGCCGTAACGATGGCCAGGGCGCCGATGAGCGCACGCGGCAAGGAACGCCGCGGGTCTTTCACTTCCGAACCGGTGGTGGCAACGGCGTCGAGCCCAATATATGAGAAGAAAAGGGAACCGGTAGCGGCGGTGATACCGCGCCACCCGAAGGGGGCGAAGTTCGCGAAATGATCCGCATTGAAACCGGTAAACGCAATGGCCGCGAAAATTACTAGCACCCCGAGTTTGATAAACACCATGAAAGTGTTGGCAGCGGCGGATTCGGACGCGCCGCGCAAAAGCAGCACCATGCACATGAGCACGAGGAGAATTGCGGGCACGTTCACGATCCCGCCGGCGTCGGGCGCGTAGGAGAGGGCGTCGGGGAAGTGCCAGCCGAAAACGTTATCGAGCAGGAGGTTGAGGTATTCGCTCCACCCCACGGAAACCGCGGCGGCGGAAACTCCGTATTCCAAAACTAGGCAGGCACCGACGGCGAAAGCGGCCAGTTCTCCCATAGTGGCGTAAGTGAAAGAATAGCTAGAACCGGAAGAGGGGATAGCCCCGGCTAGTTCGGCATAGCAGACGACGGTTAGGCCCGCTACCACAGCGGCGAGCACGAAGGAAATAATCACGGCCGGCCCGGCTTGTGGCACAGCTTCGGAAAGTATGAAGAAAATGCCGGTTCCCACCGTGCCGCCCACGCCAATCATCATGAGCTGGAAGGTAGACATGGAGCGGCGCAGTTCCGGCCCCTCGTGGTGGCTCGGTAGCTGGGCGATGGAATCCGGGGTGTTTGCTGCCGTCACGCCCGCCGGTAACCGGCGGCGCAAAAGTTGGCTCGCAAGCGGAGTTTTCGCCATATTCTCTACGCTCCTTTCGCGCATTTTCAAAATCTTTCTGGCACCTGCGCGCCGCGCGAGGTTCGCATACGCACCTCTACGCACGGACCGCAACCCAGCCGAGTTTTATGCAAAACATGCGCATAAAATGCAGGCCATGGTAACGATTCGCGCAGGATCGCAAGTTCCGTAGGTGTAAGACTATACGCCCAAACGGATAAAAGTATGAGAACGCTCGAAATGTGGACGTGAGCTTTGGCATGACACCACTGCGGGGAGCTAATACAGTGAGTGTTTTGGGTCCGCGAGTGGCCGCCAAGTCCGTGCGGAACCGCCACCGCGGACGAGAGTAGCCGCTGCTGCGGCCGAAAATGGCCGGCGCGGAGGAAACGGCCGCTGCGGACGAGAGCAGCCGCTGCTACGGTCCAAAATGGCCGGCGCGGACGAAGGGGAGAGACATGAAAATCACTACGGTGAATGTGAACGGCCTGCGCGCAGCAGACCGTAAAGGAATGGGTGCGTGGGTGCAGGATACGGCGCCGGATGTGCTGCTTATGCAGGAAGTGCGTGCCCCGCGCGAGGCTATTACCAAAATTTTCCAGGGGAGCGGCTACCGGGTTTTCAATGCGATCTCCACGCTGAAAGGCCGGGCCGGGGTAAGCGTTGCCGTGCGCGAAGAAATCCAAGTGGGAGAAGTACGGATTGGCTTAGCCGATCCGGGAGAAACTCCCGCTGTAGTTGCAGCAGGGCATGCTACCGAAACCCCCGCTACATCTGCCACGGCAAATGCCGCGGCTTCCACTGCGGAGCTAGCCGCTACTTCCGAAACACCGGTAGATACGGGCCGGTGGCTGGAAGTGGATTTACCGGACTGTGATCTCACCGTGGTTTCGGCCTATTTGCATTCCGGGGTAGCTACCGACGCCGCAAAAATGGCCGCGAAATATTCTCATCTTGACCGCGTGACCCAACGCCTGGCGAGCTTTGACCAAACCGCGAAAATCTTAGTGGCCGGAGATTTCAATATCGTGCATACCGAAGCCGATATTAAAAACTGGAAACCCAACCACAACAAAACCGCGGGCGTGCTCGATTCCGAAATCGCCTACCTGGAGGATTGGTTCGCAAGTGGCTGGGTAGACGTCCAGCGCGCCCTGCTCACCGCTGAAGGTTATACGGAGAAAGGGCCTTATACCTGGTGGTCCCAGCGCGGCAAAGCTTTTGATAACGACGCCGGATGGCGGATCGACTACCACATGGCCACTCCAGCGCTCGCGGCCCAAGCCCGCTCTTTCGCAATTGGCCGGGCGGAAAGCTATGCGGCGCGGTGGTCTGATCATGCGCCGCTGACCGTCGAATACGAGCTGTAAATGCGGGGGGGGGGGTGGCAAGGTATCGCAGCCAAAATAGCGACTCTGCAAAACTGGGCCGAAAACTTGGTGGACCGACTAGCCGATACTCGGCTGTGGCGTAGCCTCGCTCGCTATGCACAAGCACGCGGCGGTCTACTTTCGGGCGGGATTGCTTATTCGGCACTGTTTTCGGTTTCCGCGGCGCTCACGATTGCCTGGAGTGCCTTCATGGCCACTTTGGGGAAGAACGCGGAGCTACGGGCAATTGTGATTAGCGGGATCAACCAGGCACTTCCCGGAATCTTGAAAGATCCAAACCGTGGCGGGGAAGGGCTTATCGATCCGGACGCCCTGGTGTGGAGCGGCGGGCACGGTATCGCTTCTATTATTGCGGCGGGAGTGATCGTGTGGACGGCGATCTCTATTATGGGCGGGATCAGTAAGTCGATTCGTGCCATGTTTGCCGTCAACCAGGTGGTCCAGCATGGGGTAATGCAGATGCTGCGCAGTTTCGGTGGCTTCCTCATATTGGCAGTGGGTATTACCAGCGGGGCAATCCTGGCCGCCGCGGCCGGTACTTTAGGGACCCGGTTGGCAGCGCTACTGGGATATTCAGGTGCACTTTCGGCATTTTCCACAAAAGTTGTAGTGGCGGCTTTAGCTGCCGGTGTGGATGCCCTTATCATTGCATTCTTGATTCGGTTTACGGGTGGGATTCGGGCTCCGCGCCGCGATCTTGCGGCCGGGTGCCTGCTGGGCGGAGTGACTATGGCGGCCGTAAAAATCCTGGGGACCTCGGTGGTTTCTAATGTGGCCGATAATCCCTTGCTCGCCCCTTTCGCTGCCCTTGTCACGTTACTGTTATGGCTCAACTTGACGGCCAGAATTCTTCTGTTGACCTGCGCTTTTATGGCTAATCCGCCGCGGCAATACCAAGCCGAAGAAAGCTCCGAACTGCGCGGGAAGCAACGGCCAAATTACGTGACTCTTTCGGCTCCGCACACGCTAGATTGGCCACATGACCCCATTACCGGGGCGATACAACCCGCCGCGCGCCGGGAGTAAAACCGCCCGGCGTTTGCGGGATTTCCGGTTTTACCTGGTTATCAGCTGGAAGGAAATAACTAAAAACTTGCGGTGCGCGTAGATTGCCCTGGCATAATACGCACTGGGTGCAAATGCGAAAATCACTGGGTGCACACCTTGAAATACATGTGAAGGAGAAGCTGTGGCTTTCCATGCCATTATTCCTGCCGGCGGGGCCGGCACCCGGCTGTGGCCCCTATCGCGGGCCGGCCACCCAAAGTTCTTGGTAGACCTCACCGGCACTGGCCGCACCATGCTCCAGGCCACCGCAGACCGGCTTTCACCCCTTAGCGATTCTCTACTCGTAGTCACCGGCTCAGCCCATGCGGATGCCGTACGCACACAGCTTGCCTCCGGCGCGAAGACCTCCGGCCCGGTTACCTCCGGCCGGAACAACCCCGGCCCGATCACTCCCGGCCCGATCACTCCTGGCGCGGCCGGGAAAGCCGAGGTGGCGGTTGCCGCCCCGCAGTTCCGGACCGTGGTTGAACCCCAACCGCGAGGCACAATGGCCGCAATCGGTTTGGCCGCGGCCCTTTTAGAACGCGAATACGGAGAATGCGTGGTAGGTTCTTTTGCTGCCGACCATGCCATCGGCAACGTCCCCGCTTTCCAAGAAGCTGTACGTACGGGCATTCGCGCCGCCACGGCCGGCTACGTCGTGACCATCGGGATCACCCCGGAATATCCAGCCACCGGTTTTGGATATATTCACGGCGGCGCAAATATTGCCAACCTGCCCGGAGTTTGCCAAGTAGAATCCTTCGTGGAAAAACCTGACGCACAACGCGCCGCCACATATTTAGCGCAAGGCGGCTACTTCTGGAACGCCGGCATGTTTATTGCCAACACCTCGGTACTCTTAGGAGCCCTGGAACGTTTCCGGCCCGATATTGCTATCCCTTTGCGTGAAATTGCCGCGGCCTGGGATCTGGAAACAGATACGCAAAGCGCCGCGGTACGCGCGGCCTGGGAAAAACTGCCGGCGGAAGTAATCGACCGCGCCATTGCCGAACCTCTGGCCGCCACCGGCGGGGTAGCGGTAGTACCGGCCGCCATGGACTGGTCCGATGTGGGAGATTACGCTTCCGTAGCCGCACAGATTCCTGGCCCGCAGCGCACCCACCAGGTAGCCCCCGGTGGTAGCGCCCAAGAAACCATTGCCATTGATAGCGAAGGTGCACTTATCTATACCCACGATAAGCCCATCGCAGTATTAGGCCTGGAAGGCGGCGTCGTCGTAGATACTGGAGAGGTGCTTTTAGTAAGCACCCGGCAAGCCGCCCACAAAGTAAAAGACGTTACTGAGATACTGACCCAGCGCGGTTTAGACCACCTGCGCTAAAACGCCGCGCGCACGAACGGCGCCGGGTGAAAGCCCGGCGAGAAGCTTAGAAAGCCGGGCGAAAGTCTGGCGGGAAGCATAGAAAGTAGGAGAAGATGACCCGTAGTGAATACCGCCGCGGCGCCCAAATCCGGCGTGGCAAGCTCATCCCGCCGATCACCGCAGACACGAAACTGCTCCGCGAACCAGAAAACCGAGACTGGACTCGCACCGACCCCTGGCGGGTGCTACGCATCCAAGCCGAGTTTGTGGAAGGGTTTGGCGCGCTCGCGGAAATCCCGCCCTGCATTAGTATTTTTGGTTCGGCCCGCACCGGTGCCGATACGCCCTACTACAATCTGGCGCGCGAAACCGGGAAGAAAATTGTGGAACTCGGATATGGCGTGATTACGGGTGGCGGCCCGGGAATTATGGAAGCTGCCAATCGGGGCGCGGCAGAAGCAGATGGGCTTTCGGTCGGGCTGGGAATTGAGCTACCGCACGAACAGGGGATGAACGAATACCTGAACCTGGGCATCGAGTTTCGGTATTTCTTTACCCGCAAGGTCATGTTTGTAAAGTATGCGGAAGGGTTCGTGGTGTTCCCCGGCGGGTTCGGCACGCTCGACGAACTGTTTGAGGCGCTCACTTTGGTACAAACAGGGAAGACGACGCAGTTCCCGATCGTGCTGGTCGGCTCTGCATATTGGGGTCAGCTGGTGGAGTGGATTCAGACCACGCTGGTAGGAGAAGGCATGATTTCGCCAGCCGATGAAGACCTCATAAAGGTTGTGGATACCGCTGATGACGTGGTGAAAACGCTTGCTAGCGCGATTGACGTTCGGAAAGCGAAGCAAAACACAGGAAAATCACGCCGGTCGAACTAGCCGCATTCCTTGTAGAATAGGCGCATATAGTCGAAAGCGCCGGGCTTTTGACAGGAAAGGGATGCATAATGGCAGCAATGAAGCCTCGTACGGGCGATGGGCCCTTGGAAGTCGAACGCGAAGCCAAGGGCATTATCGTCCGGATTCCCGTTGATGGCGGCGGCCGGCTGGTCCTCGAGATCAACGACGAAGAAGCAACAGCCCTCAAGGAAGCTCTTGCGGGCATCGAGCGTTAACGCAAAAAGTTTTAAGACCCCCGGGAAATACCCCGGGGGTCTTGCTTTGTGTATTTTAGGCATCTACCAGCTCGAATTTTGGCAGGTGTTGTGCCCCTTGGTTGGGCCTCATCGTCTGGCAACGCCGCCTGCGGCGCACGATAGATGGGCACTCGAAAACGCTGTAATTAGCTTTCCAGGTCAATGATTTCTTGTGGTGAGGAAAGCGGAGCTGGGGCGCCGTCTATTGCCCGGTCCCATAGTTCGCGTTGCACATTGTGCAGGAAATTGCGACCCACTGGTTCCAGGTAGCCTTGCGCTTCCAGTTCATTATCCACAGCATCGCAAGCGGCTTGATAGTCCGCGAAGGAAGCATATTGTTGGCGAATACTTGCTGCCGAGTGTAGGCGCATTTGCCCGTAAACCGGGTTTTTGGGGGAGCCGGGTAGGAAATCGGCAATCGGATGGGCCACCATACCGATAACTATGCCTCCGGTGAGCAAACCATCCCGAATCTCCCACTGGTTTCCGTGGTGGGTAAACCACCGGGAAGGAGCGGCAGGAGTGCCCGTTTGTACCCAGTTTTCAATTGCGGCCATCGCCGCTGTCACCACGGGTTCAAGTGGGAGTGGCGATACCTGAGCCAAGAATTCAGGGTTCGTGACGCGCGCCTGGCGCTTCGCCTTCTGCGTTTCCGAATTATTGGGGATTACCCGGGAACGGGCGTCCGAATGCGGCGTGCGCAATACATGCCAGTGCCGCCGCCACGGACCATCACCCAGACAAAAACTTGCAGGGGTTCCCTCATAGAGGCTCACATCCGCTTCAGAAGAAATAGCGATTACGGGAACGTCAATTTGAGCGGGAGCTACCAGATAAATCGCGAAAGCCGGTGCTTTTTCTGCATCATCTGGGGCCGAAAGATCAGGGGCCTGGCCAATGGTTTGTGGAATACCGCTCTCTCGCTGATTGATTGCTTTGACATAAAGACCACCGACTCCAGGTGCATAACCATCATAGGGATTGGCACCCCCGGCAAGTTTGAGAATCTGGTGGAAATAGGTGAGGTATGTATTGGTGTAAACCGCCGACTGTGACTGTCCAATGAGGAAGACGTGTTCGGGGGTGGTTGGTGCTGTACCTGAACGTAGCCAGGCCGCAACCTGGGCGATTACATCCCAAGCTAGCCCTTCTTCATTCTCGGGCAAGGTAGCAAAGGGGTTCCAGTCCGGGGCGGAGGCATCTAATTGTTTCGGCTTTCCACCCCAAGTCAGATCCGCATACCGCTCGGGATCGAAAGTTTGCAAAGCAGAAATCTGTATGGGCTTTGCCGTCACGGCCACATAGGTGAGCCGGCGGGAAATAATATAATCCCAGGCTCGCCGCCAATCATCTTCAATGTCGTACCCTTGGGAAGCATTGAGAATCGAAACCCAGGCGGTTTTAGGATCTGAATCAGCAGGCCGCCGAATAAGTACACGGGTCATGTAGGGTACATTTTCTTCGACCACGGTGATCGGGCGTTCTTTAGCCTGGCCCGCCGAATCCGCTCCGGTTCCAGTTGCTGCCGTGGTTGCGGCAGGGGTACCAGCAGGCTGTATAGAGTTGGAAAAGCCATACACATTGGCGGTGCCACGCAGGAAATATTCTTCTTCAACGTATCCAAACTCGGCGAGGTCAAGCGGTTCACGGGCATGAACCATAGTGGAGAACGGATAAGAATTTTCGGTTACCGGGATGGGACCACGCGCTTCCGGTACGGGCACGGTAAAGACGGTTTGGCCTGGCATAACTTCTCCCTTGAAATCATTTTGTGCACTGTCTGTGGTTCCAGCATAAGGAAGAACGGAGCACCTGCCGCTGGTCTTTAAAGACGATTTTCATGCCAGTTAGGAGGAGGGGAGTGAGCTCCGGGATGAGAGGGGGACTAGTCTGCGTGAGCAGTGATAAGACCGTAGTAGCGAGCGGCGGTAAGAAGCTCTACAGCATTATGCGAATCAAGTTTGCGCATGAGATTACGCCGGTGGGAACGAACTGTATTTACCGAGATAAATAGTTCGGTGGCAATTTCCGCATTCGTGGCACCGCCGGCAATATGTTTGAGTACGGCTAATTCTCGATCGGAAAGCGGTACTGGTGGGCGCGGTTCGGGCTCGGGTGGAACAAAAGCATTGACCGGAGAATTGGGTACGGCCGGCGTGGCGAGGCTATTTGCAGAACTTGCGGGGAAAGTGCCGGCAAGGCGTGGATCTACCTGGGGGAGCGCTCCGGTAGCGGGTTCGGGGATGCTAGCCACCTCCCACTTTCGCGGCAGACCTTCGGCGTCGTACACGGTGGCGGTAGGCGCGCGGGAAAGTAAAACTGCGGCGACGACGCCGAGCTGGGCCAGCCGGGAGCGGTCACTAACCGAAAAAGCCCGCGGAGAACTGGTAGTTTCTACCCATAAAGCACCAAAAAACTCATCGCCAATTAGGCAAGGTTGAACGATTGCAGAACCGCAGGTGGCTACGCGGGCTTTCTCGTAGGGACCTGACCCCCTGTTGGTGGACATAGGCTAGCCCCGGCGTTCAGCCGGAGAAAGGTAGTCTTCTACCATGTCCCGTAAAACATATTCCGCGCA
>NZ_FNAU01000007.1 GCF_900102025.1 Actinobaculum suis | reverse complement strand
GCAGAAAACAATACCCACCCCACCCCAAAAACACAAACCAAAACCCCAGTGACACCAAACACACACCCACAAAACCCCACCAACACAACAAAAACACAAACCAAAAACAACTTGCAGCGAACGCCTAGCGGGCTTGTATCGTCCGACCACCGATTGGACGCATGTAACTCGCCTCGCAAAACCCGCCCTCGCGCAAAATAAACCCCGCAAGCGCAAATGGCTCGCGGGGCTTTCCCTTTCATATGTAGTTATAAGTTCTGTTCGCAGCTCAGGCATCGCTAGCGCGCAGCTTTGGCTCCAACTCAGCAGTTTTGGTTCCAATTCACTGGGTCAAGCTGTAGCCCTACCCAGCTGGGTCCAGCTATAGCCCGGCCCAGCAGCACTCGAGTTTTAGTTAGAACAGCGCTCTAGCAAGCTTTTTTCGCGCTTCGGCCACAATCGGCTGGTCGGCACCCACTACTTCGAAAAGTTCGAGCAAACGCTTACGCAGCTTCTCGCGTTCATCTCCCGAGGTTTCGGCGATGGTTGCAATCAACCGGTCGAAGGCCAAATCCGGCCGCCCGGAAGCGGTTTCGATATCTGCGGCTTGCAGCTGGATCTCTGGGTCTGCGGCACCTTTCTCATCCGCCTGTGCCAAGACTTCTTCGCGGTTTACTCCCGCAGTGCGCTGCACCAAATCCACCTGGGCTAGCCCAATCTTGGCAGCTTCGTTATCTGGCATCACGTTGAGCGATTCCCGGAATTCGGCTTCCGCCGTCGTCAGATCACCGCTTTGTAGGGCGGCGGCTCCGGCAAGATAGTGCTCTTCCAGTTCTCCTGCGGTTTCCCCGGTCTGCTGGGAATCCCCGGAAATCCGGCCTCCGATCCCCGCCTGCCGGGCAAGTTCTAGCACCTGATCGATAACCGCAGTGAGCTGCTCATCATTCGGTTCACCCTGGAACAGCGGGACGATGGAACGCCCGCCAATTAGCGCGTAACCGGAAGGCGCCCCGGAAACCTGGAAGGCCGCCATGAGTTCGGTCTCAGTTTGTGCGTTGGCTACCGCAATTTGGAACCGACCCCCGCGTTTCTTCGTTTCCGCTTCGAGTTTCTGGCCCGTAGACCCCGGAAGCCCATCCATGGTGAAAAGCACGATAACCGGGACCGTCAACGACTGTTGCATCACCGACTGCAAGGTGGCGGCGGTGAGGTGCACGGTGTAGTCGGCTGCCTGGGCCGGTTCGCTCTCTTGCTTCTGGGCTTCCGCGATGCCAGAAAGATCCATTCCGCCATACAACGATTCACTCATGCAATTTTCCCCTCACTCAAAATTTGCTTATCCGCACGCGGGGTGTACTTCGTGTACCAACCCAACATCATTACTATCGTGCGCGAATCTGCCTGGTCTGGGCAGATTTTCGCCCGGTAGCCGAAGTTTTTACGCCGCGGGCGCTCCGTTCTCCACCGAAGTCACCAACGGTTGCGAAGCTGCAATCACAGAAATCACCGGGTTTTCTGTCCCCTCAGGCGGAATCCGGAAAGCCAATTGCGCCGAGAAGTTCACGCGCATTTCCCCATCTACCGCAATCGATTGTCCCGGCTGCCCGGTAGCCGCCGCGGTAATGCGCTGATCTTCGAGCGTGATCTTCGCACCCTCTTTGGTGATCTTAATATTCATCGTGTAGTTGATCGGAATCACCGTTAGCGCACCGCCTTCGGCATCGCGCAACGCCATCGGTGCCACCTTGCTGGGTGCGAAGGAATAGCTCGCTTCCCCGCTTCCTTCAAAGGCCGTGCGCAAGGACTCTAGTTCGGTATTAATACCGGCCCGGAACGTATCCGGAGTGTCTGGACTGTCCGCGGAAGCCGCAATTTTGAGCCCTTGTGAATCTCCAAAGGTCAAAAGATTCGCGTAAGCGGATGCAACTTGTTGCGGACTTGCCACCAGCCCGGCACCGTCGTCGGGAGCGATTACCTCGGCACCTTGCGAACCTGCAGGTAGTGCGGGAATTGTGGCACCGGGCATGATCGACATGCTGGACCAAACACCCCAGTTTTCGCGCGCGCTAGGTTGCGTGTACACGGTCACTACCGGGAGTGAAGAATCTGCGGGTGGTTGCATAGCGACGACGGCGTACCGCGGGAAACCGTCAGCCCGGGAAACAGCCGATACTTTGTCGGACTGCGGTTCGGAAGACAGCGCCGGCAAGTTATAAGCATCCTTCAGAACGCTCTTGACCCGGTACCGGGCTTCGCGGTCCTCTCGGAAAGGACTATAGGCGCGAGTGGCCAAGAGTTTGGCGTCGAGTTTTTCATCGGCCGCAGCAAGAGTTTCGTTGATGGAAGTACGTACTTCCGCAAAATGCGTTTCGCTCAGGGCCGCGCGTTCGGGTTTCACAACCGGTTGGGGTTGGGGAATCTCCGCCTGTTTGCTGCAACCCGTTAACCCCAGCAGCCCGGCACAGAGCACTGCAATTATCTTGCGCATTTACTTTGCCTCCTCGCCTTCGCCAACGTCCATGCCAGCACCGCGACCGCCGGCGTTGCCGCTGTTACCAGCTCCTCCGTTACCGAAGGTTCCACCGGCGCTAGCGGCACTATCTGCACTACCGGGGCTAGCGGTACTACCGGGACCGCCACCCCAAATGCTCCACCAGTTTTTGCTCGTATTTTCGTCGATATGCACGTCGATTTCCTGCGGTGAATGCGCGCTGGCGCCGCTGTACTGGGCTGCCACGCCGGCTTCGCCTGCTGCGCGACGGCCGCTAATGGCACGCTGCTTGCCGGTGGCGGAAAGGGCTCCGGTACTCCACCCAGATTGATCCCACGCCGCGGCTTCCCAACCATCTTGGCTCGTAGTTCCCGCGCGAGGTGTACGAGCGCCGCGGTATCCACCCGCATTATTTGGTTTGGCTGCTTCGCGCTCTGACCAGCGATTTGCCCGGATCTTCGGCAATTCACCGGTGAGATAGCCGCCCGGAGTTTCACCGGCCGCATGTGAAGGTTTGCGCGCTTCGTCAGCGGAGCTAGCTGATACCGCTATCCCGGCCGAGGCCGCAGAAAGGGCACTTGGGGCCGAGCTGGCGCTCGCCGCCGAAAGGGCACTCGCCGCCGAACGCGCGCTAGAAGCAGAGCGGGCACTAGCAGCAGAGCGGGCACTAGCCGCAGACCGAGCACTTGGAGCCGAATAGGCCGCATCACCTGAAAGTGCGGAAGGGGCCGAAGGTACAGAAAGTGCGGAAGGGGCCGAAGGTACAGAAAGTGCGGAAGGGGCGGACGGGGCCGAAGGCGCCGTGCCGCCGGAGAGCGCTACCTCCCGCCGGCGTAGTTCCTCGGCGCGAGGGCTGGCGGGAAGTACACCGGCGCCGAGCATCTGCCCGGTTTCTGCGGCAAGTTTTTCACGGCTTCCTGCTTCACCCTGATCAGCTGCGGCCCCAGGCTTCGTGCCCTGCTCATTTGCGGTACCACGCTCATTCGCGGCACCACGTTCATTCGCAGTACCACGTTCATTCGCGGCACCAAATATTTCAGTTTTTTCACTCGCGCGGGAACGCTTTTGGGCAAGCGATGCTGCCCGGCCACGCCGTGTCGTTTCATCGCGGCGCGTTTCTTGCCATTCCAACACGAGCAACAAGGCCCCGACCAAAGTCGCGAGCAAACCAATAAGAATAATGACGAGGGAATTGTCATGCCCGGTATCGAGCTTCCACAGGAGCATTACCTTCGGAATGGAGCCATCCGAAGTGGAAGCGATCAGCGATTCTGCACCGGTCGCCGTCGTCGTATAACTCACCTCAACGGTGCCCTCACCGGTTTCTTTAGAGAACCACATATCCGAATCGGTAACGCGGAGCGCCGGCTCTTTCGCGGCGCCATCCTTATCGGCGGATTCGTTCTGGCCTTCCGCGGCGCCTTCGGACCCCTCACCGGCGGAATCGCCGCTATCTGCGGTCGCGGCCTTCTCATCCTTGCCTTCGGAAATTTCCGTGGCCAGCGCGGTGCCGTCTTCGGTGAAGCCGGTGATCTTTTCTACGCGCAGACCTTCCGTGTAGGCCTCAACGTCGTCAGAAAAACCGAAGCCTACGTACACTTCAACGCCAGGCTCAGCAGAAACCCGCACGTCAACCACGTTTCCACCCATGTCGAGCACGCCGGGAGCGGTCGCGACAACGCCGGTACCCGTAGCGGCTGCCTCGCCTGCGATTTCGCGCGGCGGCTTCCACACCGTCGCCGCTAGTAAGCCCCATATCAAAATGACGACGCCGATAACGCCGAGGGCAATCCCGCCGTTCTTCCTCATTCTTCCCCTTCCACCGCCGCGGTGGCCCAATCCGAGCCCGAGCCCACCAAAAAGCAAACCCGAGCCGGGCAATCCGTCTCGCTCCCAGTTAGTGCAGTCTGCGGGGCATTCGCAGCGGTCTTCGCCTGCTTTGCCTTCCGCAACCGGTGTGACCTGCAAGTTCGCGAAAATCTCGCAATCTCTACAGTCTTCACTGTATTCCATGAACGGCCCGGCACGTGCAGAATCTGCGAACACGTGCCGGGCCGCCGCCACTTACGCTATTTTTCCTTAGCACCGCCGGCTTGCTGGGCCCGACCGTCCGCTTTACTCGCGCCGCCGGCTTTACCGGATTCCGCCTTAGCGGCATCGCCGCCGCCGGCCGGTACGCCCAACTCGCTCTCAGTTTTCCCCATCTGTTCTGCGGCCGCGGCAGCTTCTTTTGCCCGCGATTCGCCGTTATCCACAATGTCAGAAAGCGCCAGGGGAACATTTGAGGCAGCGAGCAAGGTCCGCACGTCTTCCAAATACGAGGTGAGCGCTGATTTTTGTTCTTCCAAACCGGCCACGTACTGGTCCGCGCTGAGCTTTGCTTCCCGGGCTGCTTGTTCGGCTGCTGCCCGCACCCGGCCGGCTTCTTCCCGCGCTTCTGCTAATAGTTGCGCGGCTTCTTCCCGCGCCGCATTGACGGTGTTCGTTGCTTCTTCTGTGGAACTTTCCGTGAGCGCATTGGCCCGGCGGGTGGCCTCGGCCAAGCGGACTTCGGCTTCCGCGGCCCGCTCCTCCGAGTCTTTCACCGCCGCTTCAATCTTTCCGCGCGAATCCGCATCATCGGCGGCCCGCCGCGCCGCGGCGTCGTCGCGCAACTGTGCCACTTCACGTTCCGCTTGCGCACGCAAGTGGGCCACCGCTTCTTCGGTACTACTGCGCAACTCGCTAGTTTCCTGTTCGGTGCGGGTGCGCAAATCAGCCATTTCGGCTTCGGTTGAGGTGCGCAATTCATCGGTTTCCGCTTTGGTTTTAGCGCGGAGCTCCGCGGTTTCCTGCGCGGCTTTTTCCCGCGCGGCATTAGTTTCGGCGGTCACCTGGGCACGCAGCTCGGTAGTCTCCCGTTCTGCCGTTTCGCGTAATTCATTCGTCTCCGCGGTTACCTTTGCGCGCAGTTCCGTAGTTTCAGCTTCGGTCTGCTGCCGCAAAGCGTTAGCCGCTTCCGCGGCCTCCCGGGTAAGCTTTTCCGCTTCTGCTTTGGCGGTGGCACGCAACTGGGCGACCTCCTGTTCCGCGGCGGCCTTCTGCGCGGCTATTTCTTCCGCGGCGGTGGTCCGATCTTGCGTAATTTCTTTATCGGCACTGGCGCGTTCTTGTTCCACTGCGTGCCGGGTTTCGGAACGCAAAGCCGAAGTTTCCGCATTTACCTGCGCGCGCAAACGCTCCGCTTCCCGTTCCGCAGAAGCCACCAGTTCTTGGGCGCTACGCTGGGAAGTTTCTTGCGTGCGCTTGGCTTCTGCCTGCGCCGAGGTTTGCAGCTGAGTGGCTTCTTCACGTGCGTCTTCCAGAGTTTGGGTGGCTTCGGCTTGCGCTTGCGTGGAAAGATCATCAGCCTCTGCCTGGGCG
Source organism: Actinobaculum suis (assembly GCF_900102025.1). Lineage (GTDB taxonomy): Bacteria > Actinomycetota > Actinomycetes > Actinomycetales > Actinomycetaceae > Actinobaculum > Actinobaculum suis. Next base: position 118,072 of record NZ_FNAU01000007.1, on the reverse strand, counting down.
CGCGCCAAAATCGCCTCCGCATCCGCATTCGCCCTGGTTACCACGTCCATAGCCTGCTGTTCGGTAGTGCGTAGAAGACGTTCTACACGGGTTCCCAGCCCGGAATATGAAGGCCGCTCGTTTTCCCGAATTTCTTGTTGGGCTTCCGCGAGTTCTCCCGAAAGCCGCAAAATCCGCGCGTCCAGATCCGCAACTTTTGCCCGCACCTGCGCGAGCGAAGTTTGCAACTGGTATACGTATTCATCTACCTGCGCTTTGTCATAGCCGCGCATGACCACAGAGAAGTGAGCACTATCAGTCAATGTGGACCTCCACCTCTTACAGACCGTCAGTTCCTGAGCGGGTTACCCTCGCCTAAGCCTAACCGCTTCGCGCGCTCCTGCCAGCCCCGGCCCGCCGTTCCTTGATTCTTCACACGACGACGCCGCCTTCGCGTCCCATCTCGCAAGCAATGTGCGTTTTTGCGGGGCCGATTTCTGCTGCGCATGTCCCTTCGGATTCCTCGTCCTTTCGGACTCCTTGTTCCTTCGACTACTTAGCTCGGTTTCTTCGACTACTTAGCTTGGCTTCCTCGGGTGCTTGGCTTCCTCAGGTACTTAGCTTGCGCGAAAAGAGTGCTCTTGCGCGAGGCCAGTTTTCTTCCAGCCAAAGCAGCTTTTCCCGGGACTAGTTTTTAGCGGTTGCTGCCTGATAGAGCTCACGCAGCAGATCCGCAATTTCGGCGGGCTTTTCACTTGCTGAGAAGTGACTGGCGTCCGCGATTTCCACGAAGCGCGCGCGTTTGGCTCGTTCCTGCATCCGCTCGTACTGGGCGGTGGATGTATTCGGGTCGTCTTCGCCGCGAATCAGCATGATCGGAATATCCAAATCGAGGGCCGTCTGACTATCGGGCCGGCCGACCATCATGCGTTGCAACCAGATAAACATTTCTGCCGGTACGGTCTTGAAATACGCATCAAATTCGGCATGTAATTGCTCCGAACTGGCGCGGGAAAGCATGGTATTCGTCCAGGCCTGCAAAACTGCGTAAGAACCTTCGTGCGCAATCTTTTCGATTGTGCCCAACCGTGGACTTTCGGCTGGTTCAGCTCCAATACCAGAATCAATAATGGCTAGGCCTGCAACTTCTTGCGCATGGCGCAAACTATAAGCCGCTGCCACGGCACCGCCCATAGAAATCCCGGCGATCACGAATCTCTTGCCAGCCAAACCGTAGCCTGCCAAAGTTTCTTCGAGCGCTTGCAAGTACGAATCCATGGCTGGTTCGCTGTGCCCGTATTCGCTATCTAGAGCCGCTCCGGAGGGGGAATCCCCGCATCCAGGAGCGTCCACACAAATTACATCAATATCTGGAAGTAGCTTTACTACCGGTTCCCACATCCGGGAAGTCAGCGGCATCGCGTGTAGCAATACCAGGGGCAGTTCCATTTGGGGGCCGGTACGCCGCGCTGAAAGTTGAGTCATAAAGCTAGCGTATTCCTGCCCATCGGGATCGGCGCGGGATTGTTCGCTAGGAACTCATTTGCGCCGGCCACGGTGTTCCCAGCAGGAACGATGCCAATGCCGCCGGCTGTCGATTCCGGCTTGAGCGCCCCAGATCGTATCTTCCGTCCAGGCCACAACATTTTGTTCACCTACGGTAATTACGCCATTACAGCCCGGGCACATATAGCGTTTCTTCGCCGTCGTTCGCACAACTTTGTACAACGCCCCATTCGGTCCCTCTTCAAGACTGTGCCCGCCAAGCGCTGCCACGGTATTGAGAGGGCGATGCGGACGTTGTCATTTACTGGTCCTACGTTTCGCCATCTCGCACCTTTCACGTGAGCCCGATTTTATCCCCTCTAGCTGGGATCCTCCTGAATGCCGCTACGCAAGTAACCGGAACCGCGGAATTAGCATCCGCCGGGGATCAGAAGAGGCGATCTTCGGGATTGTCCAGACCGCGCATTTCGTCGTAATCCAAAATGAGGCATTCGATGCCGCGATCCTCGGCGAGCGTGCGGGCTTGCGGCCGAATTTCCTGCGCCGCAAAAACTCCCCGCACCGGCGTGTGAAGCGGATCTCGTTCCAGTAGATCAAGGTATCTGGTGAGCTGTTCGACGCCGTCTATCTCCCCGCGGCGTTTAATTTCGACCGCGATATAACCCTTATCGCCGTCTTTGACCATGAGGTCCACCGGCCCGATCGCGGTGGGATACTCGCGGCGCACCAAAGTAGCTTCCGGCGAAATGCGATTCACCTGCTCTGCCAAAAGTTTTTGCAGATGCGCTTCCACGCCGTCCTTAATCAGCCCGGGCTCGGGCCCCAGATCGTGCGAAATATCGTCAATCACTCGGTAAATGCGAATAATGAGCCGGTCGTCAGTTTTATCAGACTGCACTTCCCACACGGTTTCCACACCGTCCGCGGCTTCTTCCGCATCGGGTTCGCGCTCTCGCTGCGTATTGGGTGCCACCATCCAGTTGAGCGGTTTGTATGACCCGCCATCGGCGTGCACCAAAACCGAACCGTCATTTTTAAACATGAGCAGACGGAGCGCCGGTTCCAAATGTGCATCGAGGCGGCCCGAATAATCCACCGAGCATTCAGCAAAAACTACACGCATAACGCGCTGAGCCTAGCACTAACTAGCGCCGCGCGCCGCTACCTAGCAAAATTTCACCCGGCCAGCGGCGTACAGGTCCCGCCTCGCTCGTGCCATAAATACCAAGGCTAGATCGCATGAGGCCCACATCGCAGTGGTAGCGCATCGCCCGTACGTATTAAAACAATTGCCCATGCGCATTAAAACAAAGGGGTGCTAGCGCAATTAAAACAATGGCGTGCTGGCGGCCGGCGGTGCGCTATCTTCCCAAACCACGAGTGCGTTATAGGTATCAACACCCATGGCCATGAGGTATTCGTGCCCGGTATCTGGGTCTTTGACTTTTACTATGGCCGTGGATGGATCGGTTTCGTGAAGTTTCTGCAATTGACCGGTAAAACCCTGCCGAGGTATTGAAAGCTTGGGTCGGTTAGAAAGGGAGCGGATGGAATACCAGTCCAAAGTTTTTTGCCGGAAGAATACGACGCCGGTTTGCCAGCCGTGCGGCCCGCGTACGGAGCACTGGGAAGAACCCCATGAGGAAAGCAAACGGCGCACCCGTAGCAGAAAGAAGCCCAGGCCTAGCAAAGTAAGTGCCAGCACGATAACGACTGCCCAGGCGAGGGCGGATAAAAGACTTCCGTTCATCTCTCATGCCTTTCTCCACGATCTGTTCCCAAGCTCGGGCTGGGCGTTAACCTAAACGAAGGTCCCACCTAGTCGCAAAACCATCTTATGGCTTGATACTAGGTGGGACCTTTCCGTATGTCTCGATTTTAGGCACGTACGCCGCGGCTATGACGCTTTGCACGCTGCCTTAGCGAATGGTGCTTTAGGCCGCCGAGCTGGCAACTTCATGGGCCGCGTCTACAGCAATAATCACCTGATTATCATCTACCGTGACAAAGCCCTCACCGCAATCAAAGACGTGTTTCGTACCATCCAAGTCCGTTACCCGTACCTGGCCAGCTACTAGCAAAGCCAGGAGCGGCTGGTGGTTCTTAAGGATCCCGGTTTCTCCGGTTTCCGTTGTTACCACCACGGACTCGGCCGTTCCTTCCCACATCCGGCCAGCTTGGGAAACGATATCGACGTGGATCATTACGCGTCCTTCAATTCCTTGGCCCGGCGTTCCAGATCTTCAATACCGCCGATATTGAAGAAGGCCTGTTCAGGGACGTCGTCGTACTTACCTTCGCAAATACGCTTGAATGCTTCGACAGTTTCGTCAACCGGAACCGTCGAACCAGGTACGCCCGTAAACTTCTCCGCCACGTACATGTTCTGGGAGAGGAACTGCTGGATCCGGCGCGCACGCGCTACCGTGACCTTGTCTTCTTCCCCGAGTTCATCTACGCCGAGGATCGAAATGATGTCTTGCAGTTCTTGGTTCTTCTGCAGGATGGACTTCACTTCGGTGGCCACATCGTAGTGCTCCTGGCCCACTACCTGCGGATCCAAGATGCGCGAGGTGGAAGTGAGCGGGTCCACCGCCGGATAAATACCCATGGAGGCAATATCACGCGAAAGCTGCGTGGTGGCATCCAAGTGGGCGAAGGTGGTGGAAGGAGCCGGATCGGTGTAATCATCGGCGGGCACGTAAATTGCCTGCAGGGACGTAATCGAGTGGCCCTTCGTGGAGGTAATCCGTTCCTGGAGCTGCCCCATTTCATCAGCCAAGGTGGGCTGGTAACCCACGGCAGAAGGCATACGACCCAGCAAGGTGGACACCTCGGAACCGGCCTGCGTGAAACGATAAATATTATCGATGAAGAGCAGGACGTCCTGATTAGCTACATCGCGGAAGTATTCCGCCATGGTCAGGCCGGAAAGGGCGATACGTAGACGCACACCCGGCGGTTCGTCCATCTGGCCGAACACTAGTGCCGTCTTATCAAGCACTCCGGCTTCTTCCATTTCGACGATGAGGTCGTTACCTTCACGGGTACGCTCACCCACGCCCGCAAAGACGGATACACCATCGTGGTCAAGGGCCACGCGCTGAATCATTTCCTGAATCAGCACGGTCTTACCCACACCGGCACCACCGAAGAGGCCAATCTTTCCACCCTGTACGTACGGGGTGAGCAGATCGATAACCTTCATTCCGGTTTCGAACATCTTCGTTTCCGCTTCGAGATCCTCAAAGGCTGGCGGGTTGCGGTGGATACCCCACCGTTCCTTCGCTTCGAAGGTTTCGCCTTCCTTCAGGTTCAGCGGCTCCCCGATCACATTGAAAACCTTGCCGAGGGTTTGTTCACCCACCGGCACCGAGATCGGGCCGCCGGTATCGACTACTTCCCCGCCACGGACCAAACCATCCGTTGGCTTCATAGCAATCGTGCGAACGATGTTGTCTCCCAGGTGCTGGGCGACCTCGAGGTAAACCTTTTCTTCCGTAAAGTTCTTACCCGTATCATCGGCCGGCATCTTGACGGTAGTTACCAGCGCGTTATTAAGTTCCGGGAGCGAATCGGAGGGGAATTCGACGTCGACTACCGCGCCGGTCACCTGGCTGATGCGCCCGACTCCCGACGGAGCCTTAGTCTGCTCCGTAATCTGTGCTGTCATACTCTTTCTTCCTTATCGGTTACCAAGGGCATCGGCTCCCGAGACAATCTCGGTAATTTCCGTGGTAATTTCCGCTTGTCGCGCGTTGTTAGCCAAGCGCGTGTACTTCTCGATCAGTTCATTAGCGTTATCGGTTGCTGCCCGCATTGCCTGCTGGCGCGCGGCCAGCTCGGAGGCGGCGGCCATAAGCAAGATCGTCCGGATGCGCTGCCGCACATACATAGGGATTAGCGCTTCAAAAACTTCATCTCCGGAAGGTTCGATCTCGTAGAGCGGCGGGCTTCCGGCCGGACCGGTACCGCGGTAATCTACGGGTTTTTCAGCTCCCCGATCGATCCGCCCACTACCGTAATCCACGATCGAGAGCGGGAACATATGCCGTACCTGCACGGTTTGTTTCATCATCGATTCGTACCGGGTGAAGACGACGTGCACTGCCGCAACTCCGCCTTCTTCGGCCGGAGCGGTGAACGCCTCGAGCAAGGTATTGGCAATATCATTTGCCTGCTCCACGCTCGGATTATCTGATTCACCTTCCCAGGACTTCGCGATTTCCGTTTCCCGGAAACTCAAGGTTTGAATGCCGCGGCGTCCAGTCACGTATAGGACCGGTTCCTTGCCATCCTCTTTGAGTTCTTGCGCAAAGCGTTCGGCTTCGCGCAAGACATTCGCGTTGTACGCACCAGCCAAACCGCGGTCTGAAGTGACCACGAGCACCGCTACCCGATTGGTATCGGTGCGCTCTTGCAAGAGCGGATGATCGAATTCGGAACGATGGTTACCTACGAGTTGCAGGGCACGCGTGACCGCTTCGGTGTACGGATCGCGGCCTTGGGCCGCCGTCCGCGCCTTGCTGATCCGAGAGGCCGCAATGAGCTCCATCGCCCGGAACACTTTTTGGAGCGTACTGGTTGCGCGTATCCGGCTCTTATACTTCCTCTGTTCACCTGCCATATATCCGCCCTACTGCCTCGTGACCGGGAGGACTTCGCGTTCGCGCTCCACCTCGGGCTCTTCGGTCTTGTCGATAAGACCTTCGGCCAGCCGGTAAGAGTAAGAGAACTCTTCGGCGGCCTGCTTAAGTTCTTCTTCGACTTCGGCGGCGAGGTCTCCGGATTCCCGGATCGCAGTGAGAACTCCCGTGTTGTGCCGTACGTAATCTAGGAACTGGGATTCGAAATCGTGCACCTTTTCGACCGGGATTTCGTCCAAAACTCCGGTAGAACCAGCCCAAATAGAAACCACTTGGTCTTCAATGGGATACGGCGTGTACTGCGGTTGCTTGAGCAATTCCATGAGCCGTTCCCCGCGCGTGAGCTGCTGGCGCGTAGCCGGATCCAGATCGGAAGCGAACATGGCGAAAGCAGCCTGCGATCGGTACTGTGCCAAGGAAATCTTGAGCGTACCCGCTACCTTCTTCATGGCCTTGATCTGGGCATCGCCACCCACACGCGAGACCGAAATGCCCACGTCTACAGCCGGGCGTTGGTTCGCGTTGAACAGATCTGATTGCAAGAAGATCTGCCCATCCGTAATCGAAATTACGTTGGTGGGAATATAAGCCGAAACGTCATTAGCCTTGGTTTCGACGATCGGCAGGCCCGTCATCGAGCCCCCGCCGAGTTCGTCCGAAAGCTTGGCGCAACGTTCTAGCAAACGCGAGTGCAGGTAGAAAACGTCACCCGGATAAGCTTCACGGCCCGGCGGACGGCGCAGCAGCAAGGAAATAGCACGGTAGGCTTCGGCTTGCTTGGACAGATCGTCGAAGACAATCAGCACGTGCTTGCCGCCATACATCCAGTGCTGCCCGATTGCCGAACCAGTGTAAGGAGCGAGGTACTTGAAGCCCGCCGGATCAGAAGCAGGCGCAGCCACGATCGTCGTGTACTCCATGGCCCCGTAACGTTCCAGCGTGGACCGCACCGAAGCAATGGTCGTGCCCTTCTGCCCCACAGCTACGTAGATGCACCGCACCTGCTTGTTAGGATCGCCGGATTCCCAGTTCTTCCGCTGATTAAGGATGGTGTCGATCGCGAGGGCCGTCTTACCCGTCTGGCGGTCACCAATAATCAACTGCCGCTGGCCTCGGCCAACCGGCGTCATGGAATCGATCGCCTTAATGCCGGTTTCCAGTGGTTCGTTTACGGATTTGCGGGCCATTACGCCGGGAGCCTGCAGCTCCAGGGCGCGCCGGCCTTCCAAGCCTTCGATTTCGCCGAGGCCATCAATCGGTTTACCCAGCGGATCTACGGTACGGCCGAGATAGCCATCACCAACCGGTACGGAAAGAACTTCTCCGGTACGCCGTACTTCCTGCCCCTCTTCAATCGAAGAGAAGTCCCCGAGTACTACCACACCGATTTCTCGTTCTTCCAAGTTCATTGCCAGGCCACGGGTGCCGTCCTCAAATTCGAGTAGCTCATTGGCCATGGCGTTGGGCAAGCCACCCACACGGGCGATACCGTCGGCCGTCATTGTCACGTGGCCAATTTCTTCGCTTCCCGTGTGCTCAGGCTCGTACGTGCGCACAAAATCGTCGAGCGCCGCCCGAATCTCTTCGGGCCGAATAGTTACATCAGCCATTCTTAACTTTTTCCTTGCTACGTCCCGCCGATGCCGACATTCGGGCGACGGATGCTTTAACGTTTTTCATTCTTTGAAGTAGAGAAGCGTCCAGGACGTCAGCACCAAATTCGATGCGTAATCCACCCACCAATTCCGGTTCGATCGTCACATGGATAGAGATCGGCTTCCCGTAATACCGCGAGAGGGCATTTGCCAGGCGTTCTTCTTGCGCCGGGGAAATTTCGTAGGCGCTATACACCGTAGCTGCTGATTGCCCGGCCAGTTCGGCCGTCATATCGGCAAAGGCCCGTAGTGTTTCGAGCACGCCTACGTCTCCGGAATCCCGCACCGCCCATTCGATGAGCTCGAGAGCTTCCGCGGTGACGCCGGTGAATAGCTTTTTTGCCAACTCCACGCGAGAGTCTTCGGGGTATCCGTAGATATCTTCGACGGCCACCCGCACGCCCGGTTGTTGGCGGAACACTCGCACTGCGGCGAAGAGTTCCTTTTCCAGCCGGTCTAGCTCCTTGCGCCCGCGCGCCTGCCGTATTAGCGCCCCTGCCGCTACCCATTCCAAGGCGTTAGGCAGATCATCATCTTCCGACCACGACAGGGAAATTGCGGCTTGCACCAGCTTGACCACATTCTCGGAAACTTTTCCTCCCAGAATTGTGGCAACCAGCTCTTGCCGGCCCTCGAGGCTCCGCGTGGTGTCTTGCACCACTCGGAGCAATGCCCCGGAGCTTTCCAGTATTTGCGTTGCGAAGTAAATCTCCGCGGCCATTTCTTGGCCCCGCAGGTCTCCTTCGGGCCGCAAATCACCCCAGATTTGCCCCAATCGGTGGCCGGATCTCCGGCTCCTACTACTTCTCAGTAGACGCATTTACGCCCCTTGCCCTCCCGCCGGGGTGGCACTCTTCGATCCTTCTGTTTGCTCGAGTTCATCGAGGAAGGAATCGACCACTCCCTGGTTTACTTCTGGGTTGAGCCGCACCTGTTCGCCCACGATTCGGTTCGCGAGTTTGACCGCGAGATCGCCTACGTCGCCGCGCAAAACCCGTACCGCTGCTTCTCTATCTGCGGCAATACGTGACTGCGCCACGGCGACAGTGCGTTCGGCTTCCACCTTCGCTTCTTCGCGCGCGCGTGACCGGATTTCATCGGCATTATCCTGAGCGCGCTGGCGAATCCGTCCCGCTTCGAGTTCAGCTTCGCGGATTTCCACTTCGATCTTCTCGCGTTCACTGGCAACTTCCGCGCGGGCTTCTTCAGCGGCATCCAAACCGGCCTGAATCTTTTCACCGCGTTCATCGAGTAGCGCTGAGAACTTTGGCCACGCAAACTTCATCACTGCTATCACGATGATGAGGAAGCAGACCGATCCCCATAGTAGATCCGGCAACGCGGGCAGGATCACATTCTGTGTTTCAGCAAGAATCATGAGTTATCGGCCTACTTGAAGACGAAGCCCGCGACGAAGCCGAGGAGGCCGAGGGCTTCAGCAAAGGCGATCGCCAGAATCATATTGGTACGCAAGGCTCCCGCCATTTCCGGCTGCCGGGCCGTAGCGCTCTGATTCTGCGAACCAATCATGCCAATGGCAATAGCCGGACCAAGCGCGGCGAGGGCATAACCGATAGTTGCGAGAACTCCCATTTTTGTTTCCTTTTCTGTGGTTTCTATATGTCAGTTGACATTTTATTTTTCACGGATTCGCTTCCTCGCTAAGTGGATCTTAGTGAGAAATCGAAAGGCTAATATAAACAGCTGTAATCAGCGCGAAAATGTATGCCTGCAACGCGGCAATGAACATTTCGAAAAGCATTACTACGATGGAGCCGACCAAAGTCAAACCGCCCATCGCGATCCCTATTCCGCCCATCTGCACTATCAAGAAGTGGGTGCCCAGGAAGCACACAACCATAAGCATGTGCCCGGACATCATGTTGGCCAACAGACGGACCGTCAGCGTAAAGGGCCGCAAGACGAAGGTGGAAATCACCTCAATCGGCGTAAGTAGGACGTAAATAGCCTTGGGCATACCCGGCGGGAACAGCTCATCTTTGAAGTAACGAGCGCCGCCCCGCTCTCGAATCCCTGCCCAGATCATAACCGCCCAGGAGAAGATCGCAAATACCAAGGGCATACCAACAACGGCAGTTCCTGCTAATTGCAGGCCCGGGATAACCCCGGTGAGGTTCATGAAAAGAACCCCGAGGAATACCGTCATAATCGCCGGCTGGTAGGGCCGTGCTTTACCGCCCAGGATCTCCGTACCAATATTATTCGTAGAGAATTCGAAAAGCATTTCCGTAGCTGCCTGCGCCCTGCGCGGAACGAGTCGTGCTCGCCGCGCAAAGAGTACGCAGATAAGCAGTAATGCGCAGGCCGCGATAATCCGGATCACCATGAGCCGGTTCATCTCGAATGGGGTACCTACAAATAAAAATGGCTCCGGGAAAAACTCCTCAACGCCGGGGATGTGAAACGCTTCGCCCCCGCCGCCCGTCATTGGTGCGGTAAAGCTCGGAAGAGTCGCGAGTGAACCGACTGCCATTCGTCACCCTCTCACAACATAATCTCGGTCGCGCACCTTTTGGGCGGCTAACCGTGCCTGACAACTAGCTTCCATAGTACAGGGAACGCTGGGCACCACCCCTAAGCCTCCCCAATAAATGGAACAACGGAACTCATCATAGCCCCCAGCCCTTAGGCACTAGGGCCCAAAGGGCCTGTTACGGCCTCCAGACGGCCTCTAAACTATCAAAAACTATCTCAAAATGAGTTCTGTTCGTGGATAGTCTAGCGGTTTTATCCTAATCTTTCAGCTTCGCGGAGGTAACGTCACGGAACGTTTCCGTTTCCGTGACATTTTGTTCCGGAGTTAGGATTTCAGATCTGGCCAGGCTTTACCAGTCTCATTTTTCTCGGGTCGCGAGCCCATGCCCTCAGGCCGCGAGCCCATACCCTCAGGCCGCGAGCCCATTTCCCAAGCCGCGAACCCATTAGCTCAGGCCGCGAACCATTTCCCCCAAGCCGCGAGCCCATGCTGCTGCCCTTCCGCAGCATATACGTGTGTTGTAGCGTCCGCCGCACGCTTATTCCAGAGCCGGCCGGGATCGCATAACCATCACGGTTTGCACCGTCAAAGCCACCAGGATTGCGCCAGCCGCCACCAGGGCCACCACCGTCTCATCGAGTGCGCTATAGGCCCGAAGAAGGCTCAGCACCACGAGCAAAACCAAGATTTTCAACACATAAGCGAGCATTCCGGCCCATCCTCCAGCTTTCGGAACGAGCCATAAAAGCATCGAAACCAGTTCCAGCCCAATCCCAATCGCCCCACCTACCAGGGCCGCCTTCGCGGTTTCCAGATCGGCAAATTTCGCGAGTAACCCAGCCACAATAGCGGTAAGCACGGCGATGGCCAGCATCGAATACAAGTTAGCCCGCCTATTCATCCGCTCGGACGTCGTCATTGCTTCTCCTTTTCTGTTACCTGCGGCCGGGTTGGTTTCGTAGCCCCTGCCCCGGTGGGTTTCGTAGCCCCCGCCTCAGTGCGTTTCGTAGCCCCCGCCCCGGCTATATCCGCCGCCCGCGGTCCGGGCTTTTCGGTTTCGTGCGTTTCGGCCAGGCCGTACAAATCCACGTCATCATTATCTTTCACCGCCGCGCTATCTTTCACCGCCGCACTATTTTTTACCGCCGCACTATTTTTTACCGCCGCACTATTTTTTACCGCAGCGCTATCGGAAAGCTGGCCGGGCGGCGTCGTCGCTTTTCGCCCGCGCACCGAAAAGACGCGCGAAGAAATAATTATCGCTACCGTGCAGGCAACCAGTCCGATAAGTAGCACCCGGTGCCACGGTAAGACGACCAATAAAATCGTAGTGAAAGAGAAAACCGCCGCCCACATGTACAAAATCAGTACGGTTCCCCGGTGCGAATGCCCGCGGCGAAGGAGGCGATGATGGAGGTGACCGGCGTCGGCAGCGAATGGTGATTGCCCGCGCGCGAGGCGGCGCACTACCGCCCACACGAAATCTATAAGGGGTAGGAGTACGACGGCGCACGCCAACAACAAGGGCAAGTAGGCCGGGAGCGAGTATCCCAGCGAAGTGGTTTGCGGGTCGATTTGGCCGGTAACAACAATCGTGGCACCGGAGATGATCGTGCCGAGCATGAGCGCGCCCGAATCGCCCATGAAAATGCGCGCGGGATGGAAGTTATGGGGCAGGAAACCGGCACAAATCCCCACCAGTGCCGCGGAGATTGCGCAGGCCACGGAAGTGTAATCCCCGGGGGTAGCATTGCGGGTAAGCGCGTAAGAATAAAGATAGAAAGCGCTGGCGGCGATAAAAACGATACCGGCAGCCAAGCCGTCTAGCCCATCCATAAAATTGACGGCATTGACGATAACGATCACGAAAATGATCGTGAATACGATTGATAGACGCGAGGAGCCAACGGTCAGGCCCATGAAGGGGATCGTTAGGAACTGCACACCCTGCCAGGCCATTACGCCCGCGGCCAAAACCTCACCGGCAAGTTTTGTGGCCCAGTCGAGCTCCCATATGTCGTCGAGCGCGCCCACGAGGGCCATGAGTGCGGCCCCTAAAAGCACGCCCCACGCTTGTGAACTGGGGCCGAGCACTTCCCGCAGATACGGAATTTGGGAACAGATAGCGAGGGAGCCAGCAAAACCGCCGAGCATCGCTATCCCGCCAAGCCGCGGAATGGGCACGGTATGTACGTCACGCGCGCGGACCTGGGTCATCGCCCCTACCGCGAGGGCAAGGCGAAGTACCAAGGGGACCAGCAAGTAGGTGATCGCTGCCGCAATCACCGCCATCAAAATGTATACGCGCATCGCCCGCTAGCTTACTGTGCCGGAGCGGCGAGCGAGCCGAAGCGTCCAATCTCCGCGTCGGCTATAGCACCGTGCCGCAAGATCTCCAATTGCGGGGCGCCGGCCGCCGGGCGCGAAATATTTACCCGCACGATAGTGGAAGGCACACCCCCGCGCACCGACCCGCCATCCAGGTAGACCGCCACTTTCTCGCCCAGCTGTGCCTGGGCTTCTGCCGCTGTACGGGCAGGCGGCTGCCCGGTAAGGTTCGCCGAGGTAACAGCCAAAGGTCCGCATTCGCGCAGCAGTTCCAAAGCTATTTCGTTATCGGGCATGCGCAGGGCCACAGTGCCACCGGTTTCGCCCAGGTCCCAGCCGATTTCCGGGCGGGCGGGGAGCACAATGGTGAGCGCGCCGGGCCAAAATTCGGCCGCGAGCTGTTCCGCTACCGGAGGGATTTCCACCGTCAGCCGCCGCGCGTCATCCAGCGAGCTGATGAGCACCGGCGAGGGTTTATCGCGCCCGCGTCCCTTCGCGGTTAGCAGCCTGGTAACGGCTTCCCGGTTGAGCGGGTCACAGCCGATCCCGTACACGGTATCGGTGGGGAGCACAATCAGTTCTCCCGCCGCTACCGCCGCCCGCGCCGCTGCGAAAGCCGGGGAGATACACCCCGCTTCCCGCGATACTTTCGATTCGCAAACCTCAAAGATCTGCATAACGTAATGCCTCGATTTCTGTATGCGATATTTCTGCCGCTGCTGCGGTTGCTTCGCCGGTGCTTCTCCCGCCCTATACCGGTTTGTAGCCGCGCAGCCACCGCGGCCTGCCGGTTAGGTCATTTCCCGTTCCCACTTGCGTGAGCCCTGCCCTGCGAGCCGCTTCTCGCAGGGGCGCGGCCTGTTCTTCCGCGTGTTCCATCACCACTAGCCCACCGGGCCGCAATAGCTCCACCGCACTGGCCAAAAATGCTTCCGGTTTTTCCAACCCGTGCGGGCCGCCCCCGGCTAAAGCCAATTCTGGGTCGGCTTGCACCTCCGGACTATGAGAATAAAATATCTGCGGCGGCACATAGGGTGGGTTGGTGACGACGACGTCGCACCTCCCCCGCAAGTCCGCCACCACCGATGCTGCACTGGCCGGTGGCGCCATCGCATCCCCCTGGCGAAATTCTAAACGCGCCGTGGGGACTTGGTAATGGCGGGCGTTTTCTGCGGCCAAAGCTAAAGCTGCGGCGGAAATATCCACGGCAACCACGCGGGCCGTGGGAACTTCGGTGGCGATAGCGAGGGCAATCGCACCCGAACCGGTTCCCAAATCTACCGCGAGCGGGGCCGGTGCCGCGCCCGCCGCTGGCGCGCCGCCCAGCTGGGCCGGATTTCCGGCCGCCACAAGTTCGCGCAGAAAATCAATTGCTTCGCCGGCCACCAATTCGGTTTCGGGCCGGACGATCAGCGCGTCCGGGGTGCTTTTTAGCGTCAGATAGCGGAAGTACATGCGGCCCGTAAGGTGTTGCAAGGGGATGCGCGCCGCCCGCTGGGCTACGAGCTCCAAGTAACGCCGCGCCTCGGCGGTGGAAGCTATGCGCCGGCTGGGCCAGGGCCGCTCGCCGAGCACAAATTCGGCCAGCTCGCGCGCATCATGGCCCGGTGAGGCGACGCCTGATTCGGCCAGTAAATACGTGGCATCGCGCAATAAGCTAGCCCACACGCCACCGGCGTAGCTGGCAACCGGATCCATGCCCGGCCGCGCGGTGCTGGCAGGGGTCCGGGCAGCGGTGCTGGGCCTAATGCTTGCGTCCGTGCCGATGTTAGCGTCCGTGCCGCTGCCGGTACTAGCGTCTCCGCCGGCACCCGCGAGCCCGTTAGCTGGCACCGCCCCCGCATTAGCTTCGCCTTGCTTCACCGTACTTTCGCCTGCCCCGTGTTATTAGTGTTGTTGGTATTGCCAGTCCCGCGTTATTAGTTTTGCCGGTCCCGCGTTATTAGTTTTGCCGGTCTCGCGGTCTTATTTTTGTTCGGCTTGTTCCAGCCGTGCCTTTTCATCCATTTGCCGGGCGGAATCAATAATTTCGTCGAGGTCGCCGTCGAGCACCGCGTCAAGGTTGTGTGCCTTATAACCCGTGCGGTGATCGGCGATCCGATTTTCCGGGAAGTTGTACGTGCGGATACGTTCCGAACGGTCCAAGGTGCGCACCTGCGAGTGCCGCAACTCCGCGTTTTCTGCCGCCTGCTGATCGAGTTGCATCTGCCGCAAACGGGCCCGCAACACACGCATGGCAGATTCGCGGTTTTGGATCTGGGATTTTTCATCCTGCATGGAGACCACAATCCCGGTGGGAAGGTGGGTGATACGCACGGCCGAATCCGTGGTATTCACCGACTGGCCGCCCGGGCCCGAAGAACGGTACACATCAATGCGCAGGTCTGAATCGTGGATTTCCACTTCCCCTGGATCATCGACTTCCGCAAAAACCAATACCCCGGCCGTAGAAGTCTGAATACGCCCTTGCGATTCGGTAACGGGTACGCGTTGCACGCGGTGTACTCCACCTTCGTATTTCAGGTGTGCCCACACCCCTTCCGCAGGATCGCTAAGTTGCCCGCGATGGCGGATCGCAATCTCGGAATCTTTAATGCCACCCAGTTCGGTGATATTGGCGGAAAGGACTTCCCACGTCCACCCTTGCTTGGCTGCGTAGCGTTCATACATCCGGGCCAAATCGGAAGCAAAAAGCGCGGATTCTTCCCCGCCGGCCCCCGCCTTAATTTCCATAATTACATCGCGGGCGTCGTCTTCATCACGCGGCAACAAAGCCTGCGTGAGCTGTTCAGAAAGATCATTAAAAGTGGCTTCCAGGCCGGGCAATTCCGGCTTGAAAAGATCGGCGTCTTCCCCACCTTGCGCTACGATCTCGCGTGCTTCTTCTAGATCCTGTGCGGCCTGTGCGTATTGGCGGTAAATACCCACTACTACTCCCAGTTCAGCATACCGCCGCCCCAGGGAGCGCATTTTATCGGGCGAGCTGAGCACTTCGGGCGAGGCCATGTCACGCTCGATCTGCTCGTATTCCGCCATCATTTGTTCAGCTACTTCAGCGCGGTTATCTGCCACGGGCCACCTTTCCGGATGTATTTCTGATCTGCAACGAAAGACAAAGCGGCTGGCCGTACCAGGCGGTGCTGGCCGCTCTCACGCTTTCTGTATAACTATTTCCACCATGTAAATGGTACTTCGGTCCACCACTCACAATACACACCGAGCCCATTGGCCCAGTTTTCTGGCTCTCCCGTCCGCGCGGCAGGCACAGCACGCACCCCGCACCAAAACGGCATTAAATACTGCCCCAGTGATTGCGCGACCCAGCAGTGCGCTAGACACGCTTTACGCAAGCCCGGCACCGCCGACCCGCTTTACGCGAACCCGACACCGCGCCACGAAAGCAACAATCGCAGCAACACCAAAGCAACGCTTGCGGCAACAATAAACGGCGGCACTCCCGGGTATGCCCGGTTATACCGCCGCTTGCACCACGGGCGCGCCAAGCGCGGTGGTGCCGGTTGCAGAAGCTACTTCTGGCGCTTGCCGTAGCGAGCTTCGAAGCGAGCCACACGCCCACCGGTGTCCAGAATCTTCTGCTTGCCGGTGTAGAACGGATGGCAATTGTTGCACACTTCCACCCGCATGGTGTCCCCTGCGAAAGTAGACCGCGTATCAAATTGATTGCCGCAGCCGCACGCCACGTGCACGTCGTGGTATTCGGGATGAATGCCCTGCTTCATGTGTTCTCCTTGGATCGTTTAGTGCCCCCGGGTCCAATTCGCGCGCCCCATCTCTCCGCGGATGAAACGTTTTTCGAAACGACGCCGTACCTACGGCCAGCGCCCATTTTCGACGAACCGGTGAACCGGAAGCCGACGAAGTATTATTACACGCCGCTACCCGCATTGCGCCCGCCCGTGAGCAAGCACACCACCGATAACATTAGGTATAAGCGTACGCGCCAGGAAAGTATTCCGCGAGTTTTCCAAGCCCGCGGAAACCAATTCCTACTTGCCCGACGCTTAGTCTCCCTTGGTGCCCAGCGCGGCATGGCCGGAGGCCTGCACGCTGCGCATAATAGAAACCAAGAATTCGGCATTGTTTTCCGTCTTCTTGAGCCGTTTGAGCACGAAGTCGGATGCGTCTTCCACCGAAAGCGTGCCCAGGGCGCGGCGCAAGGACCACAAAACCTTGAGCTCTTCGGGCGAATAGAGCATTTCTTCCCGGCGGGTGCCGGAAGAGTTAACATCGATCGCCGGGAAAATACGACGGTCGGCCAACTGGCGCGAGAGTCGCAGTTCCATATTGCCGGTGCCCTTGAATTCTTCGAAAATAACTTCGTCCATCTTCGATCCGGTTTCCACCAGCGCGGTGGCAATGATCGTGAGCGAACCGCCATTTTCGATATTGCGGGCGGCGCCAAAGAAACGCTTCGGCGGGTAGAGCGCGGTGGCATCCACACCACCGGAGAGGATGCGCCCGGAGGCCGGCGTGGCCAGGTTATAGGCACGGGCCAGGCGGGTAAGCGAATCCAGCAATACCACTACGTCTTGGCCTAGTTCTACCAAACGCTTGGCGCGTTCAATGGCCAGTTCGGCCACGGTGGTGTGGTCGCTAGCCGGCCGGTCGAAGGTAGAAGCGATTACTTCTCCGCGTACGATCCGGCGCATATCGGTAACTTCTTCCGGCCGTTCATCCACGAGCACCACCATGAGGTGTACGTTGGGATAGTTTTGCGCGATAGATTCCGCAATCGACTGCAAAATCATCGTCTTACCGGCCTTGGGCGGGGAAACTACGAGCCCGCGCTGCCCCTTGCCGATCGGCGCTACCAAATCAATGGCTCGCTGCGAAATCGACTTCTTTCCGGTTTCCAGCCGCAACATTTCATTCGGATACAGCGGGGTGAGCTTATTAAACTCCGGGCGTTGCGTGGCTTCGTCGGGAGCCACACCATTAATGGCAGAAACTTCCACCAACTGGTTAACGGATTTTGCGGGAGTTTGCCGGCGCCGGCCTTGCTGGCGGCCCCGGGCAGCTCCGCGGCGATTTCCGCGCCGCTGATTTGCATTCTCAGCTTCTTCGGCCTGGCGTACCGCGCCCTGCACCGCATCCCCGCGGCGCAGACCCAATTGCCGTACCAGATTGTTGGAAATACGCGCATCGTTCTTTCCGGGCAAGTAGCCGCCAGTGCGCAGGTAGAACTGGTTTCCGGCCTTGTCCACAATACCGGCCACGGGAAGCAGTACTTCTTCGCGCGTGCGCTGGGTGGTTTCCTGTTCGGTGCTGGCCGCGCGGGCCTCGCGTGTGGTGCGCTCCCGGCGCTCAGTACGTTCAGTGCGCTCAGTACGTTCCGTACGTTCGCTGCGTTCGGCGCGTTCACTGCGTTCCACGCTGCGTTTACGTACGCGCGGCTGTTCTTCGCGCGCTTCACTGCTTTCCGCACGGGCTTCGCGTTCCTTGGTGCGGTTGCGGTTACGCTGGCGGCGCCGGCGGCCCTCCCCCGCATCCTCTTCTTGTTCCGCACGCCTTTCGGCCGCATCACCAATGGCTTCCAGTGCGGCCCGCTTGTCTTCGGCAGACATCTTTTCAGAACGCTTGGTTTCCCCTACCGTGCCGCGCGGGGCAGGCAGGTCAAGTTCAATAGTGCCCGCCTTGGTTTCCGATTCGGAATCAATATAACCATCGGAGCCGCGGTGATTGCGGATACGACGCCGCGTGGTTCCTTCCCGCCTCCGGGTACCTTCCCGAGCCTCGCCCGCCTCGCGGCGTTGGCGCCGCAGTGCTGGAGCTTCACTGGCTTCTGCCGGGCTCTGCGCACTTTCAGCGGTGCTCTTTTCCTGGCGCTGCGCTGCCGGAACGTCAGTAGCCGCGGCCGCTGGCGTTCTTTCTTCCGCGCGCAAACTTTCCACCACGCGGGTGCGGCGGCGCGGGCGTTCCCGCGTACCGGCAGCATTTTTATGTTCTTCTGTGCCTTCTTCTGGCGCGCGGCGTTCTTTCTTTACCGCGTGCTTTTCTTCGGCTTCTTCTACAGCGTCTTTCCATTCGCCCGGACGCGGCGCGCTTGCCGACTTATCTTCTTTCTTCTTGCGCGCCTTCGCGGGACGTGGGGCGGGCTCACTGGCCGCGAGCTCACGGCGTTCTTCCGTGGTGAGGGAAGCAGTGCTAGCACCCATCGCCCCTGTTTTTTCCGCCGCTGCCGCACCCTTAGCGTCAACAGTTTCTTTAGCAGCTTCTGCGGTGGCGGGAGCGGTCTGCTTCTCGCCTTCCGGCGATATTGCGGTTTCGGTTTGTTTCTTTGCGGGCCGCCCACGGCGCGCCGGCACTACTTCGCGGATGGCCGCGAGAAGATCTGCTTTACGAGCCTTGGGATCTACGGAGAGGCCAAGCTCATCCGCAAGCGCGCGAAGCTCGCCTACGCGCATCTGTGAAATAGCACCCTTAATTTTGGGAGTTTCCGTCACGAGGTTCCTTCCTCGGCATTAAAGCCGGCCCAGTGCCGGCATGAGCTGAATGTATAAATACCCGCGCGTGCCCCTGGCTTGAGTGCCCCTGGCATTAAAATCTGCGGGAACCTTCTTCCGTTTGGCCTCCATCTGGGTACAGCCAGTAACGTTCTCACAAGAAGGTACTGATCGGTTGCTCTAACGCATTCTTCGCGATCACCGGATACTTTACCAGTAATATGTGGTTCTCGCGCAAATACGACGCCGAAAATGTGTGAACCGGAACCCGTTGGAAGCCTGCTAACCCTCCTCAATAATATGTGCGCCGCGGGTGGCCATTCCCGAATAATCCACTCGGAAACCGTTTTGCTCCATAATTGCGGCGGTTTCCGCATCGAGCCGATCAAAAACCAATACCGAGGGGCCCGCCCCAGAAATTACTGCCGGCCATCCAGCATCCCGCAAGGCACGCATAATGCGGTATGAGTCACCAAGCGAGGTGGCCCGGTATTCCTGGTGCAAACGGTCTTCGGTAGCCGTGTACAAAAGCTCCGGATAATGTTCTAAAGCCAAAGTGAGCATGGCGGCCCGCGAAGCATTTAGGGCCGCATCCCGGTGCGGGACTTCTGCTGGCAAAACCGCGCGCGCTTCTACGGTTGGTAGCTCACTGGAAGGAATTAGCAAAGTGGTACGCACCCGCCGAGAGACGGGAATGCGGGCCGCATGCGTAGCTTCTTCCTGCTCGTCTTTCCACGCCACCACGGCTCCGCCAAAGAGCGCGGGCGCGGCGTTATCGGGATGCCCTTCAAATTCGCAGGCAAGTTCGAGGAGGACGTCGTCGTTCAGCAAAGCGGGGCGATCCACTAAACCGCGCACCAAAACCAAACCGGCCACTACCGCGGCAGCGGAACTGCCCAAGCCCCGGCCTTGCTGAATGCGATTGCGGCAGGAAAGCTCAAAACCCACATTAGGAAGGGCGGCCACTTCGAAAGCGCGGCGCATGGCCCGCACGATGAGATGAGATTCATCGGTGGGCAGGGTATCGGCACCCTCGCCTTCAATGGTGACCGTGGTTTTTCCGGTGATTAAACGCACCGAAACTTCATCCCAAATGTTATGGGCCATCCCCATGCAGTCGAAGCCCGGGCCCAGGTTTCCCGAGGTGGCGGGCACCCGCACGGTCGCGCTTGATTTCGCAATGCGCATTTATATTCCTCCTCCGGAACTTACCAGCAAAATCTATCAGCGGTGCTGTTTTATTAGCCGTGCTAACCAGCAAAATCTACAGGCTCAATACCTTTACCGCGGCTTCCACGCTCGGCTCGATCGGGGTCAGGTCCAACTCGCGCCCGGCCAGCGCGGTAGCGGTGTCCTTCAAACCATTGCCGGTAACGGTACACACAATTGTGGCACCCGCGGGTACTTCCCCGGCTTGGGCGGCGGCCAGCAGGCCGGCCACGGAAGCCGCAGACGCCGGTTCCACAAAAATACCTACCTGCGCGGCCAGTAGCGCCTGCGCTTCCAGAATTTCGGTATCCGAAACGGCGCGGATCCACCCGCCCGAATCGTCCCGGGCCGCTACCGCATAATCCCACGACGCCGGGTTTCCAATGCGAATCGCGGTGGCAATAGTTTCCGGATTTTCGATCGGATGGCCGGCCACGAAGGGCGCGGCACCCGCCGCTTGCACGCCCCACATGCGCGGCACTTTCGTGGCCCGCGGGGTGGCGCTTGCGGGCAGTTCTCCCATGGAAGTAGCCGTGCGGCGCCCCGCGTATTCGTTATACCCCATCCAGTAGGCGGAAATATTGCCCGCATTTCCTACCGGGA
This sequence comes from Actinobaculum suis, assembly GCF_900102025.1. Lineage (GTDB taxonomy): Bacteria > Actinomycetota > Actinomycetes > Actinomycetales > Actinomycetaceae > Actinobaculum > Actinobaculum suis. The sequence goes on along the minus strand of NZ_FNAU01000007.1, from coordinate 97,185 downwards.
GCACGTGAATATCGGGGGCGTCTCCCAGTTCGTCAACGATTTCAAAAGCGGCCGTCTTCTGGCCTTGCAAACGGTACGGGTTCACCGAATTCACCAGTGCCACCGGGTATTTTTCGGTAAGCGCACGCACAATGCGCAGGCAATCATCAAAGTTTCCGTCCACGGCTACCAGGCGGGCACCGTGCACGATCGCCTGGGCCAGCTTGCCAGCCGCAATCTTCCCGGCCGGTAAAATTACCGCGCATTCCAAGCCCGCTTGCGCCGCATAAGCCGCCGCCGAAGCGGAAGTGTTACCGGTAGAAGCACAAGCCACCATGCGGGTATCCGTGGTAGCTACCTGGGTGATGGCGGAAGTCATCCCGCGGTCTTTGAAAGAACCGGTGGGATTAGCCCCCTCCACTTTGATATACACCTGGGCACCGGTACGTTCTTCCAAGGCGCGTGCCCGCACCAGCGGGGTGCCGCCTTCGCGCAAGGTCACGGCCGCAGTTTCCTCCCCGAAGGGAAGCCACTGCCGGTACTCATCAATAATTCCCTGCCATAGATGTGCCATTACGCTTCCTCCACTCGAATGAAACTAGAGATTTCTACCGGCAAGGTACCGGGATCTTCTTGGCCTTCCGAAGCCGCTACCGGGATGCCTTCCCGCAACTGCGCAATAGTATCTTCCAGTGCCCGCTGGGATGCTTCGTGCGTGGTAACGGTAAGAATTGCGCGGTTGTGGCCCTTGTTTTCGGGAAGCACCGATTCTTGTGCAACCGCCGAAATAGAAACCCCGTGGTGGGCAAAAACGCTCGTTATTGCGGCAAGTACGCCCACTACGTCGGGCACGGCCATCCGCAACTGGAAACGCGAACGCGATTCGGCGGCAGAAAGTACCGGCAGTTCCCCATAAATAAGTTCGCGCGGGGCGTGGCCTCCATAAACCTTCTTATTCGCGGCGGCTACCACATCGGAAAGTACCGCGGAAGCCGTGGGGCTCCCGCCTGCACCCGGTCCGTAAAACATGAGCCGGTCCGAAGCTTCACTATCAATAACGACGGCGTTGTAGGCGCCATGCACGGTAGAAAGCGGGTGCCCTTGCGGTACCAGGGAGGGGCCCACGTACAGTTCAATGCCGTGCGGGCGGCGTTTGGCCGAAGCCACCAGTTTCACCACATAGCCTTCGCGTTTGGCGGCAGCGATTTGTTCCGGTGTAATATCGCGGATTCCGTGGGTGTGAACGTCCTCCAAATTGATCCGCGTGTGGAAAGCGAGGGACGCCAAAATAGCGCATTTGGCGGCGGCGTCAAAACCGTCCACATCGGCCGTCGGATCGGCTTCCGCATACCCGAGTTCCTGCGCATTGCGCAAAGCTTCCGCATAGCTCAAGCCGTTATGCGTCATTTCGTCCAGAATGTAATTCGTGGTGCCGTTGAGCACACCGAGCACGGAAAGCACATTATCGCCCGCCAAAGATTCGCGTAGCCCGTACACAATCGGCACCGCGCCGCCCACGGCTGCTTCGTAGTACAGATCCACATCGGCCGCGGCGGCGGCGTCGTAAATTTCCGGGCCGTACTCGGCTAGCAGGGCTTTATTGCCCGTGACCACCGATGCTCCGCCGGCCATGGCGCGGAGGATATAGGTACGGGCCGGTTCAATTCCGCCCATGAGCTCAATGACGATATCCGCCTGGTCAATAATGGATTCGGCGTCGTCTGTAAGCAAAGACCGCGCAATTGCAGGATCGCGCGGCTTGCTAGTATCCCGCACCGCAATCCCAATAATCTTTAGTTTAGCGCCCGCCCGTACCGCGAAATCTTCCGCGTTTTCTTCCAGCAAGCGAACTACCTGCGAACCAACCGTACCCGCGCCGAGGAGCGCAACTTTCAATTCCTCCACGCTTATCTATTCTCCTCTAGACCTCGTGACGTTACCGTGAATATGAATGTTATCTTCGTCTTGTGCATTACGGAAACTGCATGTGCGCCGCGTTTGCCTACGCACCGCGGTAATGCATTCACCTAGCTTATCTGCCTGGCACTCGCGGCGCCGCGTGCGTCCGCGATACGCTAGCCTCCATGGCCGGAAAACTCAGAATCGGTAGCGCTCCACGGCGCCGCACCACCTTAGGAATCGGAACACCTAAGATTATTGTTCCCCTCGTTGCGCGTACGCAACTTGAACTCATTGGTAGCGCAGCCCAAGCGAGCGGGTATCGATACCCCGGTACCGAAGGCTTTACGCCCGCGCATGGCGAGCGGCACCCGTCTGTGGGGGCCGGCGCCACCGAACCCCTTACTTTTACCGGGACCGGCGGTACCCCTCCCGGGGCCGACGACGCCGAAAGCGCGCCTACTTTTACTCCCGACCTGCTGGAATGGCGCGTGGATTACATGGAAGAAGCCCTTTCGGAAACCGCGATGCTGGCTGCCGCGCAAGACTTGCGGACGGCTACCGACCTGCCGATTTTGGCCACTTTCCGCACTAGTGCCGAAGGTGGAGAAAAAGAAATTGAGGGCCCGGTGTACGCGGATTTGCTGGTAGCACTGGCCGAATCGGGAGCCGTGGACGCCGTGGACGTGGAAATGTTTCGCGATAGCGGCCTGGTGGAAGGAATTGTGGCCGGTATTCAAGGGGCCGGCGTGCCGGTAATTGGCTCTTTCCACGATTTTGCGGAAACTCCGAGCGAAGCCGAAATATTGGGCCGGCTAACGCAGATGGCACAGCGCGGCGCCAATGCCGTGAAAATCGCCACTACCGCAAATTCAAAGCGGGATGCGCTCACGGTTTTGGGTGCCACTTTGGCGGCTAGCCAGGCACTTCCGGTACCGATAATTAGCATGGCGATGGGCCCAGCCGGCGCGATTACACGCATTGCTACCGGCATTTTTGGAGGCAGCGCGAGCTTTGCCACTATTGCGGCGCAGGCTACTAGCGCGCCGGGACAGTTACCGGCGGCCGAGCTAGCACCAATCATGGATTATTTAGCACGTATTTCCTAGGCCGCGCATTTTCGGCTCTCGCGTTTTCCAGACCGTCTATGTTTCAGGTCGCGTATTTCTCCGCTGCGCAGGCACGTGAATTTCTTAAGTGTGCCCACTCGCCTTCTACATACAAAGAAAGGTAAACTGACCCCCACCATCGCAACGACGCGTGAAGGAGAGCACACCATGCCTATCGTTAGAGTTGGGGATGCCGCCATTGGGAGCGGACCCACCAAAATCTTTGTACCGATCACTCCGGCCACGCCTGAGGAAATGAGCCAACAAGTTGCGGAACTTCCGGCCGGCATCGATGTGCTGGAATGGCGCGTCGATTTCTTGCGTGATTCTTGCGACGCTACGGCGCTCAAGCAGGCCGCCGCGTATTTGCGAGATTTGACGGATTTGCCGATTTTAGCTACTTTTCGCACGGCGGCAGAAGGTGGGCAGCGGGCTGTGATGCCCGAACAGTATGCGCAAATTTTGTTCGCGCTTATCCAAAGCGGCAAGATTGATGCGATTGATGTGCAGATTTTCCGCACAGAGAATTGGACGCAGCCAATTATTACGGCGGCCGCGCAGGCCCAGGTACCAGTTTTGGCTTCCTATCATGACCACCGGGCTACCCCGCCGGAAGATGAGATCGTTAACCGTTTGCGGCTTATGCAGGTACGTGGAACTTCGATTGGGAAGATCGCGGTACAGCCGCAAAATGCGGGCGATGTGTTTACTTTGATGCGGGCCACCTGGCGGGCTTCGGAAGAACTGCATATTCCGCTGATTACGATGGCGATGAGTGCGCTGGGCGCAATTTCGCGAATTGCGCCTTCCCTGTACGGTTCGGCAGCTACGTGGTCTACGGACGGCCATCATGACACCGCGGCCGGCCAGCTCCCGGTAAATGAACTTTTGCCGGTGCTGGAAACCGTGGACCGCTGGGCCCACGCCCATGACAGCTGGCACCTGCCCAAGATCGAAACGGACGCGGCCGGCGAAACGCACTAAGACGAGGCCGGGGAACCCGGCGAAACGAGCGAGCCGGACAAATCAGCCAAATAGATAGCTCCGGCCCGGGCGGAAACATAGCTGAGTTTGTGTAACGGGGGTGGGGTAGCGCGGCAGCGCGCTACCCCACCCCCGTTCGGCGTCGTAATTCGCACTTACTGGCAATGCGGTCAGCCGTAATCCATTGCCATTCAGCGGGTATTTGGCGTTTTATTCGCCGGTGTATTCAGCGTCGAGGGAGAGCAGATCGGGCACTTCCTCGCTGTAGACCAGCCAGTGGGCTTGCCCGTCGCGTACCGAGATTACGCCCGGGCGGGGGAGCATATTGTAATTCGAAGCCATGGAACGCCCGTATGCGCCGGTGGCGGGCACCGCCAGAATGTCTCCCGCGGTAACGTCTGCCGGCAAGCTGACATCGCGCACCACAATATCGCCCGATTCGCAGTGTTTACCCACCACGCGGCTGACCACGCCGGCGCTGCCAGTGCCTTCATCCGCAGTACTAGTACCAGCGGCACTAGCATCCGCGGTAACTGCATCCGCAGCAGTAGCGGCCGCATTTGCCGCGGCGCTTTTCACCATCGAGGGCTTTTCCGGTACGCGGTTCGCGAGCGCGGCGGTGTAGTTCGCACCGTAGAGAGCGGGCCGAATATTGTCTGACATGCCGCCGTCTACGGAAATGTAGCGGCGTGTGCGTCCGCCTTCTAGTTGCACGTTTTTGATGGTTCCTACTTCGTAGAGGGTCACACCGGCCGGGCCGATGATGGATCTGCCCGGTTCGATGGATACGCGCGGGGCAGGAATTCCGGTTTCGGCCGTGTGGGTGCGCACTACTTCGGCGAGGGCTTGCGCATATGTTTCTGGGCGGAGCGGGGCCGGGTCGGCCGCGGTGTAGCGGATCCCGAAGCCTCCCCCAAAATCGACTTCGGGTAATACGATCCCGTGTTCGGTGTACACCCTGGCGCGTAGATCCATGAGGGCGCGCGCGGCGGCTACGAATCCTTCGGATGCGAAAATCTGCGAGCCGATATGCGAGTGTAAACCTACGAGCTGCAAGCGCGGATGGCGCAGGGTTTCACTAATCGCTTCCCAGGCTTCCCCGCTGGCGATCGATAACCCAAATTTTTGGTCTTCATGCGCTGTGGAAATATATTCGTGCCCGCCGGCGTGAATGCCTGTGGTTACGCGTAGCATCACTTTGGCCACGGTACCGCCGTCGTCACCCCAATGGGCTACATCGGCAACGTGAGCGAGCTCTGCCAATGAATCGACCACCAGGTGGCCGACCTCATGTTCGAGCGCCTGCTGGATTTCCCGGCGCGATTTATTGTTGCCGTGCAGGCCGAGCTGTTCTCCGGTGGCGCCGGCCGCCAAGGCGGTGCGCATTTCCCCTTCCGAACAGGTATCGAGCCGCAGGCCTTCTTCTAGCGCCCAGCGGCACACGCCCACGGAGGCGAAAGCTTTGCAGGCATAGTAGACGTCGGCGCCGGCGAGGTCTACGAAGGCGGCGTCCATGGCTTGTTTCCAGGCTGCGGCGCGGGAGCGGAAATCCACTTCGTCGAGCACGTATATCGGTGTTCCGAAATCGGAAGCGATCTGGGCGGTGCTCACGCCACCGATTTCCAGCCCGCCATCTGCTTGCCGGCGCGCGGTTAGCGGCCACACTCCCGTGTTTGTGCCTTCCGGTTCTGGAGCGGCAAGCTCCTCGTATACCTTTTGGTTTTCCATGAGCTTCCCTTCCCTCTACTTGTTGTTGCCAACTTGTTATTGCCCACTTTGTTGTGTGCCTGCCGCCGGGCGCTGCGCCTGCTGCGCCCTGGTGGCCGCTGTGCCCGCCGTGCCTGCCGCCGGGCGCTGCGCCTGCTTCCTAGCCGCGCCTGCCGTGCCTGCCGCGCCAGCTGCGCCCAGCCGTGCCTGCGCCGGCCGGGGCGGCCACGGTGCCCACCGTGCCCGTACCACGCGGCCCGGCAACCGGCGGTTACCTACATGTTTTCTGGCGCGGTAACGCCGAGCAGGCCGAGCCCGTTGACGAGTACCTGCCGGGTGGCGTCATTTACCCACAGCCGGGTGCGGTGCAGATCAGTTACCGGTTCTTCGCCGCGCGGAGTTACCCGCGCCTTGCCGTACCAAGTGTGGTAGGCGCCGGCGAGTTCTTCCAGGTAGCGGGCCACGCGGTGGGGTTCGCGCTGGGTGGCCGCCGTGGTCACGATTTCTGGGAACCGCGCGAGCTGGCCCAACAGATCCGAATCGGCCGGTTCGAGCAGATCCGGGGCGAAAGCATCGGCGCGGTCTACTCCGTGGCTGGCAGCATTGCGCGCTACCGAAACCGTGCGGGCGTGGGCGTATTGCACGTAGTACACGGGGTTGTCGTTCGTGTGGGAGGCAAGTACGTCCAGGTCCAGGTCGAGTGAAGTATCCGCGGAGGTGCGTACCAGCGAGTACCGGGCCGCGTCCACGCCCACGGCGTCGACCAGATCTTCGAGAACGACGACGGTGCCGGCCCGTTTGGACATACGCACTTCTTTGCCATCCCGCTTGAGGTTAACCAGCTGGCCGATCATGATTTCCATGTTTTCGTTCGGGCCGGCGGTATCTCCGAAAGCGCGGGCCATAGCGTACATGCGACCGATGTACCCGTGGTGGTCTGCACCCAACATGTAGATGCAATGGTCGGCGCCGCGCTGGCGCTTATCCAGGTAGTAGGCGATATCGCCGGCAAAATACGCGGCCTCGCCGTCAGATTTAATGATGACGCGGTCTTTATCATCCCCGTAATCGGTGGTGTGCAGCCAGGTGGCGCCTTCCTTTTCGTAGATCACGCCGCGTTCACGCAAAATCTCGATGGCCTTAGCTACCGCCCCGGATTCGTGCAAAGAATCTTCGTGGAAGAAGACGTCAAAATCGGCGCGGAAATTATGCAAAGACTCTTTGATTTCCGCGAACATGAGTTCCACGCCGCGCTTCCGGAAAACTTCTTGTGCTTCCGCATCCGGCAAAGTACGCGGATCGGGCTCGCCGGCAGCCGCGCAATCGGCAATCACCTGGTCTGCGATTTCCCCAATATAAGCCCCGCCGTAACCATCTTCGGGAGCTTCTTCGCCGCGGGCACGGGCCAAAAGAGACGCGGAGAACCGGTTGATCTGGTTGCCGTGATCGTTGAAATAGTATTCGCGGACCACGTTCGCGCCGGTGAACTTGAGGATCCGCGCCAAAGAATCGCCAACGGCCGCCCACCGCGCCCCGCCAATGTGGATCGGCCCGGTGGGGTTGGCAGAAACATATTCCAGATTGATCGTGGTGCCGGCCGCGGAGTCAGATCTACCGTAGGCTTCCCCAGCGTCCACAATGCTGCGCGCCAGTTGCCCAGCGGCTCCCGCCGAAAGCTTAATATTTACGAAGCCGGGCCCGGCGATATCCACCGCCGCAATACCTGCTTCCGCATCCAGACCTGCCTTGATCACTGCCGCCAGTTCGCGCGGCTGCATGCCTGCCCGCTTAGCCAATTGCAGGGCCGCATTCGTGGTCCAATCTCCGTGTTCGCGCGAACGTGGGCGTTCCACCTTCGGCGCCGGGATTTCCCCATCGAGGTTAATCTTGCCAGCATCGCGCGCCGCTTCCAGGACGCGCCCAATTAGTTCACTAAGTTCTTCGGGAGTCACCCCGCCAGTCTATCCGGCCCGCCGCGCCCGCATTGGATTTCCCACTAGGGTGCGAGCAACACCGCCACTACGAACCGTGCCTCCCGCGTTGCGTGCGGCGCCCGGCCACGGCGCGAGCGACTATTCGAGCCACCGGCCCTGGCAGGCGCCACTGGTTGGGCGGCCTGGGTTGCGGCTGGGTTGCGGCTGGGTTGCGGCTGGGTTGCGGCACTGCCGGCCGCGCTGGGTGGCGACGCCGGTTGACGGCACCGACTGGTGGTAGGCCTCACATCGATCCTTTTTGGCATACGCCCGGGCCGGGACGACGTCGTATTCGTCACCAATTCTTTTTCTAACCCGCAGGTGCGCGCTAGGATGTTATAGTTTTCCACCGAGCCCCGATAGCTCAGGGGATAGAGCGTTCGCCTCCGGAGCGAAAGGCCGCAGGTTCGAATCCTGTTCGGGGCACAACGAAATAATTGCATTACAGATGCGGGTGGGCCGCGCTTTGTAAATCTTACGAAGCGCGGCCCACTACTGTTTCGTTGTTACTTGGCTACGAAAGTGGCGCGCTACCGTATTTTCTCAGTAGCGCGCCACTTGTTTCTCACCACGCTGTTTTAGCAGCAACGTTTTAGCGGCACTGCTGCCCTAGCAGCAACGTTTCCTTCCGGATACGTTTCCTTCCGGATACGTTATTTACCGGCGTCGGCATGGAATTCCCAGTTCGCCACTTCCGGCATATCCTCCAGGTGTTCCACCACGTACCGCTGGTGCTTTTCGAGTTCGGCACTGCACCAACGCTTCAGATCAGCACCGCCGCGGATAGACCGCTTGCAGTTGTTGATCGCGTCTTGCACCAAGTGGTAGCGGTCCACGCGGTTGCGCACCACCATGTCGAAAGGCGTAGTGGTGGTGCCTTCCTCGATGAAGCCGCGGGCATGGAAACGATCCGCGTCCGGCCGGCCATGCAGGAGCTGATGCACGCTTCCCGGGTAACCGTGGAAAACGAAAATGCAATCCACGTGGTCGGTAAAGGTTTCCGTGAATTCAATATCGCTCATGCCACGCGGGTGATCTTTGGGGCGCGCCAAAACTTGGGGCCGTACCACGTTCACCACGCGCACCTTCATTTGCGGGAGCCGTTCGCGAATAATCTGGGCGGCCGCAACCACTTCCGCGGTTACTACGTCTCCAGCGCAACCAAAGATAATATCCGGCTCCTCCCCGGATTCCAGATCTTCATTCCCGGCCCAATCCCAAATGCCATACCCGCGTTCTACGTGCTCGTAAGCCTCATCGGGGGTGAGCCACTGGAATTGCGGTTGCTTATCCTGCACGATCAGGTTCACGCGATCGGTGGACTGGAAAATATGGCTGGCCGCTTCCAGCAAGCAGTTAGCATCCGGCGGCAAGTAAACGCGCACGATATCCCCACGCAAGTTCAGCACCGAGGAAAGCATGCCCGGCCCCTGGTGGGAGAAACCATTGTGGTCATTGCGCCAGCAGGTAGAAGAAAGCAGCAGGTTTAGCGCCGGCACCGGGGCCCGCCAATCCAGCTTCACACCTTCTTCCAACCACTTGCCGTGCTGAATGGTTTGCGAAATAGAAACCATGCCGAAAGCTTCATAAGAAGCCCACAGCCCGTGCCGCCCGGTGAGGGTATAGCCTTCCAGCCAGCCGTGCGTATTGTGTTCCGAAAGCACTTCCATTACGCGGCCGGCCCGGGAGAGCTTTACGTCCAGCTCATTGGTTTTCTCCATCCAGGTACGGTCGGATTCTTCCAGCACCGCCCCCAAACGGTTCGAGTTGAGCTCATCGGGGCAAAAGACGCGGAAAGTTTGCGGGTTGAGCCGGTACAGTTCCCGCATGAACTCCCCCAAGTACCGGGTGGATTCTTTCTTACCCGCCGCCTTGCCGCGTTCTTCGGGCGCAAAATCAATCGCCAATTCCCGCCAGTTGGGCATACTCAACGGCGCATAAGAACCACCCGCATTAGCTACCGGGTTGGCAGACATGCGCAGTTTGCCTTCCGGATTATTGGCCCGCACCAAATCAGTGGGTGCCCCGTTTTCATCAAAGAGTTCTTCCGGCCGGTAAGACTTCATCCACTCTTCGAGAATCTGCAAATGCGCGGGATCATCTTTAACTCCGGCCAGCGGTACCTGGTGTGCACGCCAAGTGCCTTCCACTACCGTGCCGTCCACTTCGTGCGGGCCCGTCCACCCCTTCGGGGTACGCAAAATAATCATCGGCCACGTGGGCATTTCCCCATTACCGGGAACCTGGGTGAGCCCCTTCATCACACCATTGGCGTCCAGTTCGCGCGCGGCGGCTTGAATCTGCTTGATCTTGTGCCAGGCCTGGGCCAAAGCCCGCGCGAACCGTTCGTGGATCCCCGGTACGTCGCTACCTTCCACTTCGATCACTTCATAGCCGTGACCTTCGTAGAGTTTGCGCAACTGTTCCGGATCCTTACGGCTTTGCACCGTGGGCGAAGCAATCTTGGCACCGTTCAAATGCAAAATGGGAAGCACCGCGCCATCGCGGGCCGGGTTGAGGAAGGAAATCCCCTTCCACGAACCTTCCAGCGGCGCAGTTTCGGCTTCACCATCGCCCACAACGGTGAGTGCGATCAAATCGGGATTATCAAAAACGGCACCGAAAGCGTGCACGAGCGCGTAGCCCAGTTCCCCGCCTTCGTTAATCGAACCGGGAGTGGTTACCGAAACGTGTGAGGGGATGCCACCCGGTTGCGAGAACTGGCGGAAAAGTTTGTGTAACCCGGTTTCATCTTGGGTGATTTCCGGGTAAACCTCGGTATAGGTATCTTCCAGGTAGGTAGCGCCGACGACGGCCGGCCCGCCATGGCCCGGACCCGTAATGTAAATCATGTTTTGACCGGTGCGTTTGATGAGCCGGTTCGCATGCGCGTAAATAAAAGCCAGCCCCGGGCTAGTACCCCAGTGGCCAAGCAACCGAGGTTTAATATCGTCCGCGGTGAGGGGACGGCGTAGCAACGGATTATCCTGCAAATAAATTTGACCGACCGTCAAATAACAATCGGCACGCCACCACGCGTCGATGGCGCGGATCTCTGCTTCCGTGGGATTTTCCAGTTGCGCTTCGAGATCTAAGTGAGTGCTCATTACGTTCCTTCCGTGCATGGTTTCGCACCTGGTTGAGCATTACACCTCCAGCCTAAACCGAGGGCGGGTGTCAAGCAGGGGAAATTCGGCCCGCCCCCGCTGTGAACTGTGCGAAACCTCCACGAAACGCTGCCAGCTCAGGTTTTGTGCCCCACGGCGCGCGACTCGCGGACGTTGCGGACCGCGCGCCGCGCGCTAGCGCTACGGGGCTTTCATCCCGTGGCACTACCGCTCGCACCGGCACGGCACTACCATGCCCCGTTTAGAGGCCCGGCCGGTCGCTTCGGAACGTAAGCGGCCAAGTTTCTTATTCGTAGACGGCTATCAGCCGGCCCACCACTTTGCCTTGCCTGAGCTTTTCGATTCCCTCCGGAATCTCCTCGAAGCTAATCTTGGTGAGCTGCGGATTGAGTTTGCCGGTGGCCATGTACTCGTACACGCCAGCTACGTCTTCCTTCGTGCCGCCATTCGAACCAATGAGCCGGCACTGGTTCAAAATCAGCGACTTCGTGGAAATCGTAGCTTCTAGTCTGCCCATGCCCGCTACTACCACCGTGCCGTCCCGCCGGATCCCGTCCACGGCCTGCGCCGTCGTCGTACCGAAACCCGCGTAGTCCACAATCAGATCAAAAGTAACGTCCGCAAAATCGGCGATTGACTTCCTGACGTCCTTCGCCCCAATTTCACGGGCTAGCTTCCATACATCCTCATTGATTTCCGCCACGTAAACTTCGCAGCCCATGAGTACGGCAACCCGCGCCGCGATCTGACCCAAACCGCCCAAGCCAATAATGCCGACGGTATCGCCCTTCTTGGCTCCACCTTGCCGCACGAGCGCGGCGTAAGACGTCATACCCGCATCGGTTGCGGCGGCCCCGTTTGCAAAGTCGACGCCGTCTGGTAGCGGCACCAACGCCCGAGCGTCAACTGCCATCTTGGGGGCAAAGCCTCCGTCGAACCCGTAACCAGGTGCGCCCACGCCGTCAGCGGTAGGACACACTCCCACGCGATCACCAACCTGGAAATCTGTGACACCTTCCCCAACTTCAGCCACCACCCCAGCATTTTCATGCCCGATGGTGATCGGGGTTTTCGCCAGTAAGGAAAGCCAGCCTTCGTCTTCCAGCAGGCCTACATCAGAGTGACATAGGCCCGCGGCCTTCATATCAATAACTACTTCTCCCGGCCCGGCCTTCGGCTCCGGCACCTCCGCGAGCTGTAGCGGTTCTCCAGTTTTTATAAACTGCCATGCCTTCATAATCTTCTACCTCCATTGGTTTGCTTTGCTGCCCCACGCGGGTTTGAAAGTACAGGCCTTGTTGGGTTGGCCGTGTTCCACGGCAATGCTCCGCGGCGGCGCTCCGTAAGCCGCATTTGACGCGTCATGATTGGTATACCGATGCGACGGGTAGCCATTTTCCGGTAATAAATCAGAAATTATGCGAGCGTGTGCGCGACTAGTTCAGCTCGCTACAGCAAGACCAGCTTTACGCAGCGAAAACCAAATTCACTATATCCAATTCGCCATACCCGATGCGGGCGAGAAACCACGACTACGGTGGCGTATTAGTTTCTGCAGGCCTGCACATAAGCGCGCGGGGCAAATTATGTGTACCGCCACTTCGCGATACCCAACATTGTATTCAGTTACAGCCCTCCCAGCTTACCAGTAAACCTTCAAGAACCGCTATTTTGTGCCAACTTCCCGCCCAAAGTGTACAAATAGGAATTGGTTTTACAGCGAGGCTACTAAGTTTTCGGGCAGTGGCTATGGAGTTTTCCGAGCGCGGTTACCGCACCTTCTAGCAGTACCTGGCAGCAAATACCGCAGATACTAGGAACGCACGAAACGAGCGATGGCGGTGCTGAGTTCTGCAAGCTTTTCTTCGGCCACATCCCCGCCCTCGCGTACGGCTTCGCTCACGCAGTGGCGCATATGGTCATCTAGCAGGGCAATTCCTACCGATTCCAGAGCGGCGGTGAGCGCAGAAATTTGGGTGAGAATATCGATGCAGTATTTACCTTCGTCGATCATACGTTCAATGCCACGCACCTGCCCGGCAATGCGTTTCATCCGCCGCGCATACCGTTCCTTATCTTGAATATAGCCATGCGGATGCGTGGTGTTTTCGGGTTCCGGGGCCGCACCTTCTCGTTGTTTCGGTGCGGTGTTTTCCGGTTCCGGGGCTGTTTTCTCCTGCTTCGCCATGGCCCGCATCATACCCCACGGGGGTATATTCACTACCCCGCGCCCCGCACGCACGCCGTGTTTGCCCCGCACGCAAATCGCGAACGCTTTCCCACCAGCAAGCCAGCATCAGGTGGCCCACTACTTAGCCGCGCCCGCCCTGCTACTGCGGTTTAGATTATCGCTCCGCGGCCAGATTCGCGCAGGCGGCGCGAGATCATGGTGGGTTCGTCCGTGATAATGCCGTCTACCCCCATATCGACCAACCATTCGGCTTGCGGATACGAATTCACGGTCCACACGTGTACGGCCAGACCATAAGCATGGGCTAGTTCCACAAATCGCGGGGTGACCACGCGGATTTTTACGCCGGGTGAACCGGGCAGCATGCTAAACCCCGGAAGCGGGAAGGAAACGGGCACCTGCACGGCTTGGATCCCTTCCATATTGCGGGGTAAACCCAGCACGCGGCCACCGTGGCGGGCCCAGCGCAACGCAGCCCGAGTTTTGGAAGCAGCTACCAGTCCCGCAATTGCGGAAGTGCCAAGCGAATAGGCGGCCTGCGGAAGCAAGGTCCGCATCCGGTCGATCCGTTTTTGTGAGAAGCTCGCGAGGCACACGCGGTTGGTAGCGCCCGTGCGTTGCAAGGTGGTGATGAGCGGATCCACGGCAGTATCTTCTTTGGCGTCAAGATTGAAAGTCACATCCGGGAAGGCGTCCAGAACGGCATCGAGCCGGGGTGGGTGGTGGCCGGAAGCGTCTCGCACTTGTTCTATTTCTGCCCAGGTGTGTTCAACTACAAGCCCTGACCCATCGGTGGTGCGATCCAGGGAAGGATCGTGCATAATCACCGCCACGCCATCCGCAGTGGCATGTACATCGGATTCGAAATAGCGAAAGCCGGCGTCATACATGGCTTGGAAGGCTTCAAAAGAGTTTTCCGGTTGTTCATTACCCCCGCCCCGATGGGCAATTACAAGCGGGGTTTCGCTGATCTGGTACACAGGTTCCGGCATAGCAGATACGCTAGTTCACGCGCGTGGCAAATGCGTAACCAGTGCGCAAAGCTCACCTTAATTTTTCGGACCCTCGCCGGCCGCTACTTGCACAAGTCCTCTACCGGCATGGCCTTGTGCTCGGCGAGGAAGACTGCCGGGTCCATGAGCTCACCCTGCGCGTCATGGATTTCTAGGTGCAGGTGCGGGCCGGTGGAATAACCGTTCGAACCAACGGCACCAATCACTTGCCCCACCGTCACTTCATCGCCTTCTTTCACGAAGACGCCGTCGTCGTACATGTGTACGTACCAAGATTGGAACTTCACCCCGCCAACCTCGTGCTCAATAATGATGAGGTTGTTGGAGCGGCCTTCGATGCCCGCACCCGCGTGCACGACCTTGCCGTTCGCGACCGCGTGGATCGGCGTGCCGGCGGGAGCGGCGTAGTCTTGCCCGGCATGGACGGAGCGGCCACCCGTGATCGGGTCGGTACGCACCCCGAATGGCGAGCTGACCCGGTACACGCCGCTTTCGAGCGGCATCACAATGATTTCGGAGGTGGGTACCGCGAGCGCCGTGCGCGTTCCGGAAGCACCGCTGGTCACCGCGCAGGAAAGTACCGATTCTTGCGCCGCTGCCCGCACTTGTGATTTCACTTGTGCGGTGCGCGCCCCGGTAAGGCTGGCCGGGGTGGAGATGTCTTCTTCACTATCCGGACCCACCACGGAGCTGGTCAAAGGTTGCGAGGCGGCGCCTTGGAAGGTCATCGCCGCGGGGAAAGCAATACCGGCAATCGCTGCCGTACCAACCAGCATGAGCCGCCGCCGCGTGAGCCCCAACCGGGAGGCGCGAGATTCCAGCGGCGCGTGCGCGGCCTTCGCCGCTTTCACCGCGGCCTTCGCCACGCGTGCCGCCAACCGGCTTTCTGCTGTTTCCGTGGGCGTTGCTGCCTGCGTTGACGTTGCCGCTTGCGTGGCGCGCAGGGACGGCTGCAGCTGCGTGGGTTGCGGAGTGGATGCGAGCGGTCTAGCTTCCGCGGTGTGCGCTGGTTGCGGGGCCGACGCCGCCGCTACCCGCGCCGCAGCCGGACGGCCCACCCGCGATCTCCTGGCCGGCGCTGCCACAGTAGCCGGCGCCGCCACAGTAGCCAGCGCCGCCACCGGAGCATCTGCCACAGGATTTGCCGGTGCGGGCATATCCGCACCCGCCACGGGCCCGGTTTCCGCGGAAAGCACCGCGGCGAAAGCCTTATCCAGCTCGTTTTGAATCTGGGCACGCCGGCCCGATCTGCGGGAGGCTGCCGCCCGGGTTTGTTCAGCCCGCAAATGTTCGGCGCGTTCCCGCCGGCGAACAGCCCGTTCCTGCTCCCCTTCGCGATCCACCGCGCGCCTCGTGGCTATACCGCGCGGGTGTATACGCCCCGCGGGAGCAATATCAGCCGGTGAAGTTTCTAGGCGCCGGCTTTCTGCCCGGCTTAGCTCTGCCAAGTTGGTATCTGCGCGGCGGTTATCAGCCAGGTTACTTTCTGCCGGGCTAGTTTCTAAACGCCGGCCTTCTGCCCGCCTAACCTCTGCCCTGCTGTTTTCTTGACGCCGGGCCGCGCGCCGACCCGGCCGCGGAGAATCTTCTGGCCGCTCCATGGCTTCCGGTACCGCGCTGGCCGCGCGCCGGCCCGAACGGGATACTTGCGGCTCTGCTTGCGCCCGGCGCCGCACAGCCAAGTTCGCCGCTGTCTCTTCTCGCCGGCGTGCTACGCGGCTCGAAGGCGGCGTGGCAGTGGGTAACGGTTGCGTGCCCGGGGCAGTGTTACGCGAGCGATCTGGCAGGGGCTCGGCGGACGGCGTCGTCGAAAAAACACGCGTGCCACCCGTGGCACTTGCGGCTCGTTTCCCGGCCCGTGAATTGGCCTGCTGAGCCTGCTGAGACTGTTGCGTATGCTGGGTGCGCTGGGTGCGGCTCACGGCCACATACTGGGCGAGTTTTGCTTCCCGGCGGGTACGCGGAGGCGGAGTTTCAGAGCGCAGTTCAAGCCGCGACCGCCGTGCGGGTGCGGTGACGTAACGCTCCTGAGCCACTCGGGTTCTCCATCTGTTGCAAATCGCCGAATACTCGTGCGCCTAGCGTCGCGGAAAAATCGACCCCAAAACGCACGGAAGAAAAATACTACGAGCGGGAGGATAGCACTCACCGCTATGTCACAAAATGATAACGGAGTATAACGAGTTTGCAACTTTCTTGCTCACAGCAGGAACAAAGGGTTGATTATCGGCCCTCGTCTTCCCGTGTTTCCCGCGGGTTGTGGTGATTGCCACCGCCTATCGCAACCCCATTTTGTAAGCAAGATCCTGCGAATCTAATTAGCGTTCGCGTTGCATCGCGTCGCGCACATTCCCCACGAGTTCCTCGATCACATCTTCCAAGAAAATAATGCCACCCAGTTCACCCGGGTTCTTTTCCACGAGCGCCATATGGGTACCTGTGCCTTGCATTATGCGCAAAGCATCTTCCACTTCGTCTTCCGCGCGCAGAGTTTCCATGTGCCGCACCAGCGACATCGGTATGGGCAGCCGCCGCTGTTGCGGACGTACCGCTATCACATCTTTCACATGCACGTATCCGAGCACGTGGTTACGGTCTCGCACCACAAACCGCGAAAACCCGGTTTCTGCTACGTGCCGCTCGATCTGTTCCGGGGTTACGTGGGCCGGTACGCTCACGACGCCGGACAGCGGCACCATCGTCTCCCCCACGCTTCGTTCCGAGAATTCCAGGGACCCGGAGATCAGGCCTTGTGGATCTTGCAACACCCCGGCCCGTTCCGAAACTTCCACAATGGAGGCCACTTCTTCGGCCGTAAAAGCGGAAACTACTTCGTGGCGCGGTTTCATTCCCAGCCAGGAAACAATATGCAAGGAAATCCAGTTCAAAGAGGCCGTGACCGGGCGGAAGATTTTATCGAAAACCAGGAGCGAAGGGACGAGCAGGAGCGCGCTTTTCTCCGGATGCGTGACCGCCACATTCTTCGGCACCATCTCGCCAATAATCACGTGCAAAGCCGTCACCAACAGCAAGGCCACTATGAAGGAAATCGTGTGCACCACAGCCGGGCCCACACCTATCGCTTCCAAGGGAATAGCCAACAAACGCGCAATCGCCGGCTCGGCCAAAGCCCCCAAGGCTACCGAGCAAATGGTTACGCCCAACTGGCAGGCCGCCAACATTTCGTTGAGATTGCGGATCGCCGCCAAAACTTTTTGTGCCCGCTTATTCGTGGCTGCCAAAGGTTCCAAGCGGGAAGCCCGCGAACCGGTGAGCGCAAATTCTGCGCTCACAAAATAGGCATTGCCCAAAAGCAGCAGCACCGTAAGGCTTAACGCCAGCCAATTATTCATCGCTGCCCTCCTCGGCTGTAGCTGACGAATGGGCCGCCGCGGAGCCATCTGCCGCGGAGCCGGAAGTTTCGGCGTCGTCGGCACGCACCTCTACTTCCTCCACCCGGCGCCCATCCAGCGAAAGCACCGTCAAGGTAACCCGATCGACTCGCACCTGATCGCCAACCGCGGGCAGGCGCCCCAGTTTCGTCATAATCAACCCACCCAGAGTTTCATACGGTCCATCTTCCGGGAGGGCCACACCGGCCGCCTTCAGTAACTCATCGGGACGCACAAGCCCGGAAACCACCCACGTACCCGAACCGGTGCGATGGCCCGGTTCCAAATCCGGATCATGCTCATCAGCAATTTCGCCCACGATCTCCTCCACCGCATCCTCTAGGGAAACGATTCCGGAAGTACCCCCGTACTCATCCACAACGATGGCCATTTGCAAACCGGTATCCCGCAACTCCAGGAGCAAATTAGAAAGATCCATCGTTTCCGGCACCACCGGAGCTTCTGACATGAGCGAACTGCTCGTAACCGCTACTTCGGCCCGGCGCTCATAAGGAACCGCCACGGCCCGGCGCAAATGCACGAGCCCGCGAATATCATCCAGCCCCTTCTCCCCGGTTACCGGGAAACGCGAAAAACCGGTCTGTGCGGCCAAAGCCACCACATCTGCCGCGCTCGCGGTATCTGGGATGTAGTGCACGCGCCCGCGATCGGTCATAATGTCGACGGCGGTGAGCCGGCCCACGCCAATCGAGGCAGTGAGAAGTTCCGCGGTGGATGGTTCCAAAGTTCCGGCGGCCGCGCTTTGCCGCACCAAAGCTCCCAGCTCGGTAGCAGACCGGGCAGAAGATGCTTCTTCGGCGGGCTCGATACCGAATTTGCGCAAGAGCCAGTTGGCAGCGTTATTGAACGCGATAATGATCGGCTTGAAAAGCACCGTGAACCAGTGCAGGGGTTTGGAAACAAGTTCGGCCGTGTGCAAAGAATTTGCCAACGCCATGTTTTTTGGCACGAGTTCCCCGAAAAGCATGGAGAACAGGTTGACGATAATAAAGGCCCCGGCCGCCGCGATTGCGAGCGCCGCGGTTTGTGCCAGGCCTGTATGCCCTAGCCACCGCGCGAAAATTTCGGTTAGCGGGGCTTGTGCCACATAGCCCAACAGAATCGTGGTGAGAGTAATACCTACCTGGCAGGCGGAAAGATAAAGCGAAAGATGCTTCAAACGTTTGGCAACGCGACGTGCCTTCGGGTCATCCTTGGCTTGTGCCTCTACCGCAGCCGGATCTAGCGCGACCATCGAAAACTCGGCCGCCACAAAAACACCAGTTCCCACTGTCAGCAAGAGGCCAATCAACAACAGCAAAATATTAGTCACGGCTCACCAGCCGTAAATGGCCCTCTTTCATGATGGAAATAGTCTAAGCGGAATCGCTCCGCTCCCGCGCGTGTAGTCCATAACATACGGGCCCGGGTGTGAGCCGCGCTTTCGGAACGCGAGGGGCTATACAAACCCGGTGAATATACGGGCCCGGGTGTGAGCCGCGCTTTCCGGATGCCGTTTTGAAGTGGGGATGTCGGCGCAATCTGCGGGATCGGCGCGGCTTATTGCGCGGGGTGTGCTCAGCGTGCCTGGCGCGGTCAGCGTGCCTGGCGCGGTCAGCGTGCTTGGCGCGCTCAGCGTGCTTGCCGCGCTCAGCGTGCTTGGCGCGGTCGGCGTGCCTGGCGCGGTCGGCGTGCTTGGTGTGGCCTACTGCTCGGTGGAGTTGGCGGACCGCACGCCCAACCAGGTATGCCAGCCATTGTGCAAGACCAGCCAGGCCATGAGTCCGTAACCGGCTTGCCGTGGGGTGTAGCCGCCTGAAAGTTCCATATCTGTGTTCCACTGTTCATGATTTTCCAGCGGATGGAAAGTATCCACGTAGCGAAAACCGCGGCGGGTGGTCACATCTGCGTAGGCATCCGAAAGTTCTTCGAGAGCCCAGGGGCGCACGCCCGGGCGCGGAGGCGGGCCGACGACGAACGGCTCGAGCCGCAACCGTGCTGCCGAATCCAATAAGTTGGCCAGATGGAGGCGAGTGCGGGCCAGGGAACTGCTGGCTTCCACATCGTGGGAGCCCAACCCGATCACGAGCCGGCATTCGACTTCCGGGTCCAGGCGGCGCTCTACTTCCTCTTCCCACCTTTGCGCTAGTTCCGCCGTGGTTTCTCCCGGCACGGCAAGGTTAAAACTCATTAGCGGCGGGTCCGTGAGGGTGCGGGCCATTACGCGGCCCGTCCATCCCAGCGCGCGGGCATCACCGTATCCCGCCACGAGTTCATCGCCGACGAAAATTACCCGGACGTTTTTCACGAAACCTCCTTCATTCATCCACTAAGCCTACAGCCTGTGGAGCACTCGGCGGCTTCGGTACTCTCGCTAGCGCGCCCGCGGCACTCTCGCTAGCGCGCCCGTGGCACTCTCGCTGGCGCGCCCGCGGCACTCTCGCTAGCGCGCCCGCGGCACTCTCGCTAGCGCGCCCGCGGCACTCTCGCTAGCGCGCCCGCGGCACTCTCGCTAGCGCGCCCGCGGTGCGCCTAGCATCTTTAGTAGTAAGCGCCCTGCCGGAAGTTCCAGGAATTGAAGCGCCGCACCAGGATCTCCAATACTTCTTCATTGTAGATTCCCTTGCGAATAAAGGTTGGGCACGGTTCCACATTGCGCTTTCCGTGTTGTTCGGGAATGAGTTTGCCTTCCCGATCCACCATGGAAACCATAATGCCTTGCCCCCAGCGGCTTTCTTCCGTGGCTGTGGGCTGGATCGAACGCGGGTATTCATCTGCCGCAATAATCAGATCAGCTTCCGTGGCAATTTCTTCACCGATGCCCTCTACCAGGCCACGGTTGCCCTTACCGGAGGGGTTTGCGGAAGAGGCGAAGAGGATCGTCTTATCCTCCTCCCACAGTTTCGCGGCAATTTGTTCACCCGGCACCCCGAATTTGAGGACGAAGCACGAAGTACCCAAGCCGTCCTGCACCAGATGCTTGGCACCTTCCGGAATGTACTTTTCTGCTTCCGGGCGCCAGGGCAGGATGCAGCCCATCAAAATATCGCGGTCCCAGCATTCCTGGTAAAAACCTTCAATTTCGGGGGTTAGCTGGGCCAGTTCACGCAACTCCTCCATGGAGCCCACCAGCACCACCGCAGGCTTATTGAGCGCGCGATGCTTGACCCGGAATTTCCGTTCCAAACCGGTACGATCCACCGTGCCAATAATGTAACCCACCTTCGTGGGGATAACAGTAATCTTCCCACCTTCGCGGTACAGCGCTATTGCTTCCTCATTGAGCTGGCCATCCCAATGCACCTGTTTTCCCACGTGTCCTTCTTTCTCCAATTTGTGAATATGAGCGGCAGGCTTTTCCAAATACGGCTAGCCGCATTCACGGCTAGCCGCTTTGCGCGCAGGCCGCGCCCGTTACGCTCACCGCGGGCTGGCTCTGTTTTTTTTCGGAGCCACCCACCCGCACGCACCGCTCATGGTAGTGAAGTTAGGGCAGCCTAACCACGAATTTCCACATGCTGAAACCAACACGAAATGGCCAACCAAGGCCCAAGCTAGATCGACTTCAAAACGCATTTTCGCCCGCAATAACAACAAAAACCTCAGGCAAAACCAACACGAAATGGCCAATATGCCTATATGCCGAGACTTCGGCGGTAGGGAACAAAGGCGGCAGGCCCCAAAGACAGCAGAGAACAAAGGCGGTAGGCCCCAAAGACAGCAGAGAACAAAGGCGGTAGGCCCCGAAGACAGCAGGGAACAAAAAGGGCGAGGCCGGTTTCCCGAGCCTTCGCCCTTCCTAATATTTATAGCTTTATTGCTACCCGCACCTTTTTAGGTGTTCGGGCGCTTGCCGTGGTTCGCCTTCTTCTTGCGGCGAGCCCGGCGCATACGACCGCGCTTCGACATCGGCTTCTCCCCCTACTAAAACTTTTGTTATGGCCCAAGCGGCAGATTCGCCGCATATGCACCGGATTAGTGTAGCAACTGAGCGGGCTTCAGTCACCCACAAAGCGCGGCTGTAAGGAATCTCCCGCCCACGAAAAGACCGGCTACAAGTCATTTAGGCGCTTGCCGGGCTCCACAGTTATTCTTGCGCCGCCGGGCTCCACCGCTAATCTCCCGCTCGTGAAAGGACCGGCTGCTACTAGTGCGTCATGTACTAGTGCGTCATGCGGCGGAAAATGGAAATCTGCTGGGTGATGCGCGTGCGCAAAGTAGCGGGAGCAGCAGTGGCACAGGATTTTTTGAGTACCTGGCGCACGTGGTTTTCGGCTTGGGCGCGGTCTTGGCAGTCCTCGCAACCGGCGATATGCCGATCCAAGCGTTCTTCTTGCTCTCGCGGTACCTGATGGTCGAGGTATTCAAACAGGTGGTCCACCAGCTCTTCGCAAGTGCAATCTTCGGCGGCACTGGTGGCGGCCACGTCTCGGGCCTGCACTTCCCAGCGCGCCCAAATTTCTCCGCTACTCACTCTCGTCTTTCCTTCCGTATCCCAACTCGCGCGCATAATCGGCAAGGAGTTCGCGCAACTGTTTGCGCCCGCGATGTAAACGTGACATGACGGTACCGATCGGAGTACCCATAATCTCAGCGATTTCCTGGTAGGAAAAACCTTCAATATCGGCGAGGTATACGGCCATGCGGCGCTCTTCCGAAAGTTGTGACATAGCC
Organism: Actinobaculum suis; assembly: GCF_900102025.1. Lineage (GTDB taxonomy): Bacteria > Actinomycetota > Actinomycetes > Actinomycetales > Actinomycetaceae > Actinobaculum > Actinobaculum suis. The sequence goes on along the minus strand of NZ_FNAU01000007.1, from coordinate 75,136 downwards.
TCGCGTACCTCCGCGGGCGGGAGATTATCTAAGGCTTCCGCTTCGGCTGAACGCATACCGCGCGAATCGTGAGATTGGGCGCGATATTCTTGCCAATCTTCAATATCCGAAGCATCGGTCTGCTGCGGCTGGCGCTTCTGTTTCCGATAGTTAGAAATGAAGGTGTTATTGAGGATCCGGTACAACCAGGCTTTTAGGTTCGTGCCCGGTTTGTACTGGTGGAAAGCCGCAAAAGCTTTCGCGTAAGTATCCTGCACCAGATCCTCCGCGTCCGCTGGATTACGGGTAAGCCGCATCGCGGCCCCGTACAGCTGGTCAATAAAGGGCAGGGCGTCCCGCTCGAACCGCGCAGCACGCTGCTGAGCGGTTTCCTCCGGGGCGCTACGTACAAGTTCTTGGCTCATCATCCTCTAGCCTAGCCTGCTCTCTACCGGTATTAGCGGAAACCCCGCGCATTTTCGGGCCGCGCATTTTCTGGTGGGCGTTCCGCATCCGTCAACTTTGGAACGCTTCTTCCGCTCTACTTTCTTCCGACTAGCGATCTTCATCACCTCTCGGGGCGCTTTTAAGGTAGAAATGAGGCATGGGTATTTTCAGAGTAATTGCGCGTCCGCTGCTGGCGGCCCCGTACATTTATGACGGTGTGCGGGCGGCACTGAACCCGCAGCAGTATCGTGAACAAGTTACACGTTGTGAGAATATTGCGGCTACGCTGGGTGTTGAGGTGCAAGGTTCGCATCGTGACCTAGCTGTACGCGTCTTGGGTATTACCCGGGCGGTGGGCGGCGGGTTGCTTGCGGTGGGTAAACACCAGCGGCTTTCCGGGGCGCTTTTGACAGCTACGCAGATCCCGGTAACCGTCAGTTCCTTCGCGGCTGCTTACGAGGTGGCCACGCCCGGCACTGATCCAGCCGCCGCTACTACCCCGGCACAAACTTCCGGCTCGGCAACCACGAGCGGCCCCGCCAGTGGCGGCACCGCGGTGCTAGCGCCGGAAACTCCACGCAAAGAGTTTTTTGCGAATCTGGGCCTTATGGGCGGAGCCCTCTTGGCGGCAATTGACCGTAAGGGCCAACCTTCGCTCGGCTATCGTTATGCGCGGTGGCGCGAACACCGTGCCGAGATTTCCCAAGTAAAACAACAAATGAAAGAAGATGCCCGCAGGCATATTCAGGAGGCTAAGAAAGCTTAATGGCAACACTGTGGACCGCTCCGTACCATCCCACGCCAATTAGTGGCACGGTTGATGTTCCGGCTTCTAAATCTTTGATGGCCAGGTATTTTATCCTCGCCGCTCTGAGTACTGGCCCGGAGCCTTCAGTTATTAAGGCTCCCTTGCGGGCCCGTGATTCCGACCTTATGGCCCAGGCTTTACGCGAACTCGGGGTCACCGTAGATTGGCAGCGCGGTGAAACCGAAGCGGAAGATGTGATCACCATTTCGGGCACACCTCACCGCGGCGCCACGATTGATGCGGGTTTGGCCGGTACGGTAATGCGGTTCATCCCGCCGGTAGCGGCGCTGACCTCCGGCGTCGTCCACCTGGATGGCGACGCCGGCGCCCGCGTACGCCCCATGGACCCGGTAGTGCAGGGCTTGCGGGAACTCGGGGTGCGGATTGAAGCGGCCACGAATGCCCACGGCCAGGCCGTTTTGCCGCTCACGGTGCATGGCGAAGGTAGCGTTGCGGGCGGGGGACTGAACATCGATTCGGGTGCTTCCTCGCAGTTCATTTCCGCGCTTTTATTGGCCGCACCGCGTTTTGAAAAGGGTTTGGATCTGCGTTCTACGGGTGCGACGCCGCCTTCTACCCCGCATCTAAATATGACTTGCCAGGCTTTGCTCGACGCCGGTGCCAAGGTACGCGGATATGCCGCGGACGGTACGGAAGTGCCGGTGGGGCTGGCCGCACGCGATAGTAACCCGGCAAGCCGCTGGGTGGTAGAACCGGGCACCTTGCACCTGGGTGAGGTGACGGTAGAGCCGGATCTTTCAAATGCGGCGCCTTTCTTGGCCGCTGCCATGGTGAGTGGGGGGAGCGTTTCGATCCCCCGCTGGCCGGCTCGTACCACCCAACCGGGTGCCCAGATTGCCGATATCTTTTCGCGTATGGGTGGCCGGGTGGAACGTAGCGGCGAGGTGCTTACTTTGCATGGCCCTTCCGAGATTTTGCCGCTCGACGCCGATTTGCACGACGTCGGTGAGCTTACGCCGACGATTTCTGCCGTGGCCGCTTTTGCTACCGGGCCTTCCCGCCTGCGTAATATTGGCCAGTTGCGCGGCCACGAAACGGACCGCCTGGCGGCAATCACTGCGGAGCTGAACCGGCTCGGGTGTACGGCCAGTATTTCCGGGGACGATATTCTGATTTCTCCGGCGCCCATGCACGCTGCCCAGCTGCAGACCTATGCCGACCATCGGATGGCGACTTTTGCGGCCATTATTGGGCTGGGCGTGGAAGGCGTCGTCGTCGAAGATGTAGAAACTACCGCAAAAACTATGCCGGACTTCCCGCAAATGTGGGAAACGCTCGTGAGGGGCGAGGCTTAGTGCGCGATATTGGCACTGATGATCCGCGCGTGCGGGTACGCCCCGGCAGGCCTTCCCGCCCGCGCACAAAAATCCGGCCCGACTATTCTGACCGTCCGCTCGGCCAGGTGACCGCGGTGGATCGGGGCCGTTACGGCGTCTTGCTGGATGAAGGCACGGAAGTGACCGCGGTAAAAGCGCGGGAGCTGGGCCGCGGCGCCGTAGTGGTGGGCGATCGCGTGCGCCTCACCGGGGATCTTTCCGGGCGGCCCGGTTCGCTGGCACGCATCGTGGTAATCGAACCGCGCACGAGCGAACTAACCCGGTCCACCGAAGAAGGCGGCGGGCGGGAACGGACGATTGTGGCCAATGCGGACCGCATGGCTATCGTCGTGGCCTTAGCAATGCCCGAGCCGCGTTTCGGAATGATTGACCGGTGTTTGGTAGCCGCCGCCTGCGCCGGTATGGAACCGCTTTTGGTGCTAACCAAGGCAGACCTAGCTTCCCCGAAACACGTGGAATCCGTGTACGAGGCACTCGGTCTGCAAGTTTTCGTAACCGCACTACCAGATGTGCATGCGCAAACGGTTTCCGACCAGCCAGGTACAAGCGCGCCAGCTCCCGGAGAAAACGAGGGCGCAGAAACAGCAGTAACCACGGAAAACACTGCGCAAACCGGTACCTCGACGGGCACCGAAGCCAGCGCTACCACGGATCTGGCGAGCGGGCGCGGTTTGGAAGAATTGCGTGCGGAACTGCGCGGGCATAACACGGTATTGGTGGGCCACTCCGGGGTGGGTAAATCTACCCTGCTCAATGCGCTAGTGCCGGAAGCAAACCGCGAAATTGGGAGCGTGAACGAGGTGACCGGGAAGGGCCGGCACACTTCGGTAAGCGCGGTTTCCTTCGCTTTACCGGAAGGCGGGCGGCTGATTGATACGCCCGGAGTGCGTAGTTTTGGGCTCGCGCATGTTTCCGCGGAAGGGCTTTTGCACGGCTATCCCGACTTGGAGGAAGCAACCCTGCAGTGTTTGCGCGGCTGCACACACGCCCCTACCGAACCCGACTGCGGCCTCGATGCTTTTAAGAGCACCAGTAAATTGGCTGCCAAACGCGTGGAATCTTTCCGGCGCCTGCTCGCCCAAGTTCCCAAACCCGAGTGGGAACAGTAGTGTGACCTGCACAAACGCAGCTGCAAGCCCGGTGTGTTCGCCGGGTAATGGGAGGGCAAGCTCGCCAACCACGGGAAGCTGTGCCGAGGCAACGCAAAGGAACCGGGGCGGGGTGGCGCAGCGGGGCCGCCGCGCCGGGGCGGGGCAATTGTGTCGGAGGTGGCGGTTACTCTAAAAGTATGAAGATCTTGCACACCTCCGATTGGCATTTGGGGCGCACGTTACACCGGGCTGATCTCACCCCGGCTTTCGAGCTGTGGGCGCAGCACGTGATAAGTCTGGTGCGCGAACGCGATATTGACGCGGTGCTCATTTCCGGGGACGTTTATGATCGCGCGGTTCCTCCCGTCACCATGGTGAACTTGCTTTCCCGCACGCTCGCCCAGCTTGCGGAGCACACGTGCGTCATCTTGATTTCCGGGAACCATGATTCGGCGCAGCGGCTCGGTTTTACGGCCGAGCTATTGCGGCCGGGCCTACATATTCGCACCGATCCGCGGCAAGCCGGCGAACCGGTAGAAGTACGTTCCGGGAACGAACGTGCCCTGGTTTATCCGATCCCCTATCTTGATCCCGACGTCGAACGGCACCGCCTTGCCTACGTCCGTCCGGAAGCAGAATCCCGCGCCGATGCGGAAAACGAAACTCCCGAACCGCTCGCCCGTTCACACGAAGCAGTAATGCGAGCCGCTTTGGAACTCGTGCGGCGTAGCATCGCACGCGAAGAACAGCAAAGTGCTGCACCGGCGCGAATTGTGATGGCCCACGAGTTTGTGACCGGCGCTTCTCCTTCTGATTCCGAGCGTGATATTTCGGTGGGCGGGGTTGGCGAGATTCCGGCCGCGCTTTTCACTTTGGGAGCCACGGAAGGCCCCGGGCCCGTGGATTATGTGGCACTTGGCCATTTGCACTCGCCCCAACAGGTAGCCAAAAATCAGCCGGTTCCGCCCATGCGCTATTCGGGTTCACCCATTGCTTTTTCATTCTCCGAAAGCGCACCAAAAAGCTCAGTTTTGTTGACCTTCACCTGGCCCGATACAAATGCTGGGGCGGATGCTGCTGCGGATACTGATACGGATACTGATACGGATACTGATACGGATGCGAATATGGTGCGCGGCGGGCGCCGCCCGCATTTGGAAGTCGAGCTGATTCCGGCGCCGGTGTGGCGGCCGATCGTTACGATTCAGGATAGTTTTGAAAACATTTTGGGCGATGCTTACCGGGCGGATCGGGATAAATTCGCGCGCATTGAAGTTACCGATGATTCCCGCCCGGCAGAAATGAATGCGCGGATTTTGCAGGCGTTCCCGCACGCCCTGGAAGTACAACACCGGCGCCAAGAAACCGCAGCAGTACCGGTGAACACGGACGTGAAGCGGGAAGACCCCCTGAAAGTTCTCGAAGATTTTATGGTTAGTTCCGGGGGCCGCGAACTCAATAATGCGGAACAAAAAATTCTCCGCCAAGCCGTGGAAGCTACCCGAAAGAAGGCCGAATAATGCAACTACGCAGACTAGAGTTACAGGCAATCGGTCCCTTTTCAGGCACAGAGTTCATCGATTTTGATGCCCTCGGCCAGGCCGGGCTGTTCTTACTGGAAGGACCTACCGGTTCAGGTAAATCGACGATTATTGATGCCATCGTTTTCGCCCTGTATGGCAGCGTAGCCGGCGGGGCAGATTCCACTAATGAGCGGCTCCGCTCGCACCACGTGGGCAACAACGTGGAATCCTACGTGGATTTGGTGTTCAGTCTCGAATCGGGAACCTACCGGGTGCGCCGCACCCCGCAATTCTTAAAAGAAGGCAATAAGACGCCCACGGCTGCCACTGCCAAACTCTGGCGACTATCCGAAACCGCACTCGACCTAAACGAACTTGAATCCGCACAAGTTTTGGCCACGCGCGCCCGGGAAACCGGAATTGAAATCACCCGGTTGATCGGCCTCAACCGCGACCAATTCGTGCAAACCATTGTGTTACCACAAGGCAAATTTGCGGATTTCTTACGCCTGGATTCAGCTTCTCGTACCGCGCTCTTGTCCAAAATTTTCGACATGTCAAGCTTTGGGCAAATCGCAGACTGGTTGCGAGAAAATGCGCGAGAAAGCCAAAAACGGGTAGCCCAAGCCCAACAAGAATTCGCGCGGGCAGCTTCAAATACTGCCACCGCGCTGGGCTTGGAAACTACGGCCCGGCAAGAACTAAGCGAAACCGCTACCGGCGTCGTACTCCCCGAAGAAGCTAAAACGGTTCTGGCAGAACTCGAAACCTATACCAAGAGTGCGCAGGAAACTGCGGATGCTACCGCACAAGCCGCCACCCAGGCAGAACAAGTTGCGGCCGCCGCCACGGCAAAACAAAGAGAGGCAGAAACCCTCGCCGAACTTTTAGGCCGGCGCGAACAACTACTCACCCGGAAAGCAGAACTTGCCGCCACATCCCCGCGCATGGCAGAACTGAGCGAGCAGATCACGCAAGCACGCAAAGCCAACCGTTTGGCTACCGCCGCCCAAGCGGCTCGCACCTGGCAAGAAAACCTCGAAACGGCACAGCAAGAATTTCGCAAACACAAACTCCCCACCGGATTCGATCTTGCCACGGCACTAGCGCAAACAGACACGGCGCCCACGCAAACAAGTACAGCGCCCACGCAAACAGGCACAGCGCCCACGCAAACAGACACGGCCGCGGTGGCTACCGGTCCAGAAAACCCTGCAACCGGCGCGCCTACCAGCACAAACGGCACTGCGCCGAGCGCCGCTGCCCCCACCCCGGCTCCTACCCCGCCGTTTTACGACCCGGAGCAGGCCCTAGCACACCGCGCCCAAGCACTTGCCGCGGGCGAAAAACGCCTCCGGGAACTAGATGAACTTTCGGGACATTTGCGCGAATTAGCTGCCACCGAAGCTAGCCTGCAAGATTCTGTAGCCGCCCAGAAACGTGACGAAGAGTCCTTGCAAGCCTTGCAAACCCGGGCCGCCGCCCTGGCAGCTAAAGCACAGCAACATGAAACCGAACTAGCGGCCACCACGGAAGAAAAACACGCCCAAGAAACCGCGGCCAGCGCCGAACCGGAATTGGCAACGCGGGTTGATAAAGCCATGCGGGAACACAAGCTGGCAACCGAAACCGCCGAGCTCACAAAACTTTTGCAAAACCAGGAAGCCCAACTTGCGGACTGCGTGCAGGCCAGTGCGGCGGCCGATAAACATTCCCAGGAAGTTTCCCAACGGTGGCGCGATTCGATCGCGGGCGAACTCGCTACCCAATTAGTGGTTGGGGAACCCTGCCAAGTATGTGGTTCGGTAGAACATCCGCATCCGGCTAGCCCCAGCCCGCAAGGAGCAACGCGGGCAGAAGCAGACGCCGCGGCGCAGGTAGCCACCCAGGCCCGTGCCGAATTAGCGAAAGCGGAGGCCGCCCAACAAAACACGCGCGCCCGGATCACCGAAAAACAAGCAGAAATTGGTGAGCTAACACCCGCCACAGCCGCCGCCACTTTGCAGGCCGCACAAGAGGCTTTAGCTACGGCACGCCAGGCTCGGCAAACCGCGCAAACCCTGGCCACAAAAATTACTACGTTACAAGCAAACATTGCGGACCTACAAACAGAGACGCAAAGCCTTGCCGCGCAAAGCTCACAACTACAAGGTGCGATGGAAAACCGGGAACTTAGCATTGCCGCGGCGCGCCAAAAAATAGGGGGACAACTGGCCGGTTACGAAAGTATTCACGCCCGGCAAGAAGCAACCACGCAAGTGCGAAACTCCCAAAAAACCTGGAATCAGGCTTTGCAAACCGTGGCCGATACTGCCCACACCTCACAGCAACGGGAAGCAGAACTCGCAGCCGAGCTCGCCGCCTCGCCCTTTGCGAGCGGTACAGAAGTCCTGAAACACGCCTTAGAAGAAACCGAACTAGCCAAACTAGAAACCGAACTAGAAAACTATCGGGTAGAAACCAGCGAAGTAACTAAAGCGCTCGCGAGCCCCGAAATCGCGCAACTAGCCGGCCAGGAAGCACCGGATTTGGCGGAAATTCGCCAAGCCACACAGACTGCCGAGGCGGCCTTACGGCAAGCCCGCGCCCAAGCGACTTCTGCCGCCAATACGCATAAGCAAGGCAGTGCGGAGTATGCGCGCACGCAAGCACAATACGACGCATGGTTGAGCGCGCGAGGGGATGCGGCCCCCATGTTGCGGCTAGCCGGGATTGCGAATGCTGGCACCGAATCTTTGACGCGGATTCCTTTGGAAACTTATGCGGTGCAACGGCGTTTCGAACAGATCGTGGCGGTAGCCAACGAGCGCTTACTAAATATCTCCTTGGGCCGCTACGAACTAGTGCGGACCGACGAAAAAGAGCGCGGCACCCATCAGGTGAAAACCGGGCTCGGATTAGAAGTGATCGACCATTCGGCTACCGGGGATGTGGTGCGGTCTACCCGTACGCTTTCCGGCGGGGAAACCTTCTATGTTTCGATTTCTCTCGCCCTCGGGCTAGCCGATGTGGTGCGTGCCGAAAACGGCGGGATTCACCTCGACACCCTATTGATCGACGAAGGCTTCGGCTCACTTTCGGAAGATGCACTAGACCAAGTGATGGCTGTGCTCAATAACCTTACCGACGGTGGCCGGGCCGTGGGAGTGGTGAGCCATGTTTCCGAAATGCGTAGCATGATCCAAAATCGGCTCACCGTCCTCCCCCGCGAAGACGGCAGCTCCACCCTCAAGGTATATGCGTAACCGCTTGCGGGCCCTGCCGGCAACTATATGCGTTGCTCGCGCCTACACGCCCTGCTCCGGCGTTTACCGTTCAGGGTAAGCCCTCCAGCTCGTGCAGGCACGGCTATGTGAACGCCGCGTTTAAGCAAGAACTTGCGCGGCGGCCTCATAATTCGGTTCCGTCTTGATCTCCGGCACTTGCTCGGTGTAAATCACCGTGCCATCGGTATCAACAATCACCACGGAACGCGACAGCAAACCCGCTAGAGCGCCGTCAACCATCCGCACCCCGTACGTTTCCCCAAAATCGGACCGGAAAGCAGAAGCCGTCACCACGTTCTGAATCCCTTCCGCACCGCAAAAACGGCCAAGCGCGAACGGCAAATCCATGGAAACACAAATCACCGCCGTGTTCGCAAACTGTTCAGCCAGCTTATTGAACGTCCGCACCGAAGTAGCGCAAATACCCGTATCCAAAGACGGGAAAATATTGAGAACCACGCGCTGGCCCGCAAAATCCGCCAAACGCACATCCTCCAAATCTGCATTCACCACCGTGAAAGCAGGAGCTTTTGTACCCACCGCGGGCAAATCGCCAGCAGTTTCTACCGGAACACCTTCTAGTTGAATTTTTGCCATAGTTCCAGTGTACGGCTCCCCTTACCGCAAAGACGTGACGCCAACGACGTCGCTTATGTACAGACGTGCGAACTGTTTTGCACTAAATGCTAAGGGCCCGATAGTTGCGCGGTAGCTAGTAGTTACGCTGCGGCCAAACGGCATCCAGTTGCGCTGTAGCTAGGCGGTCCCCAGGTGCGCGCGGCCAAGCGGTACCGAAGCACGCAGCAGCTAAGCCTTACCAGTTTTTCTTAGGCGCGGAATGCCGCCCCAAGTTCCACGGCCACATCGAGCCTCTCCGATACGTCGTACCAGAGAAGGTCTGCTGCGGCGAGCCGCGCGAACGCTGCATCGCCCGCATCGGGAGCATTATCTGCTTCCACCACGAGCTGCACGTCTTTCTCTGCTTCCCAGGAATCAACATGGAAAGCTGCCACCTGCTCCCAGCTGAGCGCTACCGGCATCGCGAGCGCGGAAGGTAATTGCGCCGCTGCGGTATCTGCGGGCAAGAACAGCGCCGCCGCCTCGGCCGCATCCACGGGCACCAATTCCGTATCTTTTACATCCGCGGCAATCACCACGCGGCGATACCGCGGGCTTTCCTGGCCGGGAATCACGAGCCGGCCTGCCAGCGTTGCCGCGATCCGGTCCAGAGAATCGTCGGCGGCCGCGTTGAAAGCAATGGCTTCCAAATAGTCACGGTCATCGTCTGCCACTTCCTGGGCGAGCGCGGGCGTTGCCGCGTGCACGATGCGCGCAGAAATCGTCAGAGACCCAAGATCAGCGGTGGTCGCCGGAATATAGATTCGCATAGCCCCTAGTCTAGGGCCGCGCGCCCCAAGCTCCGCCTTCCTGCGTGTTCCTACCGTGCCGTTTGTGCATTCGGCGCCTTTTCACGTGGCGCCGGTTCTTTCACGGATCTCGTTTATTGTGCATTCTTGTGCCCGGTTTCCTTTTCTAGGCTGGCCATAATTGTTTTCGCGAGCCGCCGGATGTCACCGGTCACGGGCGCACGCGGATACAGCACCGGCACGGGCAACCCTTGCGTTTCAGCTTCCCGGAACCGCGCCCCATCGCGCCGCACCCACCCCACCTCGGGCATGTCATATTTTTCGAGCAGAGTGCGAATCTCCCGCTTCTCTTTTTCCGCCACGTGCGTTACCACGGGATAAAAATCCAGTCCATGATCGCGGGCAATCTGGGCCTGCGCGATCATCCGGCGTATTCCCACTGGCCCGGCCTTTCCCACCAAAATCCGCATATCCGCCGCTTCCAGAAGAGTCCTGGTTGCGGCTTCGTGTTCGGGTACGACGTCGTACTCCGAAGGCGGTTCCAAACCCGCCGCACAATCGGCGATCAGTAAACGGCTGTAGTTGCGCAGTTCCTCCCATAAGCGTTCTAATACGGCTTCGGGCAGTTCCCGCCAGCGCGCACCCGTGTTCAACCCGGATAGGAAACGAAACCCGGGACGGAGGCGGACCAGGTTTTTATCCACCTGCCCGGTTATCCCTTCCCCAGTTTCTATTTTTCGCGCCAAAGCGACGATCGCGGAAGTTTCCTGGCCGGTGTGGAGTAATTGCGCGAGGGAAGGGTTGCAGGTATCGGCGTCGATCACGATCGGATCGCGGCTGGCACTGGCCGCGCCAAGATCGCGCGTCAAACAAGACCTGCCCGGCGCGCCGCCCGTTCCCCAGATTGCGCATAAAACCCCGCGCCTTCCTGAGTTTTGACCATTTTCGGTATCTGCCGTGCCAGGTGTGTGAGTAGCGGCAGTGTTTTCAGCTAGCTGCCGATGGTTTTCGAGTGCAACCTGGACGGTGCTAATACAGGAAATGATTTCTGCGGCGTGCGGGGAGGCCACCGCATCGGCCCCAATATTTGCCGAAACTCCTACACCCACCACGCGCACTCCCGCTTGGTGCAGCGCGGCCACAAAACTTAAATCGAGCTCATCGGCAACTGCAACGTCACCAATCCCAGCTTGGGCGGCGGCCAAAAGTTCGGCCGGGTCAGAACACCGGCGCGCCACATGCCAGCTGGTCTGTTCGCAGGCTTGCAAAGTAGCGATCTCCAACTCCCCGCGAAGCAAAAGCAAAATCTGCATTTATTCCTCTCGATTTTCGGCGCCGACTAGGGCCTCGTTAGGTCCTGCGGCACCCGCAGTATCGTCAGCACCGGCTGCCTCGTTGGTACCCGCGGCGTCGTCAGCACCCGCGGCGTCGTCGGCACCGGCAGCCTCGTTGGCACCCGCGGCGTCAGCATTCCTTGGCTCACTATCTACCGCGTCCTTCGGCATGCTTACCGGCTCGCCTTGCGGGGAAAGGATCACGAAGTTCGCGCCGGTGTTTAATGCCCGCAAAACCGGAGGTATATCTGCGAGCGGGATATATACCTCTACTTCTGGGGCGGCCTGCATGGACGCTTCCCGCACCGCCACCAAGCGAGCATCGCGGCACACCAAACGCGGCTCGGCTACCGCCTCCCCGAAGTTATTGCCAGGGCCGGTATTGGTAACGCCAGGCGGCCGCATCTGCCATATTTCGATTCGATCCCCGGGCGCGATCACCCCGGCCGGCGAAATTGCGAGCGGTAAAACTACATGCGCGGCCCGCGGCACTTCCTCCAAAGCACTTTGCGGTACCAACTCGCCGGCAGCAATCGGTATCCCAATCGTGCCCGCACCGGCAGTTTGCAGGTAAGCGCCCGCCACTTGTGGACTTATTTCCACAGCTTCCAAAGGTGCTTTTGCCACTGGCGTGCCCGGAAGCACCGCTGCCGTTGCCCGGTACACGCGCACCGTTTGCGGGCCGGATAGTACGTAGCCGCCAATAATTGCGCAGGCCAAAATCAAGACGATGCCCGCGGCCAAACGCGGGTCTTTCAGCCTTTGTAGGCGTGGACGCATCAGGCTTCCTTCCTTGTGTTTACGCTGCATCTCGGTACTGCTATATAACTGCTTCGGACCTGGCCGTTTTGTGGTTTTGAGGCGCTTTGCCGTCTTTAGAGCTCACTTCGTGCAGATTTAATTACTTTGAACACCGAGGTGCTGTTATGGGAGAACCATGGCATACTTGTCCCTATAATGCATTCCTGTATCCACAACTGTGGATAGCATCCGTTGCGGGTGGTTTCAAAATGGCTCACGTAGTACTTTTGGCTCAGCTTCTACGAGAAGCCTTTGAGGAGAATGAGGGGATATGAGCAAGTTTCTTACCATTGCTGACGTCGCTGACTATCTCAGCGTTTCTGCCGGCCAAGTGCGTACGCTAATCAAAAACGGGGAAATTCCGGCCATTCAGGTAGGTGGCCGCGGCCAGTGGCGGATCGAAGAAAGTGTGCTCGCCGATTATGTGGAACGCGGCTATGCGGCCACGCGAGAACGGGTGGAAGCGCTACATGCGGAGCGCAGCAGCAACACCAAAGCGTAGCTTCCAGCCGTTTGCCGCTTGCCGCTTCCGCATTGTGCGTTCCCTTGTATTCTGCGCTCTCTTTTTAATCATTCCTACTTGCTAGTGCCTATTTGCTAGTACCTATTTGTTAGTTTCTACTTGTTCGTTCCTATTTATTCGTTTCTATTCGGATTAGGCCACTCAAAGCCAAAAATTGCGGACCGGTAGGTGCGGCAGAATCCCGTATTTCCAGCCAGTCCCTACCTACGTGCCTGATTTGCCCGGAAAATCTCCCGGCTTCATGCGTGATATAGACGCGGCGGTTTTTCCGGGCCAGTGCCCGCAAAGGCGCATTTATTTCTAACCGCATCGCAATCCCCAGCTCACGCATATCCACGCGCTCATTTCTTTGCCGGCCGCGCCGCGCACTACCTTGCCGCACCCGCATAATCGCACTTACCGGCACCAAAACGCGGCGTTGATACCCCTCTCCCAGTAGCCAGGTTTGTGCCACTTCCACGATCCGTAACTCGCTTGCCTGTCCCTCCCGCGTAGTTAGTTCGACGACGCCGCCCACTTGCCCGCGCAAATAATCCGCCAGGCAGATACGCGCCGATTCTGCTTCCCGCAACTCTCGGGCACTGGCCAGCAGGGCCGCTTTTTCTTCTGCCGCTAAGAGGCTCGAAATATCACCTGCCAGGCTCTCCATATAGCTCTCTAGATCAACACTCGCCGCCGGCTCAGCCCGGAGCTGCGCGGGCACGGGCAAGCCTTCGGGCAGGTTTTTTCGTCTAGGCCTTTGGCCCACCGGGTTTATATCTGAATTAGTGGGCAGCCCGTACTTTTCTTCGTGCATATTCTCCATGCCCGAAGCGTAGCTGCAGGTCAGAAAGCACTTCCCCAAAACTTCGCCGGCCCCATAGGGCCTCTAATCGCCGAATGCGGTACCTAAATACATGATCGCAGGTAGTAGGCAAATGGTCCTGGTTGTGGATAACTTGGCAGCCTAGTTGACCTGGAATACCCAGCAGAGGGCATAACTAGCGCTATCGAAACTATGTAATCAGTCCTAACCGCATCAAACGTCACGATTGGAGGGCAATGAAAACAAAAGCTATCTGCGGGGGTTCTCTAATCGCAGCCCTCGGTTTCATGTTCGTGCTAGTCACTGAATGGCCTGGTCTTTCCGGGCCGACTGGGTCACTTTACACGTCCTGGCTCCTGTGTGGTCTAAGTTTTGCTGGCATGTTGCTGAGCCTGTGGATCTGCCTTTCTTATCTGGCTCTCGCGCGCGCCGCGCGCGGGCACCAAGGTTTCTTGGTGGCTCTGGCAAGGCATTGCGGTACTCGGAAAGTGCGGTTGGCTTTGGCCGCGGGTACAATGCTCACGCTTAGCGCTTCGCCGGCCCTCGCCGTCGCAGCGCCGGGTACACCCAGCCATACTGCTGCGGTAGCTACCGTGCACACCACCGCACACACCACCACGCACACCACCATGCACGCGGAAACTGTGCGCACCGACCTCGACCTGGGATGGGGTGGATCGTTCAAAACCGGCGCGCCCGCCTCTCCCGGTTCGGCCCGTACCTCTCCCGAATCGGCTCGCGCGCGTATACAACAAACGCGTCTCGATTTCGCCAGTTCAGCAACCCGGCCTAGCAATCCAGGTTCCGGGCGGATAGCCGAAGCGAGCGATCCGGGGCCCAGTTCCATAACCGAAGCAAACGACCCGGCCACACCAAACCGGGAAACACCAGCCGAGCGGACGCATATTGTGCAGGCAGGAAGTACTTTGTGGCAGATCGCCACCTATTTTCTGCCGGCTGATGCTTCCGATGGGCAGATTATGCAGCTGGTCAATGCCATCGCGCAGGCAAATCAGCTAACCAATCCGAGTCTTATTATGCCCGGCCAAGAATTAGTCATTCCTGCGGCCGGCTAGCAGCGATTTTTCTTTCCCAGCCCGAAGAAATATCACCTAAAGGAAAAACCATGGATTCTGTTTCTGTGCAAAGGTCGTGGACCTCTTCCGCGCCCCCTGCCGTAGCCAAATCGGAAGCACCTACCGGTGCCGTGGGAATTGCTCCCACCGCTGCTTCCCCACCTCTGGGAACTAGCGTGGCGCCGCATTCACTACCTCCGAATACCAGCGTGGCGCCGCATTCACTACCTCCGAATACCAGCGTGGCGCCGCATTCACTACCTCCGAATACCAGCGCGGCGCCGATTTCACCGCGCCGCGCCTCCTGGCAAAGTGATGCTGGCACTATTCCGCCGCGTCCGCCGGAGCTGAGTGCCGCGGCCCGCGCCGTGCAAAAGACGGTGCAAGAAGCAATCCCGGAACGTGCTCCGGCAGAGATCTTGCATATTGCGGGAGCTCCTCCCCCAGCCCGCCCGCCGCAGGCCAGTATCCCGCAAGAACCTATGCCGGTTACTTCTCCGAAAAAGCCTTGGGACCGGGTGGCGCTTACCGCCACCCCGCATCACGGTATTTGGCGTGATTCTTTAGTGGGGCTAGATGTGGAGCTTCCGGAAGGTGCTGGTTCTCCCGAACATGTTGCTGGCGGGGTGATGATTTATGCGGTCCAGATTTTGCTCGGCCACCGCCCGCTTTCGCATTTGCGCAACTGGCTCGATCCGGCCGTATTTGCGGCTTTGGGTCGCCGCGCCGGCCTGGCCATGCGGATCGAAGGAAAAGCTCCCGCCTGCCCGCCGCCTCGTATTTGCCGTTTGCGCATGACGTCCCCGCTACCCCGAGTGGCGGAAACGATTGCGGCTATTCACGACGGCGTCCGAGTCCGGGCCGCCGCACTCCGGCTCGAATATCACGGCAAGCGCTGGAAAGTGATGGCCCTCGAACTCGGCTAACCTGCGCCACTTACAGTTACCCCGTGCCGCTTACGGCTAACCCATGCTACTTAACAGTTACCCCACGCCGCCCACAGCTTCGCAAAGATAGCCGCGCGAAAACTAATCCGTAAAGCCCTGCCTGAAACATATTTGCGCCACGCAACACCTGGATCGCGCAAAGCTCAGAATCTGCCGGAGTTGAACGCATAAATCAATAACAAACCGGTGGGTGGTGGCCTGCAATCAAGCAGACCGCCACCCACCGGTTATATGTATCTATATCTAACGCCTTGCCCGCGTTTACGTTGTGCAACGCCCGCGATTGCAAGCGCGGCACCCGCTATCACGCGGAGCTTTGCCCGCACTTATGTAGTGCCGCGCCTGCTAGTGCACCTTGCCTTGCCCGCACTTACGCCGCGCGGTACTTAGCCTGGCGGCGCGCTTAGCGATGGCGCTTAGCGGCGGCGTTTGGCGGCGCGCTTTGCGGCGCGGCGCTGGGCGCGGTTGCCGCCAGATACCGCGGCGCGTTGGGCTGCCGATTGGCCGGCCGTGGCCGGCGCCCCTACCCGGCGCTTCCCGGAAGCGCTTTGGGTTTCGGCTTCCCCGGAACCGTCCTTCGCCGCCGAGGAATAGCTGACGTTTTGCTGGCGCGATCCGACCTTGATACCCAACTGTGCCGGGTCGATCCGGCCCTGTTGGCCACTTCCGGTTGCTGTGCCTTCCGCACTGGCTCCCGCGGCAAGCCGTTCTGCTGCTTCCTTCCGAGCCTGGAAAGCTGCCCGGCCGGCCCGCTGCGCATCCATCGCCGCCTGGATTTCCGTAGCCTGCCGCTGCAAACGGGCGGCTCGTTCTTCCGGCAGTTCGAAGTGGAAGAGGTAGCGCACTGATTCAGACCGAATATTGGCGTCCATGGCCTGGAACATCTGGTAGCCCTCGTCCTTGTATTCCACGAGGGGGTCACGCTGGGCCATTGCCCGCAGGCCAATACCTTCCTTCAGGTAGTCCATCTCGTAAAGATGTTCGCGCCACTTGCGGTCTAGCACCGAGAGCACAATCTGCCGCTCAATTTCCCGCATCTTATCGCTACCTACTTGGACTTCCCGCTCTTCATAGTGAGCGTGAATATCTTCCTTCAGCTCGCGGAGCAAAGTTTCGCGGTCCAGGCTTACCCCGGCGTCGTCCATCAACTCTTCCGCGGTGAAACCGGGCGTGTAATAGCCCTTGAGGTCGTTCCACAGGGCGTCCAGGTCCCATTCTTCTTCCGGTACGCCAACAATGTGCGAATCCACTACGTCTTGCACCACGAAGTCGAGGAACCCAGAAACCATGTCCTCAATGTCTTCGCCCTCCAAGATACGGCGGCGCGTGGAGTAGACCTCGGTACGCTGATCGTTCATAACGTCGTCGTACTTGAGGACGTTCTTCCGCATCTCCGCGTTACGCGATTCGATTGAGCCTTGAGCGCGGCGCACTGTTTTCGCGATCGACTTGTTTTCGATCGGAGTGTCGTCGTCGGAAGCGGCTTCCAGCATCCGGCCGGCCACCCCGCCCGCGAAGAGGCGCATCAGGTCGTCTTCCAAAGACAGGTAGAAACGGGATTCGCCCGGATCGCCCTGCCGCCCGGAACGGCCACGCAACTGGTTATCGATACGCCGCGATTCGTGACGTTCCGAACCGAGCACGTACAAACCGCCCAGTTCCACCACTTCGTCATGTTCCGCGGCGACTTCTGCCCGCTGCCGTTCTAGTTCTTCCGGCCAGGCCGCTTCGTATTCTTCCGGCGTTTCTTCCGGAGAAAGGCCCCGCTTGAGCAAAGCTTCCTGCGCACGATGCTCCGGATTGCCGCCGAGCATAATATCGGTACCGCGGCCGGCCATATTGGTTGCTACCGTCACGGCGCCCTTACGGCCCGCTTCCGCCACCACTTTCGCTTCCCGCTCGTGTTGCTTAGCGTTCAACACCGAATGCGGGATGCCGGCTTTATCCAGCAGGTTTGAAAGTTCTTCGGAAGCTTCCACCGAAGCGGTACCTACCAGGATCGGCTGGCCCTTTTCATGCCGCTCAGCAATATCATTCACGACGGCGCGCAGCTTGCCCTGACGGGTCGGGTAAATCAGATCCGTACGATCTTGCCGAATCATCGGCTTATTCGTGGGAATCGGCACCACGCCGAGTTCATAAGTATTCGCGAACTCTTCGGCTTCGGTTTCGGCCGTACCGGTCATACCGGAAAGCTTGTCGTACAAGCGGAAGTAGTTCTGCAAGGTAATCGTGGCCAGAGTCTGATTCTCAGCCTTGATTTCCACACCTTCTTTAGCCTCGATGGCTTGGTGCATACCTTCGTTATAGCGCCGGCCTGGCAGCACGCGGCCGGTGTGTTCGTCCACAATGAGCACTTCCCCATTGAGGACCACGTAGTCACGGTCTCGCTCAAAAAGTTCCTTCGCCTTGATGGCGTTATTCAGGTAGCCAATGAGCGGCGTGTTCAAAGATTCGTAAAGGTTATCGATGCCCAGGGCATCTTCTACCTTGTCAATGCCCGGTTCGAGCACGCCTACCGTGCGCTTCTTTTCGTCAACTTCGTAGTCGGTGTCTTTCCGCAACCGGGTGACGATTCGCGCAAATTCGGAATACCAGCGGTTCGCATCACCTTCTGCCGGCCCCGAAATAATAAGCGGGGTACGGGCTTCATCAATCAGGATCGAGTCAACTTCGTCAACGATCGCGAAGTGATGGCCGCGTTGCACCATTTCTTCCGGCTTCCACGCCATATTGTCACGCAGGTAGTCGAAACCGAATTCGTTATTGGTGCCGTACGTAATATCGGCATTGTATTGCTGGCGGCGGACCTCCGGGGTTTGCCCGGTTACGATACAGCCCACGGTCAAACCGAGGAACCGGTAAATTCGGCCCATCAGTTCCGACTGGTAAGACGCCAGGTAGTCGTTCACAGTCACCACGTGTACGCCCTTACCTTCCAGGGCGTTCAGGTAGGAAGGCATGGTGGCTACCAGGGTTTTACCTTCACCGGTTTTCATTTCGGCGATATCACCCCAGTGCAGTGCCGCCCCGCCCATGACCTGGACGTCAAAGGGGCGCTGCCCGATCGTTCGCCTGGCAGCTTCCCGCACGGTGGCGAAAGCTTCGGGGAGGATATCGTCAAGAGTTTCCCCGTCTGCCAGCCGCTCCTTAAATAGGTCGGTCTGCTCCCGCAGTTCTGCGTCTGTAAGCGCTTCCATTTCCGGCTCTAAAGCCGTTACTCGTTCGGATATCCGTTCGAGCTTGCGCAACTTGCGGCCTTCTCCAGCGCGCAAGATTCGATCAAGTAAACGTGCCACTAGTTTGAGCTCCTTACCATGGGCATACTCGCAATATTCTACTTACGTAAGTGGCCCTAATGGGTGTGGGTTCGCTCAAAAGCAAAAGGCAATACGCCACTATTTAGCTTCCGTGCCCCGTTTCGGCGTGTCCCACCTATTTTCCCCGTGTACTTTCTAGCTTCCGGCGTGTCTGGCTCGGCTTGCGCACAGCTCTGCTTGCGCCCCGCTTACCCTTCCGCGGGTGGGCGTGAAAACCGCTGGTTTCGCGCCGAAGGCCACGTGTTTCATGCGAAAATCCGTGGGTTTCGCGCAATATTGGGTTTCGTGCAATATCTGCACGCTATGCGTTAACTGCGCGCTACGCGTTGCGTTCGACGGCGGACCACGCGAAACTGGCCAATGCCTCACGAATCTCGGCTTCTGGAATCGCTGCCAGAGCAGCAATTGCTTCCGCACACCACTGCCGGGCCATAGCCAGTGTTTCTTCCATCACCGCGTGGCCGCGCAAAAGCTCCACCGCTTCTTGCAATTCCGCATCGCTCATCCCGCTTGCCAGATCTGTGCCTGCCGACGCCGCACCTGCCGACGCCGCACCCGCCGAAGCTGTACCTGCCGACGCCGCACCTGCCGGCGCTGCATCTGCCAGCCCGGTACTAGCGGCTCCCGCGAGAGCCGCCCCCGCTCGCACGCAAGTGCGCGAACTATGCTGGCGGGCGGCGTCTACCAGTTCTAAAATCCGCTGGCCCCGCGAATCAAGTTCGCCGGCGGCCTGGCGTTCGCGCAACAGGATCGTGGGCATGGTATCTACACCTTCCCGCACATCCGTACCCGCGGTTTTACCCAGCTCGGTGGAATCGGACATGACGTCTATGTAATCGTCCGTAAGCTGGAAAGCTACGCCGATTTTTTCCCCAAATTCTTCGACCACGCGCGCTATTTGCGCCGTCCCGCCGGCCGCATACACGCCTTCGCGCGCCGCCGCGGCAATGAGCGAGCCGGTTTTGTCTGCCAAAACCTGCAAATAGTAACTGCGCTGAGAGAATTCATTTTCCGGATCTCCCACTTCTGGCCCCAGCCATTCGCTCAGCTGCCCGCGGCAGAGCCGGGCAAAAGTTACCGAATGGTCGTGCACCGCCCGCGGGGAAAGATTAGCCATGAGGGCATTAGCCCGCGCGAAAAGAATATCGCCGGCCAAAATCGCGGCCGAATTACCAAAAACCACTTGCGCGGCTGGCTTTCCCCGCCGGTAGGGAGCGTCGTCCATAACGTCGTCGTGATAAAGAGACGCCAAGTGAGTGAGTTCGATAGCGGCAGCAACCTGCTCCACCTGTGGATCTTCCGGATTGGGCCCCAAATACGAACACAGCAAGGTGAGGGCAGGGCGCAATCGTTTCCCACCCGCCTTTTGCAAATATGTTGTCATGGCGGCTACGCGTAGATCGTCGAGCGAAGCATGAGTATCGAGCAAGCGCTCCACCTTCGCCAGGCGTTCTTCAACACGCGATGTTAGTACCGTCGCATTGGTTTGGCTCACGGCTCAGTACCTTACCTTTTTCTTGATTTTTACGCGGCGCCCCGCCACCGGGAAAGCCTGCTCATTGTTACGCGGCTACTGGTTTGCGGGCACGATGGATTGCCACGATGCCGCCGGTCACATTCCGATATTCCACCTGCCGCCAGCCAGCTTCCTGTATCCAGCGGCCCAGTTCCTGCTGGTTCGGCCACGCCAAGATCGACTCCATGAGATACGCATAAGCCGGACCGTCCGAACCAGCCAAAGCTGCCACCTTCGGCAATACGTATTTCAGATAGGTGCGGTACGGGAACCGCAACAGCTTTGAACTCGGATGCGAAAACTCGATTATTGCCAGCGTGCCACCCGGGCGCGCCACGCGCAACATTTCCCGCAAAGCCGCCTGCGGATCCGCTATATTTCGCAACCCATAGGAAATAGTCACGGCGTCAAAACTATTATCCGGCTGTGGCAAATTCGTAGCGTCGGCCCACTGGAAAGTAATCCCGGGGTGGCGGGTACGGGCAATCTCCAACATTCCTTGCGAAAAATCGACGCCGGTTACCTCTGCCCCCAAGCGCGCGTAGCTAGCCGCGGAAGTACCGGTGCCGGTGGCAATATCTAAGATCCGCATGCCCGCAGAAATATCCAGAGCTTGCGCAATTGCCTCCCGCCACACGTGGACCTGCCCGGCCGTGAGGAGGGTGTTTACGGCGTCGTACCGCGGTGCTACCTGATCGAACATGGTAGACACTTCGACCGGTTTTTTGCTGAGATCTGCACGCTTACCCATAGCCATAGCAACATTCAACCATTATTTCGCGAGCTGCCGGCTAGAAGTGGCCAATACGCCAAATCGCGCAAGTCGGACGGCGCAAAACGCCCCGCTAAAGCACCCCGCAAAACGGGTGCGTATAACGTGCTCTCCCCCACTACAAACCGTAGAATTACCCAATAAACGGTGTACGTATTGCCGTGACCGACTCCAAACCTATCGTGGAGTAGTAGCCGCGATAGGGCGGGAAAGCACGACGCAGTAGCAGGTGCTAGGTCCTACCACGCGGACTTAGTAGCAGCGAAAATAAAGGTTTGACGCCGTGCCGCCAACCGCTTTGCATAGAGAGCGCACCGGGAGGAACGTTCGCTATGGTTACAGAAAGATAACGGGACAGCACCCGCGCCACCCAGAGTCGGTGCAGGTAGCTACCTATCCGCTAGCGTATGCGGCAATACGGGCAGACGCGTGCATGGGGAAGAGCAGGATACGAGGAACGGAAATGGGCGAACATAACGCACGAAAACCGGGAACACCCGAGCAACCAGAGTGGCGCCGGGAAGGTGATCTCTCCGCGGAAGAAGCCGCGTGGCAGGCTGCCTTCGGCGCGGTAGACCCGGTAACTGCCGGAGATCTGGCCGGCACTCGGGATATCCCGCTTCCTCTGGATGCTGTGGAATCCACCGGCGAGGCAAGTAGCCCCGCCCCGGCCCGCTCTACCCATAGCTACCCCGCCGATAATCGTTATGACGGTAACTACACCGCTGACCATTACGACGGTGACTACCGCCCCTCCGGCAGGATTTATGTTGGCGATCCGCGCGATGCACGATTTGGCAGCCCGGCCCGCGAAAGTTCCGCGCTAGGGAGTTCTGCGCCCAGTAGTTCTACTTCCGGTGATTATGCGTACGGTGGTTACGAACCCGGTAGTTACGCACCCAGCACTCATGCGTCTACTCATGCGCCAGAAAGCTCTTCGCCCTTCCGCTCGGCGCCAAGCAGTGCGGAACTAGCTAGCGCTGCGCCGCGCAGTACGGGGCCAAGCGTTACGGGGCAAAGCAGTACGGGGCCCAGCAATCCTGCTCCCAGTAGGCCCGTTCCAAGCGACTGGACGTCCAGCACTCTGCCGCCCGTGCGCCGCGAACCGCGTAAGGTTTCCGCCCCAGAGGCCAGCGCTACGAGCGCTAGAAGTGCTGCTAGCCCCACCCGTGCGGCGAGCGCCCCTAGCACAGCGAGCGCTACCAGCACGGCGAGTGCCGCCAGCGCAGATACCACCTCTTTCGGACGTGCCGCCGCGCGCGCTGCCGATACGGGCACTAAGAACCGCGCCTCCGATGCGGGTTCGACGCCGCAAGGCAAAGACGCAGCCGCCGATTTCCGCTTCGACTCTTTGTTCAATGAAGGGGCTTCCACGCAAGGGCCTTCCGCACCGGCGGTAGCACCGCCAAAGCGGCGCCGCTTCCACGCCTCGGTGTGGTTGGTGGCCGCATTCGCACCGATTATTGCGCTCGTAGTGGCCTTCCTGGTTAATTTGGCGGCCGGGTTGATCGGCGGAGCACTTTCCCACGCCACTTCCGGGGCAAATACGGGAGTACCGGGCGGCACCTATAAACACCTTTTGGCGGCATACAGCTCCCTGACCACTGTATTTGGCCTGGGCGGTTCGGCGTCGCTCACGATAGATGGCGCTTCCGGAATTAGTTTCAACGGCACTTTCTACGCCACCGCTTTGACGACCACCGCGATTATCGGCCTCACCTTGTTCTATACGCACCGCTGGTCGGGCCGCGGGCAACGCAATTCCACGCTCATGGTGTGGATGCCCGCCTGGCTTTCCGCCTTTGTGCTCGCCGCCTGCACCGCGGGCTTGGCAGCATTTACGCGTAGCGATTTCGCATTCGAAGGGATTACCGGTTCGATTAACCCCAGTCCGCTCCTGGCGGCTGCCACCGCGATCCCGCTCGGCCTATTTGCTTCCGGTTTTGGGCGCCTGCTCACAATTCGCTCCACCCCGCAAAACCGCTACCTGCTCACCAGTGCTTCCCCGATCCCCACTTTCTGCCACGGGGTGGCAATTGCCTTCGCGTGGTTCATTCTCAGCGTGACCTTCGCGGCGCTAATGCTTGGCATTTTCGTGCTCACCGGAGCCGGCGGGCAACTCGCCGACTCCTCAGTAGGTAGCCGTTTCTCCTTGCTCCTGATCGCCTTCCCCTACTTCCTCACCGCAGGTGCGGTGGCACTGGCCGGAAGCTTAGGCGGCGCCATGAACATTTCTGTAGATGCCTCGCTCTTACAGTTGTTGCCGGCCGAATATCGCGGGGGCGACGGCGTTTCCGGGATACATTTGATTGCCAGCGGCTTGCCGATTTGGCTGATCGTAGTAGTGGTGTTGGCCGCGCTGGTAGCTACCGTGCTGTTCGGTGTGCATTGGGGGCGCTCGCGCGATCCGCGCCTGCAATACGGGCCGATCTCCTGGATCATTATGCCCTTCTCCTTCACCTCCGTGACCGCCATTATTTACGGCATCACCCGTTTCGGTTTGCGGCTTGATGCCAGTTTTGGCACGGGCTCTGTCACCTTGAGCGCCAATGCCACCACCCACTGGTACATCATTTTCATTGGCCTGCTAATCGGACTCCTCGTAGAAGTAGTTTCCCGCTTCGCCCGGCCCGCCCCGCCGCAAACCGGCGCGACCGGCTACTCCGCCTACGGCTCGCACGTGTAAACACGAGCACAAATGGCGGAGGGGTGCAGCCACAAACATGGGCACCGCTAGGCCGGCACAGACGCAGGCGCCGGCACAGGCACAGACACGGGCATCAGTAGGCAGGCACAGACACGGGCATCGGTAGGCCGGCACAGATACTGGTAGGCCGGCCGGCGCCCACCGGCGCGCGCCCGCTGCCGCCGCGCCCATCTGCACATGCGGGTAGCCGATGCACATGAGGTAGCCGGAAACCGGCTGTCCACCTAAAATGTCGAATCGTGGCTACTTTCAATGATTGGGTGGAAGGCATTCGTGCCCGCACCCTGCCGGCAAGTGTTTCGCCGGTATTTGCCGGTACCGGAATTGCGATTTGGGGCGGCGGCGCCAACTGGGCAAGAGCCGGGCTGTGCCTGGCCATCGCCCTGATTTTGCAGATCGCCGTCAACCTTTCCAATGACTATTCGGACGGGGTGCGCGGCACCGACGCCGTACGCACCGGCCCACCCCGCCTCACCGGGGGCGGGAGAACTTCACCGCAAGTAGTGCTCCGCGCTGCCATTGCCTGCTACGTGCTTGCCTGCGTCTGTGGCTTGTGGCTCGTCGCGCTCACCGGCAAATGGTGGCTACTTGGCCTGGGCGTGGCGGCCGCGCTCGCCGCCTGGTTCTACACCGGAGGTAAACATCCGTATGGCTATGCCGGACTGGGCGAAGTTGGGGTCTTCCTCTTCTTTGGCCTCATGTCTACCGCCGGGACCGTATACGTGCAGCTACTTGCCGTACCCGCCCCGGCATGGATCGCCGCTTGCGCCATGGGCCTGATCGCCTGCGCCTTGTTGATGGTCAACAATATTCGCGATATTCCCACCGATTCAGTGACGGGTAAACACACTTTGGCCGTGCGCCTGGGAGACGCGCGTGCCCGGCAGGTTTATGCCGCCACTTTGGCACTGGCCTTGGCCCTCGGCGTCGTGCTTTGCATTTTCTTAGGATCGCGCTGGTGGCTCGTAGTGCTTTTCGCTTACCCCGCCTATCTTGCTTTCGGGTGTGCGCGAACGGTTACCCGCGCGGGCACGCAGCGGGCAGAAGGGCGCGCCCTCATTCCAGTTTTGCGAAACACTGGTTTCGTGGAGCTCAGTTACGGATTGGCGACGGCGTTTGCCTACGCCCTGGCCGCCTGGCTCGGATGAGGAATTTGGCCGGTTTGCGGTAATTGTTCGGGCCCGGTTGGCGCAATAATTCACGCCCGGCCGCCTCTGGTTTCTGGCGGCTAATCGCGCTCGCGGTGTTGGTAGGCTATCCGAGATTATGCAGGTAGCCAGGCCGGGTGCGGTACGCCGACTGCTTATGTGTGCAAGTTATGTAAGAGGTGCACACTTCCAGAGGTTAGAATTGTAGGCATGGCTCGAGTGTTGATGGCCCTGTTCGCGGTCACGGTGTGGGTTTACGGAATTGTCGATTGTGTTCGTACTGACCAATCGCAAGTTCCCGGACGCCTGGCAAAATCGGCGTGGATCGCGCTGACGGTAGTTTTGCCAGTGCTCGGTTCGGTCTTGTGGATTGCGCTTTCTTGGCCGCTGAAATATCCCACAGGTTCGATTTCTTTAGGCGGGCAAGGGCTTCGCCGTGATCGTCCGCGCCGTTCCGGGCAGGTTGCGCCAGATGATGATCCCGAATTCCTGTCTCGTTTGGATGCGCGGGTGCGTTTCCGCGAGTGGGAACGCCAGCAACGTGAGGCAGCAACCGCTCAGGATGTCGCTACCGAACCGGAAACCAGCAACACTGATCGCGGCCGTGCCGAAAATAATCGCGCAGACGGCGGCAACGAAAACTCGCAGCACCCCAGCTCCGGCTACTCACACGGAAATTCTGCTCGCGCCGGCGAAGCTGACCGGACATCCAATGGTGGCGAGCCACACCCCGAGAACGAAACTGATACCACTAGCCCCGGCGCACCGGAACCGAAAAACTAAACTCCGGAACCGCGCAACCAAGGCTCCCGGAACCACACAACTAAGTTCCGGAACCGCATAAGCAAGTTCCGGAACCGAAAAACTAGGGCGGGCGCGCGGCGTCCGCGCGTTTTACTACGCAGTGTTTCTGGTTACGCGCAGTGTTTCTATGCTTCTAGCTGTGCAGTGCTTCTAGCTGCGCAGTGCCGCTTCGGAAACTCCGGGGGTAATGTCTTTGGAGGCTTTCACCAGGTCGGCGGCCGGTTCGGCGTAGTCGAGGGCCACCAGACGGCGGGCCTGGAAAGTAAGAGTGGTGACTGAAGCGAGCGCGCATTGCCTTCGGCGCGGATCATGCGCCAACGAGCGGCCTTCAATAAAGAGACGCAAAACCCAGATTGGCTGTTGGTGCGAAACCAGCACGGCTTCCCCGCCGCGTGCCTGGGTTAAGGCGCTACGCACAGCTTGACTCATCCGGTCCACAATCTCGGTATAGGGCTCACCCCAAGAAGGCTGGAAAGGATTCGTGTACCAGCCCCAATATTTCGGGTGGGCCAAGATGGCGCGGTTGCGGTTGACGTTCACGCCTTCGAATTTATTTCCTGCTTCGATCAGGTTCGCATCGGTTTGCACTTCCAAGCCGAACCGCTCCGCGGTGGGAGTGGCCGTCTCTACAGCACGTTCGAGCGGCGAGGCAACCACAGCACGGATATCACGATCCGCAAAATAATCGGAGACGCGCTGGGCCATACGGTGGCCGAGCTTCGTCAAATGGAATCCGGGCTGGCGCCCGTACAGCTCGCCGGTCGGGTTATCTACCTCGCCATGGCGGACAATATGCACTCGCGTAACGTCAATCATGGTCCCAATTCTAGGTGGAAGCTACCGTGCTGTGGGCAAGTGCCCAGTTCGCGCCAGAGCAAACCAGCTTTACCGAATCGCGCTCTAGCGAATATCGCGCGGATTATCCACCAGACGGGTACACAGCCAGCCCAGGCGGAGAAAATCATCGTGCCCCAGCTTATCCACCACGTGCTTGCGCACGGAGTTGACGTGCGTAACGGCCACTTCAACCACAAAATCCCAACCGGCCTTGGTGAGCGTACAATCCACACCCCGCCGATCTTCCTCATTAGCGGTACGGACTACAAGCCCTTTATCTTCCAGGCGGCGGACCGTGTGAGTAAGCCGCGAACGCGAATGTACCATCACATCCGCGAGCGCTGACATGCGCAAAGTACGGTCGGGAGCTTCGGAAAGCCGTGCCAAAATATCGTACTCGTTATGCGATATCGCATGCGTGCGCACCAGATCCCGATTCAAATTTTCGGAGATGATAGCCGTTGCACGTAGATATGCACGCCAGGCATACTGCTCGTCGTCGCTGAGCCAGCGGACTTCTTCGTTCATTGGAAGTTTCCCCTCAACGTTCCATCCGGAAAATCACGCATTTTTCCGGCGTGCGCCTCGGTTGCGGACCCTACCCGCAAATTTAGACGCACTACAGTTTTATCTTCAATTTCTGGTTTTTCCATTGTAGGAGATGGATTTTTGCGCGAAATCTGGCCGGAGACCAAGGTCCCAAACCTGATTGCACCACAAGCGCAGGCACCCATCCCCTATTTCCAATACCGGCAGAACTTACTCACCCGCTACCTCGCATTGAGTAGCACATGCACTAAATCCACACTTCCTGACCTGCAATTCCGCGTGCTATCACCCTGGCGAGCACTCGTGTGCGCGGATGAAAATTTAGCTGAAATCGCAGATCTTTGTTTACGGTAGTGCACACTTTTTCGGTTTGACAGGACCAACGGCCCCAAAAAAATCATGTCTCTCATTTCTCCCCGGGCGGAAGGTTGCGAAATCCTGAAAGATCGCAGACCGCAAAACCCCGAAAGACGAAAGGATGCGGAATCTAGAGCGAAATCGAGTGCGAAATCGAGTGCGAAATTTCGAAAATAGTGTTTTGCGTAAATGAAAAGAAAAGGGTCCGCTACGCGGACCCGATTTTCTTCGCTGCACTGGCACTCGCCGTACCAACACTTGGCCGTACTGCCGTACTGGCACTTGGCCGTACTGATACTTGCTGTACTAGTTACTTCTTATTGCGTTACTTCTTATTGCGACGCTGATGGCGCGTCTTGCGAAGGAGTTTGCGATGCTTCTTCTTCGACATGCGCTTGCGGCGCTTCTTGATGACGGACCCCACGGGCACCTCCTGGAACAGATGACATTTAAATACGGGCGCTACACCCATAGACCTGGATTATTTTACCGCTCGGCCGCCCCTGATTTCTTCCTTTAATGTGGGGTAGTCATCACGTCTAGCCGCTTAGTTGGTTTTATTGCCCTTCCCGGTTCGCGTAGCCGCCACCCAGCCGTGCACCTAGCCACCGTGCACCTAGCCACCACCCGGCCGCGCACGTAACCGCCACGCGGCCACGTACCTGGCCACCACCCGGCCGCACACGTAACCGCGCACCTGGCCGTACTTATTCGCCGGCGGTACGCCGTCCAGCTTCGGGCAGGGAACCACCGAGCAAATCTTCTACCGCAGAAACTGGTACCCGGTACGAACCACCCACTCGCACGGCAGGTAGTTCCCCAGAGTGGACCATTCGATACACCGTCATCCGAGAAACGCGCACAAGATCAGCAACCTCCGCAACCGTATAAAACTGGGGGTTATTGAGCGGTAGTTTGGTCATGGCACGTCCTGAAGTCTCGATGAAGGGTCGCACAAGCGACTACAACATGCTTCAGGATAACTCATTTTTGGGAGTTACCAGAGTTCTTGCAGGTGTTGACTTTGCCGCTTAGGCTCACGGAGTGAGTGAAAATGTATCGAGTGGGCGCCCGGCAGCACGCGCCCGCCTCCTCGACAGGATGCGTGAAAGTGTTGACCGAATCGCCCGCGAAACCCCGGCCCGCGCAGCGCTGGGAGTATTCGCACTGGTTATTCTCTTGTTAGTCGGGCTGCTTTCCTTACCTGTAGCTACGGCTAGCGGGCAGCCTGCCCCACTTATTGATGCTTTTTTCACCGCGACTTCGGCGGTATGCGTAACGGGTTTGACCACGGTTTCCACCGCCACTTTTTGGTCCCCGATCGGGCAGCTTTTTATTTCCTTCGGCCTTATTGTGGGCGGCTTGGGTGTAATGACCCTCGCTTCGATTTTGGGCCGCGCGGTTTCTCGCCATGTGGGCCTGACTCAGCGCATGCTCACGGCCAGTGAAAACCAATCCTCCCTAGGGGAAGTCGGGTCCTTGCTCCGCGCCGTCGTGATCGTTTCTTTGACGGTGCAATCGATCCTTTTGGTTTTGCTCCTCCCCTTCTTCCTACAAAAAGGAGAACCGCTCCTTACCAGCTTGTGGCATTCCTATTTCATGGCCGTCTCGATTTTCAATAACGGCGGCTTTGTGATCATGCCGGAAGGGGTGGAGCCATACGTTGGAAATTGGTCGCTTACCATTCCGATTATGCTCGGCACGATCGCGGGCGCTATTGGTTTCCCGGTAGTGCTCGATATGTGGCGCAACCGGAAACGACCCAAAAAATGGTCTATCACCACAAAAATTACGCTCACCACGTATCTAATTTTGTGGATCTTGGGCGCATTCGCGCTCGGCGCTCTCGAATGGCACAACCCGGAAACTCTGGGAGCTTTAAACACCGCGGATCGGATTAATGCCGCTCTTGTACTTTCCACCGACGCGCGTTCTACCGGGCTTGCCACCTCGGATATCGGGGCGATGTCCGAAACGAGTTGGCTCATAATTGACGGCCTCATGTTTATTGGGGGAGGTTCAGCTTCCGCCGCCGGCGGCATTAAAGTAACCACTTTCGCGGTGCTCTTGCTGGCGATCCGCGCGGAAGCCCGGGGCGATCGTGATACCGAAGCCTTTGGGAAACGCATCCCGGCCGAAGTTCTCCGCCTGGCCATTGCCGCGACTTTTGCCGGCGCCCTCATGGTTGGCATCAGCACGATCGCGCTTTTACAGCTCACCGATTTCCACTTCTCCGAAATCCTCCTCGAATCCATTTCTGCCTTCGCTACCTGCGGGCTTTCCACCGGCATTACCTCGGCCCTGCCCAGTTCGGCAAAGGCGGTACTCATTTTGCTCATGTTCTTTGGCCGCACCGGCACCATGACGATTGCTGCCGCCCTCGCCTTGCGGAACCGACGCCGCACCATCCGCCTCCCCCAAGAACGCCCGATTATTGGGTAGCACGTTGATTATTAGGTAGCAAGTTATTTGGTAGCGAGGCGCCGCGATACTGCGGCGGGCAGGTTATAGCGGCAGCGGCACCGGATCGCAGGTTTCCGTGTGGCAGGTTTCCGTGGGGCGGATTTACGGGCGCGGCCGGGTGCTAGGCTCGCCCCCGCGCTTCCACTTAGACTGGGTATGGCCAAACAGAAAGGATTGACGTGGCGGATATTGATGAGAAGGGCGTGCTCGTAATTGGGCTGGGGCGTTTTGGTACCGCTATTGCCACCACGCTAGACGGCCTGGGCCGCGACGTGCTCGTGGTGGAGCGCGATCCGGATCTGGCTCAAAAATGGTCGAGCCGGCTGCGCGTTATCCAAGGGGATGCGACCTCCATGGAAGTGTTGGAGGAAGTGGGAGCCGAAGATTTCCGCACGGCCGTCGTCGGCGTCGGCACCTCCCTAGAAGCTTCCGTACTGGTCACCGCAAACCTGGTAGACCTCGGGACCACGCAGATTTGGGCAAAAGCAATTTCGCGTTCGCACGGGCGAATTTTGCGGCGCATCGGTGCCCACCACGTGGTGTACCCGGAGTTCGACGCCGGCCAGCGCGTGGCCCACATGGTTTCTGGCCGCATGCTCGACTACATCGAAATGGAAGACGGTTTTTCCATCGTCAAAATGCGCCCACCGCGCGATATTCAGGGTTTCACTATTGCCCAATCGCGCATCCGCGAACGCTTTGGCGTACGCATCATCGGCGTGAAAGCCGCCGGGCAAGCCTTCGAATATGCCAGCGCAGACACCCGCATCGGCGCGGACGACGTCATTATCGTCTCCGGAGATTCGGAACTCCTCGAGGAGTTCGCCACCCGGTAGGGCCGGCGGCGCTCGCGCCGGGCCGACGCCGCACCCGCCAGCAACTCCGCGCTTTCTGTTTCGCAATGTTCGCATTTTCCACGCTTTGTGTTTAGGGCACTCGCGCCGGTGCCTTTAGTGTCGGACCCCTGTTCTAGGGTTATGAGTATGGCAAAGACGACGCCGACTTATGAATGCACTAACTGTGGATGGACGGCCGCGAAGTGGATGGGCCGCTGTACCCGCTGCGGGGAATGGGGCACCCTAGAAGTTCAAGAGCCAAGCCCCGCCGCGGCAGCTGCCGGCCCGGGCGGGGATTCCCGCACTCCCGGGCCACTCGCCCCCACTAGCCCGGCCACGCCGATTACCGAGGTGCCGCGAGCCGCGGCCACTAAACACCCCACCGGCGTGAGTGAACTAGACCGCGTGCTGGGCGGGGGCCTAGTGCCTGGCGCCGTCGTGTTGCTCGCCGGGGAACCAGGGGTGGGGAAATCTACCCTGCTCATGGACGTTGCCGCCAAAGCCGCCGCGCAGGCCCAAGCTCGCCAAGCAGGCCCGGTACTCTACGTAACCGGGGAAGAATCGGCCGCGCAAGTACGTTTACGCGCGGAACGTATCGGCGCCCTGCACCCGCATGTGCACCTGGCCGCCGAATCTGACCTCGCCCGCGTGCTCGGGCACGTAGAAACCGCGCGGCCTTCCCTCCTGATTGTCGATTCGGTGCAAACTATTTCCAGTGCGCAGATCGACGGCGCCGCCGGTGGCACCGCGCAAGTCAAGGCCGTAACTAGCGCGCTCGTCCAAGTGGCTAAACGCAGCGCCATGCCCGTAGTGCTCGTGGGCCACGTAACCAAAGACGGCAATATTGCCGGGCCGCGCGTGCTCGAACATTTGGTAGACGTAGTGTGCCAATTTGAAGGCGACCGGCATTCCCAATTACGAATGGTCCGCGCCGTAAAAAACCGCTACGGTGCCACCGATGAAGTCGGCTGCTTCGAACTCACCGATTCGGGCATCAACGGGCTAGCCGATCCTTCCGGCCTGTTTTTATCATCGCGCACCTCTTCGGTTCCCGGCACCTGCGTAACCATGACCTTAGAAGGCCGCCGCCCCATGCCCGTAGAACTACAAGGCCTCGTAGTTCCCGCTACCGGGCGGCCACAACGCACCACGGCCGGGGTTTCCTATTCGCGAGTAGCAATCACCATCGCCGTACTACAAGCCCGGCTCGGCTTTGCCCTGGAACAAAAAGACGTTTTCGTTTCCACCGTGGGCGGGGCGCGAGCAAGCGAACCGGCCGCCGATATTGCTATCGCCCTCGCCCTGGCCTCCGCCTACGCGGATCTACCCATAGCCCCCGGCGTGATCGCCTGCGGAGAAGTAGCCCTCACCGGCGAATTGCGGCCCGTCACCGGCATCCAACAACGCCTGGCAGAAGCCGCCCGGCTCGGCTTCA
This sequence comes from Actinobaculum suis, assembly GCF_900102025.1. Lineage (GTDB taxonomy): Bacteria > Actinomycetota > Actinomycetes > Actinomycetales > Actinomycetaceae > Actinobaculum > Actinobaculum suis. The sequence continues at coordinate 43,067 of NZ_FNAU01000007.1, read as the reverse complement.
CCCTCGCCCTCGTGCCGCGCGGCACCGCCGCCAAAGACATTCCGGAAGGCCTGCGCACCAAACCCTGCGCCGATATTCGCGAAGCCATGGAAGCCGTGCTCCCCCTCGGATAGCCACGCGGTAAGCGAGACGAATACCTCGGCGTCGACCCTCAAACCTTATTGCGAACGATTCGCATTATCGATAAAATTCCCAGGAAATACTTTCGTTTAGAAGGAATAACCCATGAGAAAATTCCACGCGCTTATCGCCGTTGGAGCTCTGGCCTTCACGAGCGCCCTGGGTGCCACCCCCGCTTTTGCCGACGATTCGGCCCTCACCGACGCCGCTGCGGGAAACGGTACCGAGGAAACTAGCACCGAAACTCTGCGTTTCCTTACCGATGAGGAATACACCGCGGCCATCTACGGCCAAACCGGTAACGAAGCAGATACCAATTCGGAGCTAGCGCCCGCTTCCGCGCCTGCCGCGGGAGGAGAAGCCAGCCAAGCTAATACGACTAGCCGCCCAGTTTCCGAGGATTCGCCTTTCGGCGCACACCTGGGCAAGACCATTACTACCGCCGCGCATGTTGATGCGCCCAAGGTCTTCTGGGAAAACGGCAAGTTCCAGCTGTACAACGAAGCCAAGAGCGTGAACTACCCGCTCGGGCAAACCGCGAACTGGCTCGGCAAGGGCTATACGCGGGCAAATAACCAGGGTAGCAACCTGCACATTTTCGAACCTGGTAACGAACCGATGTACAACTATGTTTCCCAGGTTTCGGACCGCTGGTGGCGGGCACCGGCCGTAGCCGGGCCCGGCAATACACCGATCTGGGCCGGTTTTGGTGCCGATGCCAAGATTCCTACCCAGAACTTCCGGGATGGAGCGTTCTGGTTGGAGCTCGTCGATTTTGATGGCCCGGGCCGCATGGAAATGATGGCAATTGGTTTCGATAACGTGAACCATCTGCTCTCCAGCCACGATCCGGCGAACCGCGCCGCGCTTTTGGTTCCCGGCGCGCACAGCCATAACGAGACAATTTTCTCCAAGCCGGGTGTTTACACCCTCACTTATCGGGCCGTAGCGCGCGGTAAGGACGGCGCAATTATTGCTTCCGACCCGGTGCCTTTCACCTGGTACGTGGGCGGGGTTGATCCCACCACGCAGCCGAATACGCCGCTTGCTGACCGCTACAACGCCGCCGGCGAAGGCGATACCAGCAAGTACAGCTTCTCAGTGGGGCCCAACTCCACCGATAAAAGGTCCTGGGCGGACGGGGACGATAAATTCTCCACTCTGACCTTTAACGCCGGAGATTCCACCGCTTCCGGTACCGTCGCTTTCTTCCTTGACGGTTACTTCCTGACCGAAGTACCGGTCCAAAACGGCGTGGGAACGTACAACGAAATGCTGGGAAGCACGAAGTCTGCTTCCACTTTGCAGGCCGTATTCGTACCTGCAGATAACTCCCACGGCCGCTGGGTTTCCACCGGGATCGAATACACTCCGGGTGAGCAACTTAAGTCCGTGAACCAGATGGCTTCCGCTTGGCCGCAAAAGGCTAGCCGCGATAAGGCACCGGCTTTCACTACGAATACCTACAAGCCCAGCGGCAAGGTGGATTACACGATCAGCACCCAGATTTCCGAAGATGGCGATCAGTTCACCACCACGGTGAAACTTTCCGATCCGAACCTGCGCGGGGAAATCAAGGGCGGCTGGTATAGGAACGCCGATAGCCCGGCTTCCGATCAGCCTTTCGAAGGTTCGATTGGTACCAACGGGGAGCTTTCTTTGGTGGACGACACCGGTTGGCTCACCGACCATGTTCTCAAGTTCACCTTCGTACCCACCCCAGAAATGGATGTAGCTGCGGCAATCGGGCAGTCCTCCTGGAAGCTCGATGATTCCCAACCGCAGTCTTCCACCGCAGAGCTGTATACCGCGGCCGGCAACCCAGTAAATGCGGCCTTCGATAACACGGTAACGCTAGACGGTACCGGCAGCGGCGCCACAACCGGCGAAGGTGAAGGCGAAGAAGGCTCCGGCAACGCAGACGAACCGGGCGCAACAGATGATTCCCAAAACGGCAGCGTACCCGGTACCGGGGAAGCTGGGGGCACGGATTCTGGCGCAGGCTCCGGTAACGACGCCGGTTCTGGCAACGGGAGCGGCGAAGGTAACGGTGACGGTAACGCCGCCAAAGACGAAGAAGATTCAGGCGGCGGTTTTGCCCGTCCGCAGTTCGGCGATGAACCGATCACGGATCCGCTGGGCTCCTCCCACAAGAATCCCTTCCAGAAGCCGGTCCTGTTGACCAAGGGCCACGTGGATATTGGCGCCGCGCCTTTCGGCGACAGCATTACCGGTTTTGTGCACGACGATACTGCCCAGCACGCGAAGGGTTCCGTGTATCGCACGATCGATTCGGTAACGCTAGCCGTGCCCGATTCCACGTTGAAGACGCGCGGGGCAAAAGGCCCGCTGGCATCTAAGGATTTCGACTTCCTGGGCAAGCCGGGCACCGAGTTCTATAACTTGGGGCAAACCTTTGATGGCACGCACGTGTGGCCGGGCTGGTCTACCACCAAGTTCGGGTGGGGTTCTGTAAAGCTCACGCTCGACCCGGTGGAAAAGCCAGAAGGCAGCAACGTTTTCGTGTACCAGTACGACGGCGTGAAGAAGCAGCTGGACATGCTGATTAACACCGCGGAAGGTGACACCACGATCGACATTCCGGAACCGACTCACGCCCACGGCTCTTGGGCTTTCACGAAGCCGGGCGCTTACAAGTTCAACGTGGTCTTCGAAACCCAACGCGGGGTGAAGAGCAAGCCCCAAACCCTGACCTTCCTGGTAGGCGACCAAGCAGTGGCCGGTTATAAGGCAGGCGCGGTGCCGCAGGGTGCCGGTGTGGGCACTACCGATCAGGGTGCCGGGCAAGGAGACGGGCAAGGTGCCGACGCCGATAAGGGCGGTTCCGGTGGCCAGTCCGGTACCGGAAACGACGCCGGTAAGGACGGCACCGGCCAAGATGGCAGCGAGCAAGGCGACGGTAACGCTACCGCGCCGGGCGCAAATGCTGGCCAAGACGGAACTGATACCGGCACGGGCAACCAACCAAACAATGGCCGCAAGTCCATCAATGATCTGGTTGATGCCCTCAACGGCGGAATCCTCCAATTCTGACCGGAACCGGTACGCGCACCGAAAGCTAAAACCGCAGGCGCGCGTATCAGTAGCCGCAAGGCCGGAACCTAAACCGGCTGGTAGATAGCTAAGCGAAACCGCGGCGGAAGTAGCCAAAATGGTTACTTCCGCCGCGGTTTTTGCTTTATTGCAGGGCTGCTTCTTCGCCAAGGCCGCAGCTTTTTTAAGTCTGCCTCTTTGCCAAGGCCGCTAAGGCCGCTTTTTGCCACGGCCGCCACGGCCGCCGCAGCAGGCCGGAGGATTCTCCCCTTGGCCAGGATTCTCTGCTCACCCGCGTTCCCCGGCTACCCAGTTCCCCGACTTCCCTGGTTTCCCGGGCGTCCCCGGGTTACCCGTTTTCCCAGGTTTTCCAGCTTCGCCAGCTTCTCCGGTTTCTCGGTTTATGAGGCTTACCCATTCCCGGCTTCCTCGGCTCCATTTTCGGTGCCCGCGCCCACGGAATTTTCGGGGTTAGCGGCTCCTTCCCCAGCGGCCCCTTCCCCAGCGGCCCCTTCCCCAGCGGTGCCGTCCCCTGCGGTGCCGTTCCCAGCGGCGTCTTCCCCAGCAGGGGCTTCTCCCTCAGTAGCTCCTTCCCCGCCGGCGGCTCCACCGGTAGTACCTTCACCGGTAGAACTTTCGCCACCTGCTTCTTCCCCACTGGCGACCTTTTCGCCCGGGACTCGCGGGGCTGCCCCCAATTGCTGTGACCGCGAACCGACCGGTTTCATTTCAAAAGTAATATCGCCGAGCAGCAACTTGCCATCCTGGGCACTTGCCTCCGCGCGGTAACCACCCGCCTGCGCAAAACTTCCCGTACTCGCACAAGTACCGGGCGAAACCCGGCCCGGCCACGTGATTTCCGTGGTGGCACTCATACCGCGATCAAGTAACAAAATTTTCGACTCCGGCACATCTGCACAGCCCGCGGTCTCCGCAATATCCGCACTCCCCGAAGTGATCTTCACGTTGACGTGCGCACGGCCCACGTCAATAAAACACGGATTATCCATCGAAGTATTGCGCAAAGTCAGCGTGAAAACCGTGGGCGCACCCACCACCCCTCCCTTCAACCCGAGCGAAGATTCGAGCATTGCCGCCGTACATTCCACCGGCTCATACAAAGGTTGCGGGGTTTGCGCGCGGCTTTCCTGATGTTCCGTGACCTTGCCAAACACCGTGGTCACCAGCCAAATCGCGCCGCCCACCAAAACCACAATTACCAACAGCACCGCCAGAATCTTGCCCAGCCGCCCGGTGCTCGGCCTCCCGTTACTCGGTGCTAACGTACCCTGCCGTTCCCCGCGTTGCCGGGCACGCCTTTCTCGTGCCGACGCCGCCGCACCAACCGGCCGGCCACTTTCGCGCCAGCGCCGGCGCGCGGCCTGCGTGCGCGTCGCGGCTCCGGCCGCGGCTTTACCCCCGCGCCGGGTTTTGCGGGCCGCCGGGCTTTGGTTCCCCGAGGTTCTGCTATCAGACCTTTGACTGCCGGATCCGGAACTTTCGCTCTGCCTACTCCGCGCATTTTGGCTACGCCGGCGTTGAGCCCGCTTGCGGCGCTGCAATTCCAGTTCGTCTATTTCTTCTCTCGGGCCGCGAGGAGCCGCGCTTGCGCTCCGCTTAGTAGCCTGCCGTGCCTGCGTGCTCCGGTTTTGAGCGCTCCGGCTTTGCGTACCCCGAGATTGCGAGCCACGCGCCTGACCGCCCCGGGTCTGAGCGGTACCGCGACTTTGGCGGCCACTACTCTGGCCGCGCCGAGCTTGGCGTTCTCCACTCTGGGTACGGCGGCGTTGCTGGGAGCTGCGCCCTCCTTTGCGTGCGCCGCCGCGGCTAGTAGATTTTCCCCCGCCGCCTGTTTTGGCTTCAAAATCCGCGGAAGGTGCTGGTTCGCGATCGTCGAGTAAACCCCGCCAAGCGGCAGGGTCTAAGCCGGGCCGGGAGCGCGGGTATGCCGAGCCACTGCGTGGCGCCTTCGCGCCCGCGTTTTTGCTACCCGCAGTTCTTCCCTTAGCTTGCCGGCCTGATTCCCGCTGGCCGCGCCGCGATCCACCCATTTCCTTCACGGCTATCACGCTACCAAAGCCCAGCCCGGCCCCGGGTGAACCCCGGCCCGCTTTGAGTTTCCCGGCGGACCGCGCAGCCTCCCTGCTGGAGGTTTTGGGCTGAACTTTGGAGTATGAATAGAGGTATGGATTTTTCTGGTGGGCCCCGTTCGCGCTCCGAACGCATACAATTTCACGCACATAACCGCCGGAATGTGCCGGACCTCTGGGACGCGGATACGGAACGCGCCGTCGCCATTGATCGCAAGCTATATGTTTCGCACGGCCCGCGGGAAAGTTTCCCCAGTACCGCCGCTTACTGTGCGGATATGCGGCAACGCTACGACGCGCGGCACGCCTGGTGGAATAGCGGCGGCCCGCAAATGGCAGAAATCCGCGAAACGAGAATTCCCACGCGGCACGGGGAAGTTCCCGTCCGCATTTACTACCCGCTTCTTTGCGGGCACACGCAGCCCGCGCCCAGCTCGCACCATCCCGCGCCCAGCTCGCACCATCCCGCGCCCAACTCGCACCATCCCGCGCCCAGCTCGCACCATCCAGCACCTGGCGCGGACCAGCCTGCTTCCGGCACAAACCAGCCCGCAAATCTACCCGTAAACCAGCCCGCTCCGGGCGCGAACCAGCCCGCTCCAGTCGCGAACCAGCCTGCTCCCAGCACGGAAACTGCTGCTCGCGTGCTGGGCCTACCGGTGCTGTTCTTTATGCACGGTGGGGGTTGGTGCGTCGGCTCATTTGCATCGCATGACCGCTTGACCCGAGAATTGGCTGCGGCCAGCCAGGCGGCCGTGGTAGCGATTGACTACACATTGGCGCCGATGGCCAAGTATCCGCAACCTTTCACGGAATGCTTGGACGTTATCACCACGATGCTGAGCGCGCCCTACCGCGAAAAGTTCCACCTGCAAGCCGCCGCGGGCCTGGCCGGGGATTCGTGCGGCGCCACCTTGGCACTCGGCGTCTACCTTATGTTGCGAGAAAGCCGCGAACGCCTTGGTAACATTGCGGCTAACTCCGGAGATAGCCGCGCGGTCAACCATGGTGATGCCGCCGCGGCTGCCTACACCACCGCCTACAGGGCGATTACTTCCCTGCATTTGTATTACGGCAGTTTTGGCTTGCAGGATTCGGCTTCCGCGCGCCTGTACGGAGGATGGTGGGACGGGATGCGGCCCACGGATCGCGCCGACTATGCCGGCCTGTTTGCCAGCCCGATCCCGGCAGGAACTGGCAACTCAACGGGGTTAGCCGGCCCGGCAGGTTCCGGCGATACCGCGGCCCTAAGTTCCGGCAATCCAGCGGCCCTAAGTTCCAACAAAGTAGCGGAAACAAGTAACCCGGCAGCACCAAGTAACCCGGCAACGCCAAGCAACCCAACAGCGGCAATGGGCCCTGCCGGCCGGTATCTCGATCTGCTTGGTAGTCACGACCTCACATACGATATTCCGCCCGTATACATTGCCGCGGCCGAACTAGACCCCGTGCTCGATGATTCGCGCGCACTCGCCGCAATTCTCGCGAGCGCCGGCCTGCCCCACCAGTTCCGGATTTTCCCGGGCACCATACATGCCTTTATGCAAAGGACGCGCGTGATTGCGCAGGCCCGCACCGCCGTCGTCGAATCTGCCAGCTGGTTCAGGCAGCATTTGCCGGCCCCTAACCCGGATTCGGAAAATCCAAACTAGACCCGCACACCCCGCGAGCAGGCAGCTTCCGCGGGGCCGGCCAGTTCCGCCCGTTGCGGGCAAGCTCCCGGAATCGGGCAAAAGCTTGTATCTTTATGTAATGGCTCAGAATTTTGAACAGATCACAGACAGCATAGCTTTCCACGCCGAAGGGCCGGTGTGGAGTTCCGCGTGGGGTGGCCTGCGTTTCGTCGATATGTTGTGCGGCGATCTTCTCACCATGGATGCGTCCGGCGCGGTTTCCCGCCTGGCCACTGGTTCGAAAATTGCGGCCTTCGTGCGCCCGCGCACCCAGGGCGGTTACGTGGTGGCAACGGAACGCGGGCTGGCGCTCGCCGCTGACCCCTTCGGTGCCCCGGAAGAAAAGCTCACCCTTTTTAACTCCCCGGCCTACCGTATGAACGAAGGTACCGTGGACCCGTGGGGTTACGTTTATGCCGGTTCTATGCCTTACGTGCGCGACGATGAAACGCGCGGCACGGCGAAACTTTGGCGGATTTCCCCGGATTTGGAGGCGCAAGTTGTTCTCGATTCGGTGACCACTTCGAATGGGCTCGCTTTTTCTCCGGACCGTACCCGTGCCTATTACAACGATACGACGACGCGTGCCACCGATGTTTTTGATGTTACTGAAACTGGCGAACTCGTAAACCGCCGCGTTTTCCATGACGCAGACGGATTCTCCCCGGACGGTTTGACCGTGGATAGCAAAGGCAATATTTGGGTGGCGCTCAACCGGGCCGGAAAAATCCGCGTCTACGATCCGACGGGCACAATCGCCGAAGAATACGACCTGCCCGGAATTACCGGTACGACGGCGGTGACCCTGGGCGGCGAAGATGGTAAGGACGTATTCGTTACCGTCTCTCGCGAAAATGATGAGGCGAAGGGCGCCGGTGCGGTGTGGTGGACGCGTTCCCCAGTAGCTGGCCAAGAAACCACGGCCTTCCGCGGGTAGACAAGCGGGCGGCTATACGCAGCTAACAAGCTCGGCGTCCCACGGTTAGTAACCACGGCTTTCGCGGCTACCGCTCACCGCAAGCATTCCCGAGGCACAGCTCGCCATTTCGAGGTTCGTATATTTATTTAAATTACGGGATAGGAAGGATTGCACAGTTGGACATTTTGGAAAACCCTGGCGCGGCGCAGGATAATGCCACCGTGCCGGATAGGTTCGCGGCGCCCAACGATTCCGCCGCGCCCAACGATTCCGCCGCGCCGGCGCAGTTTCTGCTCGTGCAAAGCCGCCCGGGTGAAGAAGCGGCTTTCCGGGAACTGGAATCGGTGGCCCGGTTCGCGGGCCTGCCCCAAAGCGCGCTGTTCCAAATCCGGCTCGATGCAGAAGTGGACGCCGGGAATGTGGATACGGATTGGGAAGCGTTGCTGGCCGGCCGGGCCGGCGTGATTTTGGGTGGTAGTCCTTTCGACGCCGGTGCGGCCAATAAGTCCGCCCTGCAAATCGCGGTAGAAAAAGAGATCCACGCCCTGTTGGAAATTGTGGTGGAGCGCGAAATTCCTTTCCTGGGCTTGTGCTACGGGATCGGGGCTTTGGGCACGTTTTTGGGCGCTACCGTGGATACGCATTACGGGGAAGACGCCGGTCCGGTCACGATTTCCCTCACCCCGGAAGCCACCACCGACCCGGTGTTTGCAGGTTTGCCGGAAAATTTCACGGCACTTGTGGGGCATCATGAGGCTTTGCGGGAGATACCGGCAGGCGCGGTACTGCTTGCGACCGGGGAGGGAGCTCCCGTGCAGGCTTTCCGTTACGGTCCTTGCGCTTATGCCACCCAGTTCCACCCCGAGCTCGACGCCGAAGCGATTATCTACCGGCTGGATTTGTACGCCGACCGCGGCTACATGGATCTAAGCCGCAAAGACGAAATCTACCGCGAGATTCGCGCTGCCGAGCTGACCGATTCGCACCGCGTCCTAGAAAACTTTGCCCGCGTCTTCGGCAGGCAACAAAGCGTGCAACAAGGCGGGTAGCAAAGCGGGCAGCAAAGCTAGCAACAAAGCGTGCGGCAAGGCAGGCAGCAAGGCGGGTAGCAAGGCTGGTAGCAAAGCGTGCGACAAAGCTAGCAAAGCCAATAAGGCCCGGTATAGCGTCGTAACGCTATACCGGGCCTTCTGCCATTCAAGACGGCTTGCGTGGCGGTGCCTCTGGCACCGCTGGTTAGAAGCGGATGGCGTCGATGGGTTTGATTCGCACGGCTATGGTGGCGGGAATAATCCCGCACAGTGCACCTACGCCTGCGGATATTACGACGCCGAGGAAGGCTGCCGAAAGCGGGTAGCCCACCTCCGCGGTGTCTATACCTAGCTGGAGAATCTCGTTTACGGGTAGGAATCTGATGGTGAGGATAGAGGCGATAACGCCCACCACTCCGGCCACGGTAGTGGCCACCACGGATTCTAGGAAAGTAGAGGTGAAGATCCGCCGGGCCGAAGCCCCCATAGATCTTCTAATCCCGATCTCCCGTACCCGCGCCTGTACCGTAATAATCGAAACCGTGAGCAGGCCGAAAGCACCGAGCAGAATCACAATCCCGCCAATAATCGAAATTGCTTTCGTGAGGCCCGAATTGTAATTATCTGCCGCCCAGTTGGACGAACTTGCCCAATCATCTTGCACATTCCAGTTTTTGCCCAGCTGGCCTTTCACCACGGAATGGATAACCTTCAGGTTTGCCTTTTCCGTACCTTCGGGCACCATCACATTGAATTTCCACTCCGCCGTATCCAGCTTGGTTTTCGGCGCTACTTGCACGAGCGCGTCGTACGGCGTCGTTAGCAAAGGCATATCGAAAGGACTCGCGTTCGCAATCACCCCTACCACCGTGAAACGCGGCATGTTCTTGCCGTACATTTCTACTTGTGGATGCAGTTCCAGGTTGGGCCGGCCCATCTGGTTCCACAGCTTTTCGCTAATCACCGCCGGGTTCATTTGCAGGTCCGCATCGGCTTCCGTGAGCAGCCGGCCCGCGATTAGCCGCTTGCCATAAATCGTGAAATAGTTCGGGTCTACGCCGCGAATATCCGCGGTTTGATCCATGCACGCGCCGGCCGCGAGCACTACCTCGCCGGGCTGGGCAGCCGAATAATCTGGCACGCTCGAAAAACTCAGCATATCCATATTCGCGACCCCGATATCCGCCGGATTTTCCAAGGTGCCGATCCCGCCCGCACCAAATCCGGGGTCACCGGGGTCGCCGGCGTCGCCGCCCACAAAGGGACCAGCCGGACCGGCTATGCCGGCAGCTTCCATACTGGATTCGGCACCTTCCAGCCCGCCGTCTTCCGGCCCGGCGCCTTCCGGCCCGGCGCCGTTTTCCGCGCCAACTTCGCTGCTGTTCTCCGCACCGGGCCCGCCGCCGCTCGCCGGAACATTTTCGCCGCCTCCCAGGGCTTCCACATCGGCTTCGCCCTCGGCGCTACCTTCGCCCTCGGCGCTTCCTTCACCCATCATGCCGGGCTCGCCCATCATGCCACCGAAGGGATTCATTTGATCGCCCGTGCACACGGGCATTCCGGGAGCTTCTAGGTACATGGAGAAGCCGAGTTGCCGGGTCCAATAATTGGCGCCAGCTTCTTCCGCCATAACCTTCGTGGCCTGGCCGAAAGGATCTTCCCGCGGGCCTTCCATCATGCGTTCCAACGGATTTTCGCCTTGCACGGACTCGCCAGTCAGCGCCGGATCAAACATAAACGGGAGTTTGTTCTCGTAGTCCTCACCTTCTGGAGCATCTCCCATGTGGTTGGCCGAAATCCCGATGGTTCCCGAACGGCCAGCAAAGTCCGCCTGCGATAGCTCCGCCGCCTTAGAAATATACGAACCGATCGAAAGCACGGTAGCCATCGCCCATACGGCCACGGCCACGCCCACCAGGGAAAGAATCAGCCGCATCCGGTTAATGCGGATCTCTTCCCAAGCTTCTACCAGAGCGCCGAGTATCCTACCCATTGCTCGTCTCCCCTCGCTCTGCCCCGGGTTCAGCCCCGCGTCCAGCCCCGTACTCATCCCCGGTTTCAGTCCCGAGTTCAGCTCCTTGCCTTGCCCCGGGTTCTACGCCGGCGGCTGGCGCTGCCGGCGGCTGTGCTTGTTGCCCGCTTATTTCGTGCATGGCTGCAAGGGCCCGCTGAATGGGCGCGCCACCGGAGTGGAGCACGCCGTCCGCAATTTCGTAAACAGTTTTGGCGCGGGCTGCCACCGTTGGGTCGTGCGTGATCACCACGAGCGCCGCATTGGTTTCCGCGGCCACTTCTTCGAGCAGGTCCATTACCAGGGCACCGGTGTTTACGTCCAAAGCCCCGGTAGGTTCATCGGCCAGAATCACTTTCGGGCGGCGTACCAAAGCCCGCGCAATAGCCACGCGTTGCTGTTCCCCGCCCGAAAGATGGCCGGGCATAGCATCCAACCGGTCCCCTAAACCAACACGGTCTAACATTTCTGCGGCGAGCCGGCGGCGTTGCATAATCCGCGCGGTATCCGAATACAGGAGAGGCACGGCTACGTTATCCACTGCGTTTCGGGTAGGGAACAAATTGAACTGCTGGAATACGAAACCGAAAATCTCGCCGCGCAAATGCGCGCGCTGCGATTCCGAAAGCCCGGCCACCGAACGCCCTTCGTATTCGTAGTAGCCACCATCGGGCAAATCGAGCATGCCAATAATATTGAGCAGCGTCGTTTTTCCGGTACCAGACTGCCCCACAACAGCCACGTGATCGCCGGCATTCACCTGCAGATTCACGCCCTTGAGAATCGGCAAAGGGTTGCCGTTCTGTAAAGTCACTGTGCGGGTTATTTCCCACATGTTAAGCAAAGGCGGCTGTAACGCCATGTTTATCAGCTCCTTGCCTAGAACATGGGGCCCTGCGGGCGCTCATTTTCTTCCGCGGAAGGCACGAATTGCAAAATTTCTTCGCCCTCTTCCAAACCGGAAGTGATCTGAATAATCTTTCCGTCCGTAATGCCCAAACCCACGGTTCGCTTTTCGGGTTTCTTACCTTCCGGGCCGGGGATGTATACAATCCCTTCCCGGTAGCGGCCTTCTACCGCGGAAACCGGGACTACGAGCACGCCGGTAGCATTCTGCCCCGCGATTTCAAGCTTCGCGGAAATACCGTCATACACTTGCTGCTCGGCCGGGATCGCGCACCGCAGTTGCGGGTTCGAACCGGTAGCTTCCTTGCCGGGGCCGCCCTGGGTCGAATCCAAGCCGGGCACGCCCGATCTACTACCGGCAGAAGCCGTTATAGTTTGCAGGCCGGTGCAGGTAAACGGTGCCGGGCCGTCCTTAATTGCCACGGTCGCTTCCCCAGGCAGCTGCTCTAACCCATAAAGCTGGTCCGGGGTGATCGAAACTTCCGCGTGGAAAGTGGCCGGCACAATCTGGCCGATCACCTCGCCAAGCTGGACTTCTTGGCCCTGCAAAACGTCAAGGTTGAGCTTGCCGGCTGCCGGGGCCTTAATATTGATGTACTTTTCGGTGGTGCGTTCTTGGAGCTGCGTCGTCGAACCCGGTGCCGCATACGGATCATCCGGATCGCCCGGCACGGGCACCTCTACCTCTACCTGTTCAACATTAGTTTGCGTGAGTTGCAAAATATTTTGCCCCTCACTAACTTCCGCTCCCGAGTTCACATAAAAATGCGTTACCTTACCGGATTCGGTGGCCTTCACCGGGCGCGATTCGTCCCGTAGCACCCGCGCATCAAGTTTCAGCGTATTGTCAATATCTGCCGTATAAGCACTAACGGTCGGGTTCGTGAACTTGCCTTGTGCCACCACCGGCGGGGCTTTTTCCTGATTGGGGAAGAAGGCGAATTTCACCAGGGCAACCGCGATCACCGCCGCAATAATTATTTTCAGGATCTGGAATATTAGGGTTCGTTTTGGGTGAGCTTCCATGAGACCTCCCTCGGTCCGAGCGCGACCCAACCAAAAACAAGTGGCTTGATCGCCTTCACACATCAACCCAAATATATTATCTTCCCGGTCACTTTTTCATTCGCTTTGTCCACCCCCAGGTGGACAGTTTTTCAAAGCGACCCGCAACCGGGGACCTTAAATACAGCGCCGCGCCGCGGCTTGGTTCTGCCGCGGCGCGGCGTGTTTAGTTCGGGCCGTTGCAAGTACTGCGGCCGTAGCAAATTTAGGCGCTGGGTTTAATGAAGGGGAAGGTAATGGTTTCCCGAATGCCCAGGCCGGTGAAGGCGGTGAGCAGCCGGTCGATCCCCATCCCCATGCCACCGGTGGGTGGGAAGCCCTGTTCTAGAGCTTCGATGAAGTCTTCGTCTAGCTGCATGGCTTCCGGATCGCCCTTGGCCGCTTCCAAAGACTGTTGGGTCAAGCGTTGGCGTTGGATTACCGGATCGGCCAATTCTGAGTAGGCCGTGCCCAGTTCCATACCCCGCACATACAAATCCCACTTTTCTGTAACCCCGGGCTTGGTGCGATGCGGACGGGTAAGCGGAGACGTATCTTCCGGGAAATCGTAGACGAAGGTCGGTTCATACAGCTGGTCGCCGTACAGTTCTTCGAATAGTTCTTCCACGATCTTGCCGGGAACCCAATACGGCGCCACCGAAATATCGTGCTTTTCGGCATACTTCTCGAGGGTTTTCCGCGGTGTTTCTACCGTTACTTCCTCACCCAAACACTGCGAAACCGTTTCATACAAATCAATCTTGCGCCACTGGCCCGAAAGATCGTATTCGGTACCGTCCGCCAAAGTAACCTGCAAGGTGCCCAAAGTGTCCAAAGCTGCCTGCTGCACTAGGTCCTGCGTCAGATCCGCCATCACATCATAAGTCGCGTATGCCTCGTAGCATTCCAGCGAGGTGAACTCGGGCGAATGGGTGGAATCAGCGCCCTCATTGCGGAAATTGCGCCCGATTTCGAACACGCGGTCAATTCCGCCTACCACGGCCCGCTTCAAATACAGCTCGGTCGCAATCCGCAAATACAGATCCTGATTATACGCGTTAATGTGCGTCACGAACGGGCGAGCGGATGCCCCACCATGCAAAGTCTGCAAAATCGGGGTTTCAATTTCCGTATATCCACGCCGATCAAAATTCGCGCGCAAAGACTTCATTACCCCGGCCCGCAAACGCACCATATCCCGCGCCTGCGGACGCGTAATCAAATCCAAGTGCCGCAAACGCACCCGCGACTCTTCAGACAGGGAAACATCCTCCCCCGCCTCATTCTTGTACACCTTAGGCAAGGGGCGGATCGCTTTCGAAGCCATCTGCCATTCCCGCGCAAAAATCGACAGCTCTCCGCGCTTGGAAGCCCCGGCATAGCCGCGCACGAAAATGAAATCGCCCAGATCCACATCGTGCTTGAAATCGTCCAAACGTTCCTTGCCCACATTCGCCAAGCTCAACAACACTTGGATACGGTTACCCGGCCCATCTTGCAAAGTCGCAAAAGCAATCTTGCCGCCCGAACGCTGCAACATTACCCGGCCCGCGATGCCAATATCCGTATCCGTGAGCTCTTCACCCGGCTCCAGATTCGCATACTTCTCCCGCACCTGCGGGATAGTCGCCGTAATCGGCACCTCTGCCGGGTACGGATCCGTACCCTCCGCCAACAGCCGTTCACGTTTGGCCATCCGGTTACGGATCTGCTCCGGCGCATCATCACCAAGGACCCCCGCCACCTCGGCAAGGTCCACGCCAGGCACCTGATCTGGTGCGTTCTTCAATGTGGATTCGGATTCGTTCGTAGTCACGCTTCCTAGGGTACCTGGTGGCGTGCTAACTCGCTGGAAAGCCGCGGCCACCCGCTGGCAAAATCACGTACTCGCGCTCGTGCTCCCACATGTACTCGCGCACGTACTCCCAGTTGTACGCCAGCGCGCACTCCTGCGTTTGCCGAGCGCGCACTCGGTAAACATGCCCCTCCCACACCCCGGGGCGGTCCAAAACGCGGCCAAAAGCAGATCTTCTCTACCCACTTTTCCCGCGCCCCTCCCGGGTAGCCCTTACCTAGCATGGTTCCGGCAGGCGCTAGCACGGTTCCAGCAGGCGCTAGCATGGTTCCGGCAGGCGCTAGCATGGCTCCGGCCGATGAATGTTAGGCGCGGGCGGCAGCGAAACTAATCCCGGAAGAGTGCAGGCCTGCCGTGTTTCCTGCCGGTACTTGGCCGGGTTCTGCCCCGCGTTCAATTTCGCGATTCGCGCCGTCCACGAAAACCACGCGCGGCTCGTAGCTCCGTGCCACGGCGTCTTCGAGCTGCGAATACGCAATGATAATTACTAGGTCGCCGCGTTCTACGAGATGCGCGGCGGCACCATTGACGTTAATGATCCCACTTCCCGGTTCTCCGGGTATCGCGTACGTAGTGAGCCGGTTTCCGTTCGCAATGTCGACGACGTCTACCGCCTCGCCCGGCAAAATATCGGCCGCCGTGAGCAGATCGGAGTCGATCGTAATCGACCCTACATAGTTCAGGTCTGCGCCGGTAACCGTGGCGCGATGGATTTTGCCCGTCATCATCCGGCGCCACCGCACGCCGGTCGAACTAGCTGCGCCAGCCGGTGCGGCAGCCGCAGTTTCCGGCGTAGCAACTGGTGCTTCCGGCGTCGTAACTGCTGCCGCAGCCGATGCCACCACCGGTGCCGCAACGGATGCCGCAACCAGCACTTCTTCCGGCGTGGTGGAAAATGCGGCGGAGTTAGTAGCACTGTTTTTAGGCGTGGGCATGAAAAGTGACCTCCATATTGTCGATCAAACGAGTGGGCCCCACATAGGCGGCCAAGATGAGCAAGCCGCGGGCCGGCAAAGCTGTGGGAGTAGGAACAGAATCTTCCGGGGCGGTAAGCGGCTGGAAAGTTTCCGGGTCTACGAGTTCGGCGTAGTCGATCCGCACCCCCGGGGCGTTGCTGAGCACTGCGCGCGTGGCCGCCAAAGTTTGTTCCGGGCTGGCCCCGGCCGCAGCCGCTTTGCTTCCGGCTTGCAATGCTTGGAACAGGGCAAGGGCGTGAGTTTTTTCTGCCGCGGAAAGATACGTATTGCGCGAAGAACGGGCTAGGCCACTAGCTTCCCGCACGATTGGTACCGCGTGGATTTGGAGCGGCATATCCAGATCTGCCACCATGGTGCGCACGAGCGCTAACTGTTGCGCGTCCTTTTGCCCAAAGAAAGCAATATCCGGTTCTACCAGGCTGAATACCTTATGTACTACTTGGAGTACGCCCGCAAAATGGGTGGGCCGCGTAGTTCCTTCAAAACGGGTAGCAACCGGGCCCGGGTCGATCCGTACCAAGGGCTGGCGCGGATACATTTCGGCGTCGCTCGGTGCGAACACCGCGCGCACCACACCGGTTTTTTCGGCACCTGCGGGAGCGGAAGCGGGCGCCGCCAGAGTATCGAGCAGGGCGCAATCGGCTTCCAGATCGCGCGGATAGGAAGCGAAATCTTCCGTGGGTGCGAATTGGAGCGGGTTTACATAAATAGAAACTATTACGTTATCGGTTTGTGCCAGGGCAGCTTTCACTAGAGCAAGATGCCCTTCATGCAGCGCCCCCATCGTCATTACAAGCCCAACGGAACCGGTTAGCTCAGCGCGCACAGCGCGCAACTGCGCTTTGGTGCGAATTACCTCTACCACGCCGCATATGGTAACCCGGAGCCGCGCCGCGCGCGCAAAATGTAGGCGGGAGAACAACCAGTAGCCACGCCCCGCACGCCCGGCCTGTTACTCTCGCGCACCTACGCAAGTTTCCCGCTCACCCAGCCGCTTCTTTCCGCTCACCTTGCTAGATCTTCGCGCTTTGGCCGCTATTCTTCGCCCAGCAACTCGCGAATGCGCTGGGCAGCTTCGGGGCGCAAAACCCGGCGGGCTTCCGCGCGGTCGGTAGTGGCCCGGCACAGTGCCCGGTAAACCGGCGGAATATCAGCATAACTTGCCGGGCTGGCCACACCAGCAACTTCCTTGGCGGTGCTAGTAGCTGCTGTTTCTCCCGCAGAATCACTTGGTGCTGCGGGCTTGCCCTCACTGGCTTGCGCCGCGGGCGTACTGCTTGGCGCCGCAGGCGCGCCCGCGCCGGCCGGGCTGTTGCAGGCCGCGGTTTTATTGAGGGCATCGAGGGCGTGGAGGTGTTCGGTAATGGTTTCGGCGTCGCCGCGCACTACCGGGCCGGTAAGCCCGGCCTCTCCGCTACTGAGGGCGCCTTCCAAAGCGGCCGTCAAAAGCGGGCGCAGATATTGCGAAGAATCCTCTATGCCCACGGTTTCCAGGAGACGTTTCGCCTGGGTGACCAGCGTGACCAAATGGTTAGCGCCGTGCGTGAGGGCCGCGTGATAAGCGGGGCGGTCTTCTTCTTCCACGGTGAAAGGCTCTCCCCCGATTTCGGCTACGAGAGCCTGCGCAATAGGTAGCAATACGGGCGGGGCAGTAACCGCGAACGGGCATCCGAGCAGGCGTTTTATGTCCAGCGAAGTACCGGTGAAAGTCATGGCCGGGTGGACTGCCACGGTAAGAGCACCGGCAGTGGCGGCAGCGTCCAGCACGCCCGTGCCGAAACGGCCGGCCACGTGTACCAACAACTGCCCGGGCCGCCACAAACCAAGTTCGGCCAGGCCCGAAACCATCGCTTCCAAATCGTCATCGGGCAGTGCCAACAGCACCATTTGTGCCCGGGCCACTACCTCTTCAATCGGGAGTGCAGGCACGCCCGGAAGCATCGCATCCAAACGGTCTTGGGAAGCTTCCGAAGCGGCATAGGCACCGATGATTTCATGGCCGGCACCGCGCAGCGCCGCCCCGAGCACCACGCCTACTTTTCCGGCGGAAAGAATCCCGATCTTCATGCGGCCCGGCCGGGCTTGCGGAGAATTTGCTTGCGGGCTTCCTTCGCGCAGGTGGCGTTCCTGCCAAGCTTCGGGCTGTGTGCCCGATTCGTGTGGGCCATCTGCGGGCGGCGTCGTTCGCATAAACATGCTCCCCACAATACTCGCGCATCTACGCTACTCGCCTGCCGCCGCACCGCGTGGCCGCGCGGGTACTAAGCCCTACGCGGCCGCGCGGTGCGCTAAAACTTTGCTACGCGCGGCGGCCACGCACGCGGTCTTCCACGGCGGAAACCAATACGGCAAGCGCGGGCGTTGGGATCCCGTTGCGGGAGGCAAGTTCCAGGATGTCGGTGCCGAGCTCTTTGAGTTCGGAGGTAGGTTTGCCGGCGGCTACATCGCGCGCGAGCGAAGAAGTGGCATCCGGGTCCATAGCGGTGAGAGCTTGGATGACGTCGCTGCGCGAGGTCCGCAAGCCCATGAGCGTGGAGAGGCGGGCCAGTTCATCGGCCGCATTTTTCACCAGGTCGGGGTGGCGTTGCAAGGCTGCCCCGATCGGCAGGTTGGTGGCCGCGGTCAGCAAGGCAAGTAGCGACTGTGAGCGGAGTTTGCGCCACAGCACCTGTTCTTCTGTGCCGCCGAAGCCGACGTCGAGCCCACCTTCGAGGAGCACGCGCGAAATTTCGCCATCCATGGCACTATCGGGCAGTTCGATCCGCATAAATTTCGAGGTGTGTTCGATCACGCCAGGAGCGGTGCGGCTGGAGAGTACGCGAATGGCTCCGCACCACGATTCGTGTTCGGTGAGATCATGCACGCGCCGGGCGAAGGCGAAACCGTTGAACAAGCTACCCAGTTCGGAAGGGTTGGCGGCCTTCACGGTTTTGGCGATGTTTTCAAGCGCATATGCCTTAGTGGTGAGAAGGATCTGCGCGCCGCGAGCGGGTTTCGTAACCGCTTTTACTCGAACCGAGAAATTCCCGTACTTTTTGGAACGGATTACCAGGCCATCGTTATTGATGGCATCAGCCGTACGCGGAGTAGCTACTACCACTACATCCTGCCCATTCTTTGCAAGTACGCCGGCAATAAGCCCGCCAACACCACCGGGCCCATATATATGCAACATGAGTTCAGGGTAATATCGGCTTCCCACAAAATGAAGACTTCACTCAATAATATTGCCGATCTCTCGCTAGATGCCCGGGCTTTCGTCACGGGTTCGCGGCCGCGCGGGCGGCTTTCCCCGCCTGGTTTTCAGTTTCGAGCAGTTGTTGTACATCCGTCAAACTCATGTTCTGCTGCTCTACTTTGAAAGTGGAGGAAACCATCGCGAAATTGAGAGTTGCCAGGCCGAGTTGGCGCTGCACCGGCCCCTGCTTAGCCACCAGAGACTGGTAGTGCTGGTGGAGCACGAGGATGAGGCGACGCCGCCACCACCGGCCGTGCCGAAGCACCGCCAAACGGGTGGTGAGGGCAACCCCGGAACGTTTCCACCCGATCGGGTCGAGCCAGCGCGAGGCGCGCGGGGCCGGAACGAAACCAGCCACCTGGAAATTGCCGCTCAAAGCTTCCCGCAAGAAAACTTCCCTATCCGGTACCCCCAGATCGGGCATAAGCACCCAGGTGGCAAGCAGTACTTCTTCGAGAGTGCCGGCCGGAATAAGCGGGGATTTATTGGGGTCTCCCGAGGCGCTCTCGGTAATATTCATCCCATCGGCGGTAACGAGTTCTAGTTTCCACCAGCCGAACAATTTCCACAGGCCCGGCTGGGAAAGTTTCACGGCATGTACACGGCCGGGCGGAATGGTTTGGGCTTGATAGGAAATCAGGCCGGATTGCATGTGCAAACCATCCGGGGTTACGGCCACGCGGGTGCCCCATGCGCGCGCGAAGTTCCGGAAGATATTAATCGCCACGGTGATGGCAAAAATGAGCGGGGCCCAAAAGCCTCCGGTTTCAGCCGCCTTATACAACCAAATACTGATCGCTACGGAAAATAGGCCGGAAACCGCGGTGAGAGAGAAAATCAGGGAGCCAGCCAGCCGGGAGAAGCTAAGGCGGTAGATTTCCTCGCCTTCATTTTCGACGCTACGGCTGGCCCAGTCGCCTACTTGTGGGGCTTGGCCCGCACGCACACGCGCTACCACCGCGAGCAGTTCGGTGCGTAGTTTCTGGCAGTCGGCTACCGAAAGGAGGCCGATTTCCAAGTTTTCTAGGTGGATGCCACCCGGCGCTACCGCGAGGCTCCCCTGCCCCGTGAGGCGATCAAATAATCTGCGGCGCACATCTATTTTCTGGATACGATCCCAGCGCATGTGCTTATGTTTCTTCATAAGCACGCCGTAGCGCACGTGTACCCCCGAATCGCTCACCGCGAAGGAACGATGCCGCCAATCCAGGTAGCCGTAGAGAGCCGTAGCCGCCACCACTGCAGCTAGGCCGGCAAAAACCAGCCAGTAATAACCGGCAATCGGTTCGATAAAGCTAGCCAAGGTTTCCCGCAGATTGTCTTTATCTTCCAGTTTTCGGACGAATATAACCAGCACCCATAGAAGGATTATGGCCAGCACGCTCAACGCGCGGCGTACCGACGTCCACTTCGAAACCGGTTGCCAAAGTTCTTCCGGAACCGCCGGGATTTCCGCGGTACTCATTTAGATTCCCTCCAGGCGTGCCTGCGCATTATCGGTGAGGCGAATGCGCAACCGTTCAGCTTCCGCGCGCGGCAGGCCCGGAATGTTTCCCATGCTCCCCGCGGAAGCGGTTTCTAAGGTGAGGTTGGCTAGCCCAAACCGGGAAAGGATCGGCCCGGCTTCTAACGTTACTGTTTGCATGCGGCCATAGGGAATTACGGAGAGGTTTCGGAACATAATACCCCGGCAGATGAGGAGTTCTTCCGCGGTTTCGTGGTAGCCGATCGCTTTGACTTGCCGCCCAGCGATAATACAATGCCAAATTCCGATCACCACAACTGCGGCCGGGAAAACCCACGTCCAGGGTTGTTTCCACCAGAAAGCGCAGGCGGCCGCGAGCGCGAGAGCCAATACTCCCCAGGGAATAGCCCGGGCAACGATCTGCACATTCCGGTAGAGCGGGGAGACCGGGGTGAAAGCGATCTCGGGCGCCAGGGGTGTGTACGTCATGGCACCAAAATAGCATTTTCCAGGGCCGCGCATGCGCACCGTTTCATAAAATCGCGTTTTGGGGAGCGGTAAGAGGTGTTACGGGCGGGTGCCGGTTGCTGCCGGACGGGTGCCGGGCGGGTGCCGGGCGTTAGGGCGGGCGCTGGGCGCTGCGGGCGGATGCTGGGCGTTACGGGCGGGTGCTGGTTAGGGCTGTTTTGGTGCTAGCGGGTGGTTCGGTTTCGGGTGGGCGTCTCGTGCTACCTGGGGGCCCGGTTGTGGGCCTACTGCTGGGGTTTGCCCGGTTTCGGGTTCGTCATCGCGCGGGTCGATGCGGCACCAGTGTTCGACGACGATGCCCACGCCGGTGAGCACAATACTGGCCAGGCAGGCCAGGGCCACGCTCAAAGTTTGGTCATTGGTCCAGGCGGTAGAAATCCCCACGGCGTAGGCGAGGGCGAGCACGCCGAAAAAGCCCGACATGAGCGCTCCGGTGCGGATTGCGGCCTGTGCGAAAGCATAAACGCGGGCAGCGGTGAGCCGGTCGATATAGCTTTCTTCGCCTTTGCGTAGCCGGCGTACTTGCCAGCCATACCAGGCGAGCACGCAGGCTACTAGAAGAATCGGCAAAAAGGTTGCCAGGGGAATACTGGCCGGAGAATGGGTGAGAAGCCGGCGGCCAATTTCGCCGCACAGCAAGCCCAGTATGGCCCAGCCGCAGGTAACTAACCAGGGGGAGCGATTCACGCTTCACCTCCGGGCCGGGTAGAACTACCTCGCGGCGCTGTACTTCGCGGCGCTGCGCCGCCCGGCCGGGGATTGCCCGCCGGTGCGGTTTCAGAAGCATTACCCGCCGGCGCGGTTTTAGAAGCATTACCCGCCGGCGCGGTTTCAGAAGCATTACCCGCCGGCGCGGTTTTAGAAGCACTGCCTGCGGGTGCGGTTTCAGAAGTGTTGCGCGCGAGCGCGGCCGCAAGTTCGCGTACGGGTATGCCGTCTAGTTCGGCTTCGGGTTGTATTTCTGCCCAGGGTTCGAGTACGAAACCGCGCGTAGCGGCCCGCGGGTGTGGCAGTTGCAAGCGCCAATATGAGCTTTTAATGTCCCCGAATTTTTCGATGTCGATATCGAGGGTGCGCGGGCCCCAATGGGTGTGCCGCACCCGCCCGCCACGCACCTCAATTTCTTGGAGAGCGGCAAGCAGTTCTAGGGGTGCGAGCGCGGTAGTAAGCACGAGGACCGCATTCGTATAGTCCGGTTGGGTGGCTTGGCCGGGATCCAGTACCGGCTCAGTGCGGTAATAGTCCGAGACGGCGCTGACGTGCACGGGCAGTTTTTTGATTTCGCCAATTGCCCAGTCCAAAGCGGCTTCTGGTTCTCCCAGGTTGGCACCTAAACCGAGTACTACCTCTTGGATGGTGCCGCGGGCCAGTAGTGGCCCATCGCGCCGTACGGTAACGGCCACGTCCGTAAATTTTTGGGCTACCGGCGCCTCGGGTTTGTGCACGGTTACTTGTGCGGCCAGCCCGCCGCGGGCCAGGGCCGCTTCGGCAATACGTGCCGCCAGGGTTTCAATCAGGTTTACGGGTGGGCCGGCCAATATAGCTTCGGCGTCGGCCGCGAGATCCGCATAGGAAACCGTATCGGCCACTTGATCGCGCGCCGCTGCCTGGCTGGCATCCACCAACACTTCAATATCGGCGCGGAAGGGCACGCGGCGTTCGCGCTCAAAATCGAAAACGCCGTGGCTACCGATCGCTTCCACTCCGTGAATCGCGACGGTATCAAAAACGTACCCGTAACGAGTGGTTTCCATTACCTCCCGCCTCCACTTTCGGCACTCTGGGAACTCCGGGGTCTCTGGGAACTCTCGGGGCTCTGGGGACTCTGGACTAACCGAGCGCCCGAACTACTGGCGCCGTATGCTTCCCGCGTGCCGGGCATCTGCGGGTAGGCGCCTTCCGCGGCAAGATTCGCCACCACTTCGGTGGCAACGCGCGAAGGAGCAACGTCGTGCACCCGCACGGCCCACACCCCTTTTTCCGCAAAATATTGCGTGAGCGCCGCGGTGGCCGCATCGCGCGGATGCGCGCTAAGCGTGGCCCCATCCATAGTTTCCACAGCATTAGCACCCGCCACCTCGCTGGTATTGGCCACCCCGCTGGCACCCGCCACCTCGCTGGCACCGGCTGGCGCGGCGTCACCACCCGCTGGCGCGGCGTCACCTTGGTGGGCCGCACCTTGGCTGCTATCGCTTGGGAGAGTATCACCGGTACGGGTATCGCCAGGCCGGGTATCGCCGAGCCGGGTGTTACCGGGCCGGGTTTCGGTGGCGGCGAGGAAGCGTTTGCGCGAAACGCCGATTAGTACCGGGTAGCCCAAACTGAGGAAGGGTTCGATGTGGGCGGCTAGTTGCCAGTCTTGCCGGCCGGTTTTGGCGAAGCCGAAGCCGGGGTCCAAAATGATTTTTTCGGCCGGAATCCCGGCGGCTATAGCTAGTTCTAGCCGGGCGCATACTTCGGCTTTTACTTCCGCGGCAATATTCGTGTAGTTGGCCCGCGCGTTCATTTCTTGGGCGTTGCCGCGCCCGTGCTGCAAAATGTAGGCGGTGCCGTATTCTTGTGCCGCTTGGGCGACGACGCCGAACATTTCGCTATCGCCTTGCCCGCCGGTCACGTCATTGATAATGGCCGCGCCGGCGCGCGCGGCCCGCGCCGCGGTTTGGGCATGGTAGGTGTCTACGGAGATAGGGATTTCTGGGGCCAAGGTTTCTACCACGGTTTTGATCCGCGCCCACTCTTCTTCCCAGCTGAGGATTTTCGCACCGGGCCGGGTGGATTCCCCGCCAATATCGATCACGTCTGCGCCGCGGGCTACAAGCCGGCGGGCATGCGCAATGGCTTTGGTGGGAGTATCCCACGCCCCGCCGTCGGAAAACGAATCCGGGGTCACGTTGACGATACCCATCACGCGGGTGCGGGGGCCTCCGAAAATCTCCATAAACTCTGCTCTCCTTGGGCTTATTTACCTGAGCTTATTTACCTTCGAGGTTTATGTACCTTCGATGAGGCTCATCGCTTCGGCGCGGGTGCTGGCTTTGCGTAGCTGCCCGCGTACCGCAGACGTAACCGTGGTAGCACCTTGGCTCCGTACTCCCCGCATGGTCATGCACATGTGTTCGGCTTTGATAATCACCAGGGCACCGGCCGCGCCCAGCCGGTGCATGAGGGCGTCCGCAATTTGGGTAGTGAGCCGTTCTTGTACCTGCAAGCGGCGGGCATAGCCTTGCACCAGCCGGGCTAGTTTCGATAATCCCGTCACTTTGCCCGCGGGGCCGGGAATGTAGACCACGGCCGCGGTGCCGTAGAAAGGCAACATGTGGTGTTCACATACGGACTGGAATTCGATATCTCGCACGATCACCATTTCATGGAAACCGACGTCGAACTGGGCGTCCAGCACTACGTCCGGATCGTGGCCGATACCCGCGAATACTTCTGCCATGGCCCGGGCGATCCGGCCCGGCGTATCGCGCAAACCTTCGCGGTCTGGATCTTCCCCAATGCCACGCAGAATCTCGCGCACTGCGGCTTCGATGCGCGGCCCGTCAACGGGCCGCGTTCCCGTATAAGCGTTTTGCGGCGCGCCTGGCTTTGCCGCGGCAGCTGGTGCTGGTTCGCCCTGCCGCGCAGCACCGTGGGTTTTCGGCCCTGGTTCTTGTTGATTTTTCTTAGGCAAGTGTGCCTCCTTCCGGCTCTCCTTCTGGTGCCGGCGCAGGTGCATTACTGCTGCCCGGTGCCGGCGTTGGCGTTGCCGTTGGCGCCGCGCCAGTGCCCGGTGCGGGAGCCTCTCCCGGTGTTGCCACACTGCCGCTACCCGGCGCTGCCGGTGCCGTTGGGGCCGGCGCGGGGCGCGGTTCGGCTTCGGGAAGCGGGATCGGCGCTAAGTGGGATACCGGCCGGTTGGGGTCCGAAAGCCACACTTCGCGTTTGGGGGCTTTGCGCACGTTCTTGAAGATTTCGGCCAGTTCGGCTTCCAGCACGGTTTCCTTCTCGAGGAGTACGCCAGCCAAATGGTCGAGCACATCCCGGTTTTCGTTAATGATTTGCCAGGCTTCGGTGTGCGCGGTTTCGAGCAGTTCACGCACTTCGGCGTCGATAATTGCGGCTACTTCTTCCGAATGCTTATTAGCCAAGGCGGCCGGGGTTTCCTGTTCTTGTTCGGTTGGTACCAAACGTACCGCCCCTATCTTGGTGCTCATCCCGTATTCGGTGACCATCTTCCGGGCCGTTTCCGTGGCCTTTTGAATATCATTCGATGCCCCGGTGGAAGGATCGTGGAATACCACTTCTTCCGCGGTGAAACCGCCCAGCGCATAGGTCAACTGGTCGAGCAGTTGGTTGCGGGTAACCGAGTAGCGGTCTTCTTCCGGCATGACCATCGTGTACCCGAGGGCCCGGCCACGCGGCAAGATCGTCACCTTGGTTACCGGGTCGGTGTGGTGCAAAGCCGCTGCCGCGAGCGCGTGCCCACCTTCGTGATAGGCCGTCATGCGCCGGTCTTCCGGGCTCATTACTCGGGAGCGCCGCTGCGGGCCGGCCATTACCCGATCGGAAGCTTCATCCACGTCCGCATTGGTAATGACTTCCCGGTGGTGCCGGGCGGCTAGCAAGGCTGCTTCGTTCAGAATATTGGCGAGGTCCGCGCCGGTAAACCCGGGCGTGCGTTTCGCGATCGCCGCAAGTTCGACGTCTTGCCCCAAAGGTTTCCCTTCGGCATGGACCCGCAAAATGGCTTCGCGGCCCTTCTGGTCGGGAGCATCTACCGCGATTTGCCGGTCGAAACGGCCCGGGCGTAGCAGTGCTTTATCGAGCACATCCGGCCGGTTTGTGGCGGCGATGAGTACTACTTGGTCGCGCGAGTCAAAACCATCCATTTCTACGAGCAGCTGGTTGAGGGTTTGTTCGCGTTCATCATTGCCGCCGCCCATGCCAACGCCGCGGCCGCGGCCCACGGCGTCTATCTCATCAATGAAGATGATGGAAGGGGATTTTTTCTTCGCCGTCTTGAACAGTTCGCGTACGCGCGAAGCACCCATACCCACAAACAGTTCCACAAATTCGGAAGCAGAAATGGAGAAGAAGGGAACGTCTGCTTCTCCGGCCACCGCGCGGGCGATCAGAGTTTTACCGGTTCCGGGCGGCCCGTAGAGGAGCACGCCGCGCGGGATTTTTGCGCCCACTTTTTCGTACCGGTCTGGGTTTTGGAGGAAGTCGACCACTTCGGAAACTTCTTGTACGGCTTCGTCTTCCCCGGCTACGTCTTTAAAGGTAACGTCTGGAATTTCGGCTTCTGGGTTACGGTCCCGTAAGCCCAGGCCGCGCCCGCTTTGCTGCTGGCGCATAATCCAATAAAAGACGCCCAAAATCAGGACTACCGGGAAGAGCATCACGAACAGGGAGCTGAGGAAGGACTGCTGCGGCACGATCGAACGGTATCCGCGTTCAATATCGGCCTTTTCGAGCAGTTCCGCTACCTGTTTGCCCTGCGGATCCAAGTATTGGAACCGTACCTGCTTACCCACCGGCATTTCCTGACCGTTGGGCATAACCGTCTTGGTATCTTCCTTCAACCACAGTTTGACCTGGTTGGCGCCGTCCGTCACTTCGGCCCGTTCAATCTGGGCGTTCTTCAGTAACTCCATGCCCTCGGAAGTGTTGACCAGCTTCCACTGCATCGAGGAATACAGGTTAAAGCCGAGTAGCACCGCCAAAAACACCAACACAATCCCCAGAATCGTACGGTTGCGGGATTTGCGGTGATTTTCTTCGCGTTGCTGCTCACTTTGCCGGCGTTGCGCGCCCGGGTTGGTGAGCAAGTTCTTGGGCGGTTTGGCTCGACGACGCCGCCGCTCACGTTCGTACTCGGTTTCCGGTTGCGTGCCGGGCGCAGTCCCCCCACTGGGAGTTTGCCCTGCGGGTAGTGCAGGTTGGCCGGATTGTTCGGGCTGGCCGGGCTGTTGCCCCGGCTGTTGCCCCGCTGCAGACAGGTGACCCGGCTGGCCGTACTGGCCCGGTTGGCCGTACTGACCTGGCTGGCCGTACTGACCCGGTTGGCCGTACTGGCCTGGCTGGCCGGGTTGCCCGGCATGTTGACCCGGCCGCGCGGGCGGTGCTTGGTGGCCGTAGGGCAGAGGCTGGCCGTAAGGCGAGGGCTGGCCGTATGGCACCTGCTGGCCGGGGAAAGCCGGTTGCCCGTATTGGCCTGGTTGAGCCGGATGCCCGTACTGGCCGGTCTGTATGGGCTGGCCATAAGGCTGCCCTGGTTGCCCGGGCTGCCCGGGTTGTCCCGATTGGCCGGCAGGTACTGCCGGGCCGTCCACGCCTGCTGGCGCGGGGGTTACCGCCGCGGGCGGCGTGTTTTGGGTGCCTTCGGCTGGGCTTTCTATTCTGGCCCGCCGGCCGGTTGCCGGGCGGACGGCGTCGTACCCGTGTGGTTCCTGCGAAGTATCGCTACCGGGCGTCACACCGCCTTGCGCACCGCGCAACGTTTCCTGCCCTGGGTCTTCGTTCTTCCTCTGGTCCACTTAACCTCCGTACACGTGGGGTGCGAGTGTGCCAACGAATGGCAAATGGCGGTAATCTTCCGCGTAGTCGAGCCCGTAGCCCACCACAAATTCATTAGGAATGTCAAAACCTACGTAATCTACATGCACATCAACCTTAAGCGCATCTGGCTTGCGCAAAATGGTGGCGATGCGGACGCTGCCGGCACCGCGTTGCAAAAGGTTGCGTTTCAGCCAGTCGAGGGTGAGGCCGGAATCGATAATATCTTCCACGATGAGCACGTGCCGGCCGGTAACGTCTGTGTCCAGATCTTTGAGGATCCGCACTACCCCGGAAGATTTTGTGCCCTTGCCGTAGCTGGAAACCGCCATCCAGTCCATGTGCAGGGGGGAATGGATTTTGCGGACGAGGTCTGCCATCACCATGACGGCTCCTTTGAGCACGCCCACTACTAGTAGATCACCGTCGTAATCGCGGTCAATGGCGGCGGCCATTTCGGTGAGCTTTTCCTGGATTTGTTCCTCGGTAATCAGGATGTGCTCAAGCTTATCGCCCATATCGGTCGCGTCCACCGACTCTCCTTTCTTCGCCCGCGCCTTCCTGCGCCGGGTGGGTTGTTTATTTCCGGCGGGCTGGCTGTGCCAGTTTCCGGATGTACGTGTGTACACGTTACAGAACCGCGGCGCGCGCGTGCCGTGTACCTTGCTACTTTATGCCTTCGAAGCGCAACTGGTTGTTACTTCTCACCGCTTTCACCCCGGGAAGATCAGTTTGCCGCGTTCCGCCCGGGCCGGTAACGAGCGCTTCCAGGGCTTGCGTGTGCGCAAAAGTTAGTTCCTGGGCACCTGCCCATTGTGCCAAGATTCGCAGCACGCGCGAACGCAGTGCTGGCGGGAGCTGTTTTAGTTCGCCGACGCCGTACTCACCCCGCTCGCCTGCGGCGAGGCGGCGGGCAATATTTTCGGCGGTGCTTTCCAGGTATTCGCTATCGCGGCGCAAGAGTTTGGCGGTGCGTGCCAAGGCCTGCATGGTTCCCGGGCCTAGTACGTCCCGCAGTGCCGGGAGGGCTTGGTGGCGAATGGCTGCGCGGGTGAGGGATTCTCCGCTAGCTGACCGCCAGGGCCCATCGGGCCGGTTGCTTGGGTCATCAACCCAGGAAATTTGTTCTGCGGCCAGTGCTTCCTGTAAATCTTCGCGCGTGATATCCAGGAGCGGGCGCAAGGCAAGCAGGTCCGCATGTTCTGGGAGCGGGCCGGCTGGGGCCATGCCCGCTAAAGACCGCGCCCCCGAGCCGCGGCCGAGCCCCAAAAGCACCGTCTCGGCTTGGTCATTCATGGTGTGGCCCAGCAGTACGGCCACGCCGGGCAGAAAACTCGAAGCTGAAAGACCAGTGCTCAGAAGCTGGCTAGCGCCCGCGATTTCGCGTGCGTAGGCGGCAATGGCGCGGTAACGGCCGGTCCGGGCGCTCCCTTCCGGGCTGGATGCAGCTGCCGAGAGTTCGATTTTGGCGACCCGAGCCTCAGAAGCTCCCCATTCGCGCATAGTGTGAGCTACTTGTGTAGCTTCCGCGGCAGATTCGGGCCGGATCCCGTGGTCCACCGTGATTGTGGATACCGGGTAGCCTTCGCGCCGGCCCACGAAAAGCGCGGCATGAGCTAAGGCTAAGGAATCTGATCCGCCGGAAACGGCAACCACCAAATGGGTGCCGGCCGGTAGCCCGGTTTCGGCGAGCAAGCGGCGCAGGGTGCGCCGTGCTTGCGCAAAAGCAGGCGGTGGCCCAGCCATCATTGGGCGACTCCCTGGCTGCCCTGGCTGTTTTCTGCTGCTTCTTCTTCGCTCGCGCCATATACCACCCGTTCGACCCAGAGAGAGGGGCGATAGATTTCGTACAGGGTAGGAGCGTTCTCGCTCTTTTCCCACACCTGGTTAAGACCGTGCAGGCCAACTTGTGCAACCACAGCCTGCACGAAGGCGCGGCCCTGCTGGTACTGTTCGGCTTTCGAGTTGAGCCCAAAACATTCGAATACGTGTTGCAAACGGGAACGGCGGTTGCGCCGATCGAGCATTGACATATCGAGACGGCGGCGGGATGGAACTATCCGGTGCGGGACGGTATTCATAATGTATTCGGCGTGACCCTCGAGCAGGCTCATTAGGGCGTTGATGTTTTCAGTCGCCTTTTTATCGCCCTTGTTGACGCCGCTAATTACATAGCCGGCCAAGGTTTCTTGTATCCACGGGGCTACCCGGTACTGCGCGGCATGGGTGAACTCGTGCGCGGCCGTCCACAAAGCTAGTTCTTCTCGCTCTAGGCCGTATTCGCGTTCGAAATGGTAGAGATTAGGCGAAACGAGCATGATCGTATCCGTTATTGGTTCGTATTGGCCCATTACATTTCGTGCCATGAAGGAATAAATGAGCGGTACCAACGGTACTTCCGGCAGACCAGAAACATCACCAATCGTGCGTTGTGCGGCCGAGGAGGCTCCGTCCAACCAATCTGCTCGACTCACGGCCCCCACCCGCACCTCGGAAAGATCGACGTCTAATTCGGTAAGCCGCGGAATCAAATTGCGTGCCCGCTTAGCTTGCGTGATCAGTACTGTATTGACCGCTTTCGCGGTACCTAAAGGTGCTGCCGGGCCACGCCCGGCAATCAGTTGTGCTAAACCACGCGCCCCTGCCGCGATTGGATCCACGCGGGGATTCCTTGTTCCGGGCCGGGATTTCCCGGCTCTGCTTCCCCGCGCTTTCGCGCCCAATAGTCCCGCACCAAAATTCCCCGTCAGTTCCATGTGTATACCTTAGCCGGGACCTCCGACACATTTGGCGTGAGACAGGGGAAAATGAATTGTTGCTCTGTCCTTATATCAACAGCACTCTCATTTAGGCCTCTTTGCTAGCACGGTTTCCATGGAGGCGGGCATCTTCGGCAATAGTAAACGGGAGGGGCAGAACCGTAGTGGTTCTGCCCCTCCCGCTGGTTACAGCCGGTCTAACGGTGCCGGTTTTGTATCAGATTTCGCGGTGCCGGCACCGGCCAGGTTTAGCGGCGGTCGACTGCCGGGGTGGCGATGCCGTCGCCGTCCCAGTCACCGATATGGACTGAGTCCTTGGCGTTGCCGTACGCATGGACTTCATCCGCAACGCCGGTGCGCAGCCCGTTTTGCAGGTAGAAGTGGTTGCCGCGCACCACGCCCACGGTATCCCGCCCGTCGCCGTTCCAATCGCCAGCGATCGGCTTATCACTATTGTTTCCGTAGGCGAATTCGTGCGTGGCCACGCTGTCCGTGAGCTTGGCTTGCACGAAGAACCGGTTGCCGCGCACGGCCAACAAGGTGTCTTTACCGGTCCCGTTCCAATCTCCAACCAGAATTTCATCGCCCGGGTTGCCGTAAGCGTAGGTCGCATCGGCGACGCCGGAGGTGAGGCTGTTGCGAACCAGTACCTGGTTGCCACGCACCACCGCGATCGTGTCCTTACCATCGCCGTTGAAATCACCCACGAGCACGCGGGTATCTTCGGGCGAACCATAGGTGAATTCGAACTCGGCTACTCCCCCGAAACGATTGGTACCGAGGAAGGTATTGCCGCGGCGCACCATGGGCGTATCCACGCCGTCGCCATCCCAATCACCGAAGATGATCTCATCATCCGGGTTGCCGTAGTTGACCGTGCGATCAGCCTGGCCCTGACCCCAAGCGTTCACGTAGAACATACCGCGCGGGTCGTTCTTCTCGGCCCACACGCCGCGCTTGGCCGGAGCAGGAGCAGGCGCTGGCGCAGGCGCTGGCGCAGGTGTATCCGGCTTTGGCGTAGGCGCGGGGGTTTCGGTATCGCTACCGGTGCCTCCCTGGTCACCGCCCTGGTCGCCACCCTGGTCGCCGCCCTGGTCGCCACCCTGGCTTCCACCCTGGTCGCCACCCTGATCGCCACCTTGGTCGCCACCCTGGCTTCCACCTTGGTCGCCGCCTTCGGTGCCACCTTCAGTACCTTCTTCGGTATCGGTGGTGGTTGCGGCCGGCATCGTGTAGACGCCGAGCTCGGCGGCGGAAACATAGCGGTTAGCACTGCCGTCACCGTGGGTTCCCGTCACCTTGATACGCACGTAAGAGACTTCTTCATCGAGGAAGAAGTTTGCCGGCTGCGCGGAGTTCGGGAACTGGCTCGAAGCCACCTGGTGCAGGTTTTCGGCATCCGGCCCCACCCACAGTTCGGCATCAGAAATACGGCCATTGGAACCGCCGCTGCCGCGCGGCAGTATTTCTACCCGGACCACGCGGGTGGGCTTTTCCAACTGCAGATCAATATTCATCGGCAGGCTGGCTTGCTGACCCCACGGGGTGTGCCAGATAGTGGCCGGATCATTATCGAACAGGTTGCTTGTACCATTATTATCCTTGGAGGTTTCGGCCGGCAATTCCGAAGCGAGCGTTACCTTGACAGCTACCGGGTTGCTTTCGCCTTCCCGCACCGTCAGCTTGGCATGTGCCCGCGCATTACTCAGCTGTTCCTTACCGTCGATTTCGCGGGTCACGAGCCCGAAGATCGGGTATTCCCCATCGGAAGCTCCCGCCGGGATTGTTACCGGCACTTCCACCTTGGTTTCCTTACCAGGTTCCAAAGTCGGTACTTCCACCTGGTCTGTCTTGGCTTGCCACCCAGAGGGCAGGTTTGGCATCAAAGTGAGCCCGGTGAGCGCTTCCTTACCCAGGTTCGTGAGGGTGAAGGAAATAGTCGAATCGGCACCGCGATGCACAGCGCTTTCCGGGTTACCGGAAGCTAACGGGAGTGCCCCGATCCAGTCCAGGCCGAAGGTGGCGAACATGATGTCGTTCGTGTAGTTACCCGAACCGCCTTCGTAGAGGATGCCGTAGCGGCCGTCACCGAGCGCGGCCATGGTCGAATAGGCCATGTAGCCAGTGTTGAACTGGGTTCCGCGCGACCAGGTAGCGCCGTCGTCGTAAGAAATACGAACCAGGCCGTTTTGGCGCCCTTGCGGGGAAGACGAGGAGTAGAGAAGCACGCGCGCTTCCGGCGAACCTTGCGGGGCATCCGGGAAGGCACGGATGATGGAGGCGTTATTGCGCGGGTCCGGCAGTTGGGTTTCCACCCACACGTCCCCGTAGGTTTGGCCGCCATCTTCCGAAATCGCTACCTTCCGATAGTTCGGCCCGGAACTTGGCCGCGAGTTGACCATAAGCCGGCCGTCGGAAAGTTCTACCACCTTGTTTTCATCCATGCCGACGCCGAACAGTTCACCTGCTTGCCAGGTTTCGCCATCGTCGTCAGAGAATACGGAAACGGCGGCATAGTTGCCGTTTGCTTGCGTCATTGTGTACTGCTGGACGAGCCGGCCGGCATGTTCACCGTACTTCATCTGAATACCGGCACCGGAAGCCGCGAAGCGGGAACGCGTAGCCGGATCCTTGGTGATTGCCGCGGTGATATCTTTCGGTTCGCTCCAGTTCAGACCGTTATCGTCCGAATGGGCGACCACGGCGTGCAAGGCATTGCGCTGGTCTGGATCGGTACCAGCATGCGAATCCTGGAAGCGTGCATCATACGACTTCACGAAGAAAGCGTGAATGCGGCCAGTCTTCTCATTGACTATGAAGGACGGATCCGAATAGCCGTACTTATCGGCCGACTGCATAGTGCCATGGCCGGTAGCAATTTCCGTGGGCTTTTCCCAGGAAGCGCCGCCGTCTTTAGAAATGCGAAGCACAATCGAATTCGGGTTCGGGGCATCCGCACAAGAACCGGGCCGGCCATCATAGGCGGCCAGCAGCCAGCTGTTCTTTGCCTTAGCTAGAGCCGGAATCCGGTAGCAAGTGTAATCATCGCCCGCTCGGGCCAAGCGCACCGCTTCCATATCGCCACGCTGGGCGGGAGTGGCCGCCGGATCTTCCTTCTCCCGCTTCCCGGGAACCACCTTGATCGGTTCGGCTTCCGCGCGAATATTGGGCTCGAGTACGTCGTTTCCGGCCGCGTCCGTCGTCGCACGGAAAGATACCCAAGGTGTGAAGGTTCCCGCTGCAACGTCTTCTGCAGTCACCTTATAGGTCGGGAACGGGCATCCCTTTGTATCTCCAGCCAGCAGCTTGCCCCACCGGCAGTTCTTATTGTGACTTGTAAGAACGTTATCCAGATTCGTGGAATCCGGGTAGGCGGTAATAGTCCGATCAGAAAGGTTCTTATAGGTGATCTTGAAGGTGAGCGTATCGCCTTCCATAACAGGTGCGCCAAGATCATCTGTACGTTCCAAAGACACCTGCAAGAACTTCGGGTTAAGAACCTCTACCTCGCCTTGTGAACCCTCACTTGCTTGCTGGGCTTCTTCCACGTCCGCGAGCCGGAACTTTGCTTGTTTGATATAAGCAAGGTCTGTAGTTACCAAATAGCTCTTGCGCTTCGGATCCACCCAGGATTTAGAGAAAGCTTCATCCCAGTGGCCGTAGGAATGCATAATAAACGTGCCATCCGGCAGCGTGACGACGCCGGTGTACCCGGTATCCCCACCGTAACGGTTGTTTGCGTAATCACGGCCAAGCAGAATGCGGTACTCGCCGTCTTCACGGTTCATGAGTTGTTCGTATGTACCAACCCAAGCAACCCAGTTGCCGGCCCGCCAGTCATTTGGACCATCAAATTTGTTGTTGCCATTGAGGTCGTAGCGGATTTCCCGCATTGGAATAACTACGCGTCCGCTCACCGGATCATATGTGGGCTTGTGCCGTTCACCAGCCAAAGAACCTGGCATGGAAACCGGTTCGGACCAGGTTTCACCTTCGTCATCGGAGTAGATCATCCCGGGCAAATTATTGTGCGATTGACTGCGCGAAATGCCAACGATCCGTTTCCCGTCCGGAGAACGGAACATACCGATTTCGCACATCTGCCAGGCGGACTCCTTATCGCGATACTTCGCCAGATAAGGCTCTGGTTCGGTCCAGTTCTCAACGCCATTTTCAAACGTCAAATAGGTCTTGAAATTGACGAAATCGTGGTTGTGGTAAACACCCATCCACTTGGGGATCGGGTTACCTGCTTCGTCACGCAATTGCACCAGAGAAGCCATTGCCACAATTGCGTCATTGTCTTTGTTGTCTGCGGCACGGCGCGGATACCAGTGCTTGTATTCCGTCCACGTTTCGCCGTTGTCATCAGAATAAGAGGTATTCCAGCCGTACTGGAAACCCGCACTATCGCGGCCCCAACCAGGGTTGGCGGTAACCAGCATCAGGCGTTCTTTACCCTCGGCTAGCGGGAGTACAAAAAGCGTGGGGGTTTCTTGGGATCCCTTCCAAGATTCGGGAGTGTTAGTTTTTTCCTTCCAGGTTTCTCCTTCATCGTCGGAGACCATCATGATGAGTGGTCCGTGCCCGTGGCCTTGCGGGAAAGCAGAAATGAGTCGACCAGTGCGAGTACGAATCAGATCTGGTTGGCCCAGGTACTGCCGTTCGGTACCCGGAGCTTTCATAACATCTGTTACGTGCTTTCCTGGAAGCTCATATTCGGGCAAGGTATTGCGCAAAGTGAGTTCTTTTTCAGCCGGCGAGTTTTTCTCCGCGGTGGCTTCCTTGCCATTTTCAGCGGTTGTAGCCTCGTCATTTTCTGCTGTGTTAGCTACCGACTCTGCGGCAGGATTAGTCACAGCGCCGGAAGCTTCCGGCGTTTTTGCCGAGCTATCGGAGTTTTGTGCACCCGGGTCAGTATTTTCCGCGGCTTGCTCGGCCGGCGCGGCTTGCTCGGCCGGTGCTGTTTGCTCGGCCGGTGCGGCTCGCTCTTGCGTTTCTATCGTGGGCGCGGTGGTTTCAGTTTGTTGTGCCGAGCTCGGCGAGCTCTGTTCGCCGTGCACCGGTGTGGCAGATACCGTTAGGGGCGATACGGTAAGTGCCAATGTTGCCACGGTGACCGCGAATGCTTTCCACGGGCGTGGCATCCCCTCTTTTTTCATGTGTTTCCCTTTCACGCTCAGGTGTTGCAAACGACGCCGGCTTCGGCACAGCCCCGTGCCCTCCGGCGTCGAAAAACAACGCGTGCATATCTAATATCCCGCTACCGGGGAAACTGGGAAGTTTTCCGCGCGGCAAACGTGGACCAGATACGCGCGCACTGAGTACATGGACGAGTTATCGCAAAGCGCCTGCGGCGCTCCCAAGTTCAGCATGCGACCCTGCACACAGAACTTGTCCGACAAATCCGAGAATACCGGATTAGGGGCAACCTTGCATCCCTTTCAACCTTTTCTGCAAAACCTGGAAAGACCCGCGCGAGCGCGGCATTTTCGCACACCCAGACGGCGGTGCACAGCTCCTTTGCGCGTACTATCGACGGTCAGCGAATTTATCAGACATATTCGCAAGCGGGCTGTTTTTTTCATCACTCAGCGCCATGCGGTTCCCGCCGTTTTCCAACTTCCGCCCGCCCGGGCAGCACTACTCCAGCGCTACGAGCTTGCCCAAAAATTCATCTTCTGCCGCCCGCGCATCCAGTATCGAACGGTCTTCTAAACCGTTCACTAGGATTGAGTATTCGAGCACATTGCCGCTGCGGGTGGTGAGTACGCCCGAAATTGAAACGGCTTCGGCCAAAGTACCGGTTTTGCCACGGATTTTCCCGCCCGTGTCCGGGCCTCCCAGCCGTTTATCCAAAGTTCCATTCAACCCGGATACGGGCAGCCCGGCTCCGATTGCCCCATAGGTAGGATCCTGGTGCGAATAGACGGCATCTATAATTGCTACCTGCAATTTCGCGGTTACCCGGTTTTCATCAGAAAGCCCGGAGTTATCGGCGATTTCTACGCCGGTGAGCGGCAAACCGAGTTCGGTAAGTGCGGTGCGGGTGGCTTTTGCGGCCCCCTCGAAATCCGCGGGTTGGCCGGTGGCCACGGCCATGAGGTGGCCGAGAGTTTGCGCCGTCGTATTATCCGATTCGGTGAGCATATAATCGAGCAATTGGCGTACGGTCGCCGATTCCACGCGGGCTAGTTCGCGGGCCGTTTCCGGAGCGCTGGCCTTTTCGACCTGGCGAGTGCCGGCCGCGGCATTACTATCGGCACCATTTTCTGCCTCGCTCCCAGAACCCGCTTGCGGCCCGGAACTATCTTGCGGCCCGGATTCTCTGTTTGCGGCGGCGTCGCCACCATCTGCTGGAGCGGGAGCCACGCCGCGCACCTCAATCCCCTCTTCATGTAAACGATCCGCAAACACCAAAGCCGCGTTACCCGCCGGGTCTGGTTGGTAGCCGTGGCGGGGCACCAGGGAACCATGCACGGCGAGCGGCGCCATTTCCATAATGTAAGCCTGGTTACCCGGGTGCATGCGCGTGTTGTAAGCCGGCCCGGTAAATAGGGAGGCATCTACGCGCAGGTCAACGCTGGTAATTCCGGATTCTTTAAGGCGCGCCGCGGTACTGCTGGCAAGCTCGCCCAGGCCCGCGTGCCCATCCACACCTTCCGGGTTGCCGCTATCCGGGGAGAGCAGGTTATCGCCCCCGCCCACCAGATAGAGCGTGGTGCCATCCAATCGGGTGACGGTGGGGAAAGTCGTATCGGGCCCCAGTACGTGCAGGGCCGCAACCGCGGTGAGAAGTTTCTGATTAGAGGCGGGAATGCGCGGCGTATCCGGGTTGAGGCTGGCAAGAGTTTGCCCACTGGCCGGATCGCGCACCACCACAGAAAGGTCGCTGGTTGCGCGCGGATCAGCCGCGAATTCCTGCAGGGCTTGTTCCACGCGTGGGCGATACTTTTCCGCGGTCTCGTTTGCCGGGGCGAGCGCAGGCGTGGCAGCGCCTGGCGTGGCTGCCTGCGGGTATGCGGCTACCGGTTCCACACTGGGTGCCACGGTAAGCGGCCCGGGTACCACATCCATTGCATCCAGAGCTCCGTACCCGCTTAGTAGCGTAATAACGACGCCGGCTACCACATACGACTTTTTCACAGGCTCATTCTCGCACGCTCAGCTGGTTTCCGCCGCCGCGCGCGCCGCAGCCCGCGATTGGCCGCCAGGATTATGCGGCACGCAGCGGTTCTGCTCCCGTGATTTCTGCTCCTGCAGCGCGGGCGGTGCCCGCGGTTGTTACGCGGTTGTTACGCGGTTGGGAATTGCGGGTTTCCGCTCTGCGCCGCGGGCGGACGGGCCGTAATCTGACTAGAAAACAACTCCTGAGAGCCAAATAGTTGGCCCTTGGCACAAAAGACGGCAATAATGGGACCCTAGCCAGGGAAATATAGTGCGCGGTGTAATCGAGGAGGACAACACCATGATGGAATTCGACGTCACGATCGAGATTCCGCGGGGCAACCGCAATAAGTACGAGGTTGACCATGTCGATGGGCGTATCCGTTTGGACCGGATGCTCTTTACGTCAACCCGCTATCCGGACGATTATGGTTTTATTGACGATACTTTGGGCGAAGATGGTGATCCGCTCGACGCACTAGTGCTATTGGAAGAGCCCACCTTCCCCGGCTGCGTGATTCGTTGCCGCGCGCTCGGTATGTTCCGCATGCGCGACGAAAAGGGTGGCGACGATAAAGTGCTGTGCGTGCCGGCAACCGATCAGCGTGCCTCGTGGCGTACCGAAATCGAAGATGTTTCCGAGTTCCACCGGCTGGAAATTCAACACTTCTTCGAAGTGTACAAGGACCTAGAACCGGGCAAATCCGTGGAAGGCGCCCACTGGGTAGGCCGCGAAGCGGCAGAAGCCGAAATCCAGCGTTCCTACGACCGCGCGAAGGAAGCCGGTTATTACACGACGGAACTCGGCAGGCAACGCAATAGCAAATAGCAAACCGGCCACCTAAACCGGAAACCTAAATCGGGTTTAGGTTATCGGAGCTTTAGCTTCCGTGCCGGCGCTTTCTGCGGCGGAAGGTTTTAAGGCTTTGTTGCGGGCGGGCTTTCGGGTCCGCCCGCAAATCGTTCATGTCTACCAATGCGGCGCCGGCGGCGGCGGGAACGGCGGCGTGCGCGGCTAGCCTTTGCCCCCGCACTGCCGGATGCGGGGGCTATTTTAGTTATGCCCTCGCTACCCGCTACGCCCACTGTGCCGGCTGTGTTCGCGGTGCCCGCGCTGGCGGCTGTGCTCTCGCTACTTGCCGCGCCCGAGTTGCTGGCCGCGCCCGTGTTACCGGATGCGGCGGCGTCGGGAAGATTTTTGCGGGTTTTCCGGTAGATGCGGATCTCGTAACCCCAGTACACGAGCACTAGGAGGAGCGCGACGCCGAGCCCCACCGCCCACCACGGGAAGCGCGGCAGGGCAGATTTTTTACCGGCGTCGTCGATATCGCTTTGCGGGGTGGGGATCACGCGTTCGCCGGTCACCAGGATCCGGTGCGTGTTGATGCCGAGCGGCGTACAGGTAATCAATGTTGCTAGGTCGCGCCCTTCTTGCACCCGTACTTCTTCGGATTCTTCGGGCAGCACCACTTGAATGGAAAACACGCGGTAAGTGAGAATTTCGCCAAAGACTTCGAGGGTGAAAGTGTCCCCTTCCTTTACTTTGTCAAGGTTCGTGAACATGGTGGCGCTAGCTAGGCCGCGGTGTGCGGTGACCACGGTGTGCGTGGATTTGCCACCTACCGGAAGCGAGGTGCCTTCCAAGTGGCCGGCGCCTTTCAGTAGGGTTTCATCGCTGGTCCCGTGATATACGGGAAGGTCGACGTCGATGCTGGGAATCCGTAAACGGGCCATAAGATCGTTCTCGCCCACGTTGAGCTGCTGCATATAGGGCAAGATTTTTTCCCCGCTCTCGGGGTTTTCCGCCAGATGGCCGACGCCTTCGGGGATGCGTTCATTGGAGCCGAGCACTGCTCCGGCGGAAAGGGCGTCGTTGTAGAGATGAGCTTGGGCAAGCTGTTCCGCTTTGCCCGGTTCGGCATGGTCTACCTCAGTAGCGTAGTCATCTACCAGTTGGGACTGTTCCCATTGAGCCTTCCAGCCGGCCACGCTCGGGTAGAACCACAAGCCGGCGCCCAGAAGCACCAGGAACCCCACCAGAAAGGCCGTGCCTAAACGCTTCATCCCTACTCCCAATAGTCTTTGGAAACCGTGTTTGGACCGTTCGCACTAAATTTCGGCGCGTGCACGCGTACCCGAACTAATTTTGCTGGGTCTTGCAACGATGCCGTTTTTACACGGCGCAACGCGATCTTTTTTAAGAAGCGCGGCGCCTCAGAAATAAACATAGAGGAAGGGTGGGGCGTACCTGGAGTGTTCCAGGGCACGCCCCACCCGTTCTCTTGCATAGCCACTCGGCGTGCGTAGTGCTCAGCATTCAAGACGAGTGCTAAAGCATCTCAAAAGGAGGGAGCCGAGTTTGGCTTTACTGGCCGTGCTTAGCCACGCACCTTGGAGCGGCTGTTGCGGAAGGCCAGACCACCAGCAAGTGCGAGCACCGCGATCGCGGAAACGCTCAGCAAGAGCTTGCCCTGCGCACCCGTCAGCGGCAGGTTCGGACCCTTTTGCTGGGTGTTCGTCACGTTGTCAGTATCTTGAAGCTGGTATGCACCCGGCTTGAGGGTGATCTTCTTGGCGGTGTCGTTGAGCACGTAACCAGCCGGAGCCTGGATTTCCTTCAGGTAGACAACACGTTCGGTTACCTTGTCACCCTTACCGAGGTAGATACCCGGGAAGTTCACAACGCCGTGTTCATCAGAAGTAGCTTCCGCAAGAAGCTTCGTGCCCTGCTCGTCAGCGTAAATTCCGAACTTAGCGCCAGAGAGAGGCTGCCCCGGGTTCTGCGCGTCAACCTTCTTGAACTGGTACTGACCGTACTTCGGCTTTTCCGTCGGGGTAATAGGCGGCGTCACCGGCGGGTTCTCCGGGGTTCCATCCCACTTGCCGAACGGATCAAGCTGACCATCGATCGGCCACGCGGTGTTCTCCACCACTCCACCTTCCGGCAGGGAGGTGATCTTCGTCTTCAGCGTGAATACAACGTTATTACCAGCCTTGATCTGCTTCAGACCAGATTCGGTCAGCGCGATCTTTGCGTGCTTCGCAGGAGCGTCACCCGTCGTTACCTTGAAGTCGACATCCGGGGTCAGCGCCTTACCTTCTACTTCCACGCCAGCAGAATTGGCAACGTAATCGAGGTACGGCTGCAACTGATCAACAACGCCGTACTGGCTCGGGGAATCCTGGGTCGCCTTGGTAGTAATGGTCCAGGGAATCTCATCGCCAATCTTGCGGAGGTTCTCGTCCGTCGTCACTTCCTTGGTACCCGGAGTCTTAACGTCATTCTTCGGGTATACGTGAACGTTGGTCAGCCACTTACCACCGGTCGACGGCAGCGGGATCGTCACGAAGAACGGATCCGCCTTCTTGGTGATCGGGTTATTGCCCGGGTTGGTTTCCTGCACCAAGTAAACACCAATCGGGAGATTTGCGAACGTCGCGATACCTTCGCTATTGGTATCTTGCTCTTGTTCTCCCTCAACCGGACCGGAACCAAGGTTAATAACCTCAGAGCCAGCCTTTACCTGGTTGTGATCCGCATCGAAGGTGAGGTCCTTTACCTTTTCCCAAGATGCATTGTCCTTAAGATCCAGACCCTTCACCGGGGTAACGCGGAAGGTAACACCTTCCAGAGGCTTGTTGGCCAAGCCCGGCTTGATTTCCGTGCCGTCGCCACGCTGGGTTGCAACAGGGTTGTTTTCCAGCTTGTGGACAATGATCGAACCATTGTCAGTTGGCATATCGCCCAGCGCCGGTGCGGCAAATGCGGGGCGAGCAAAGGCTGCGCCTCCAAACATGCACGCAACGGCAAAGGCCAAGGCCAAAGCGATAAGACGCTTTAGCTTCATAGGTTTTGCGCCCATATGTAATTCCCTTCAAATCGGAACTCGCTGACTGCGTGTATCGCTGTACTAGCCGAGTTTCTCCTTGAGCCTGCGTCCAAGCATGATTAGAGATACAGTGAGAGCAACAAGTAACGTTCCTCCCCCTGCAAGGCGGAAGATATCGCGTCCGATTCCTCCGCTAAGCGGCAACGCAGGACCAGTGCGCTGCTCGTTGAGAATGGCCTGATCGCCTGTCAAGGCGAATGGCTCATCCGAACCAAGAGTGATTTCACGCGAGGAGCTATCTAGCTGATAGCCACTCGGTGCTTTCGTCTCTTGAAGCCAATAAGTGCCCAGAGGTAGGTCCGTAACTTGTAGGACGCCAGGAGTGGGATCTGTATCGGGACCCGTGCAAGGGGCCTCGACGCAAT
The DNA here is from genome assembly GCF_900102025.1 of Actinobaculum suis. Classification (GTDB taxonomy): domain Bacteria; phylum Actinomycetota; class Actinomycetes; order Actinomycetales; family Actinomycetaceae; genus Actinobaculum; species Actinobaculum suis. Next base: position 1,432 of record NZ_FNAU01000007.1, on the reverse strand, counting down.
CCTCAAACTGTACTGACGTCTGGGGACCGCCCATATCCTGGGGGTACGTTAACCTCCATTGCGAGCCACCCAGGAGTGGGCGGTCACCTTCCGCGGCGCGCTTTTCGAACTTGATAGTTCCGCGCATCCGCTCATTAGGAAGCATTATTTCCACGTCTTTATCGGTGATCACAACCGACACTGGTTTCTCGATGGTTTTGAACCCATCCGGAGCCTTGGTTTCCGTGAGCCAGTACTGGCCCTTTTCGAGACCGCGCCAAGTGAAGGCGCCTTGCTCATCGGTAACAACCTTGGTAGAAGCATTGCCATAAATCGGTCGCAAGCTGTCTGGGTAAACCGGGTTGTCATAGCCCTGTTCGGGACGGAAGTTTCCATCGCCGTCAGAATCGCGCCACAACTCTAGCTCTGCGCCAGGTAGCGGCGCCCAGGTATCGGCGTCGACCTTCGTTACCGTGAACTGGAAACGCTTGTGGTAGTTGAAGAAGCAGATGCTTCTATCTCCGCCAGAAATCTCTACCCGTTCGGGGTCGCGAATCACAAAGCCTTCCGGCGCGCTGACCTCTTCAATCAGGTATTTGCCATCCGGCAAACCGGGGAAGACAACCACTCCATCTTCGGGGGTAAGGACCCGGCCGTCATCCGCGTCCGGAACCCTCTGCTCAGAATTGGTGACAACCAGCTCATCGGTGTTTTCCTGCAACTGGCCGTCGCCGTTAACATCGCGCCACAAACGGAGCGTCGCACCCGGGAGGCGAGTCGAGGTATCGGCGTCGAGCTTGACCACTCGCAAACTGTGCCGCGGTTTACCATTCGTGAAGGTACAGGTTAGATCCAAACCGGATTTAACCGCCTTGGGAACCTGGAAGGTGTGGCTGGCCGTATCGCCCTGAATATTGAGAGCATCGGTGCCAGCATCCACCACGGTTTCTCCGTTGCCATTCACGCACTGCAGACGCGGAGCATAGGCGCTGCCAATGTCCCCACCGGTCGTGAGTTTTTCGGAAACCGTAACGCTCGTACCGGCCGTAACCGGGAGCGGACCCGCATATTCGGATTGCAAACCGGTTTCGGTGCCGGTTGTGGTAGCGGTTTCCTTCACATCACCAAATGAAGCAGTCAGCTCGAACTGATCATCGGGACTATTCCGATCAATCACGTTCTTACGCACGCTCAAAGTGGGCGTGTAGCTGAAGTCGCCAGCCATATCTGCAACTTGGGTATTCCACAGCCTGTGGTAGCGGTACCAAATCTGCTCCGGGGTGTTACCGTCCTTTAGGCACCAGGAGGCACTGTTTAGATCATCCCATCCGGCCTCTCCCCCAGGGGAGAGCTTGGTGGGACCTGACCCCCTGTTGGTGGACATAGGCTAGCCCCGGCGTTCAGCCGGAGAAAGGTAGTCTTCTACCATGTCCCGTAAAACATATTCCGCGCA
>NZ_FNAU01000002.1 GCF_900102025.1 Actinobaculum suis | reverse complement strand
TGCGCGGAATATGTTTTACGGGACATGGTAGAAGACTACCTTTCTCCGGCTGAACGCCGGGGCTAGCCTATGTCCACCAACAGGGGGTCAGGTCCAGGGATCAACATTACTCACCTTGGTATAGGTCACGTCTTGCATAGGTCGGCTGTAGAAGCCGCATACTACGTACGAATAGTCACGCCCCGAAGCCCCCGAGGTATCTTGCGCTCCTATAGTTATCGGCGCCCGACCCTGCTCTACATTGAGGCCGTATTGCCCATCGGGCATAGGCGCGCGTTGCAAGGCAGAGGGGTGCACCGGCTCTGGTTGCTTACCAACGGCATACCCAATACATCGCAGAGGTTGATCTTGAGTGTACGGCGTGGAGGCATAATCCCGCTGCGGATCATGCGGATCGGTTTGCGTGACGCCGAGCAGGGTTACGTTATCACCCGGGTCCAATTGCGCGGCTCCATGCTCATTTGTGGTTAGAGCGTGAGTTTCGGCCCGCCCCGTCTTATTATTTTTGTAAGTAGCGGTGATTCCTGCGCCAGCGCGCGGCCCCATGTACCGCTTTTCTCCATCCATAACCTGGCTGGTAAGCGTCATGCACTGTTTGCGGTAGAAGGCCATGTTAATCTCATCGGAGAATTTGCCATCACGGACGTCGTTTTGTTCCTGCCGCGAAATCCGCTGGTCGTAGTACCCACCGATGTCATAGCCGCCGTCCGGGTGTCTAATCTCGGTGAAACTGATGCGCTTTTCTCTACAGGCGGGAATACTGCGGTTAAGTCTGGTGTTTAAAGAAATCTGGCCGGGCACTGGCACTTCGCCCCACCGGTTAGTTACCGAGCATGCCTTACCGGTATTGGGATCGTTATAGTACAGGTCCGAGAACATGTCCGCACGATGCTGTGCGGCCGGCCCCATTTCCAGAACATGGATCTTAGTACCCGATCTGACAATCTGTTGCACATAGGGATTAACCTGCTCTGCCGATTGCTTACTTCTCCCTACAGAAACCAGGAAAATATCGGTGTACCCGTATTTTTCAACGTGCTGGGCCATCTTCTTGAAAGCCCACATCCAATCCGAGCTTGACTCCAATTCGCGCCGCTGCCCTGGCCACTTCGGGTTAGTAGCATCTAAAGAACGGATCTTCTCAACAACTCGTTCGTAGCCATCTTCAGTTGCGAGTGACGTTGCTGGCAGATCTGGAGTATTTCCAGTGGCGTGCCCACCAACGATCGTCCCATCGGAGAGTACGTAGCCACTACCACCACGGTCCTCAAACTGCGAGAAGGTATATATCCCCACCTCGGTAGGGCTTCCTTTTAGCTTGGAGATAGCATCCTCAAGTTGCTGAGCCTGGTCCATGCGCCGAACATACGGCTTACCGTTGTACCAGGTTCCCCAATTATCAATATTTTCCCGCTCGCTTTTGTTTACATCGTATTTATCGGATCCCCACAAGGAATCGCGAATTTCCTTATCAGGAATGTGGTAACCCCAAGTACCAATAAAAGAACTGTCACTGAAAACCCCGCCCATGGTTTCCCAGGTGTAGGTACCAGCAAAGTCGAACATGACCGCGATCTTGGCCTGCTCACAGCCGGCTTCAGTAATTCCGGCGAAAGGATTATCTCCTTGCAGGTTCGGCCACGGATCTTGCTCGGAGCCCACCACGTACGATCCGCCATTGCCTTCCGCCGGGGCGTTTTGCGCGGTAACAAATCCCGGCTTGCTGCCGCCGGTGCTTTGCGGCTGTGCCCATGCCGCAGGCGCAGCGCCAAACATGGACATTACGAGGACGAGGACGCACAGCCACGCCGTTACGGCGATCGGTGCATTCTTCTTTCTGGACCCCAAGTACATAAGCCGCCTCCCCAGCGGATGCGTTTGTGTGCCGAACCAAGTTCGGACGAGGTACGCAATGCCAATTTCACGTAATGCAGACGCACCCTCCGGCGTGCCCACATCACTTACTTACAATCTGCGGGAAGTTTCACCAGTTTCCAAAACTTCCTTCTTTGCGCGCTACAAACCAGCGCCGTGGAGTAGGAAGAAAGTCCCAGGACCTAAGTTTTCCCTTTAGTTCGCACCCTCAAGACGATAGTCGAAACTTCCAGATTGCCGCTCACTTTCCCTCTACATTTCAATATTTGTGCACTAAACTTGCAGCGCACGGCTAGGCGTTAACTAGCCACATGAGCTGCATGTTTACAAAACCGGAAATTTCAATTTTGCAATGTGGCACGTTTTCGCGTTCACTTCCGGCGAACGCACTCAGGTACATTTAAACAACACTTCAAGATTTTTATGTGCTACGGCACGCATTTGGGGAGCTTTGGTAATGAAGTCCCACACAGGGAAACGCCCGGATGCCTAGCCGTCAAGCGTTACTGGAGCTATTACTAGCAGCCTGTGCCGCCAATGGGCATCCCGGCTATATCATCAAGTACCGCTAGCGGGAGCTTTCTGGAACGCCGTGCGGAATATCGAATCCGAATAGGATCCGGTTGTCTTGTTCTACCAGCGTGGCTTGCACGTGATATACCTCGGCAAACATTTCTGCGGTAAATACCTGCGCCGGGGTTCCTTGGGCATACACTTTGCCTTCGCTCAATACCACTACGTGGTCCGCAAACCTTTCGATAAGGTCGATTTGGTGCAGACTCACCAGAGTAGCCAACTCGTGGCTAATCGTGAGCTCTTTGATCTGGTGCATAATCCGGTACTGGTTTTCAATGTCCAAGGCGGAAGTCGGCTCGTCTAACAGCAATATATTCGGCTGTTTTGCCAATGCCTGGGCGATAAAAACCTTTTGCCTTTGCCCGCCCGATAATTCATTGAGGGGGCGCGTCGCGATTTCGCGCAAGCCCAAAAGATCTAAGACGCGATATACATCTGCTTCGTCTTCCGGAGTGGTGCGCAGGCCTAGTTCCGCCACTTTCCCGATGAGCACCGTTTCAAAAACGGTAAAAGGAAGATTTCCTTCTGCGTGCTGATTGAGATAAGAAACCACGCCTTCGGTACTGATCTCGCCGGCGGCAGTAGCCCCGCGCGGCCGCCAGCGAGGGTTGTGAATTGCCCGTATCAGCGTGGTCTTCCCCGCCCCGTTCACACCCATGAGCGCGGTGATCTGCCCCGGCTGTGCCTGCAAGTTCACGCCCGCTAAAACCGGTACCGTGCCGTAACTAAACGAAAAATCCTTTACCCGAATCATTTCTCTTGCCTTTCGCAGCCCCCAGCCGCCATTCCACCCGCATATTTACAGCCCCCGGCCACCGCTATTGCACCCGCATAATTACAGCCCATAGCCACCACCCCAGGTTCGCGACCCCAGCCGCCACCACTCCCCTGCATATTCGCAGCCCTTGGCCGCTGCATCGCCCGTGTAAATGCCCTGCCTGTTGGCATTAGGACAGCCTCCGGCGTCGTTGGCTAAGCAGCGCATACACGAGGAAGGGAATACCGATCAGGGAACTAATAATGCCGATCGGAACCACCACACCGGGCACCACCAGCTTCGAAAGAATGGAGGAAACCAGGAGGATAATCGCTCCCATAAGCGCGGAAGCGGTTACGTAAAAACGTTGGTCTTCGGAAACGAAACGGCGCGCCAGGTGCGGGGCGGCAAGTCCGATGAAACCGATTTTTCCGCAGAAACTCACCGCTACCGCAGTGACGATCGAAACCAGTATCAGGCAGAGGATTTTCACGCGCGCCACCGGCACCCCTAAGGCTTGCGCCCGTTCCTCCCCAAATTTCAGGGCAGTAAGGTTCCACGAGTTTTTCAGGATAATGAGGAAGGCAACGCCGCACACCGCTAGAAGCGCCCAGGCCTGACCGTAGGAACCGCGGCTGAGGCTACCCATGGTCCAAAATACGATGTAGGAGAGAGTATCTTCGGAAGCGCGGTATTGGATGAGCGAAAGCAAAGCGTCGAAAAAGAAATTCAGGGCAATGCCAGCTAGCACGAGCGCGGAATTACTCATCCGCAAATAATTACCCACGCCGAAAATGACTAACACCGCCAGTAGTGCCATGACAAGCGCGCCGCCGGTCACGTAAGCGATCGGTAAGGCGAGCACAAATACCACGGCTGCCCCGAAACTAGCCGCGGAGGAAACGCCGAGGGTGAAGGGGCTGGCGAGGGGATTATTGAGGATCGTCTGCATTACCGCGCCAGCTAACCCCAGGCTCAGGCCCACACCTATTGCCATAAGAGTTTGCGGCATACGCATGCGGAAGAAGGCGATATGTTCGAGGGAAGTGGGGTCGAAAATAACGGCGAGGTTGGAAAGTTTGATATCGGCCGGGCCCACCAAAAGATCCACCGCCGCGCAAACCAGCACTAGGAGCGCCGCGGCCACTACCCACGCAAACCGCGACGCTCCTTTCGTGCGTGCAATACGCTTACTCATACTTAACGAACCAGGTTCCCTGGAAATCGATCGGCATGAAGCGTTCGAAGTATTCTTGCATCAGCGCGTCTGGATCCAGGTCCGTAAATTCTTGCGGGTGGAAGAGTTTAGCCAGCACCGCGTAGGAGTAGAAATCGAGCATGTCCCGCGTGAGCGGGTGGCCGATCGCGTACAGCTCCCCATTTTGGATGGCCGTCAACTTATCCCAACCTTCCCTGTCCTGGTAGGGAGCCAGGGAGGCAATGGCTTCTTCCTTGCTCACCGAGAAGCCAATTTTCACCGACGTCGGCTGGTCCTCCCAGGTGGAGCCGGCAATAATAATGCGATCTGGATTGCTTACCAGCACCTGTTCAGGCGTGATAGGAGTAGCTTCATCGGGTTTCAAGAAATCGGTGGCAATATTCTTCGCGCCCACGGCTTCCAGGATGGCACCCCACATCATTTCCGAACCGTAGGTATTGCCGTACTCTTCGGGCCCACCGAAACCGATTTCCAGATAGGTAGAAATACTGCGGTCCAGGCCGGCGGCGCGGCTTTCAATTCCGCCCACCACATCCTGGTAAAAACCGTTGACGGCGTCCAGATTCTTAGTGAGCCCGGTAGCCTTGGCAATAATTTCCGTAGATTCGAGGTGAGTATCTAGTTTCTGGCCGTGGTAATCAATATATAGCACCGGCAGGCCGGCCTTTTGCGCCAGCGGATCCATCTTGGCTTTCAGCCGCACGGGCACAATAATGCCGTCCACGCCCATAGTAAGCAGCTCTTCGGCGGAAACCTCATCCTTGCCAACATCGCCAATCTTCGGAATATCTTGCAGTTCCGGGTTGGCAGCCACTAGCAGATCCCACAGGTCTTTCCGGTTCTTTTCCAAACCGTCATCCATCGCGGCAATCTTCGAGGTGTAATTATCACGGTCGAGCGCGGCCATGGTCAAAATCGGCCCACCCGATCCGGAATACTGAATTAGCGCTTTCTCCAGCGGTTTTTCCAGCTTTACTTTATTTCCGGTAACGTCCGTAATCTCAATCGGGCCACCTTGCTCTCCCGTTTGCCCGTTTGCAGGTGCCGACGCCGTCTCTCCCGCCTTCCCCGTGGGTGCCGAAGAAGAACTACTTCCTCCACACCCGGAAGATACGAGCAACAGTGCCCCTGCTACGCAGGCCGTGAGAAACTTTTTAGCTAATGCGCGCATAAAGCTCGTCCTTTCTATTTCTATTAGTATGCCGCCGCGCTGGAATGCCGCCGCGCGGCGCTGATTACCTAGGCGCAGCCAGCTTCACTGAAGCCGCTCAACGCACTTAGACTCAATCAGTCAATTGATTGATGGGGTCTGACAAGTGTTCCACTTTTCCTCCCTGTTGTCAAAATCCTCAACTCTGGTTAGAAAATCGGTTCGCGTGGGCCGGCGCGGTGGCGGGCCACTTGGTCGCGCGAGCTGCCCGGTTCGCGCGAACTGCCTGGTTCGCGTGGGCCGCCCAGTTCGCGTGGGCCGGCGCGGTGGCGGGCCGCTTGGTCGTGCGGGCCGCCTGCTCCTCGCAGGCAACAGAGATAAACAACAAGCGGGGCTGGGAGGCGAGTCTTCACCTCCCAGCCCCGCTTGGGCTAGTGCTGCCAATACTGCCGGTGCCGCTCACTCTGGAGAACCGGCGCCTCTTGCTCTGGAGAACCGGTGCCGCTCACTCTGGAGAGCTAGCAAGATTCGCCGGAGCCAGCACCAACTTTCAGCAGCAGCCGCTTTGCACATTGTGCTCGTTCCATTCGGCCCGTTGCCGCCAAAACTCTTTGGCCGTCAGGGGCGGGCAGTCCGGATGGTGGCGCTGGTGCCTTTCCACGTAGCGGTCATAGGCCGCTTCCCCGGTAAAGGCCCGCCAGAGCTGGCCGGCATATGCCAACTGGGCACGCAGCCGGCGCCACGCGGCTTTTAGGTACCCAGCCCTATCTGCACTTCGCTCCGCCATTATCCCTACCTCGCCTTCCTCACTCCATTGTCGCTTTACCGAGCCGGCACGGTTACTAAAGCTCCGCACCGGGCGCATTGTTGCCAGCTTGGCATATATACCAGCTTGACCTATATGCCGAGCTGGCCTACATACCAGGCGCTAAGGTTTTTCTTTCGCGGGGGTTTCCGCCGCCGCGGCGTGACTATGCCCGGTGCCGCCATGCTTCACGCCCGGAATCAGATCCGGATCGCCTACCACGGCGTATTCGGCGGCCAGTTTCTTTTCCAGCTTGGTGGCTACCAAGTGGGTGGGAGCAAAGAAGTTCGATTCTTGGAAAGGTTCTTCCGAACTCACGAAGCGCTGCTGGCGGATCGAAGAAATAATCCGCATGGCCGCACACACGATAATCCAGGTTACGGTGACCACGAACAAAACAGACATGCTTCCCTGGATGAAGGTATTGCGAATAACCGCTTCGGTATCGGCAATGCGTGCCGGATCGGTGAGTCCACTCAGCGTTTCGCGCGCATTGCGCCACTGTTGGAAGTAGCCCACCGCCGGATCGGTGGAGAAAATCTTTTGGAAGGAAGCGGTAAAGGTTACGGCGACGTCGAACACCAATGGCACCAACGGGATCCACAGGTGTTTCACATACCCCTTATTCACCACCACAACCGTACAAATAGTTAGAGCGATCGCGGCTATCAACTGGTTGGCTATACCGAATAGCGGATACAAAGTTTGGATCCCGCCGCGCGGGTCCGTGACCCCCATGAGGAGCAAGGACCCCCAGGCTCCCACCACGAGAGCGGTGGCGATCCACGCCCCTACCTTCCAGTCGGGGTCTTTGAACTTGGGGAACACCGCGCCCAGCGCTTCGGAAACCTGGAAACGTGCCACGCGGGTAACGGCGTCGACCGCGGAAAGAATAAACAAGGCCTCAAACATGATGGCAAAGTGGTACCAGAAGCCCATCATTGCTTTCCCGCCCCCAATTTTGTGCAGGATATGCGCCATGGAGACGGCGAGGGTGGGCGCCCCACCGGTACGGGAAACCACGTGAGCTTCACCCATATCGGAAGCCACGGCCTTGAGCGCCGCGCCGTCGGTCAAGGTGACCTCATTACCTTCGGCATCCCAGGTTTCCCATTCGATATCAATAGGTTCACCCTTAGTGTTGGAAACGTTGAGGTTTTTGACGGCGGCCGCGGTGATATCTTCCCGGTCGGTGGTTTGCGTGAGCACGGTTTCCCCGGCGAGTTTATCTACCGTGCCCGCGGAAGTATTCATGCTGAAGTAGATGCCCTGGTTGAGCGATACCGCGGCGGCAAGCGCCATAATCGCCACGAAGGATTCCATGAGCATACCGCCGTAGCCGATCAGCCGCACTTGGGATTCCTTCTGGATCATCTTCGGGGAAGTACCGGAAGAAACCGTGGCATGCATACCCGAAAGCGCTCCGCAGGCGATCGTAATAAACAGGAAGGGGAAGAGCGTACCGGCAAATACCGGGCCTTCCGTATTGCTCGCAAATTCGGTAACTGCCGGCATCTGTACCACCGGGCGCACCACGATGATCCCCACCGCGAGCAACACGATCGTGCCCACCTTCATAAACGTAGAGAGGTAATCGCGCGGGGTGAGGAGCAACCACACCGGCAAAATCGCGGCGAAGAACCCGTAAATCACCATGATTACCACGAGGGTGGTAGGCGAAAGCTTGAAGAATTCGCCCAGCGGGGATAGAGAAACGTAACGCCCCGCGATAATCGCAACTACGAGCGCCACCGCACCGGCTATTGACACTTCCGTTACCCGCCCCGGCGCTACGTACCGCAAGAACAGACCCATCACAATAGCGATCGGAATCGTCATCCCTACCGAGAAAACGCCCCAGGAAGATTCCGCGAGCGCATTCACGCAGATCATAGCAAGCACGGCCAGCACGATCATGAGCATTACCAGGATCATGACGGTAGCGACGGCCCCGCCGATCTTTCCGATTTCGGTTTGGGCCATTTTGCCAAGCGAATGGCCGCCGCGGCGCATGGAGAAGAAGAGTACCAGCATGTCTTGTACCGCGCCGGCTACCAGCACCCCGAAAATGATCCACAATGTGCCGGGCAGGTAGCCCATCTGCGCAGCGAGTACGGGGCCTACCAGCGGCCCGGCTCCCGCGATGGCCGCAAAGTGGTGGCCGTATAGCACCACGCGGTGGGTGGGGTCGAAATCGCGGCCATTGTTCACGCGTTCTGCCGGGGTGGCGTTTGCGTCATTGGGCCGCATGATTTTGCGTTGAATATAGAGCGCGTAGTAACGGTAGCCAATGGCGTAAGTGCAGACCGAGGTGATAACGAACCAAATCGTATTGACCTCTTCCCCGCGCACAATCGCGAGCATGGTCCACCCAATTCCGCCGAGCAGAGCAATAATCACCCAAAGGATGATTTTGGCGGGCGTCCACTTGTTGTGGGGTTTGATCCCCACGGGAACGCCCTCTTTATTACGTATGATGAGCTTTTCTTCTTCCGCGGTATATTGCGGAACCGTAGTGGATGACATATATCCTCCGATCAGCACTGATCGACTGGCCAGAATACGAGACTTTCGTTCTCGTTCCGTGCCGTGACCGCGCCGGCGCAACTGTTTCGGCTCAGGCCGAAGCCTCTGTTTCGGCCGGGACCTCCGTTTGGGCCGAAAGCTTTGCTTAGACCTAAACCTTGCCGTGCTTGCACCGGTGCGGTTGATTTGCATTATTTTGTTTTATTGCGCGCGGCGCGCGGTACGGTTACGGCTCCGGCTGCGTACGGCTGCGGTTACCGTTGCGTACGGCTGCGGCCGCGTACGGCTACACGTGGCTGTGAGCTGCGCGGTTGCCGGAGTACGGTTGCCGGAGCGCGATCGCCCAGCACCCCGCACGGCACCTTGCCGCGCATCTTTCCTGCACCGCGTAGCACCGCACCCCGCCACGCGCTCAGGTTCGCCTCCCCTTACTTAGCCACAGAGTAACGATAAGTGGTGAGCAAACACAAGTCGAAGGTAAATTACTGAACCGCCGGGCAGGCTCCCATGACCCGCGAGAGCCTGCCGGTACCTGCGGCCCGCTACCGGAAACCACGGGTTACCTTCGCGGTATCCAGAGTTCGCCAAGTTGTAGGTACGACGACGGCGCAATGGCACCGGAAGTGCACCCAGCACCTAAACGAGCAGGTGACCGCGCACACTTTCAGTACGTCCCAAAAATACACTAGACAACGCGCGATAAACAAGCTACACAAGATTTCAAGTAGGCGCGTGATTATTACCGCAGGTAGCGGCCCTGCCGGCACAGATAGCAGCCCTACCGGCACAGATAGCAGCCCCGCCAGCACAGATAACAGCCCTGCCGGCACGGGCACCTCGGCCCACTCGCCGAATCCGCTATTGTAGTTAGGAACGCCCCTGCCGTAGCAAGGAACTTAGGCACCGCAGGGTTTGGGACCGGCAGCGCTTAGGCACCGGCAGGGCTTGGCACCGGCAGCGCTTAGATACCGCAGGGCTTAGGCACCGGCAGGCGGCGTCGTACTCACCCAGAAATGCAAATGCACACCCAATAATAGGAAGGCGAGACTTGCGCGAAAGCAGCCACACCCCCGAGAGCACAAGCCCCGCCTTGGCGCGCTATTCTGCGGCGTTACCCGGCCTAGTTTTGAGTTTGCTGGTTGGTGTGGTGGCCACTTGGATCAATCATCTGGTGCCCACGCTTTCGGGGATGCTCGTGGCGATCCTCGCGGGCATTATTTGGTGCAATATTCGCCGCCCCGGGCCGCGCCTGCAACCCGGGATTGCGATCGCAGGCAAGCAGGTATTGCGGCTCGGCATTGTGCTTTTGGGTCTGCAGCTCGCTTTTTCCGATATTGCGGCGATTGGCGGCGGTGCTTTCTTGCTTGCCGTCTTGTGCGTGGCCGGCACTTTCCTGTTCACGGTGCTAGTGGGGCGCGCCTTGCGGCTCGCCGTGCCGCTAGTGTTGCTGATTGCTTCCGGTTTTTCGATTTGCGGGGCGGCTGCGGTGGCCGGCGCTATGGCGGTGTCCGACGCCGATGAGGACGATACTGCTACCGCTCTGGCCCTAGTGGTGCTTTTTGGCACCCTCATGATTCCGCTCATGCCGTTGTTGGTGCACGCTTTGGGCTTTGATGAAACCGCGAGTGGCATGCTAATTGGGCTTTCCACCCACGAAGTGGCGCAAGTGGTGGCGGCCGGCGGCATTATTGGCGCGCAAACCTTGAGCGTGGCCGTTACCGTGAAACTTGCTCGCGTGCTCATGCTCGCCCCGGTGATGATCGGCCTTTCCGGTTGGCGCCGGTGGCTGGTGCGCCAGGAACAGCGGCAAAACCGGCGGCAAGCCCGTGCAGCGGCTGCAAGCCTGACCGGCGGTAACACGAGCCTGCCCGGCGGCAACAATAGCAGCCAAGCGGGTGCGAGAACCGGGCAAAGCGCCGAGGCGAGCGAAAACGCAAATACGCCGGGCGCCGCCGATGCGGGTACGCGGGCCGCTTTGCCGCCGCTAATTCCGGCCTTCGTGCTCGGCTTTATTATCTGCGTGGCAGTGCGGAGCACCGGTCTGATTCCAATGGCGGTGCTGGACGTAATCAAGCCGGTGCAAACAGTTTTGATGTCTGCCGCGATGTTCGCACTGGGAATGGGAGTGCATTTCCGGAGCATTATCAAAGTGGGGCTACGCCCGGTTGTGTTGGCCGCGCTTGCCACTGCTTTTATTATCGGCCTCGCCACTTTGGGAGTAAGCCTACTGGCATAGCGCGTAGCTGAGTTACGGTTTACCGCCGTCGCTCCTTGTTACCGCCGGCGTTCCTTACCTTCGCCGCTCCTGAGCACCCTCGCTCCGGCTCACGGTTAGCACACAAACGAGTTCCCGGTTCCCGGTAAATACTCGTTTCCCGGTGAATACTCGTTCCTCCCGGTAAATAAATATCTCCCCGATGGAAAATAAAAACTCCCCGCCGGGAAAAATCATCCGAGGAGGAGTTTGGCGCGCCCGAAGGGATTCGAACCCCCGGCCTTCTGATCCGTAGTCAGACGCTCTATCCACTGAGCTACGGGCGCAGCACCAAGAACAGAACTGAGTAGTTCTCGTTTTTTGGACGCATACGAGTATAACCCGGATTCTACTTTCCCCCAAATCGGAAGAGATGAATGGGCGGCATGTCACAACTACAATGTGAGCATGGAGAATACTGGTTCACACATTCCGCAGGATACAGAGGCAATTACTAAGTGGCAGGCCTGGCATCAGCGCCGCGAACAGGAACTGGCGGCCCCGCACGGCTGGCTCTCCCTCATTTCCTTCACGTGGCTAAACTCCCACCCGCGCACGGTCAGCGGTTTTCCCGGGACTTTCCACGAGGTTGATGGTCACGTGCTCGCCCAGTTCGATCCCGCAGAGGGGGTGCGCCGCGGCGGCGTCGTGGTGGCAGAGGCAAGCATCGTGACCGCCGAAGATGATTCCGACCTCACTCTCCACTGGCAAGACCGCATCGCCGAAGTGGGGATGCGCGGCGGGCGTTACATGGTCCGCATCCGCGATCCGCACGCTCCCACCCGCACCGGCTTTGCGGGCGTCCCGGTATTCGCCTACGACCCGAACGCCGTAGTTACCGCCCGCTTCACCGCTTTCCCCGCCCCGCGCGAAGTAGAAATTAGTACCGCGCGGGAAGGTTTGCGTGGCACCGCACACCTGGTAGGGGAAGTCACTTTCCGGTACGACGCCGCCGCTCACCGCCTGGCGGTACAAGGCGACCCTGATGGCGTGCTCACGGCCGTGTTTTCGGATGCTACTTCCGGCCAGGAAACTGATGCTTGGCGTTTTGTTTCCTTCCCCGGGCCGGGCCTGCCGAAGAAGGACTCAGCGGCACAATTTGCGACCACGCGCACTGGCGAGGTGAAGATTGATTTCAACCGCGCTTTGAACTTCCCGATGGCCTTCAGTGATTTTGCTACCTGCCCAGCCCCACCGGCTGGCAATCATCTGCAAGTGGCGATTCGCGCCGGTGAAAAAGCGGCGCGCTAACTGCGCGGCCTGCGTTCGCAACAATGGCAAAAATTCGGTAGCAAATAATCGTTTCGGCCTGCTAGCACTGCTACTGCTAGCACTTCTACTGGCCGGTAGGCCTGTAACGGCAGTAGCTATGCATCAACGGTTATAGCCGTGCACTAGCGGTATAGGCATGCCCTAGCAATACAGGCACGCACTAGCGGTAATAGCCGTGCGGATATGGGGAGGGATAACGCGGGCCGGCAGCCCGCGTGCTGATCACATACTTGCCGAAGGGGAAGCAAGTAACCGGGATGAGCTTAATATTTGCTACCGCGAGGGGAATGCCAATAATGGTGACCGCCTGTGCCAAGGCAGTAACGAAGTGTACGAGTGTTAACCACAGGCCGGCCACGCAGAACCACACCACGTTCATCAGGCAAGAGCCAGCTCCCGCGCCCGGCTTTTCTACCACGGTGCGCCCGAACGGCCACAGCACATATCCGGCAATGCGGAAGCAGGCCACTCCCGCTGGGATCGTAATAATAAAAACGCAGGAAAAAATGCCGAGCAGTGCATAAGCAAGGGCCAGCCAAATACCCCCACAGAAAAGCCAAATAATGTTCAATATCGGACGCATGTTTTCACCCTACTCCACAACGCGGCATCCCTATTCCAGAATCTGGTCCCCCACCCCACCCGCACCCCTTGTGACCCATCCCACACGTCGATATAATGAAAACGACTCGCGCGGGTTTACCTAAAAAGAGCTCCAGGAGCTCGCAGATCTCTCGAAACGCTTGCACCTGGGGGATTGCCTCCGGCAACGTGCGTCAGGTTGGGTAGCTATTGATCGTTTCAACATAAAGGAGGAGGTGTGGCCCTTCGTTCACCGACGGGCCACACCTTCATAGAGGTGACTGAGAACAATATGGAACTGCAAGCATCTGCACTCACCCAGCGGTACGGAAAATCCCCGCCGATTTTCACCGATCTATCTTTTTCCCTTCGCGACGGCGTAGTCGCACTCCTCGGAGTAAATGGGGCCGGAAAAACTACACTCCTCAAAACCCTCGTGGGTATCCTGCCAGCATTTAGCGGTCAAGTGACGATTAATGGCCAGCAACTCTCCGCGCAAATCCGCGCGGGCAAGCTCGCAGATATAAGCTTCCTCCCCCAAGAAGTTACTTTCAATCCAAAACTAACCGTGGTGGAATTCATTACCTACATCGCCTGGATGCGCGGAGTGCCTTTGCGGAAAATATCCGCCCAGATTGGCGAAGTGCTCGATTCGCTAGATATAGCGAATATTCACCACCATCGGATGGGCAGTCTTTCCGGCGGGCAGGTACGCAGATGCGGCCTGGCCAGTGCCATTATCGGCACTCCCCAGGTGTTGATACTAGATGAGCCGACTGCCGGCCTGGACCCCGAGCAGCGCGTTGCTATCCGCACCCTCATTTCCCAACATCTCGCGCCGCTCACCATACTTTCTACGCATCTACTCGAAGACGTAGTACGCGTAGCAGACCGGGTACTCGTACTTGATGCGGGCAGTATTATCTTCGACGGCAACGTAGCACAGCTGGAGGCCTTGGCCACCGCTCACCGCTCGGCCGGCACATCCCTTGCGGAAAGCGGCTTCCTACATCTTGTTCGGCATTCCCACCCTGCGGAAACAATAACTGGAGTGGGAACTGCCCAGTCAGCAAGTCAAGATCACTCTCCCACCCCTGCGGCTTCGGCAATTCCCGGAACCAGCCTTGCGGAATCGGTAGGTAGCACACCCCGAGAAAGCGAGGCTCCTCATGAAACCTCCTAAGACTCGTTCTCCCTTGTGGTACCGCCGTCACCTTCTGGTTTACGCAACGCCCGTATTGTTATTCATCGTCGTGCTCATTGCGATACTTATGCGAAACCGCTGGAATATATCAAGTACGGCGGTTTCGTCCGGGGCACTTTTCCCATTCCTCCTGTTTTCGCCGCTTGTTGCCGCGCTCCAGGGGGTCGAAGTAAAGTACGAGACGCAAACGCGTCTGTTTTCGTGGGTGCCGTTGCGCCGCCGAACCGTTTTCGTAGAAAATCTTCGTCTTCTTCTCCCCGCGGTAGCTTCCATACTTGCCAGCGCGGGAACACTCCTTCTTATCGCCTTATTCGCTCATATTTCCTCGCCCTCAAATACGTTTTTCGCACGGGGAGTTTTTTCCTGGAGTCCCAGCGTTTGCTACCTAGCGGTAGCCGTTTGCGGCGTATGTGTGGCGCAATTACTTGGCCGTTCTGAATTATCTCTAGCGGTGTGCGCAATTGTCTCTTTTTGTTTGACCCTCGGCATGGGTGTTTTCGCGACCCAGTTTGCCTTCGAGGAACCGTATGAACTTGTGCCTTATGTCAAAACTGGGGCGCTGGCATTATTCGCGGGTGTGGCTTGCCTTTGCGCGCTTCTCATCGCTGGGCCTTCCGCCCGCGCCCAACACCCCAATATTTTAAGCTCGATAACCCGCGGTTACGGTCAAGCTTTCGTCGCGTTTTCGCTTGCGGGAATAGTAATTGTGACGGCGGCATTGTTGCCACAAGCAGAACTGCGGCGCCCGGCCGCTAGTCTCGTGGTTTGCACTTCCCCTTCCCCGCCCACGACCCCAGAATCGGAGGCTGGCGCCAGCCGCACACCTCCGCAGATATGCGTTTGGAAAGAACACGGCCGGTTACTACCCGAACTGGTGGCCATCCAAGAACGAGTACTTGATGCTCTTCCTCCTACAGTCCCTCTGCCCGCAAGTTTTCAGGACTTTGCGCTTGACGGTACGGCGAATGCTTCCTACAGTCTCAACCTTTCGGTACGCATGGGCACGGATCAAGTTACCCTCCCAACGGCGTACGTCCTGGCACTTTCCAATCACCTCTTTGTGCCTGATACTCCGGCGGAACACGATGGCGTCGCTACCGGCAACGCGGAAGTGAGCAACACCGAAGCCGCGAACGCTGATTTGAGCGCAGAAATGTTCGATAACACCACTCTTTTCACCTTGTGGCTACTCCACCAAGCATCACCGGGAATCTTGGACGATAGCGGTATCGAATCGATAGTTTATGCGCCTTCGGTTTTACTCAACGAGGTCAAGCAGGTCATAAAACTACCATTGGCAGAGCAGCAAGCTTGGGCGGGAGAAATCTATGACAGATCCGGAGCCTAATCAAACTTACTCGCATTTCGAGAATAATCGGCCTGGTGCCTTGCCGCGGGCCTTGACGCACGCGTATATCCGTGCCCACGGTATTCCTGCGGCCCTGATAGTCATTCCCACCATCTGCCTCGCGATTATCCTGCTTGGCGAACGCGTGACCGTTCACTCCTGGGTGGCAGGTGGAGTTACCCCCTTGGCTCGGTTGCTAACTGTGGGTATCCCCGTGGTTGCCGTCACTACCGTATTTCCCGGCTTCGAAGCGGCATACCATCCGCTTCCGCGGCGGCGGGTAACCGATACCCACGCTGCGATTTCTCTCCTCATGGTTTTGGGAATTGGCCTGGGATTAGGGGCATATATGCACGAGCCGAATCCGCTAGCTTTGCCTCGCCTATTTGCATTCTGGTGGGGGCTGGCAATCATCTCTGCCGCCATAGGCGGAAAGAAGTATACCTGGGTGATTCCGTCTCTTATTGCCTTAGGTAGTGGCTTCTTTTTCCCGCCGGAAGAAACTTCCGTCTGGAATGTGGTGATGTCACAGGTTGATTCGTGGCAAATTTACACTCTTGTGGGGGCAGTGCTTTTACTGGCGGGGTTGCTGTATCGAAAAGTCACTTTGCGGAGCAGAATTTCTCAGCGGCGGTAACGGCGTCGTCGATATTATCGAAGAAGTTTTCCTTTCCGCCGGCCGCGGCAGTAAGCCCCATGGATTCGGTGAGCTCTTCGTGGGCGGTACGTAACCCCACCACGAGCACGTGATTATCAGCTTCCCGCAAAGTGGTGACGATATCCGCCAGCGTTTTCGCGCCCGTTGCATCCATTACTCCCACATGGGAGAGCCGCAAGATTACCACCCATACGTCGTCTAGCCGGATAATTTCTTCCTCTATGCGATCTGCCACGCCAAAGAACATGGCGCCATCGATCCGCAAAGTACGAATCCGCGGATTCTTAGTGGGGTATTCCTTGCGCACCCCGGATTGCCGCGCTAAACCGCGCATGATCGAGATAGTTGCGATGGTAACGCCGATGAGGATCGCCCAAATGAGGTCAAATACCACTGTGATTAGCGCGGTGAGCACGAAAACCAGAATGTCGGTACGGGTGGAACGCGAAATTTGGCGGATCGAATGTACCGGGATCATCCTCCCGGCCGTCACAAACAGTACGCCTGCCAAAGCGGAAAGCGGGATCACGCTTACGATCTGGGCGGCTCCATACACCACTCCCACAAGCACCAGGGAGTGTATTACCGGGGAAAGCCGGGAACGGCCCTCGGCTCGCACGTTCACTGCGGTGCGAACGATTGCTCCGGTTGCGGGCATACCACCGAAGAGGCCGACGGCGCAGTTCGCGGCCCCCTGACCCAAAAGCTCTCGGTCTGGATTATAGGTTCCGCCCGGTACCATGCCGGCCGCTACGCGCGCCGAAAGCAGGGATTCAATTCCGGCTAGCAAGGCCACTGAAATCGCGCCCGGGAGGAGCGCCGTTACTACCTCGGCCGAGATTGGAGGTAGATGTGGAGCGGGCAAAGAGTTCGGTATTTCCCCGATCGTGGGCACGGGTAGTTTCGCCACCACCGCCACCGCGGTCACAATTGCCAGTGCTACCAGCGAACCGGGGAACTGCGGCGAAATCTTGTCCAGGAAGTAAATGAGCAGCGCGGTTATTAGCGCCACCGCCAACGGCAGGAACGCCTGCGGATACGAAGCTTCGCGTATTGCGGCGAACCCGGCCAGCAGCGTATTGCCCCCGGCTTGTACTTCCACGCCCAAAGCATTCGGAATTTGCTGGAAAATCAAGATGAAGGCGATCCCGAGCGTGAACCCCTCAATCACCGGCCAAGGAATCAGCGAGACCACCTGGCCCAAGCCCAAAACCGCGCCCACAATGAGCAGTACCCCGGCCATTAGCGAGAGCAAAGGTACGACGCCGATTCCATAGGCGGCAACCAGCGGAGCCAAAATAACGACCATGGCTCCGGTGGGGCCCGAAACTTGGAACCGGGAACCACCAAAAATGGCGCCTACGATTCCGGCCACAATCGCCGTAATTAGGCCGGCGGCCGCGCCTACTCCCGAGGCCACCCCAAAGGCTAAGGCGAGCGGGAGGGCCACAATTCCGGTGGTGATTCCGGCAAGAATATCGGTTTTCCAGTGCTGGCGAATTTCGCGAATATCAGTAATGTTGGGCAGCAGTGAAAGCAGATGCTTACGAAGCTTCAAAGAACTCCTTCAAGACTAAAAACTGTACCCATCATAGCATTTAGTTCGGCATTTTTCAAATGTGCTTCAATAGCGTTGCTGGGTATTGATTTTATTGCTCGGTTTTTCTTCTCTGGGCGGGATTTTCCGCGCGTCTTCTCGCGTATATTTGAGGAGACGGCTCGAACTACTATCAGAGAGGATAAACCGTGAGCTACAAGGAAAAGGCGAAGGCCAATAAGAAGGAAACTGCGGAACTGTTCAAGGCCGCCCCGGAAGATCTTAAAGCCTTCATGCATATGCATGACTTGAACATGAAGGAAGATGCGCTCGACGTCAAGACGAAGGAACTCATCGCTTTGGCTATTGCGATCAGCACGAAGTGCGAAGGCTGCATTATCGCGCACGTGGACGCTTTGGCTAAGGCAGGCGGAACCCGCGAAGAGCTCGTTGCGATGATCAAGGTGTGCCTGCTCATGAACGGCGGCCCGGGCACGGTATACGGCGCCAAGGCACTCGCTGCTTTCGACGAACTCACCGCTGAGTAACTCACCGTCAGGCAACTAAACCTTCGAGTAACTAACTGCCAGGCAACTGGACCGTCGAGTAACCCACCACTTGGTACCTAAACTTTGGTACCTAAGCTGCCGGGTAACAAAACGCCGGGTGACTAAACCCCCGAAAATTTACCGCTGATTGATTATTTACCGCGCAAGCTCGCGCTGCACGCGGGGCTTGCCTTAAACGCAAGAGTGCGGGGAACGAACTGCCTTCCTCTTAGTTCGTTCCCCGCACTCATATTTAAATCTAGCCTATTAGCCTTGCGCCTAGACATTAGCCCTGCACCTAGCCTACGGCCGCGCGAGTTTTAGTTCGCGGCTCGTAGGCGATGCGCGTTCTAGTTCACGGCTCGGGCCTCCCGGCCAACCGGTTAGGCCGGTAGCCGGGGCCCTCGCCTGAGTTTTAGTTCGCGGCTTGCAGGCCGCCGGAGGCGGGCCCGGAGGGCCGGCCGGCCGGCGGAATCAGATGGCTCGTATTTTGGGCCGGTGCCAAGGATTCCATTTCTTCCGGTTCACCGAAAGTTTGTGCGCCTTCCGGTAGCGGAGCATCCGGATCCTGGCCGGTGAAGGTGAAGCTCATCGGAATGTCTTCCTTGTTCACACCCACCACGATCACCTGGTTGTCCTTGAACTCGCCGTAGAGGAGCTTTTCGGAGAGCACGTCTTCAATATCGCGCTGGATGGCCCGCCGCAAGGGGCGTGCGCCCAGCACCGGATCGTAGCCGCGGTCTGCCAAAAGTTCCTTCGCGTCCTGGGTGAGCGCCAGCGAAAGGCTTTGTTCGCGCAAACGCCCATCTAGCTTCGCGATCATCAGATCCACGATCTGCAAGATCTCTTCCCGGTTGAGCTGCGGGAATACGATCACGTCATCCACGCGGTTGAGGAACTCGGGGCGGAAGTGTTCCTTTAGCTCTTCCGCCACCTTGGTCTTCATCCGCTCATAGGAACTGGTGACGTCTTGATCGAACTGGAAGCCCGTCTGCACGCCCTTGGCAATATCCTTCGTTCCCAAGTTCGTGGTCATAATGATGATCGTATTCTTGAAATCGACCACGCGGCCCTGCGAATCCGTCAAGCGGCCTTCTTCCAAAATCTGGAGCAAAGAGTTGAACAGATCCGGGTGGGCCTTTTCGATTTCGTCGAACAGCACCACGGAGAAGGGCTTGCGGCGTACCGCTTCCGTCAGCTGGCCACCTTCCTCATAACCCACATATCCCGGAGGGGCACCAAACAGCCGCGAGACCGTGTGCTTCTCCGAATATTCAGACATGTCCAAAGTGATGAGTGCCGATTCGTCCCCGAACAGGAATTCGGCAAGCGCCTTGGCCAGTTCCGTCTTCCCCACGCCGGTAGGGCCGGCAAAGATGAAGGAACCACCCGGCCGGTTCGGATCC
Organism: Actinobaculum suis; assembly: GCF_900102025.1. GTDB lineage: Bacteria > Actinomycetota > Actinomycetes > Actinomycetales > Actinomycetaceae > Actinobaculum > Actinobaculum suis. The sequence goes on along the minus strand of NZ_FNAU01000002.1, from coordinate 253,692 downwards.
TTCAAGCCTGCCCGCTGGCGCCGAATTGCCTGCGAAATAGCGGTTACGGCCTCGTTTTGGCCAATAACACGCTTGTGCAATTCGTCTTCCATGCGCAGCAGCTTCTCCGATTCGGCTTCGGAAAGCTTGAACACCGGAATCCCGGTAGACATAGAGAGCACCTCGGTGATGAGATCCTCATCCACCACGGATACCACGTCCATATCTCCGCTCTTCCACGCGTTTTCTTGCTCTTCGCGCTGGGCGGTAAGGCTCTGTTCTTGATCGCGCAGGCTCGCCGCCCGTTCGAAATCTTGGCCGTCAATCGCGGCTTCCTTTTCGCGGCGCGTACCGGCAATCTTTTCGTCCAGTTCACGCAGTTCTGGCGGTGCCGTCATCTTCCGGATCGCCAAGCGGGCCCCGGCCTCATCGATCAGGTCAATCGCCTTATCGGGCAGGAAGCGGTCGTTAATATAGCGATCCGATAGGGATGCGGCGGCTTCCAAAGCGTCGTCGGTAATAGTTATCCGGTGGAAGGATTCGTAACGGTCGCGCAAACCCTTGAGGATTTCCACGGTCTGTTCCACCGTGGGCTGTTCCACCTGAATCGGCTGGAAACGCCGTTCCAGAGCGGCATCCTTTTCAATGTACTTACGGTATTCGTCCAGGGTGGTAGCACCAATCACCTGGATTTCCCCGCGCGCCAGCATCGGCTTGAGTAACGACGCCGCATCCAGGGCACCTTCCGCCGCACCGGCACCCACCAGGGTGTGGATTTCGTCAATGAAAAGAATGATGTCCCCGCGAGTATTGATCTCCTTGAGGATTTTCTTCATTCTTTCTTCGAAATCACCCCGGTAGCGCGAACCGGCTACCAAAGAACCCATATCGAGAGAATAAAGCTGCTTTTCCTTCAGCGTTTCCGGCACATTATCGGCGGCGATGAGTTGCGCCAAACCTTCTACCACGGCGGTTTTACCAACGCCGGGTTCCCCGATTAGCACCGGATTGTTTTTGGTCCGGCGGGAAAGCACTTGCATAACCCGCTCGGTTTCCGTGTGCCGGCCAATTACCGGATCTAGCTTGTGATCGCGTGCCGCTTGCGTGAGATTGCGGCCGTACTGGTCAAGAACCGTGGATCCAGCTCGGTGGCCTTCGCGGCGCCCGCCGCCCACGCCTACCGCTTCCTTCCCTTGGAAACCGGAAATCAGCTGGTTGACCTGGTTGCGCACGGTGGGCATATCGGCGCCCATCTTCTGCAATACCTGGGCGGCTACCCCATCTGGTTCGCGGGTAAGGCCGAGCAAAAGGTGTTCGGTACCGATGTAGGAGTGGCCTAGCTGCAGGCCTTCACGCATCGCGTACTCGATGACCTTTTTGGCGCGCGGAGTAAAAGGAATATGCCCGGAGGGTTGCTCCTGGCCTTCCCCGATAATCTCCACTACCTCCGAACGCACACCTTCTAGCGTGACCCCCAGAGCCTCGAGCGCCTTCGCCGCTACACCTTCACCTTCGCGGATCAGGCCCAGCAGGATGTGTTCGGTCCCCAGGTAGTTGTGCTTGAGGTTACGCGCCTCTTCCTGCGCGAGCACGATGACCCGCCGGGCGCGGTCCGTGAACCTTTCGAACATAACACTCCCTTGGTTTGAAACTATCTAAGAGGGTAACGACCTGCGCGGAACTTCCCCTCCCCTGTTCGCCAGCGGCGTTTTATTCATTATCATATCGCCGAGCTTGCGCGGTTTACGCGGCAGGAATCTCCACCAAGATAGTGAGCGGTCCGTCATTTACGAGTTCCACATCCATTTCCGCTCCGAAAGTGCCAGTGGCTACCTGCAGACCGTAGGTTTCGCGTAATTCTCGCACCACTTCTTCATATAGCGGTTCGGCAATATCACCGCGCGCGGCCCGCGACCACGAAGGTTTGCGGCCTTTACGCACATCCGCGTACAGCGTGAACTGGGAGACGACGAGCACCGGCGCTTCTGCTTCCTGGGCCGAAAGTCGGTGTTTTTCATCATCCGTACCATCTGCGGCTCGCAACAGCTTGAGCTGCGCAATTTTTCTTGCCACCGTGGCGGCGCGGGCGGCGTCGTCGTCTTGGGTAACCCCAACCAGGACGCACAATCCGGGCCCGATCTCCCCCACGACCTCGTTATCTACCGTTACCGAAGCACGTTTGACGCGCTGGATCACCGCACGCATTTACCATCCTCCTCGCCAAGAATCGCGCCGGCCCCAATCTTCGCCGGCGCGGCCAATACCCATTCTTTGCCTTTCCGGCCCCAAATAATAAAGGGCCGCGTACAGGGAAACGCAGGTGAGTAGCCCGCCCATCGGCAACCGCCATCCCACCAAATACTGGATGACCACTACCAGGAGCGCGAGCACTAAAACCGGCGTCCAAAATTCTTTGGATTTACGGGCAAAGGTGAATTTGTGGGAGCTTTGCCGCAAGCACGAAAGGAGTGCCCAGGCCACGAAAGCGGTGAGTAAAACGCCCACCGTCAAACCGTAGATGTGGTGGATCATGATTATGGTCGCTACCGTGCCTGTCACGTGACTCCCTTTACCGTTTACCGTCGCCGGGTTTACTTGCGCGAGCTCGAATCTTCCGCGCCCGTTTTCCTGCTCTGCCAGCTTAGCAACCAGGGCAGAGGGCGTGCCCAGACCACCGGTTCCGCCCAGGCCGAAAACTGTGCCTGCCCCGCCAGTGCGGCTAATTCCGCGGTTTGTGTTTCTTCGCCGCCCGGCACCAATTCCGCGGTTTGTGCCATTTCGGCAGGCGGTACTAATTCCGCGGTTTTGGTGGCGGAAGTGGTTTCCTCCAATTCCGCGGTTTCGGTGGCACTGGCTTCGGTGGCACTGGCTTCGGTGACGTTGGTTTCGGTGGCGATGGTTTCGGTGGCGTGGGGCGCAACCAGCACCGGCGTCGTGCGCGTGGCGGCAAGCGAGGCGCGGTCCAGCAAAGCAAGGGCGAGCGGCCCCTCCTCATAATCGCGCGCCGCCAACACCACTTCTCCGCACGCCCGCACTACTGTGCGAGGTGCAGTACTTTTCTCCGGGCCGGGTTCCGGGCGAGGTTCCGGGTGAGGCCCCGGGCAAGATTCCGGGCCGGGTTCCGCGCGAAATGCTGGGCCAGTTTCCGGATTATTTTCCGGAGCAGTTTCCGGGTAGGTTTCCGGCGAAGTTTCGGGGTGGGTTTCCGGCGAACTTTCGGGGCCGACGCCGGACGCTTCGGAAATGAACAAAACATCTCCGGGAGTGGGCAGATCGGCCAGGTCGGGGCCTTCCAGATAGAGCAAGGCGGGAACGCGCACCGATGCTGGTGGCGTGGGCGAAGCTGTAGGCGGATCTTCTCGCGAAGCTGCCGGAGAAGCAGCGGGCGGATCAGTTGGCGAAGCAGCGGGCGGATTGAGCGGCGCATAACCCACTTCGGCGGGCCGGGCGCCTACCGCTGCGGCGGCATAGCTAGCGGGCCGGAAAGTGGCGGCAAGTTGCGATTCCCAGGCAGTAAGCCCGGCTGCTTTCACCCCGGCCGCGGCTAATTTGGCGAAAATCTGGCTTAGTTGCGGTTCGCTACCGGGAACCAGCGCATACACGGCTTGCCAAGCTTCGTTCGGTTCACTGCCAATGCGTTCTGCATATTCGGCACCTTCCCACGGGTCACGCCAGAGCAAGGGTTCGCCCTGCGCGCTACGGGCCGCCACCTGCATGAGCGCTTCGCAGGCCGGGCCTGTGCTACGCGCTCCAAGCAAACGCAGGCGCGAAAAACTTGCGCTGCCCGTACCTTCCGCGGTAGCCGAGCCGTCCACGGTGGCTAATGTTTCCTTCCCGGGCGCTGGCAATTCCACGCTGGCTTTCCGCTGTTTGGCATCCGGTTTTTGCGCGGCTGGTAAAGCCGGCTCAACATCCGGCAGGTGTTCAGCTGCTCGAACTTTCTTGCTGCCCTGGCCCAGCCGGCGCATTTGTGCTGTTTCAATGCGGAAAACTTGGCCTCCAGCCACCGCGAGCGCATACCCGCCAATAATCTGGCCCGCACTGTTGAGCTTGAGTACGTCTCGCCAAAAATGATCGGGCGCCGAAAACGCCGGCGCCTCCGCTGGCACTGCAGAGAGCGGCGTATCCGCGAGCGCTTGCACGGGTACGTGGCCTAAGTCAGTAAAGGCGCGGCCGGCAAGAAGCATGCGCTGTTCGCGGTAGGGATTGCCAAAATGCGAGGGCACGCCAAACGCGGCGCCCTTCCCGCGCGGGTCTGCGGTAGCTTCCACGGCGCCCGCGCGTGCCAGCAAAGGGCTTGGCACTGCTGCCGCGTGCGGGCCTGCTCCCGTATCTGCCCGGTTATTTTTCGGTCCCGTTACCATCTTCGGTTTCTACCGCTTCCCCAGTTTTTGCCGCAAACCCGGGGATATCGCCCACTCTTTGCAAGCGGGCAGACATATAGTCGCGTAATTCCTGGCCGAAAGCGGCCATTTCATAGGCGAAGAAAAGTTCGGATTCCACATATCCACCGGTGATCCGCCCCGCTTCGTAGCGCTGCGCCGTCGGCGTGGCAGCAATAGCATCGGCCACGAATTGGAACCGCGGCCCTTGGATCGCACCGGCCAAGGTCATCGCGTGCCCGGTCGGTTGCGCAACCGTACCTTCCAAAATGTATTGGCCGTTCTTCCCCTCTGCATGTTCGGGCGAAACCCGCAGGTAACCGACGAGCGAAGACCACAGCTGCCCTTTCGTGAGCATCCGGTATTGCACGCCGCCAGGCCGTTCCTGGTCAATAGCCGCAACCGGTTCCTGCGCCAACCAAACATCGGAAACTACCCGCAAATACGGGCCGCCATTGTCGTTATCGATCCGCAGTTCGTGCAGGAACGCCGCCGCTTCCACGCCCTCATAGGCGAGGATGCCCGCGCCGCGCCAGTCGTCAACCAGCCAGGCCATCGGGTACGTTTCCGGAGCAAGATTTGTGGGGATTGTGAACACCATGGTTCTAGACTAAGCGATAATCGCCGCTATGCCGAAAGCGAGCCATCCACACACGCTGACCACGGCTAATTCCACTCCAGCTTGGGTGAGCCAACCAATGGGTGCGCGGCCGGTAGCGTTGTTTTCAGAAGCTTCGTTCTCACGCGCACGCGAGGTCTCACGCGCACGCGCGGTTTTTGTGGTTTCCGAGTTTTCCACAGCGGGGGCGACGACGCCGTCTTCCCCGGCCGTTTTTTCTTCGGCCGTGGTTTGCGGGGAGGTAAGGCTGAGCTTTTCGGCTAGCACCCCGGAGTAGTAATCGGAGAGCGGGTAGAGCAGGGCCGGGACGATGGCGAGCCAGACCGGGCCGGCGGTGAGCGTGGCCCACGCGGTGGCGCCGGTGATGGTGCTATAGGCCCAGCCGGCACCGAGCCCGCCCGCAAAGGCTACGAGCAGATATGGCCACCAGGAAGCGATGCGCCCCAAAATGATGCGGACGACCGCCATGCACAGCAGGGATTCCGCCATAATCGTGCCGGCCATTTCCCCGCCTACCAGGTGCAGGCTTGCCGGCCATAAGCCAGCACTAATAGCCACCGCAATCGCCAGGTAACTCACCGCGAGTTGGGAAACCAAAGTACCGGCCGGCATCGGGCGTGCCATCTGGGCGAGAAACACAATAACCACACCCATTCCGGCCAGCACTGGCATGGCCGAAATCTTGCCCAAGGCACCGGCAATAGTGGCTATGGCGAGCATCGCCCAGGCCAGGCCGCGCGCTAGATGCGGATTGGGAATTTTCGCGCGAGCCGTGATTGCGTAAACAGCGAGCACCCCGGAAAGGAAGGCGAGGCCGGCCGTTACCCAGGCCGCCGTTCCCGTGGGTGGGAAACTGATCGGAAAACCGGAAGTCAAAATAAATACCGCGGTGAAAGCAACACAGACCAGGAGTGCCACGAAATCGGCTAGTAACGTGACTCGCACCGGAATCGACTTGCTGACCTGCGGAGTTTCCGACGAGCGCGACTCAGAAGAGCGCGGTTCCGACGGGCGCGACTCGGATCGGTACGATCGCCCCTCTGCGCGGTACGGCCGCGTTGCAGGCAGGTCCTGCTCCTGCGGCTCGGCGTGGTGGCTGTGCAGAGTTTCTGCCCGTAGGCCAGATGCCCGTCGGCCCGATGCCCGCCGGCCCGAAGCGCGCCTACCGGCCGCACGTCTACCGGCGGCTCTTCTACCGGAAGCCCTTCTGCCGGAAGCGTGGCTGCCGCTGGCGCCGGTGGGATGGTTTTCCTGCTCCTGCCTGTCCATACCGTCATTCTGTCAAATATCGCTCTCCCCTAGCGGGACTTTCATTTAGCCTCGCGGAGGAGAAATTGCATCCGCAAAAAAAATTTCGCTGCCATGCCACTGGAAGCCTGGTTGCGTACGGCGTCGTACCCCGCAGACCGTAAACCGTAAGCCCGCTACGGCCCCTAACCGAGAGTCGGAAACTTAAATACCGTGCGCTCTAAAACCGACGTTCTAAAGCTCGCGCTCCAAAACCTTAATAACACCGACTTTTCCCCATAAAATCAACGAAAACCCCCACCATAAACAACGATTATTGTCCATTAGCCCAAACCCGACGTTCCAAAGCCGGCGCCCCAAGGCCGATGCTCCAAACCCGGAACTTCAAAACCGGTGCTCCAAAGCAGATGCTCCAAACCCGCGTAATACTTAGGCTTCCCCAGCTCAAGGCCGGCGCGCGCAGTATTTTTACTCTGCCGTAGTTCCTGTTAGAGTATTGGTACGGCATCGGACCACGAAAGCCCCGGGCTCCAACTACAGCCGCTTCGAGCGGCATTCGCGCCGTCAGGCGCTCTCTGGTCCGATGCCTTTTACTTTCCTTTTTCGCCGCGCCCGGCCAAACCTTCCCTCACACTTGCCCACATTTTTATGTTACGGCACTCACTTTTTGCCTATTTGTGGTTGGAGCTTGCCCAGTATCTTCCGCGTTCTACCACGTCTTTGGCCGCTACCGTTGCGCCCACCCCGCGGCTTAGCGAGTAAAACACCACACCGAGCATCGAAAGTCACCTTCATTTTCGTTTTACTCATCTAAGCTGTTTTCGGAAAGTTCGCCGACTGTTCTTCACGTCGAAACGGAGCGTTAACTTGAAGTTTTTTAGTAGGTTCTCAAAGTCTCACCAAGTGTTGACGCTAATTAAAGATCAGGCGCAGCACTTGGAAAGTGCGGCGAACGAGCTTCAGCAGATCGTTAGCCTCGATGTTTCACAACAGGCCGAGCGCGCCCAAGCGCTCCACAAAATTGAAAACCAGGCCGATGATGCCTCGCATACGCTACTGACTTTCGTCAATAAGTCTTTTGTTCTCCCCTTCGATCGCACTGATCTTTACGATTTAAGTTCCACGATCGATGATTGTGTAGACCTCATCGATGAAGCCGGTTCCGGGATTGTTATGCTCTCCCCTTCCCATTTGCCCGATGAATGTTTGGAAGTGGTGGGGTTGCTGCAGCAGTGCGCTTCAGAATCGGCGCGGATCCTTTCGCATTTCTCGCCCACTTCACCCGAAACGCGCGACTATTGGATCCACATGAATCAGCTCGAGAATCAGGGCGACCGGCTCTACGGCAACACTATCGTCAAGCTTTTCAACGGCAGCACTGACGCTTTGGAAGTGATGCGGCTCCACATGATCGCCACCGCTTTGGAAAACGCTTTGGATTCCTTCGAAAACTTGGCGAATGTGGTTGAGCAGATCGCGCTCAAGGAGTCATAAGCGTGTCCGAATTACTGTTCCTCGTATTCGTGGTGATTGCCTTTAGCGTCATTTTTGATTTCACTAACGGTTTCCACGACGCCGCGAATGCGATCGCTACTTCTGTTGCCACGCGTGCTCTCACCCCGCCGGTGGCCTTGGCCATGGCGGCCTGTATGAATTTTGTGGGGGCCCTACTTGGCACGAAAGTGGCGGAAACCATCGGGTCCGGGATCGTGAATATTACCGACGCCCCGGCCCTCGACGGTTTGGTACTGGTGCTCGGAGCGCTGATAGGCGCCGTCGTCTGGAACCTGATTACCTGGTGGTTCGGCCTACCTTCCTCAAGTTCGCACGCCCTTATTGGCGGGCTGGCGGGCGCCGGGCTGGTCACCGCGGTTACCGTCCACTGGGCCGCGATTGTGGATAAAGTCGTACTCCCCATGGTGATTTCGCCGATCATTGGTTTCACCCTCGCCTACGTGGCAATGAAATTGCTCCTCGCTTTGCTTGACTGGCGTGCCGCTTCCTATCGGCGCACAATGGATGGTTTCCGGTATGCGCAAACGATTTCCGCTGCCGCGGTAGCTTTGGGGCACGGTTTGCAGGACGCCCAGAAAACTATGGGTGTGATGGTGTTGGCGCTGGTCGCGGGTGGTTTTCACGACGACGTCGCCGTGATCCCCCTGTGGGTGAAACTTTTGGCTGCCGGCGCGATTTCGGCTGGCACCGCCACCGGAGGTTTCCGGATTATGCGCACGCTCGGCTCGAAACTGATTGACCTGGATCCGCCGCACGGTTTCGTGGCGGAAACGGTGGCTGCCGGGGTGCTCTATACGACGGCGTTTTTGTGGGCCGCACCAATTTCGACGACGCAAACCATTACCTGCGCGATTATGGGCGTGGGTGCCACCAAATCCAAGGCGGCGGTGCGTTGGGGTACGGCCGGCAATATTGCCCTGGCCTGGATATTCACCTTGCCCTGCGCCGCGGCTTTCGGCGCTTTGGCTACCTTCTTGCTACGCCTCGTCCTTATTTAAGCACGACTGCGCGGCTGCACGGCCGGCGTGAAACCGGCGTCGTAAAACCGGCTTTGTATGACCAAGAGACCCGTGAAAACTGTGGGGGACACGAACCACAGTTTTCACGGGTCTCGCTGGAGCGGGTGGGCAAGCCCGCTTCCACGCGGCAAACGGAACCGCGCTGGTTGGTAAAGCAACGGTGCTTGTATCCCAACCAAACCAAACCGGCGCCGCACAACCAGTATTAACCAACCGGTGCCGGTAATAAACCGCACCGGTGGCCACTGGTGGGCGCCTGTCCGCGAGCTGGAGCGGCCAGGCCGGCCTCCGCCCGCTGCCTATCCGAAGCGGCCGGAGACTTGCTTACCCGAAGCGGCCGGAGACGTAATCTTCGGTTTCGGAATTTGCGGGGTTGGAGAAGATTTTCTCCGTCGAGTCAAATTCCACGAGGTGCCCGGGCTTGCCGGTGCCTTCAATATTGAAGAAACCGGTCATTTCGGAAACGCGGGCGGCCTGCTGCATGTTGTGCGTGACGATCACGATCGTGAAGTCATCTTTCAGGTCCGTCATCAGGTCTTCGATTGCCAGGGTGGAGATCGGGTCCAGGGCGGAGCACGGTTCGTCCATGAGGAGCACTTGCGGTTTTACCGCGATTGCCCGGGCGATGCATAGACGCTGCTGCTGGCCACCGGAAAGGGAAGCGCCCGGCCGGTCCAGCCGGTCTTTTACTTCCTCCCACAAGTTGGCTCCACGCAAGGAGGTTTCAACGATTTCTTCGGCGTCGGCCTTGTTCACCTTCTGGTTATTGAGCCGGTAGCCCGCCAAAACGTTATCGCGAATCGACATGGTGGGGAACGGGTTGGGCCGCTGGAACACCATGCCCACGTGCCCGCGCACGGTTACCGGATCCACACCCGGGGCATAAATATCTTGCCCGTCGATTTCTACCGATCCGGTTACGTAGGCCCCCGGCTGTACTTCGTGCATCCGGTTGAGGGAACGCAAGAAAGTGGATTTCCCACACCCGGAAGGGCCAATCAGGGCGGTAATCGAGTTCGGACGGATATGTACGTTCACGCCCTCTACGGCTAGGAACTTGCCGTAGTAGATGTTTTCGTCGCGTACGACGATTCCTTCAGTCACTTCTCTGTCCTTTCAGAGCTGCGGCTACGTGCCGGCTAACTAGAGAGTCTTAGCTCCGGCTACGCACCGCCGAGCTAAAAAGTTTTGGCTGCGGCTACGTGCCGGCAAGCTAGTGGGTCTTCGGCGCGAATACCTTGGCGATAAAGCGCGCAATGAGGTTGAGGATCAAGACGATGATTACCAGCACGAAGGCGCCACCCCAGGCGTAATCCATCATGCCGCGTTGGAACATCGAATAGACGAATACGGGCAAGGTCATTACCGGGCCGTTGATGAGCGAATAGTTGAACCCATCGGGCGAGGAAGCGGTAATCATAAGCGGCGCGGATTCACCGATCACGCGGGCCAGGGCGATCACGCACCCCGAAACAATGCCCGGCAAGGCGGTACGCAAAACCACTTTGATAATGGTCCGAGATTTCGTGACACCCAAAGCATAGGAAGCTTCCCGCAGTTCATCGGGCACAATCCGCAACATTTCCTCGGTATTTCGTACCACGATCGGCGTCATTAGAACCACGAGCGCAATCGCACCCATCAGACCGTTGCGGTGGCCCGTCCAGGGCGCCACCATGCCCACGAAAGCGGCGGCGAACAAGCCGGCCACGATCGAAGGAATACCGGTCATGATGTCTACCAGGAAGGTAACGATCTTTCCGAACCAGCCACCCCGGTAGTATTCCACCAAGTAAATAGCGGTCATAATGCCGAGCGGGATTGCAATAATCGCCGTGGTACCGGTAATCGTCAAAGTACCTACGATGGCGTGGCCGAGCCCGGGCCGCGAACCAGCTTCAGACATTCCCACCATCGAATTGTTGAGGAAGGAATAGTTGAGTACCGGGACCGCATTTTGTACTACCGCCCACAGCAGCGAGATCAGCGGTACCACCGCGATCACGAAAGCGGAAGTAATAATAATTCCGGCCATGCGGTCTTTGCCTGCCCGCCGGCCTTCTACGCCGTGGGAGACGAACCGCATTACCACGAGGAAGATCAGGTAGCCCACTACTAGGGCCCCGACCGCCGATTCAGCTTTGAAACCGAAACGGAACAGGCCGTAGGTGAGCAACCAGCACACGATGAGCGCGCCGAAGGTGAAACCCTTGGGAAGTTTCTTGTTGCCTCCCGCGGTGAGATCCACCTGCACGCGTTCTTTTACCGCAGTTTCGGCGCCGATGCCATTGCCGGTGCCATTGCCGTTGCCGGTGCCGTTGCCGCTGCCGACGCCTTCGCCGTTGCGCGGTGCGGAGATTTTTTCGTTAATGTTTGTTGCCATGCCTGCCTCCTTATTTCACGGCGCTGGCGGCAACGATGCGCCGCGCGGCCCAGTTGACCACGAAGGTCAAAATAAACAGGATGAAACCGATACCCACTAGTACCTGGCTGGGCAGGCCGGGGCCGGCTTCCGGGAAGTTCAAGGCAATCTGGGAAGCGATCGTGGAATGTTGCCCGGGTGCCATGAGGTTGAAGTTCACGTTGAGCCCCGGGGAGAGCACCATGAGCAAAGCCATGGTTTCTCCTAGTGCGCGGCCCAAACCGAGCATCGATGCGGAAGTAATGCCGGAACGGCCCATGGGCAGTACCGTCATCTTGATCATTTCCCAGCGGGTAGCGCCGAGGCCCAAAGCAGCTTCTTCGAGCAGCGTGGGCGTTTGCAAGAAAACTTCCCGGCACAGCGAGGTGATAATCGGGATCACCATGATTGCGAGTACCAGCCCGCCCATGAGTACGTTACGGGCCGGAGGTACGAAGTGTACGAGGTCGGGTTGCAAGGGCCACCAGTCAAACTGGGCGAGCCCGTTTTCTTCTCCCATAAGCGGCACATAGTCCACCCACCATTGCAGGATTGGTCCAAGTGCGCCGTCGATCCACTTGAAAATTGGCCGTAAGGCCGGCTCTAGCGTTTGCATACCCCACAGCCCGAAAACTACGGAAGGGATCGCCGCCAACAGGTCGATCACGTATCCGAGCCCGGCCGCAAAACGCCGGGAAGCATAGTGGGAAATAAACAGCGCGATCCCGATGGAAAGCGGCACCGCGATCGCCAGGGCGATAACGGATGCGAGGATCGTTCCGAACAGGGAGGCGCCGGCATACTGCCAGAAATTCAGGCCCTTCGTGAAGGAAGCGGCGTCTGTAATTTCTTCGGCAGAGGCCAGGTAAGCCGGGTAAGACTGGGCGAGGAGGAATACGAAAACGGCACCCAGGATCAAAATAATCAGGACGCCGGCTCCGTAAGCCAGTCCTTTGAAGGAAGCATCAGCGCGGCCACGCGCGCGCCGAGAGCCGAAAGTAAGCGCGGAGGTTTTCGGCGTTTCCACTGCTGTATTTTCGGCCTGCGGGGAGGCTACAGGCGTTGCCGCCGGAACCTCCCCGGTAGTTTTATCAACTTTTGCCATCAACTTGCGCTATTCGCTCGTTGTTTCGCCTAGTTTCGCACGTGTTACTTGATCTTGGCGATTGCGGCTTCGGCTTCCTTACGCAGTGCGTCCGAAATCGGAGCGTTACCACCCTTCGCGGAGGCGGCACGTTCCTGCCCTTCCGCAGAAACCACGTAAGTGAAGAATTCCTTCACCAAGGAGCCCACCGATGCGTCCTTGTAATCCTGGCATGCCACCAGGTAGGAAATCATAACGGCCGGGTAGGCATCTTCGATGGAACCGTCACGCTTGAGGTCCACGGTCAGGCGCGTATCGGTAGCGTCTTCAGTTGCCGGGGAACCGTCCACAATCGCGGCGGCAGCTTCCGGAGTGGGGCCTACGAAATCAGAGCCGACCTGCAGCTTGGCAGCCTTGAGATCACCGATCTGCGAATAGTCGGCGTACGTGATGGCACCTTCGGTGGTCTTCACCAGGTTGACGACGCCGGACGTTTGCTGCGCGGACTGGGTACCGGTGATGGGCCAGGTGTCAGAAGGCTTGTCCGTCCACACATCGGGAGCGGCTTCCTGCAGGTAGCCCTGGAAGTTCTTGGAAGTACCGGAATCATCGGAACGGTTGACGGGAATGATATCGAGATCGGGCAGGTTTACACCCTGGTTCGTTTCGGCAATAGCCGCGTCATTCCACTTCTTGATCTCGCCCTTGAAAATCTTGGCAACGGTTTCCCCAGTGAGGTTGAGGTTATCTACGCCGGGCAGGTTGTAAGCCACGGCGATCGGGGAAATGTAAACCGGCAGTTCGATCAGCACATCGCTGGCGCACTGGCTACCCTGGCCCACCTTGGCGAGCTCTTCTTCATCAAAAATGGAATCGGTGCCGGCATAGGCCACCTTTCCGGTGAGGAACTGTTCGCGCCCGGTACCGGAACCCGTCGGTTCGTAGTTGACGGTAGCGCCGCTGTTCTTCTGCACGAAAGCATCCCGCCAGGCCTGCTGGGCATTTACCTGCGAGGAAGCACCCGAACCGTTAATGGTTCCGGAAATGCCCGAATCGGAGCTGCCAGCATTATTGGTAGCGGCCTCCGTGGTGGCCGATTCCGTGGTCTTATTTCCGCTATTTGCGTCCCCTCCGCAAGCGGTCAGGGTAAAAGCGAGGGCAGAGGCGGCAGCAAGTGCCGTAAACTTCTTAATCTTCACAGTTGTGTCCTTGTATGCCAGGGAGCGCCCGTTTCGCGCTCACTGCGTTCAGGCTAAAAAGCTCGGGTAACGGCTCCAGACATTTAAGGTAAACGGGAGGTTAACTAGCCTGTCTGGTCGATCACAGGTAGTTTTCAGTTTCCGCGGCGGGTTCCTGCGCCCGCGCTACCGTTTGAGCGCGGCAGCGGGCCGCAAATCAGCGGCCGTGCGGTATTCCAGGGAGATCGGCCGGAATTTTTCTGCTGCTACCGCGGTGGAACCCATCATGTGCAAGGCCAGAATTTCTCCGGTTTTCAGGTAGGGATCTTTTTTGGGGATGCGCTTTTTGACGCTCCCCCGCGCATGCAGGCCAGCTTCTTCCAGTACGCCCGGCAGCGTGGGCCGGTGCAAAGAAACGGCGGCGGGGGATTGCGAAGAGACAAGGAAATCATGAATGGTTTGCGCGGCCCGTTTGGGATCTTTGGCATAGGCAGCTTCGGTAAGTTCCGGCGCGGTTTCGATCTTCAACCCCGTCCACCGCGCATACGGATAGAGCGTATCCACACACCGTTTCCACGGGGAAGAAACCAACCAGGTAATCCCATAATTTGACAGGTCATAGGCGATCTCTGCGGCTCTTTCCGCCCCTTGCGGGGTGAGCGGGCGCGTATCTTCCGGACCTTTCCACACGGATCGTTTCCGGGCCCGCGCGTGGCGCACAAAAAGCACGGCGCGCGTGTTCAACTCCCCGTGTTTTTGGATTTTGGCTACCTTCACGGCCAGTTTGGCGAGTGGTTTAGTGTGCGGGCCGGCACCGAGGATTTCTGCGGCTTCCGCCAGTCCCACCCAGCGATGCGGGCGAGCTTTGCTGTGTTTGCGGTAGCGTTTTTGGCCTTTGCGTAAAGCCAGGGCCGGATGACCGGGTTGCAGTTCTTGTGCCAACCAGAAAGAGATCCGCATTCCCGGTTTTCCGCCCGGCCCCTTCAGGTAGGAGCTTTGCAGTGGCTGGGCGAGGGCGGCGTCGAAACCGGCAAATTCGGCGGCGGCACGCACCGCGGCGTCGCGAGCGCCTTCGCGTTTGCCGCGCACCGCTACCGGGAACATCCACCCCCACGGTTTGCCCAAGTCAACGAGGAGTATTTCGACGTCGTCCACCCGCACTTTCCCGGCGCTACCGGTATTTTTACCCGTACCACCGGCGCTTTTTCCGCTGCCGCTGGTACCTTTCCCGGTATCACCGGATTTTTTCCCGCCGCAGGTACCTTTCTTACCGCTACCGGTATCGCGCGGTTTCATAGCGTCACTAGCGTCTGCCTTGTTCGGGCGCAGGCGCCATATAACGCACCCGCCGGCCCGCTTCTCTTTGCTCATTATTGCCTTTCGCTACGCTGCTTCGAAAACCTACTGTTCGCTACGTTTGCTTTCAAAAAACCAACTAGCGGTTCCGGTAGCCGGCCTCTAGTTTTGCGACCCCGCTACTTTGGAGCGGGCCTGCCGCATGAGGAGATCTTGGATGTCCACGAGCGGCCGGCCTTTTGCGGTGCGGTTGTGCCGCACCCACCCGTCTGGGCCGAGCCGCCAGGAACTGGTGGAATCGGCCATGGCCACGTCGATAAGTTCAACGACCCGTTCGATTTGTTCGGGCACCACGATTTTTATGAGGGCTTCTACGCGACGGTCCAGGTTGCGGTGCATGAGGTCGGCCGAACCGATCCATACGTCCGTATCGCCGTCGTTGCAGAACGCATAGATGCGCGAGTGTTCCAGGTATCGGCCCAGGATGGAACGGACCCGAATGTTTTCGGAAAGGCCGGGGATGCCGGCCCGCACCCCGCAAATGCCGCGGACTTGGATCCATACCGGTACGCCGGCTTGGGAGGCCCGGTAGAGGGCGTCGATCATGGTTTCATCAATGATCGAATTGCATTTGATTTTGATCCAGGCGGGTTTGCCAGCGTTTTTGTTCGCAATTTCCTTTTCGATTCTTTCCACCAGGCCGGCGCGGATCCCGGTGGGGGCCACGAGCAGCCTGTGGAAAGTGGCGGCGGGGGCATAGCCGGAGAGCTGGTTGAAGAGGCGGGTGAGATCTTGGCCCACGTTGCGGTCGCAAGTGAAAAGCCCTAGATCTTCGTAGCCACGCGCAGTTTTCGGGTTATAGTTCCCGGTTCCCACGTGGCAGTACCTGCGCAATATGGCTCCTTCTTGGCGTACCACGAGGCACAGTTTGCAATGGGTTTTCAGGCCCACCATCCCGTAGACCACGTGGACGCCGGCGCGTTCGAGTTTGCGCGCCCACCCAATATTGCGTTCTTCATCAAACCGAGCCTTGATTTCTACGATCGCCAAAACCTGTTTGCCGGCCTGTGCCGCTTGAATAAGCGAATCAATGATCGGAGAATCCCCCGAAGTACGGTACAGGGTTTGTTTGATGGCGAGCACTTTCGGATCGGCGGCAGCTTGCGCGATGAAGGCTTGCACCGAGGTGGAAAATGATTCGTAGGGGTGTTGGACGAGCACTTCCCCTTGCCGGATCTTTTTGAAAAGATTCGCCGATTGCGCCGATTCCGCATCGGTGAGCCCCACCGGCGTGACCGGTACGTATTTCGGGTATTTGAGGGCTGGCCGATCCAAGCTGTGAAACAAATCCAAGCTGGTCAGATCGAGCGGGGCGGGCAACCGGTAAACATCACTTTCCCCAATATCCATTTCGGACATGAGGAACTGGAGTACTTCCGGCGCCATATTTTCGTCCACTTCCAGGCGCACTACGGGCCCAAAACGGCGTTTCATGAGCTCTTTTTCGAGTGCGGTAAGCAGGTTTTCGGCGTCGTCTTCCTCTACCTCTAGATCTTCGTTACGGGTGACCCGGAAAGTAGAGTAATCCTTCACTTGCATACCCGGGAAAAGTTCGCCTAAATGTTCCCCGATGAGTTCCTCGAGCGGCAAGAAACGGAGTTCTTCTTCCGGTTCTGCGGGGATCGTTTCGGCGCGGTAAACGTTACCTTGCGGGTCTAACGCAATGAACCGCGGGAGAATATCGGGTACTTTCACGCGCGCGAACATAGTGGCGCCGGAACCGTCTTCCACGCGTACCGCCAGGTTGAGCGAAAGCCCGGAAATGTACGGGAACGGGTGGGAAGGGTCGACGGCGAGTGGGGTGAGCACCGGGAAAATATTGGATTTGAAGAACCGCGAGAATTGTTTCTTTTCGGTTTTTCCGAGCTCGTGCCACCGCGTGATACGAATTCCTTGGTCGGCAAGTTTGGGGGCGACGTCGTCTAGAAAGACGCGGGCATGCCGAGCCGTGAGTTCGTGCGTGCGTTCTTCGATCCCGTTCATCACTTGCCGCGGGGTAAGCCCGGAAGCGGCGGTGACGGCGATGCCGGAGCGAATGCGGCGCTTCAGGCCGGCCACTCGCACCATGAAGAATTCGTCCAAGTTGGAAGAGAAAATGGAGAGGAACCAGGCGCGTTCCAAAAGCGGCAAGCTTTGATCCTCGCTCTGTTCGAGCACGCGCTCATTGAAGGCCAACCAGGAAAGTTCACGATCCGCAAACCGGCCCTGCGGGAGTTTGGACTCTTCCGGAGCTTTGGCCGCGCGCTTGGCTTCCGCGCGCGCTTCCTTCGCCATTTGCGTGAGCGATTTGGTGGAAACCGGCGAACCGAGCCGGGCCGCCACATGGAAACTATCTTCCGGCTGCGCCGCGGCCGCCTGCGCGGCTGCGGCCGCTACTGCTTCCGCAACGGTTTCCACGGTATTTTCCGGCGCGGTTTCCGGCGCGGTTTCCGACGCGGTTTCCGGAGCGGTTTGCTGAGCTGCACCTTCTGACGAGACGTTATCTGGCACCGACGCTTCCGGCCGTGCCGTTCCCAGTGTTTCCGGCGCCCTAGCTTCCGATGCTTCCGGCGCCCTAACTTCCGTCATTTTGGCCACATCTGCCGCCGTGGCGGGGCTGGCGCCGCGTGCGGCACTCAAAGATGCCGTTAGCGGCACGTGATACAAAACGTGGCGTTGCGCCTGGTGGAAGCCGGCCTTTTCGTACACGCGGACGGCCGCCTCGTTTTCCCCATCCACATACAAGATGACTTTTTCAAAACCGCGGTTTTGTGCCACTAGTAGCGCCCGGTGCGTGAGCTCGGTACCCAAACCGCGGCCCGCATATTCCGGATCCACGCCGAGCACATAAATCTCCAGGGAACTATCCGGTGCGGTTCCGGTTTCGATGCTGCTATTGGCGCTGGTTACGGTTTCGCCCTCGGGGCCAGCGCCGGTGCCAGCCCCTTGCGGCGTCGCCACTTCTTGTGGTTTGAGCCAGAGGAAACCGATCATGGTGCCCTCGGTTTTAGCCACGAGCAACAATTCCGGGGAGAACCACGGTTCGCGCATGCGCGCCCGGAAATCCGCGGCCTGCAAAGCCCCCTGTTCGGGGTGGGTAGCAAAAGCGGTGGCGTTGAGTTGTACCAGGGCCGCAAAATCTACGTCTGGATCGAAAGTGGAAATAACGACGCCGGGGATCTCGCCGGGTTCGGGCGCCGGATTTTCTTCTCCCACGCTACGTTCCAACACCAGCAGCTCGCGGCCGGGAAGCAGACCTTCTTTTTCGGCCAGGTACTGGGCGGCCGGCAAATCGCCATGCGCCCAAAAATCTGTTTCCCCATCCCGGGCAGCGGCCCGCAACAGGGCCGTACCCACGCCGGTGCCGCGAGCTTGCGGTAATACCGCCAATTCCACGGTGTTATTGCGGCCGCGATGGGCGATACCCACCGCCGGCTCCCCTACCTGCCACACTTTGGAAGAACTGGCCCCGGCGGCCACGTCTAGCAGGGTCTGTTCATCGAAGGGCGCCGTGCCGTCTGCCACTTCTGCGGCGTGGGCGATGCGTTGCAGGGTTTCCGCGGACTGTGCGGTTAGCGGACCGGATACAACTTCCATAAGTGCTTCCTCGTTCTAATTTTTCATAGTTTTCAGTTTGAGTGCAAAGTTTTAGTGCAAGAGCCCGCGCGCGGCCTGCTGGCCAGCCTCACGGAACTCCAGGCTGGTTTGAATAAGCGCCGTATCGCGGCGGGTAACAGGTGTGGCCAGCGGATGTTCGTCATTGCTGATCCAGTGCGGATCAACTTCTCCCAAAGTGTTGGTCAACCGGGCCGACTTGGCGAGCACTTCCTCCAACTCGCCGGTGAACTCGCCTCCAAGCACGCTATCCCAAGCATCTTTTACTTCGCTGGGCCGCGGCGTCATATCGAGCTTTTGTTTGCCGTCCGCCCCCTGGGATTCCAGTTCCGCGGCCGCTAAATCCCACCGGCGTTCCACTTCTTGCGGATAGCGGCGGATCCATTCGCGCAATAGGAAGCCGCGCCACAAAGCTCCGGGCAAAGAGTCTTCCGGTGAACGCACCCAGGATTCGGCAATCACGTCCACGCCTTCCGCGCGGACGAGTTCCAATACCCGCCCCCGAATCGCAGCTTCTTCCGGATCATCTTCCGCGTCTCTGTGGAATAGCAATGCCTGCGCAGAGGTATGAGCAAGCTCAGAGTTGTAAGCAACATCACCATCGCCCTGGATCGCTTCGAGCTGTTCCGGCTTGATTTGTGCCGGCCTACGGAACTTAGCCATTGTTTCCTCCTAGATCTGTGGTTATATCTACTTTTCCGGTCCTCCTCTATTGTCTCTCATCTCACCCGGGAGCGGGGCACCGCGCGTACTACCGGCCACTTTTCGCCACAGCCGGCACCCCACACTCGCCTGGAACTGCCGTACCGGTCGCTTCGTATTCCACTGCGGCGCCTTCCGTTTCCCGACGCCGTCGCCAGCACCGCGCGCGTAGCTTTACGGCACCGCGCGTAGCTTTACAGCCCTGCGCGTAGCTTTACAGCCCTGCGCGGTACTTTCCGGCACTACGCGACCTACCTGGGCTTACGTATGGAAGGCCGAAAGCGACCGCATGAAAAGTTCTCCCTCTCACATTTTCCACATCTGGGTAAACAGGCGCTAAACTACTAGGCGGGCCTCTAGCTCCAAATGGTTAGAGCACTGGACTTTTAATCCATGGGTTGTGGGTTCGAATCCCACGGGGCCTACCACCACTTTCCCCCGGAATCACAACGAAAAGTGATTTCGGGGGAAAACTTTTAACACGCAAAAGGGGACAAAAAGGGGACAAGCACCGGCCAACTGAGGGCGCTCGAAGGTAAAACTGTCTGCCTGCAATTGAAGGCGTCATGCCAGCACCGGCTACCGCAGGGGCCCGGTAATGCGTCCAGCGCTCGCGATAAGGGCACTACCAGACCACCTAACGGGCGGCTATAGGAACAGTCTCCAGAGCGGCGTATAGGCAGGTTTGTGCACCTTCCATGTGTGCAGTTTTTCGCCGCTCATGCAGCTCTTGGCGCGCCCTGTAGCACGTTCGCGAGCGCTCACCGTGCCACCACATAGGCCGTTCCCCAGTGTCGCCGGTGAGGGCCATTGCGCGGGCCTGGCCGGTAGTTTTTGGTGCAGATTACGGGCGGTAGAACACGAAACGATTATTTATGCAGGCGGGCGCATATTCACAATGTTTGAACCCGCTTTTCCTTTTTTCTAACTCCCCGCCGGCGAAATTCTAGCTTAAGGGAGTTAGGGTATACCCCCAGGGGGGGGCGTATGTGGCGTTATGGCGAGGTTTAACGCTCGCTATGACCTTTACTAGTGCGAGCGCATACTATGCGCGTCTAAGGCGCGTCTAAGGCGTGTTTAAACCCGTCTACGCGGCCCATATCTGGCACTCCCTAGGCGGGGCGGGCTCATCTTGCGCCCGGCAAACAAAATCGCCGCCCGGCCCGCTCACCTTTTCACGTTTCCAGGGCGGCGCGCGGCTAGTGAAGCCCGCATGATTCTAGTTCTCTAGAGGCTAGCTTTCATGGTTCAGTCCTTTGCTAACTCTTTCTTTTCGTAGCTGTTGGTTTTTCCGCGCGAGTAAGGTAGCCGGCTAGTGGGGAGGGTTTTTACCCTCCCCACAATCAGCCCCCTGGAACGTCCAGGCTAAATTATCCTGCTACTGGAGTAGACCTTCTACCGGCCCGGGGGATTAACGTTGCCGGGTCATCATTTTTACTCCCCTCCTGTCCTTGTGTGTGACCGCCAGGGAGGCCTAACCTTTTCGTCCACGCTTCATTTATTGGCCTGGAGGCTTCATCTGGCCTGCAGGTGGGATGATGGTTGCCATATCCCGGGCGCATTGGTTCACCGCAATAGGCGCACCAATAGCCGGTTACCGGTAGGTCCATACCGTCCAGGGTCCTAAACGTTGCCACGTCCCGCCCCTTCCTTTTTCAGGCATTCACTGCACGCCTGCGCTGCTGAGAGCGGTACCTTATGAATGGGGCATTCATCCAGTGCGCTCGCGGGCCCTGGGGAGAAGGAAGGGCTGAAACCACTGGGGTTTTCACCTCGACTTTTCGGCGTGTTAGGGCCGTTTTCCCAGTGCTTTCCAGTGGTTTCATTTTCTTCAGTTTGAAACAACTGTGAAAGCACTGGCGAAGTGGCGGTATCTCGCCGAATACTCTCATTATCTTTTCCAGTGAGTTCAGTGCATTCACTGCCCCCGGGTAGCCTCCACACTCCCCTAGCAGGAAAATCTACCTGCTTGGATTGCGCTCCTATCCTTTTCAAGGCCCGCCAAACCGTAGTAGACGACGTACCAAACTCTTCACGGGCCGCCTTGTAAATCGTTTTCGTTGGAGTCCACTCACCAGACTGCAAGAAACTGCGCAGGAAGTCGTCTAATCCCTGGCGTTCCTCTTTCTCGTCCTCACTAAGCACTTGCCGGTTAATAAGAGTCTCCACGTCCACAGGTGACGGCCCTTCAATGGTGATACGTGCCGCTGCTGGAGAGTTTTCCCCGCCCACTAGAGTGTTCGTGAAACTGAACTTTAGTGGCGTATCGTCCATCACTCCGGCGTTGAACTTGGTTGCTTGCACAACCGAGTATTCTTCAGCGCCGGCAACCATGAGGACCGCGCGGGCCGCGTTATACCATTGGGCACTACCCGCCAGGGCTTGAGTGACTTGTCCCCCGCTCTTGCGGGTATGCACCACACACACGATTGCCGCGCCTGTACGCCGCGCAACTTGGTTGAGGGCGTCTAGCATGGCCTGCACGTCTTGGGCGTTATCGTTATCGCCCTGCAAGCTCCTTGAGGCCGGGTCCAGGATTACTAGCCGGGCCCCGGTCTCGCCGATAACCTCCTCAAGCCGGCTAGTGAATAGCGGCAAGTGGAGGACTGTTTCCACATATTCGCCGTCATTGTCTTTCGCCGGTCCCAGCAATTTCGCCGGTTCCAGCAAGCACAGTTTATTAAGGTCTGCTCCGTTGACTTCACACCGGGGGCGTATCACCCCTTGAGGGGAATCTTCTGGGGAATAGATGAGTACGCCGCTTGGCGTACCGTACAGGTCCCCTTCCAAAGTCCCGCGGGTTACTCGCGCCGCTAGGTGTGTGACTAGGGAAGATTTTCCGGTACCTCCATAGCCGCCTAATACGGTGACATAACCGAGCGGAATACGCCCCTCCCACAACATTTCAACCCTCTCAGGTATTACTTCGCTCATTGGTGTCACGTTTATTCTCAGTACCGGGCGCGGGGGGCGCTCTTCCGGCGCTGTAGGCACTTTAAACATGCTCTCGTTCATGCGCCCCTCCCCACATGTTTGCGTGCACTCTCAATCGTGGCCCGGACTTCCCTTTCTGGTAGGCCCGTACTTCTGGCCGCTGCGGCTAGACCTTCCCAATTAGTAGCCCGGCCTAAGAGGTCACGTTCACCCATGAAACAGGCGGCGACGAACAGGCGATTATTCCGCTCTCCTACCGGGGCGCTTTCGACCCGGTCTATCAGGTTGGTAACCCCTCCACTAGTGGCGCGCATAGGCCTGTATAAGGGCCGTGGAGGGGGGTTTAGCCGCCGTTCTAAGGCAAGGGGTAAGCCGGCCAGCGGGCCGCTATTCACCCACTCGTAAGGCAAGCCAGTAGCGGGGTGAATAGAGGGAGGTGCGACCACGTAACCGGTCCCGCCCGCCCGTACGTCAATACCGGGGGCTAATTTGCCGGCACTGCACCCTATCGGGGCACTACTCGTAAAATAGTAATGCCAACCACCACTACCAGTACGGACCGTAGCAGTCTCTGGGAGTTGCCCGCCCGCCAGTTCCGCCAGCTTTTCAGGACTACCCCCGTGCCGCGGGTCAAGGTCGACTACTACTATGCCGAATGTTGCAACAAGCCCAATATTCGCGGTAGGCCAGGTGCGCCACCACTGGGAAATAGTCGCTTGGTCACTGGACGCGTTAGCAAAGTTTTTACCCATAGGGCAACAGGGCCGTTTACCTTTGAGCGGTAGAACTTTCCATCCCGCCGCCCCGTAGGCTAGCGCGGCGCTCGCGAGAACGTTTTCAGCGGTCTGTATCATTGTTTTCACCCCCCGCCCATAACGTCCAGAAACATGCTTAGGGCGCGTACAACTCTGGCCGCTTCCACCCCGTCAAGGGTTAAACCGTGAGTGTTCTGTTTCGTTAAAGTGTAGGAAGGAACACCCCCGCGCATGGCAACAGCTACACGGATTGCCTGTAACTTGTTACTATTACGGGTATAATCAGGGTTGAGCGCTCTTTCGTTGTGGGTGCTCTTTTCTTTTGCCATTTTTACTGTCGCCCCCTTGTTCTATGCTTCGAGGAAGTCAGGGAACGCTTTTTCCAGGTCGTCGAGTTTGACCCGTACACATCGGCCTATTTTTTTGGCCGGTAGTTGGCCGGCGTAAATCAGCCGGTAAATCGTCTTCGTGGAGACTGAAAGAATTTGCGCTGCTTGCGCAATTGAAACGAATTGAGGTGCGTTTGCAGTACCCATTTTTCTACTTTCCGGGGCCCGCGTGCACGCTTAAAAAGCATTTAAGGCGCACTACTAGTAGAGCCCCTAAAACGTTGGTTTTAGTTGCTACTACTAACAGAACGCCTGTTAGCCGGGGTATTGAGCAGAGCCCCGGATGCTCGAGGGAGTATACACTCCTGTCTAAGTGGAGGCTAACATGCCCAATGAAGGGGAATCAAGTATTAACGCTCCTCTTGGCTTAGCCGTGTTTTCAAAAGATCCACGAACGAAACCCAAGAAATCTTGCGCTGCATCAGCTCATCGAAAGCAGGAATTAACTGGCGGGCCGGTAACTTGGCCTCCAAACTGCAGAGTCTGCATTTAAACTCCCAATAAAGCGCCCCGCCCTCAAAAGACTCCTTAGCTCCCCTGACTATAGATGCTCCCCAATCTATAGACCCTCCCCAGTCGGGAGAGCGGCCCCGGCCAATCAAATCGCCACGGTAAACAGCATTACGAGATTTGAGCTCTGCACCCAAGAAAGAAGAAACCACCTCACACACTTCAGCATGTACCCGCCTTAAGTGGTCTTCGGAAAACTCTCGCACTTCCTCCCCTGGTACAGGATGACGGGCGGCCACAATCTCGCAAGCATCTTCAAGCTCATCTAGAAAATTGCCGTTCTTCCTAAGAGTTTCTAGCACCTCCCCAAATTCCGGGCTTAAAGGGTCGACCTTCTCAAGACCTTCTAGCACTGGCATTATGTTGTCAATATCAGGCCGCGCCACTTTGCGTACCGGCCCTAGGTGCCGGTTATCTTTATAGGTGCGGTTAGATGCATGAGGAACAGACCTCCACAGGCTGACGACCTCGTACCGTTCCCCGTCTATTATCCAGGCGGCTAGAGGCTTGATACTTCCTCGCACCTTGACTTCTGGCGCTTCCAACAAGTGGCGTGCATAGTCCGCCCGCGGTTCAGGCTCGAAAGTACCGAGAATATAGCGGCGGGGTTTTTTCCCCTCTCGGTCATGTAGGTCTGAATCACAAAAAACCCGAATAGACCACAGCACAGGCCGGCGCGCGTGTTTCTTACTCCTGGTCATGGTCCTCACCCCTAAGAAACTCTGCTAGTTCTCGTTCCCAAGAAGTAAAGTCTTCCGCAAAACCACGGAAAACTAAACGGCGCGCCACCTCAATAAACGCGTTAATACCCATCTCCTCGGAAAAACCTGGCAGGTGCCAAGCAGGGAAAAGGGTTTTCCACTCCTCGACCCACGAAGACCGGAAAGCAGACTCCTGCAAGTTCTGTAAATCCTGTAGCAAAGCGACCGCTGTTGTCCCTAACGCGGAAATATCATCCTCGCTCGCACCACGGTAAGGCACCACGAAAATACCGGCCCGGCCCCAAAAAATACCGCCAATACGCCGCGAACAAAAACCACTCGCCATTAACTGCTTTTCACAGTCCGGTAACTCTTGGCCCGGGAAAGCTTCACCCGCTAACCGCGCGCCACGATACACCCTCAAATACCGGCGAACGTCCTCCACTCCCTGCGGCCAGGGCTCAGAAGCTATTACACTGCGTAGCCCTGCCCGGAAATAGTCCTGACGGCTCATTTACAAACCTCCTTGTTTTAGGCCCGCTTAGCACGGCGGGTATCCAAACTAGCCACGCCCCGCGGGGCCGAATAGTAGGCCGCGATCTTGCGCGCCCCGTCCTGTTGGAATTCGTCCAATGAGTGGGAATAGTGCTTTGTCATATAGTCGGTGGAGTGTCCGAGCATGGCCTGCACGTCACGCAAATGCATTCCAGCCCGGATAGCCAACGAAGTAGCTGTATGTCGTAAATCGTGTGGTGTTGTATGTTCTATCCCTAGCCGCTTACAGGCGTTTGCCAGGTTCACGCCCCATTGCTTATTAGGCATGTGTTTTCGTGCGTCCTCCTTTGCAGGGAACAACAACCCGGCGGGGCCTACCTGCCGAGCGCGCTGCGCTATTTCTTTCCCCACGGGGCCGCCCATGTAGATCGTGCGAATAGAAAAACGTGTTTTCGGGTTGCCCACCACTGTGGCCACGCCATCACCCGTAACGCCCCGCTCGACGCGCACACGAGTAAGCCCCGTCGTCGAGTCATAAGCAACGTCTTTACCACGTAGCTCGCGAATCTCCCCCGAACGTAGCCCAAATTGGCCCGCCGTGAGGGTCATCAAGCGCTGGTACTCTGGCACCTCGTTCGCGAGCGCTAGCAACTCTTCGCGGCTAATCGCGTGTGCCTGGCGTTTCTTCCGTCCCTTCTCCCGAACTGGTTTACGCACATTTTTCGAGTTCGGTGGATACGGATTCTCAGAGATACGCTCATCAGCTACCGCTGCATTTAAAATATTGCGGAACGTGTCCCGCGTACTTTTCACGCTAGAGGTGAGGGAGTTAGCCCAATCGACTACTTCGGGGCGGCGAATTTCCTTTAACGGTACGTCTGCCCACCTGGGGAGGATATGACACCTTAACACGCTCTCATAGCCGCGGCGGGTTGCTGGCGTGACGTCTACCGTGTCAATCCAGCCGCGGGCGTACTCTCCGAGCGTGTACGCGTCCTGTTTTGCTTTGTGTTCCGCCGCTTCCCGCTCACGGGCTTTTGTTTCCGGCGACTTCCACGTGCCTTTATCGATGGCGTGTTTCTGTTTGGCAAGCCAAGCTTCAGCCGTTGCCTTAGTGGTGAAAGACTTTCGGACGATGTTCCGCGCTCCGTCCTTCTTGTACTTTTGGTGAGGGTTGAGAAATTCCGCCCTCCAGAGAGCTTTTCCTCGTTTTTCGATGTACCCAAAACCGCGCCGCCGCGCCATTTTCTCACGCTCCTAAAAGGGGGACAAAAAGGGGACAAGCCCCGGCAAAAACAGTCTAAACGAGGGTATTAAAGTCGTGCAAGAGATTATGCTAAATCGTTGGTATACCGCGGAAAAGTCCACTTTTCGGCGTCATCTCGTGGAAGCAAAAAACATGGGTCTTTCGATTCGAATCCCACGGGGCCTACCACTACTTTCCCCCGGAATCACAACGAAAAGTGATTCCGGGGAAAACCTTTTCGGCACGCGAGTAACACCTGAGTAACACCGAAAATTGCTAACGAAAGCAATTTCGGGGGATCGCTTTTACCAGGCAAAAAAGGGGACAAAAAGGGGACAAGCAGTTTTCCCCGAAATCACAACGAAAATAATTTCGGGGAAAACTGTAAATCAAACTGCCGTTGCACGGCATATGGTGCCGTTGCGTACCACATGGCAACGAAACACTTTTCGGAGCTAATTCTGCCCCTGCTGGCGGCCCCTCGCGTTTGCGTGACATGCCTCCGGGCGGGCAGCAGCTGCGGCGCGGGCGGCTTGCGGAGCGGCCTGGGCGATCCGTTCGATCGCGGCGGCGTCGTGCATGGCAGAAACGAAGTAAGCCTCAAACACGGAAGGCGGCAGGTGCACCCCGCCCTCCAAGAAGGCGTGGAAGAAGGGCGCGAACCGGAACTGTTCTTGAGCCGCTACTTCCGCGTAGTTGTGCGCGGGAGTGGGGGCGAACAGTACCGAGAACAGGGAGCCAACGCGTTGCATAGTGTGCGCCACGCCGGCCTCCTGCAAAGCCTGGGTAATGATCTCCTGGATTTGTGCGGAAGCTGCGTTCACCTTCGCGTAGACCTCGGCGTCGGCAAGCTGGAGGGTGGCGATTCCGGCCGCGGTGGCGAGCGGGTTCCCAGAAAGCGTGCCGGCCTGGTATACCGGGCCGGTGGGCGCGAGATAGTCCATAACGTCTGCCCGCCCACCCAGGGCCGCGATGGGCATACCGCCACCGATCACCTTGCCGAAGGTGAAGAGGTCTGGGGTGAAGTTTTCTCCAGCGTCGCGTTGTAAGCCCCACATGCCGGCCGGGTGGACCCGGAAGCCGGTGAGAACTTCGTCGAAAATAAGCAGCGCGCCATGCTGGTGGCAAGTTTCGGCAAGGAACGCATTGAAACCTGGCGCGGGTGAAACCACACCCATATTTGCCGGCGCCCCTTCCGTAATTACGGCCGCGATTTTCTCCCCGTGCGTGGTGAAAAGTTCGGTCACGGCCTCCCGGTCGTTATAGGGCAAAACCACTGTGTCTTGCACGGTGCCGGCCGGTACACCCGCGGAAGAAGAAAGCCCGAAGGTGGCCACGCCCGAACCGGCGGCTACTAACATGCAGTCTTCGTGGCCGTGATAGCAGCCAGCGAATTTGACCACGAGATCCCGGCCGGTAAAACCGCGCGCCAAACGAATCGCCGTCATGGTGGCTTCCGTACCCGTGGAAACAAAACGCAACTTTTCTACCGGGGCCACACGGGCCGCTACCAATTCCGCGAGTTGCACCTCCGCTTCCGTGGGCGCCCCGAAGGAAAGGCCCCGCGCCGCCGCTTCCTGCACGGCCTGCACCACCTGCGGATGGGAATGGCCCAAAAGCATTGGCCCCCAAGAACCAACCAGGTCAACATATTCTTTTTCCGCCGCCGTAGTAGTATCGCTAGCCCGCCCGTACAGGTAAGGGCCTTGGGCGCGGTCCACAAAAATCGGGTCTCCCCCTACCGAACCGAAAGCCCGCACCGGCGAATCCACGCCGCCCGGGATCACTGACTGGGCACGTTCAAAAAGGCTCATCTTTCCTTCTACTTCCTTTGCAGTTCTATGCTGTGCTTCTGTATATGTTTGGTTTGCGTTTGCGATGCGGTTGTAATGCGGTTGTAATGCGGTGTTTTCGCCGCGGGCCGTTTTGCGCTCTGCCAGCGGCCCGCTAGTTTTTGCGCCCGGCCCCAGCGGCCCGCTAATCTACTTCACGCCCGGCCCCAGCGGCCCGCTAGTTTTCGCGGAGCCAGCCGGCAATTTCGGCGGCCCAATAGGTGCAGATCATGGTGGCTCCGGCGCGGCGGATGCTCAGCACGCTTTCCATAATGATGCGCTTGCGGTCTACCCAGCCGCGTTCAGCGGCCGCTTCCACCATCGCGTATTCGCCAGAAACCTGGTAAACAGCCACCGGGACGGTCACATTTGCGGCTACGTCCGCCGTCACGTCCAGGTAGGAACTACCCGGCTTGACCATTACGACGTCGGCCCCTTCCGCCTCATCCAACAAAGCTTCCCGCAAACCTTCCGTACGGTTAGCCGGATCGAGCTGATAAGTAGCACGATCTCCACGCAACTGAGAATCTACTGCTTCGCGGAACGGCCCGAAGAAAGCGGAAGCATATTTCGCGGAATAAGCAAGGATGGAAACCGCGGTGAAACCTTCCCCGTCCAAAGCTTCCCGCACGGCCGCCACCTGGCCGTCCATCATCCCGGATAGGCCGAGCATGTGCGCGCCGGCCCGGGCCTGCGCGAGCGCCATCTCCTGGTAGATCTCCAAAGTGGCGTCATTGTCCACGTTTCCCTGCGCATCGAGCACCCCGCAATGGCCGTGGTCGGTAAATTCGTCCAGGCAAAGGTCGGCAATAATAACGGCGTCGTCACCTAGTTCGGTACGCAAAGCCCGCAACCCGCGGTTGAGGATCCCCTCCGGATCGGTAGCCGCGCTCCCCCGCGCATCGCGCTGCGCCGGCACTCCGAACAACATAATCCCGCCCACTCCGGCATCCACTGCCTGGCGTGCCGCGCGGGGCAAAGACTCCAACGTGTGCTGGTAGACGCCGGGCATGGAAGCGATCGGCTCCGGTGCGGCTATCCCCTCGCGCACAAACATGGGAAGCACAAGGTTCGCCGCGGCCAGCTGTGTTTCCCGCACCATTCCGCGCATTGCCGCATTGGTCCGCAACCGGCGCGGCCGCTCAATAAGTTCCACTTTCCGTTCCTTCTTTCCTGGATTCTTTGTTTCTTCGGTTTTTGGTTTCTTGGTTTTTGGTTTCTTGGCTGCTTGGTTATTTGGCGGCTAGTTACGTAGCGCCCGGGCGATTCCTGCCGGGTCCGGGGTGGGCGCCACTCGCACCGGCCCGCGGTACCCAGCTTGCCGGCAGGCGCGCGCGGTCGGCTCCCCCAGGGCGACGAGCGCCGGGGCACCTTCCCACAACCCGATATTTTCCGGTGGCGCGTTATCTTCCGGCGTCCTGTTATTTTCCGGAGGCAATACCTTTCGTATGGCCGCGAGTACCGCGTGGGCCGCACTTCCCGCGGTCAAAACGATAGCGGCCGGGCGTAGGCTCAATACCTTTTCGACGCCGTCCACATCCGGCTCCGTGCGATACACCTCGTGGCGTTCTACTTGGTAGCCGCGGGCAGCAACCGCTTCCGCGAAATCCGTAGAAGCCAGGCTCGAACATGGAAAATAGATACGCCCGGGAATGTTTGGCGGCGAGACCTCTGACGCTTGAACCGGTTTTTGAGCACCCGGCCCCTGGGCAGCGGGCTTCGGGACATCTTGACCTCGCGAACCTGACCCCTGAACACCCGGTTTTTGCCCGGTTTGGTACTGCCCGGTTTGGCGTTGCTCGGTTTGACGTTGCTCGGCTAGCGGGAAAGCTTCCCCGAAAACGCGGCCGGTAGCTGGCTGGGGGCCAATGAAATCCGGCGGCCGGGGGCTATGGCGTGCTGTGCCCTTACCAATGCAAGCAATTTGCAACTCCGGCGGGATTTCTAATTCCCAGGCCCGGAAAACATCAAACACATAACCCGAAGTAACCGCTAGCCATACCGAGGCTGTGGATTGGCGGCCAAGGGCATAGGCGCCGGCGGATTGGCTGGTGAACTCGCCGGCAAGATCGCGGGCAAACTGGCTGGTCGGCTGGCAAATGTCTGCGCGGGCATGGCCGCCGTTTCGGGCATGGCGAGCATAGCCGGCATAGCGGGCCAGGTAATCGCGAGCGCGGTCTTTTTCGCTATCCACAGGGATCCGCCGCGTTACGGGAATCCCCAGCCAGTTAGCTGGCACCTGCCAGTGCGGGGGAAGCACGCGCGTGATTACCACCAGTCCGGTAGTTCGGAAGGTACCGGAATTAGAAGCTCGCTTCGTCGCCGCCATTACTTGCCCTCGGTTTCCCGGCCGATGCTTTGCGCGGCTGGCCCGAGTGCTTCCAATAGCTTGGCGGCCAAGCGGAAGCCAAGCTCGCGCGGATCTGCGTGAGCGGCGGCCGGCGCGGCCTTCACTTGCGGTTCTGTGCCCGAGTTCGAAGCGGGCTCCCTACCCGGTTCCGAAACCAGTTCCGTGCCCGGTTGCGGAACCGGCCCAGCCGTTGGAGGTTCGGCGCGGTTAGCAGCTTGCGCTGCGCCCGCGGCCAATTCGAGGCGGATGGTTGCTTCGTCTTCGGCGCTGGCGGTGCCATCCGGGCTGGTCCAACGGGCGAAAAGATGTAATTCATCCGTGCCCGAGGCCACGGTAGCCAGAGCGCCAACCGGCGTCGAACAACCAGCTTCGATCCCCACCATAAAACTGCGTTCGGCCAGCGCTACCGCCCGGCCTTCCGCACTCTCCACCTGTGCGGCAGCGGCGGCCGCGCGCGTACCGGGCAAGGTTTCCAGGGCGAGGATGCCCTGCGTGGGTGCCGGCACCATTTCCGCCACGGGAATATCGTGCCCGCCAGTTATCCCCAAGCGGGCCAGGCCGGCACGAGCCACGATCACGGCGTCGAGATCCGCTCCCGCCCGCGCGATCCGGGTAGGTACGTTACCGCGAATCGGCACCGCTTCCACATCGGGACGCAGCCGCAACAATTGGCCGATGCGGCGCGGAGAACCGGTTCCCACCCGCGCTCCCGCCGGCAGTTCCGCAATACTCGGATACTTGCCGTACAGCACATCGCACGGCGCTTCCCGCGCGGAAAAGAACATGGCGAAATCGGGGCTATCCGCCGCCGGCAAATCCTTGGCCGAATGGACCACCAGATCGCATTCGCCGGCCAGTAACGCTTGGCGCACCGCGTTCGTAAACAGCCCGGTACCACCGATTTGCGAAAGCTGGCGGCGGTCCGTATCCCCGCGCGTAGTGATCCCCACCAGTTCGAAAGCGCCATACAAACCAGCCGCGCAAATCTGCCGGCCCACCGCTTCCGCTTGCGTGACGGCCAGTTGCGAAGTGCGAGCACCAATGCGAAGTACCGTCACTGCGCGTCCTTTGTGGAATTCGGTTCTGCGGTTTCTTCGGCGGTTTCTCCTACGGCCGGGTTCGAAGTTGCTTCGGGGTGCGGAGCCAGTGCCACGCCCGTGATTTGGCGAGCCAGGCCCAGGGAATGTTCGATGATCGAGGAGATACCGGCTCCGGCCAGCCAGCTGCCGGCCCCGTAAACGCCGGGCGGGAAGACCAACGCATCTTGCCACTGCGCCAGTTGCGGGCTGCGCGGGGTGAGAGCAGGCCCCCAGGCTTCGAAATGCCAGTCGAGGATGCGCGGGTTTTCGATCCCGGTGATCCGGGTAAAATCTGCGGCCGCTATTTCCGCAGCGTTCGCCTCCGTAATATGTGCTTCCGGGTTATAAGACAGCCGCACCACGTGCGGGGCGGGAAGCCGCCACTTGTAACTCAAATGGGTCATGCCCTTAACCCGGCTAAACCCGGGCGCCGTGAGCAAACCCGAACCGCGCGGGCCATTATCCAATTCCGGATTATCCAAGGCCAAAGAAACGTGCGTGATCGGATTACCGCGCGGTACCTCCGGGAGTGGATTATCCGAAATCATGGCCAGCAAATGCGCGGAAGGATCCAAACCTGCCGCCAAAATAACCCGGTCGGCCTGCACCACGTGTGTCTTACTTGGCGCGGCAGCTACAGAACCTGCGGCGCTACCGGGCGCGGCGGCGTCGGCACTGGTTTCGATAACCAGTTCGTAACCGCCTTCGACCGCGCGGATCGCGGTGACTTTCCGCCCGGTGTGGATAACGGCACCGGCCTGGCGGGCTTGCGCGGCCAAAACGAGCGGCAACCGGTACATGCCCCCGACGATGCTTGCCGTGCGCGCGCCGGACGGAATGGAACGTACCGCCCCGGCCAGCGTGCCCTCCCGTTCGAAAGATTCCTGCAAATATGCGGGAATGGCCAGCTCGTACGGGTCGGCAGAATAGATCGAGGTGGTAATCGGCGCGACCAGCGTGTGCACCACCTCCGCACCCATCCGTGCCTCCACCAGCTCGCCCACGCTATTTGCCGTGCGGCCTACCTCCGGGCCGAGCGTGGCGTCGGCGGCGGCGCGGGCGGGATCGCGCAAAACTTGGCGCACCTCTTCCGATTCGGGATGCGCGGGGATCCCCATAACCGAACCTGCCGGCATTGGGAAAGCCGCGTGCTCGGAAACAATCCACGACCTACCGCGCGGCTCTTGCACCTGCAAACCCAAAGATTCGATGTAAGCCCGGGCGTGGTCCTGCTGCGCAAAACTCTCCGCCCCGCCTTCAACCGTGCGGCCCGCCAATTCCAAACCATGAATCAACCCGCCCAGCTCGGCATCGGCTTCAAAAACTTCCACTTCGTGGGCGGAATGGGTACCGCGGGCGTGGTGGGCGTGGTGGGCGCTAGATTCCGGCGTGCTGGTAGATTCCGGCGCGGCTGCAGTTTCCAGCGTGGTTGCTGTTTCTGGCGCGGCTGCTGTTTCTGGCGCGGCTGCTGTTTCCGCGTGCGTTAGTTCACGTGCCAGTATGAGCCCGGCCAAGCCGCCGCCCACAATTACGGTCTTCATCGATGTGCCCCTATCATTCTGGTGATTGGTTTTTCTTCTTCTGCTGCTCTTCCGCTGTTTTCTGCGGTGCCGCTGGCTGCGCAGCAATCGCTTCCCCGCGTAATGTGCGGTGCCGCTCGCTGCGCAGCAATCGCTTCCCAGCGTGGCACTGCTCCCATGCGCGGCGTCGCTTTCTAGCTCTTACCGGCTCAGCCCGCTGCCATTTCTTGCGAGGAACGCGAATGCACATATTCCACCACTCGCGTGAGCACCGCCGGATCCGTGGTGGGCGGTACCCCGTGGCCCAAGTTCACAATATGGGCCGGTGCCGCCGCCCCCGCCCGCAAAACGGCGTCGATATGCTCCCGCAAAACCTCCCACGGAGCCGTAAGCATCGCCGGGTTAATGTTCCCCTGCACCGGTTTGCCCGGGGCGCGGCGCGCCGCCTCATCCAGTGGGGTGCGGTAGTCGACGCCGATAACCTCGGCCGGCTCGGCCATCAAATCCAAGAAGGCGCCCGTCCCGGTGCCAAAATGGATCGCCGGAACCGGCAGGTCGGCAAGCACGCGCCGCGAATACGGCAACACGCGTGCCTCGTAATCCGCGCGGGAAAGCGAACCGGCCCACGAATCGAAGAGCTGTACCAACTGCGCGCCCGCCTCGATCTGCACCTCCAAGAAGCGGCGAGTAATGCATGCCACCCAGCTCAGCAAGGCATCCCAGGCCTGCGGATCGGCGTGCATCATGGCACGGGCCGCCAAGTGATCGCGCGTGCCCTTGCCTTCTACCAGGTAGGCGGCAACCGTGAAAGGCGCACCCGCAAACCCAATTACGGGCACCTCCACTTCCCGCGCGGCGGCGGCCAGCCCGCGCGAAATCAAGTCCTCATCTTCGAGACACCTGTCTACTATTTTAGCGACGTCGCTACGGGTGCGGACCGGTTCCGCAATCACCGGGCCAACCCCGGGCACAATTTCCACCCCGATACCCGCCAGGCGCAGCGGCACCACAATGTCTGAGAAAAATATGGCGGCGTCCACTTTGTGCCGGCGCACCGGCTGCGCCGTGATCTCAGCCACCAAATCTGGAGTCAGGCAAGCCTCAATCATGGGGATCCCTTCCCGCGCTTTTCGATATTCAGGGAGGGACCTCCCCGCTTGACGCATAAACCACACGGGATACTTCCCCGGTTTTTCGCCATTTGCGGCAGTTAAAACGCTTTTGTTCACACCTTCTCGCTTCCTTGCGCCCATCTGACTTCCTATAGATGAAATTTAGTGCAAAAATGTAACTATGCCAATTTTCGCAACGTCGGCGAACCACAGGAGGACTCCCCTCGACGAAGTAGCGAGAACGGCGGAACTGCATAGCGCCTTTACTGATCTACTTTCACGATTGGCTGGGGTTCACGGCTTCGTCACCGTCTCCACGTGCAACCGCTTCGAAATTTACATCGACGCGGATAGCGACGCACTCGATTTTCTTAGCGACATCCCGTCTCAGTATCGGGCTTTGTGGCCTTCCACGGCAGAGTTCTATCGCGGCACCGCCGCCGCGCAACATTTATTCGCAGTAGCTAGCGGACTTGATTCCTTGGTGGTAGGGGAACGGGAAATCGTGGGTCAAATCCGCCGCGCGCTTTCCACCGCGCGGGAAAACGGCACGGCCACCGCTAACCTCGAGCGTCTCTTCCAAAGGGCTTTACACACTTCTCGGCAAGTGGCTACCCGTACCGAACTGGCCCGAAGCGGCCGCTCGGTGGTCAGCATCGCGCTAGATTTACTGGACCGCGCCCTTCTTCGCCAGCATGGCGAGCCCGACCAGCTCGCAAAGCTCACCGCAGCTACCATCCCCGCCTCCACACCCGCTCCTGCATCCGCACCCGCTCCTGCCTCCACACCGGCTCCTGCCAGCACGCGCGCAGAGAACTGGCGCGGGCGGCGCGTGATTGTAGCCGGCACCGGATCATATGCCCGGGTTACGGTGGCGGCTTTGCGCGAGCGCGGCTGCCAGGATATTGCGGTGTGGTCAGCTTCCAACCGGGCGGCAGATTTCGCGACTAAGCACGGTTTGCAGGCTTTAGAAAAGCGCGATTTTACGGACGCGGATGCAATTATTTTCTGCCGCGGCCGGGGCGGGCATGTTTTCGGGCCCACTGATGCCGCCCAGATCGTGACTGCCCGCGGCGAGGCCAATCTAATTGATCTAACTATTTCCCGCGATGTGGATCCGGCCGTGCGGGACGTCAAAGGTACCTACCTGATCGATCTGGAAACTATTTCCCGGCACACGCCTGCCGTGCAGCGCGAAGCTTTAACGCGTGCCAAGGAACTGGTAGAAACCGGTTTGGAAGATTATGTGGCGGATATGCGCGGCCGCGATATTGACCCGGTGATCGTTTCTTTGCGGGAAAAAGTAGCTGGCACGGTGGAAAGGGAATTGCAAAAAATTCCGCGCACTGCCTGGCTTTCCGCGGAGGATACGAATTACTACTTACGGCGGTTGGCTAACAGTATCTTGCATCAACAGATGCAAGCCGCACATCGCGCCGCCCGCGCCGGCCGGGCCGCGGAATATCACCGGGCCGCCGAACTTGTTTTTGGAGCTGGGTTCCCGCCGCCGCACAAATCGGAAACGGTTCCACCAGCTCCCACAACAGCTCCCACAAGCAATACCCCTAGAGAAACGGATGGACTCAATGGCTGATGCCTACATGATTCTCAGTTATGGCGGACCCGATAAAACCGAGGATGTGATCCCCTTTTTGCGCAACGCTACGAAGGGGCGGAATATCCCCGATGCGCGGCTCGCGATGGTGGGAAAACACTACGAACTGTTTGGGGGAAAATCGCCCATCAATGAGCTGAATGAAAAGCTCGCGGCGGATTTGCGTGCCGAACTTGCTTCGCGCGGCGATCACACTCCGATTTTTATTGGTAACCGGAACTGGAAACCATTCGGCAATACGGTTTTGCAAGAAATGTACACCCAAGGGATCCGCGAAGTATTAGCGCTGGCCACTTCGGCCTACGCTTCCTATTCTTCATGCCGCCAATACCGGGAAGATGCTGCCCGCTGGCTCGGAGAAATCTTCGCGCCGGGGATGCATATCCGGAAGATCAAGCCGTTCTGGGATCAAGAGTTTTTCTATCAGGCACAGCTAGCCGTCACCCGGCAGGCGCTGGCCGAGTTGCCAGAAGGCCGCCTAGTTTTCGTTACGCATTCAATTCCCACCGCAATGGAGGAAGCATCGGCCACTGCCCAGCCCTATTCCTATAACGAACAGCACCTGCAGCTGGCCCGCCGCCTCACCGCAGAGCTAGGCGTACAGGAGTGGGATTTGGTGTATTGCTCGCGTTCTGGTAGCCCGCACACCCCCTGGCTCGAACCTGATATTTGCGACCATATTGCTGATCTTGCCGCCCGCGGTATTCGGGATGTTATCGCGGTACCTTTCGGGTTTATTTACGACCATATGGAAGTGGTTTACGACCTCGATACGGAAGCGAAGGAAGCGGCCGCGGAGCACGGCGTGCGGTATTTGCGGGCCGCCACGGTAGGTGACCAACCCGGTTTCATATCCGGTTTGGCTGATTTGCTCACCAATCCGGGTGATATGCAGTATCGCCCCGATGATTGCTTGCCCGGTACCGGGGAATTGTTGCCCGCTATCGGGGAGGAGGCCGACGACGCCGCCCGCGCCGATTCTGCCAATTCGGCTCGCGAGGCACCCACCGCCTAATCGCGGTAAAGAGATCGGGATGGACAAATCGCGGTGAACAAATCGCGATAGGGAAACGTAATAGGTCAAACCAAAAGTCTCAGCACAATAAAACTAAGCAAGGAAGCGGAAGAGGAAAATCATGGCTGAAGCAACGCATGGAAACCACACTCCCACCGGGCATCCCGGCGGGCATCCAGGAACCAGCCACCCCGGAGCTGGGCATCCGGGAGCTGGCCACCCCGGCGGGCATCCGGGCGGCGGGCATCCAGGAACCAGCCACCCGGGAGCTGGGCACCCCGGCGGGCATCCCGGAACCAGCCACCCGGGCGCCGGCCACCCGGGCGCCGGCCACCCTAGCGGCGTGATTACGCACGTGAGTGATCACGCTGATCCCACGGCCGTACAGCGCCATGAAAACGGGGCCGCGCCGTTGGGTGCAGATGTCACTTTGTACACCATGTGGCTTGCCCTTACCTGCGATTTTGATGCCACGCAGGCCGATCCGGAAACGGTGGCCGGCGAAGTGGAGGAACGGATTGCGCAGGCCGGCGGCCGGGTGCGTGGGTTCTATGATTTGGGCGGGTTCCGCGCCGATGCAGACCTGCTCGTGTGGGTAATGGCAGATTCTCCGGAAGAAATCCAGGCTTCCTACCACGAAGTGCTCAATTCGCAGCTCGCGGTAACAACCGCTTGGGTTGCTACCGGCCTGCACCGGATGATGGAATTCAACAAGGCCCACTACCCTGGTTTCATGGACCACGCAGCGCCGAAGTTCATGACGGTCTACCCCTTCATTCGTAGCAAGGACTGGTACTTGATCGATGCGCGTTCGCGCGGGCTGATGATGCGCGACCACGGCGCCGCCGGCCAAGAATTCTCGGATTGCGTGACCTCCACGGTCGCAGCCTTCGGCCTTGGCGATTGGGAATGGATCGTCTCTTTGGAAGCCGATGATCTTGCCCGGCTCGTAGACCTACTGCGCGCTTTCCGGTACACGGAAGCACGCCGCTACGTCGACGTCGATACCCCGTTCTACACGGGCGTGAAAGTAGAGCTCGCTGACTATCTGCGCCGCATCCAAAAGCGGCCCGCGGCCAAGTAAGCGGATACCGAACCCCGCGAGTAACTAAGCGGCTACCGCACGTAGAACAATAGAAAGCAATAGGACAGCGATACCGGTTCGCGCCGGATAGTTGCCAGCTAATCGCCGCAGCTAGTTGCCGGGTTGCATTGCGGCGCACCCGGGCCCTGCCAGCGGAATCGCATCACCTGTGGATAACCACGAAGGGTAATGCGGCTTCCCCGCAGGGCCCGTTTTAGTGGCAGCAGTTCCCGGCGTGCTTAGTATCTGCCGGCATAGATTCCCGGAAGTGTACGACGGCGTTGGCGTGCTACGCCGGCGGCGCACTACACCGTTACCGGGCAGCGTCGTTACCGAGCGACGTCGTTACCGAGCGACGTCGTTCCCGGGCGGCGTCGTTGGTGTACGCGGTTCTGCCGGGCACAGCGCTTAAGCGAGCTGAGGTAGTTCGGTGAGGGGCTGTTCGGGTTCTGGGCGTAGCACCTTGTAGACCTCCCAAATCATGGAGATGATCGGGATTACGAGGATCGCTCCGAGGATGCCGGCCACCAAGGTAGCGCCGGTAACGGCCACGGCGATTACTACCGGGTGGAGGGAAACTTGGCGGCCCATAATAATCGGTTGCAGGATGTGGCCTTCAATTTGGCCGATGAGCGCAACCCCGATGAGTACCACGAGGGCAATAATCGGTCCCTTGGTGGCCAGGGCTACCAGGGCGGCAACGATCATCGCCAGCGGAGCGCCAACGAGGGGGATGAAAGCACCAATGAAAACGAGGACGGCGAGCGGGGCTGCCAGGGGCACCCCGCAAATGAGGAGCAAGATGAGCGCCATAACGCCGTCGCACACGCCGATAATAATGGTGCCGCGCGCATAACCGGAGAAAGTGTTCCAGCCGGCGCTAGCTGCCGCATGGGTGCGGTGGCGGGCGTCTGCGGGCAGGAGGTTTACGAACCACAACCACATCTTTTTGCCGCTGGCCATGAAGAAGATGGCGCAGAAAATTGCCAGTGCCAGGATCGAAAAGCCGAGGACCACCGAGGAAGCTTGGGAGAGCGCGCTGGAGGCGATAGTGCCGGCATTGCTTTGGAGCCATGCGATTCCGCGGTCGATCAGCTCGCCCATTTCTTGGTAGAGCTCTTCTGCGCTTCGGTCGATCGGGAGGGGGCCGTTGGCGAGCCACTCAAGAATGCCTCGCAGGCCGCGGCTCATTTGTACGGCGAGCATATCCCACTGGTTGATTACCGAATCCACGATCCAGGTGATCGCGCCCAGGAAAATCGCCACGAAACCCACCAGGGAAACCCCGGTGGCCACCCCGCGCGGCATCACGCGGGATAGGCCAGACACGACCGGATTGAGCAAAGCCGTAATCACGCCCGCAAAGAACACGGCTATGAGCACCCACTGCACGGCCGCCGCCATATGGAAAATTCCCCAAATAGCAATAAAGACGCCGATGAGCAGCCATGCCGATACACCCCAGGAAACGAGCGTACGGTTCACCCCGCGCGGCAAAAACTCCACTTCCGGGCGCGCTTGCGCAGGCTGTGGCGCAGAATGTAGCGCTGGTTGCGCTGCGGACTGTGCCGCGGGTGCGGGGCTTCCGGGATCTCGCACGGATTCTTGCGCGGGATCTTGCGCGGGGGCAAGGCCCTCCGGCGTGCCGCTTTCCGCGGTCGTGCGCGCTTTACTTTTTTCCGCGATTACCTCGCGTAGCTTGGCTATAAATCGCAAGGTGCATCCTCTCTGTGGGCGGCTACTTGCCTCGGGCGGCCACTTGTTCCGATTTTTCGGTTACCTCGCAATCCTACGGGCTGGCGACGCCGGCGTCGCGCGCCGTCTCGCGCGGGGCGTGCCGTGTTTGCCGAGGTGCTGGGCCGTCTCGCGCGGGGCGCGCCGTGTTTGCCGAGGTGCTGGGCCGTCTGGCTCCGAGTGTGCCGGCCGGGCGCGGGCTGTCGGGTTAGCGGCGTCGGCGGCGTTCTCCGCGCCGCGTGATTTCGGAGGGCATGGAAGCGAGCGCCACCGCAATTGACACGAAAACGAGCCCTGCGAACTGGCCGAGGTTAGGGATTTGGCGCAAGGTGATAATGCCGGCGACCATCGAGGTGGCAGGCAAGAGCGAGGCGAGGAGGGCGAAAGTGGAGGCGGGCAGGGCACCCAAAATAATCTGTTCCACCGTGAACGGCACCACGGAAGACATTAGGGCAACCAAAACTAGGGTGCCGAAAACCTTCCAGTCGGAAAGAAGCGGGCCGGCGCCGGGTGCACCGATGGGCGCGTAGACGATAGCGGCAACCGCCATGCCGATGGCGAGGCGGTCGATCCCGTTACCTTGGGCGGCGCCGCGCCGGCCCAACACGATGTAGAGCGCCCAGAAAACCGCGGCGGCAAGGGCGAAACCCACGCCCGTACGTACCTGCGGGTCGGATAGGTCAACGCCCGCCCAAGAAATTGAGAACACACCGGCTATAGCAAAAAGCGCGCCCGCCCAGCTCTTCCAGCCGCGTCCGCCCAGCACGGCCACTGCTACCGGCCCCAAATATTCGAGAGCAACACCCGTCCCCAACGGGATATGTTCAATGGCACAGTAAAAAGTCATGTTCATGGCGCCCAAGGCCAGCCCAAATACCGCGGCCCCGCCGATAAGCCGCCAATCCAGCCGGCCGTCGCGGCGTTTCGGGAAAGGCCGGCGCCACAGCAATAAAACCAGCGCCGAAATCGTGATCCGCCCCCAAGCTACGGAAAGCGAACTTGCCGTAGCGAAAAGCAAAACGGCCAGGCCGGCGCCAATATATTCCACCAGGCCTTCGCCCAAAAACATGGCCGGCGCCCACTTGGCTAGGCGGGAGCGGTGCGGCGGTTGCGCGCCCGCAGCGTTTCCGGCGCTGGCGCTACCTGCGCCGGTTCCTTCCGGGCCGGGTGCTGGCTGGTGCTGTGACGTGGCAGATTCGCGTGCCTCCATGCCTGCCTAACTTCCCTCTTTCTTGCAGTTTTCGGATTGTCTCAGTACTAGTTCCTGGTTTTGTTTCGCGGCGCGGGCGCGGTTTTGCCGGAGCGAATTTCCGTACTGGGAACGAGCTGCCGTGGCCCGGGCTTACGCCGTCTTACGCTACACGATGCCCACGGCGTGGAACATGGTAGCGATCGCGAGCATTACCACCAGGCATAAACCGGTAGTAATGAGCACCGCATCGCGCGCGAGGGCCACGTCAGACTGGTAGCGATGCGCGTACACGAACACATTATTAGCGGTCGGGAAAGCCCCCACAATAGTAATCGAAAGCAAGGTATGGCCGGTCACGCCCATTGCCCAGCCGAGCAGGAATACGGTAAGCGGCCCCAAGATACAGCGCATGAAAACCGCCAAAATCAGCGCCCAGGATTCGCGGTCGAATTTCGGCACGCGTGCCCCGCGGATCGAAATCCCCATGGCAATCAAAATAATGGGCACATTTGCTTGGCCTAACATATTTGCGGGTGCGGCGATCACCGCCGGCACTTGCCAGCCGGCCAGGGAAAACACCAGCCCGCACAGTACTGCCAGCAAGAGCGGGTTACGTAGCCGGGAAATCACCGTATGCCACAGTCCGCGGCCCGGTTGCCCGGTTTGCCGGTCCAAAATCGCGAAGAAAACGGGCACCAGCACGCCGATCTGGAACAGCAAAATCGGTGCGGCCGTAGAAGCATCTTGGGTAATGGCTACCAGGAGCGCGATCCCCAAGTTGCCAACGTTCGTGTAGCACGCGGCAAGGGTGCCAATGGTCAGTTTGGTGCCGCGGATGCCCAACACGTACCGCCCCAAAGCCCAGTACAGGATCGCAATAAGGCTCGCCGAAAGCACGTTCGCCAGGGAGCCGCGACTAAAGAAGGCCGCTGGTTCGGATTCAGCCACCGTCATAAATAGCAGTGCGGGGAGGGTGGAGTTGAAGGCGATCTGGGTGAGGGTCCTATCGGTTCCGGGTGCGACGACGCCGGCCCGCGCCAGCAGGTAACCGGCGAGAATGCAAAAAATGATGACCCAGAAGGAGAGGAGTACGCTAGCCATAACGCTCTTATTGTAAGGCGTTATGGCTGCGCCTTCATACTTTTAGGGCGGCCTTTTAAGGTTGCCTTTACGGTTGCCTTTTGGCCACGGCTTCATACCTGCAGAGCCGGCAGACCCTGGTAGGTAGCCGGCAGACCCTAGTAAGTAATATTGGCTCGCAAAGCGCGGTGGGTGGAGATATCCAATAGCGCACTTTCGGCATGGCGTACTTGCCCGCCGGTCACCAAAATGTGGTCTTCTTGCTCGGTGGGTACCAGCGCGGGCATGGTGGGAGCCTTCGCGGCGCCGCTAAAACCGCTCCGCCGCAAAGCCGCGCGAGCGCGCGTTATCGGCATGGCCAGATCGCCGAGGATCACCCGCGGCAGGTTTTCTAGGCCGCGGGCTTGCGCAAAGCGGTGCAAGGCGGCGTCCATGGTTTGCAATTGCAACTCTCGCAAACTGGGAAGCGGGCTCAGTTCGGCAGTGGCCACGAGTACCGGCCGGCCCGGCGTATTAATCTGGGCGAGGATCGCATACCGAGGTTTTTCCGCGCCCAAACCGAGCTTGCCTCGCAGCGCCCCAAACCAGTTGCCCCGCGGATTGCGAGCCGGGAGCTCGATTACGTCCCGCGCGCCCAGCGGATAGCGCGAAGCCAAAGCGATACCGCGCGAGTTACCGTGCTTGCCAGCTTTGCACCAGCGTCGGCGTATCGGGCACGCACATTCGGGCACAAAAATAACTTCCTGGTAGTCACCGGCAGCCAGAATTGTGGCAAGGAAAGGTTGGCCGGCGGCGCGTTCCCGCACGCCTTGTAAAGCGAGCACATCTGGATCACATGCGGCAAGTACTTGGGAGGCGCGCTCAATGCGGCTGGCCTGCCATTCCACGCTGGTATAGCCACCGC
Source organism: Actinobaculum suis (assembly GCF_900102025.1). GTDB lineage: Bacteria > Actinomycetota > Actinomycetes > Actinomycetales > Actinomycetaceae > Actinobaculum > Actinobaculum suis. The sequence continues at coordinate 211,068 of NZ_FNAU01000002.1, read as the reverse complement.
GCGGTTTGCGTGTAGGGTGGCCGTCATTTAGCTGTGCGGTTACCACATGAATGCTTGCCATATGCCCTCGCCCCCGATTTCCGGTTGTTGCGGTTGGTTTCCGCTCCCGCGCCGGAGCCGCTTTCGCCACCGCTTTGACCTGGTAATTTGTTTTACCACGCGGCTCAATCCTAGCGGTTCGCGCGCCGCGCCGGCGGGGCGCCACGGTAGCGGCGGGCACTGCGGAGGCAGCAGCGAGCACTGTGGAGGCCGCAGCGGGCGCCGCGTTAGCAGCGCGCCGCCCGGGCGCAGCTGCTGTGGGCGCGGGCGCCCCTCCCACTGCGGGCGCCACTCCCACTGCGGGCGCCACTCCCACTGCGGATTCCGCAGTTTGGGCGAGAACCGTGCGAGATGTTGCTATTGCCGGCCATATTGGTGTTGCCCGCAACTGATTCCGGCGTTCCTTCTTATTTTCGGGCAGAGCGTGCCTCCCGTGCTCCTTCTTCAAGCTACCTACCTGCTACGCGTTTCTAGAATCCTGAGGATCTGCCGGCCCCCTTTGTGCCCGCAGATTCCGGCCCGCACTGGTTCCGGGAAGTATCCGGCCTGGTCAGTTCCGGCAGCGCCACGCCAGGCCCCTACGTACCGCCCGCGTTCGCGCCAGGTAGTGGATAGAGCGGCTTCTCTACTGCTCCACCTCACCACTATCTTTAACCTTAAAGGAAAGTGCTACAGAGTTCATGCAGTATCGCTGTCCGGTCGGAGTTTGTGGCGCATCTGCAAAAACGTGACCAAGATGCGAGCCACATTGCGCACACAGCACTTCTGTTCGCGGATAGCCGAGCACATAATCCACCCGCGTGGTCACCGCGTCAGTATCTGCCGGATCATAAAAACTTGGCCAGCCACACCCGGATTCAAATTTGGTATCCGAGCGGAACAGTTCCGCTCCGCAGGCCTTGCACGAGTAGATACCCTCGCGGTTTTCTGCGAGCAGCTCCCCCGTAAACGGACGTTCCGTGCCAGCCTGGCGCAGTACTTGGAACTCTGCGGGCGTGAGCACCTGCGCCCACTCTTCCTCAGTTTGCGGGAGCATCTTTTTGCGAGTTTGCACCATTTTTCGATTCCTTTTTGTCCTTTTTGTGGTTTGCGGTAGCGGATTTAGAATTCTTCGCTTCTTCAGGCTTGTTTTTCTCAGAGTTATCTTTCTCAGAGTTGCTTTTCTGAGAGTTGTTTTTCTCTGGGTTGGTTTTCTCTGGGTTGTTTTTCTCAGGCCTATTTGCAGACTGAGCGGCCTGCGGTTCCACAATTGTAGAACCTGCACCGGGCGCCGTAGCCGCAGCTGCGTTGGCGCGGGCGGCAGCGCGTTCACGTTCTGCCAACACGGCCGGCCCGGGCCCGGTCAATTCCCGCCCGCGGCTCTCGTTGCGTGCCGAACCGGTAAACAGCGAAGCTTCGTGGCCGGGTTTTACGGGCTCGCGCGCCCCGGTAACCGGCTTTTCTCCCGGCGCATAGGCCTTCGGCATTTGCCGCTCGGCGATCGGAATCCGCTTCGGCGCGGCCGCCATAATTTCCGCGGGCCGCATTATCCGGGTTTCCGCCGTCGTCGTACTTCGAGTAAAGCTCCGCCGCGGTTCTGCTTGCCGGGTAGTGCCCTGCCTGCGCGCGCGGTCACTTTGTTTCCCTGCGGGTTTCGCCTTTTTGCCGCGCTGCCGGCGCCGTTCGCGCGCTTGGCGGGCCCGGTTTCGATTCGCCTGACGCAGGCGTTGGCGTTGCTCCGTATCCTCCATATCCGAGCCCAAACCAATATCCATGGTTGCTGGATCGGCGGCGGTGGCGTCGTCGAGCGTATCGCCACGCAGTTTCCAAATCTTGCGGTGCCAGGAAGCATCGAGGGCTTCCTCCCCACTATCGGTAACGCTCGCGCTGCTCCCCTCCCCCGCATCGGCGTCAGTACCGGCCTCTTCCGCATCCACAAAAGCGGTTTCTTTATCGGTGCTGAGGTCGTACACGTGCGGGCGGCGGGTGGTGGCGCGCATGACCCCCGGTTCGGTTTCGGTTTCCGTTTCTGCTTCGCCGGTTCCTGCCGGAAGCTCTCGGGGAGAGACGACGGAGATGCGCTGGCGCGGCATGGATTCGGGCGAATAATCCTGCAACCAGCGCAACATTTGCTCGCGCACATAAAACTGCAGGTCAAACATTTCCCCCACGCTATCTGCGGAAACCTGCATGGCGACCCGCACGATCCCGTTATCAACGCTCTTTACCTGCAGCACTCCGGTCTCCCCATTCCACAGGTCCGTAGATTCCAAAATTGCGTCCAGCTCCGCGCGCAGATCGGCGATCGGCACCCGCCAGTCCAGGTCGAATTCCACGGTGCCCGTCATTTCGGGCACGCGCCGCGTCCAATTCTCGAAGGTCGTGGTAGTCATCTCCGAGGAGGGCACAATGAGGCGCCGGCCGTTCCACACCTTGAGCACCACGTAAGTGAGCGTGATTTCCTCAACCGTCGCGTTCGTGTTTTTCCACACAATATAGTCATTGACGCGCAAGGAATCAGAGAACGCGAGTTGTAACCCCGCAAACACGTTCCCAAGTGCGGACTGGGCAGCAATACCAGCGACCACCGAAATCAGCCCCGCCGAAGCAAGTAGCGAGGCACCCACCGCGCGCGCCGTCGGGAAAGTGAGCAAGGCCGCCGAAACCGCGATCACCACGATAATCACGTTGACCAGCCGGCGCAGGATCTGCAACTGGGTTTGGGTGCGCCGGTAGCGGGTTTCCGCCATTTCTTTGACGAGTTCCAGGTAGCCGCGCGAAAAACCATTCACGGCCCCCACTGCCAACCAACCCATGCTCAAAATCAGCAGGATCTGCAAAATATGGAGCAGACCATCGTAATAGCCCGGCAGTTCCGCAGGGCTCAACCCTTGCCCATAAACCCGCAAGGCCAACCACGCGCCCAGGAAAGAAAGCAGCGCGAAGGTGGGTACGCGAATCCCGCGCACGGTTGCCACGAGCGCGCGGTTGCGGCGCACGACGCCGGCCAACACCGCTACCGTAATCACGGCCACCACTAGACCCGCGAAAGCACCAAGCAGGATCATGCCCACCACTTGGCCTAGCTCTACCGTGTTTTCCACCGCGTTCGCCGCGGCCTCTTCCAGATTGGCGGGGCTGGGCGAACTACTCGGATCGGGCAGTGCGGGATCTGGGGTGGGTGGAGGCGTTTCCTCCCCGGAAGCTCGGGCGAGGCCAGCCACCAGAAGCGGGGCAAAGGCAAGGGCAGAAAGCATGCTTCTATCGTAAGCGGCGCGAGAGATTTGCGAGCGTGCCGCTGCGCTCATGATTGCTGAGGGCGATAAGGCTTGTGGAGAAGGCACTAATCCGCGAAAAAGCAGGTTTTTAGAACCGTGACGCACGGCACGCCGTTTTGATTTGCGTAAACGCCAATTCATTCGTAAGCTATACCTCGTTCCCTTGACGGGAAACTTGCGGAAAGAAACGCAAGGGCCCCCATCGTCTAGTGGCCTAGGACGCCGGACTTTCACTCCGGTAACACGGGTTCGAATCCCGTTGGGGGTACGGTGAACAATTTTGCGGTTAGCTCCGTGAGATTTACTGGATGCCGATCCTTTCGATCGGATCTCTGGTAAACTTCGCGGAGGAATATGGAAGATTGTTTCCCTTCTGGCCCTGTAGCGCAGTTGGTTAGCGCGCCGCCCTGTCACGGCGGAGGTCGCGGGTTCAAGTCCCGTCAGGGTCGCGATGAAAATCCCGGGAAACCGGGTTTTTATCTATCTGGCTCTGTAGCTCAGTTGGGAGAGCGTTCGACTGAAAATCGAAAGGTCACCGGATCGACGCCGGTCGGAGCCACGAAATAAATACCCTTCCCAGAACAGGAAGTTCCGAGCACTAGCTCGAAACACCTAGGCATCTTGTTCTTCGGGAAGGGTTTTTGCATACCTGGCCGCCCGCTCGGCACGCCCGCGGTGTATTGGCCACTGTTTCCTAGATAGAAATCCAGCCCGTCTCCAACCTAATGGTTGAAGCGGGCTGAACGATTACCTACATGATGCCACGACCCCCAGAATCCGCTCACACCAGTGGCGCCACGCCTGCTCGAAGCGCCTGCTCGAAGCGCCTGCTCGAAGCGCCTGCTCGAAGCGCCCGATCAGAGCACCCGTGGCGGCCTTCTACCGCGCATGCACAACGGCCACCCGCACAGGCATGCGCCTATCGGTGCGTGTATCGATACACAATGTCACCAACCTTGCATATAGGCCTTTAGTCCTGTAACGTGAGTTGCGTTAGCAGTGGCGATGCACGTACGGAAAGACGCAATGAGCGCGACGATGCGTGCACGGCTTTGAAGGTGGTAGTCGATTTCTAGCTAAATAAAACAGGAAAAATACACGCAACCGTCATTGTGCTTACATGCAACTGACATACGCGTCATGCAAAAAACGACGGACTGTCTTGCGTATTTATCAAGCAATTTTACTCGTTCTATCTTTAAGTCTTTTGGAGTATGTTAGAGCTATATGTTCTAACCCCTGCCAATGTCGCTACGGAGTTAGAGATAGTAAAACAAATACAATTTTAAGGAGTAGCAATGTCGCGCACCTATGTGGTAACTGGTTCTGGGTCCGGTATTGGCAAGAAAACCGCCGAACTCCTTCGCGAACGTGGTGACAAAGTTGTAGGTATTGATCTTAAGGGCGGCGAGATCGAGGCTGATCTTTCCACCCCGGAAGGCCGGGAGGCGGCTGCTGCCAAGGCGATCGAGCTTTCTGACGGCAAGATTGATGCCATTATTGCTTGCGCCGGTATTTCCGCCCCGATCCCGAAGACGGTTTCCATCAACTTCTTCGGCGTCGTGGAACTGATTGCGAAGCTGCGCCCAACTCTCGCAAAGTCGGAGGCGCCGCGTATTTCCGTCGTCTCCTCCATGGCAACCCTGCAAACTGTTTCTCCGGAAATGGTTGAGGCCATGCTGGCTGGCGATGAAGCTAAGGCACTCGAAATTGCCGCGAGCTTCCTGGATGAAAACGATCAGATGGCCGGCTACATCGCCTACCCGTCTTCTAAGCGTGCGCTTTCGCGCTGGGTGCGCCGCGTCTGCATCACCGATGAGTACGCGGGTGCTGGCATCGCCGTCAACGCGGTGGCACCTGCCGCCGTGCTCACGCCGATGACGAAGGGCCTGGTAGATACGGAAGAAGGCCGGGCACTGTTGGCTAAGTCCACCCCGATGCCGCTCAACGGCTTCCAGCCAGCCGAGACCATTGCGAATGCGCTCATCTGGCTCACCGAAGAAAGCAACACGCACTGCACCGGCCAAACGATTTACGTGGACGGCGGTTGCGATGCGTCCCTGCGCGGGGACGATATCTGGAGCTGGAACGACTAGCGGCGCTACTCGCTAGCATCCGCTGGTTGCTAGGCGTGGCAACCGGATGCCAGGCGCGGCCACGGCTCTCGCTAGCATCTGGTTGGCAGCACAGCCACGGCGGCCCGCGGCCTCCTAGCCGCGGGTGCTCTCCTGCCGGGCATCAGAAAATTTCATATGAACCATGAGGTGGGTGCCGGCGCAGAGGTTGCGGCGGTGTCTAGTCCGCAGCCTCGGCTAGTGGCGGTTCTCCTTTCCCGCCCAGCCCACTCACCCTTCCGGCATCGCTTCCGGCGATGCGCCCGGGCCCCGCAGATGTTGGTGCGAGTTTCTGCGGGGCCCGGATTGCTTAAGTCTTTGGCCGAGCTGGATCGCCCGCATGGTTCGCTCCACGGCCGCAGCTAAATTTGCGGGGCCGTTTGCGAGAGCTTCCTCCAAAGTACAAACCTCTGCCACGATCGGCACCAGCGCCGCGAACAAAGGATTCCCGCCTTGCAGATCCGAGGAAATCTTGCCGGCAAAAGCCAACACTGGCAAGTAGCGATCTTGTTCTTGCGCGAGCTGCTGTGCCAGGCGCGCAATCCCCGCCAAGGTTTTCCCCATCAAAGTTTGCGCATCAATACTTCCCTCACCGGTGAGTATCACGTCTGCCTCGCGCACATGCCGGCGCAGCTGGACGGCGTCGATCACCACCTCGATTCCGGAACGCAACTGCGCGCCCAGGAAAGCCCGGAAGGCGAAACCGAGCCCGCCGGCAGCTCCGGAACCGGGCTCGTTGGCGGCCTGCTCTTGCCCGCTCACCTGCGCAAAGTTCGCGAGCGCGGCATCAAGGAAAGCCACATCGGCCGGGGTGGCACCCTTTTGCGGGCCGTAAATCGCGGCCGCTCCGCGCGGCCCGGTGAGCGGGTTGTCCACATCGCAAGCCACGGTGATTTGTGTTTGCGCGAGGCGCGGGTCTAGGCCGGTTCCATCCACGCGGACCAGGCGCGCCAAAGATTCCGGAGTGGCTGGAAGTGCGGCGGGAAGCGCGGCGGGAAGTGCGGCGGCATTTGCGGTGGCCTGTTCGGGCGCGATAGTTTGCTCGGGTGCTGTATAGAACTTCATGCCGAGGGCGGCGAGCATCCCGGCCCCGCCGTCGGTAGTTACCGAACCGCCGAGGCCAATAATTAGTTCGCGGGCACCGGTATCGAGCGCGGCTTTGATTAGCTCGCCAACACCTGCGGTGTGCATGTGGCGCGGGCGGCGGGCGGCGGGCGTGACCTTACTAATTCCGGCAGCTTCCGCGATTTCTAGGACGGCGCGGTGGCCGTCGCTGGCGAAGCTAGCCGTGGTGGGTTGGCCGAGCGGATCTGTTACTGAGACTTCTCGCAGCGGCATTTGCAAGGCTTGGGCCATGGCGGCGGTGAAGCCCTCCCCGCCGTCGGCCACCGGGATTTCCACGCAAGTGGCCTGCGGAAACACGCGCGCCACGCCCTGCGCCATGGCGCGGGCGGCCTGCCCGGCCGTCATCGATTCTTTGAAACTATCGGGAACACACAGAATTTTCATCGGCTTCCTTACCCCTGCCTCTCGTAGCCTAGCCCGGCTACTCTTTTCGCCGGCTGGTCTTCGCGCCCTAACCTCACCCTCGCCTTTGCTAGTAACTTACCGGGAACCCCACTTCCCCACCTCCATCGAGCATCAAACACCCCGCCACAAACACCCCACTCCACTAATGCATTGCTTCACACTTCGAGCGCTTTAGAGCGCTGGAGTGAATTTTTCTGTATGCTCAACTCTGTCGGTCAGGAAGGCCGGCTCGCGGTAAGCGTTCTACTGCCGAAAACGGCACCGCCCCGCACTAGGAAAACCAAGAAAGGTCTATCGCCATGAAGAAGCTCCTCGCGCTCCTTGCTAGCGCCCTAATGGTCACGTCGTTGTCCGCTTGCGGGTCCAATGACGATCACCAGGCGGCGGGCGATACCTCCGCGGCCTCCGGTGCAAAGCAAACCTTCACGGTAGGGTTCGACGCCGATTTCCCGCCCTACGGTTACCAAGAAGACGGCGAGTACGTAGGCTTCGATCTTGATCTGGCCGCGGAAGTTGCCAAACGGCAGGGTTGGGAGCTCGTCAAGCAGCCTATCGATTGGGATTCGAAGGATATGGAACTCGATTCGGGCACGATCGATTGCTTGTGGAATGGCTTTTCCACCACCGGCCGGGAAGGTAATTACACTTTCTCCGAGCCCTATGTAGATAATGCGATCGTCTACGTGGTGAAGGCTGATTCGGGAATCAACACTCCGGCTGATCTGGCTGGTAAGAACGTGGTTGTGCAAGCGGATTCCTCCGGCCTTTCCGCGCTCAAGACGGATGACGGTAAGAAGGTTGCCGATACTTTCGGTTCGCTCACGGAAGTGCCCGAATACAATTCGGCTTTCATGAATTTGGAATCCGGCGCAGCTGATGTGGTGGTCGTGGATACTGGCGTGGCCGATTTCCAGATCGAATCGCGCGCCCCGGGTACTTTCAAGGTGCTCGATGAAAACCTGGTAGACGACTACTACGCGGTGGGCTTCAAGCTCGGCAACACGGAACTGCGCGATAAGGTGCAAGAATCTCTCGACGAAATCTACGCCGACGGCACCTTCATGGAGCTGGCCAAGAAGTACGGCCTCGAAAACTCCGTCATCACCAAGTAAACAGTAGCCAACTTATGGCAAGCTAATACCGTGTGGCCCAGGCATTCTCACCGCGCCTGGGCCACACGGCCCGGCCACACCGGCTCGGCCACACCGGCTCGGCCGCACCGGCTCGGCCACACCGGCTCGGCCACACCGGCTCGGCCGCACCAGCTCGGCAACCGGCCAACCCGTGCCCAGCTTCCGAGAATCCGGCATACTTTTCTTGCTGGCCCCGGCCGCATCAGCCCAGCTACACCGGCCCCGACCGCACCGCGCCCGGTAGCCGGCGTCGTACGAAAAACTTTGCAAACCGCCCTGAACGGTTCCACCCTGAACGGTTATCCACATGTTAGAGATTTTCCAACAGTTGGCGGACGGCATGGTCCGCACTTTCATTATTTTTGCCCTCACCCTGATTTTTTCCATGCCGCTCGGGTTGTTGGTGTATGCCGGGCGCGTTTCGCGGATTAGGCCGCTGGCGTGGCTGGTGCAGTTCTATATTTCGGTGATGCGCGGAACGCCGCTGATTTTGCAGCTCATGGTGGTCTATTTTGGCCCCTACTATATTTTCGGAATGAAAATTACCGCTTCCTACCGTTTCTACGCGGTAATTATTGCTTTCGCGCTGAACTATGCGGCCTATTTCGCGGAGATTTACCGCGGCGGTTTCCAGTCGATCCCGAACGGGCAGCGGGAAGCAGCTTTCGTGCTCGGCTATTCGCGCCGCCGCACGTTCTTCTCGATCCTGCTACCGCAAATGTTCCGCCGCGTAATGCCTTCGATTACGAACGAAGTGATCACTTTGGTGAAAGACACTTCCCTCGCCTTCGCCATCGCCTACGCGGAAATGTTTACGGTAGCGAAACAGCTTGCCGCCGCCAGCGCCTCGATGACCCCATTCATCGCCGCCGGCCTCTACTATTACGTCTTCAACCTGGTGGTTTCTTTCGTTATGGAACGCCTGGAAAAGCGCCTCGGCGCCTACACGATTTAGTATTCTTCACGACGACGCCGCACGGGGGTTCTTATGGCAGCTTTAGAAATTATTGGCATGGAAAAAGCTTTCGGGTCTAACCAGGTACTCAAAGGCATCAACCTGAAAGTACAAGAAGGGGAAGTGCTAGCAATTCTGGGCCCTTCCGGTTCGGGAAAGTCAACACTGTTGCGCTGCGCCACCTTCTTGGAAGAAATGGACAGCGGGGAGATCCGCTATTTTGGGGAAACGGCTTTGCGCCGGGAAAACGGCGTGAAAACTTCCCGCGGGGATGAACGGCAATTCCGGCACGAGTTTGGGCTCGTGTTCCAGAATTTCAACCTTTTCCCGCACTGGACGGTAATGCGCAACCTGATGGATTCCCCGGTACGCGTGCAAAAACGCCCGGCCGCGCAGGTGCGTAGCGAATGCGAAGAACTTTTGGCACGCATGGGGATGTCCGAAAAAGCCGATGCTTACCCGGGAGAACTTTCTGGTGGGCAGCAGCAACGGATTGCGATCGCGCGGGCTTTGGCGCGCAATCCCCGCATGCTTTACTTCGACGAACCCACTTCCGCGCTCGATCCGGAACTGACCGGGGAAATTTTGGCGATTATTCGCAAATTGGCCAGCGAAAAAATGACGATGGTGATCGTTACCCACGAAATGGATTTCGCGGCCGAAGTAGCAGACCGCGCCCTATTTATTGACGACGGCACAGTTTTGGAAGAAGGCCCAGCCCGCCAGCTCATCGAACAGCCCGAAGCCGAACGCACGCGCCGCTTCCTCAAAAAACTCCGCGGCGAATAGGCGCGTGGCGGCGCGGGCCGGCGCGAGCCGGCGCGAGTCTATGCCGTAGCAGCTGCGGGTTTTGCGGCGGCGGATTTTGCGGCAGCGGATTCCTGCTCGAAAATGAAAGCATTTGCCGCAAGATATTGTGCCGTGGTGAGGCTACGCGGGTCTTCGGGGTCTATATATTCTTTCTGGGCGCGATGCGTGAGTAGCCATTCCTCCACATCGCCCTGCAACCACACGGCCGATTCAATCTGCCCATTCGGAACCACTCCGTGCGGCTGTGGAAACTCGGAGGCACGGCTCGTGGCCCACTTCCGCACTGCCTGCCGAGAAACCCCATAGGTCTCACCTATTGCCGAGGTATTTACCAGGTCTGGCAGTAAACGTTCAACATGGATTGGAGGCGTAACTGTACGCACAAATGCGTAGGCTTCCTTAACTGCTTGCACTGCAGAGATACCTTCCGCGTATACGGAAATGATCCCCTGGGAGTCTCTAGTGCCGCACAGGTAAGTAAAGTTGTCAGGCGCACGTTCAAAAGCGTCTGTCTGTGCATCGTTGTATATATCCATCCCGCTTACAGAAAACTCAAAAAAATATCCGGGGGCGGCCATCGTATTGCTCCTCGTTCGTGGTACCTGCATACACAATATCGGCAAAGTTTACGATCGACAACTACTGCCCGTTGTTCGATAAGCGCAGGCAAAGACCTTTCTTGGAGAGAAATCCTGTAAGGATCTCATAGATCATGCCGCGCGCTGTTTCCTGATCGCCTCAATGAATGGGTGATGAACTGACGAGCTACGTTCAGCCGTGTCGAGAATCTCTTGTTTGACCACAGTCAGCATCGCAGGCGGCAAATCGGGGACTTCATCGGACTGAGGCTCACGGGCGAGGAAATAAGAGATCAGATCCCTGTGCGGAAGATCGGCTCGTTTACTTCCCTTAGGCCTACGTTTCCAAGACTTTTGCCAAACTTTTTCTTTGTGTGAATACTCAGCAAGATCAAATGCATCGAGTGATCCGTACGTGCCCCACACGCAGTCGATTACCTTTTTAATGTAGCCACCAGGCTCCTCGCGTTCTGTTTCCCAAGGCGCGAACCGCGAGGACAAAACATCCTGGTCAACCTCTTTGAGTCCAGCATGAGCGGTGAGCAGATCCCCTACAACAGGGCCGTGCTGCATGGCGTAAAACCGCTCGCTAAATAATGGTTCGCCGGTAAGGTGCGCATACCAACCGAAAGCATAGAAACACAACTTTTCGAGCTTAGTGGCTTCAATTTTCCCGCCAGCGCGGTCAACAAACTGTGTAGAAACGTCAAATACGCTTAGCACGATTTTCTCCCCTCCTAACCACGACAACACAGGACAAGGCCGCGCCCGTTACTGTGACGTGCGCACCCGCACTGTAACGTATCTGGGCTCGACCCCCGGAAAGTGCACACGGTGGTCGGCCCCATAGGCCAGCTCATCCTTAAAAGTCGATGCTCGTTCATGGCACGAATAGCATTGCGAATACTCTGTCTCAATCGGCCCGCAGCAGACGGAACACACCTTAACTTGTGAAAACAGCGCTCCCTCAGAAAAGGAAAACCCTCTCCGAATTGTTCTCGCGTGATAGCCAACGAGAGCCACCAACCACTGCTCGAGATCATGACTATTCACGAAGGCACCTACAGAGACGCAAGGTCAGAAATGTTGAAAGTTGCCATCTCCATCGCAATGGATACCGATTCTTCGACACTGTAGGCAACACGAGCTAAAACGCTAGGATCATCAACCAGCTTGCGACCCCAGGACGTGTTTTCATATACCGATCTCGAAACAACCAATGGGCGCCCGTGTGCCGCAGCCTGCTTCGCTTGATGCCGAGTTCCCGATTTTTCCTTTGCTGAGATGATGATTGTGGCATTCGCGTAGGCCGACATGACGGCATTACGCATAGGGAAAGAGAACTTTGTCGGAGCGGAACCGGGCCAGAACTGTGAAAGGACTAAGCCACTATCTTCAATCGCATGCTGAAGCCGACGGTTCTCTGCCGGATAGTAATGATCGATACCATTGCCGATCACCGCAACCGTACGTCCCCCGCAAGCAAGTGCCTCAGAATGCGCAGCATCGTCTATACCCTTCGCCAAACCACTGACGACGGTTCCACCTTTGCTAACGACGAGTCGGGACATCTCCCGCGCCGCCTCGATTGACGCCCGTCCCGCCTCGCGCGAGCCAACAATGCAGATGCCGTGATCGGGTTGGGCAAGTTTGCCACGAACGAAGATCACCGGAGGGAAGTCATGCACCTCCCGCAGCTGCTGGGGATAATCGGGATCAAGCCAAGAAAGTGGGCGTTCACCAGCGGCAATCCATTGCTCAACATCCCGAACAGCACTGGTATGGATACGTTCGGAGTCAGGTTCTTCAGCAAGAATCAGGCTCGGCAAATCGCCATCGATTAACCGTTGCCTCAATGCCATCTGCGACTTTTGAAAAGATCCATAACGCAGGAGGGCTACCAAGGCGACAAGTTCCTCAGACATAGACATCTCGTCTCCCACCTTTCGTGCCCTCATCCTACCCATACCTCCCCAAACCACCACCTAAATTAGAAATGCATTACGGCCTGCGAGTTATGTGGGAGCAAGGTTCGGGAAGCGTGATCAATATGTCCTCGATTGGCGGGTTAATTGCCGGGCCCAGCCCGATCACTCCGTATGTGGCTTCCAAGTTCGGCATTACCGGTATTTCGCGCCTCGCCGCGCAAGAATCGGCACCCCACGGCGTGCGGGTCAATTCGGTACACCCCTCGCCGGCCGATACAGACATGATCTCCTACCTGGAGAAAGAAAGCGATACGCCGCGAGATCAAATGGCGGCAGGCATCCCACTGGGCCGCTATGCCACGCCCGAAGAAGTAGCTAACGTGGTGCTTTTCCTCGCCTCGGATGCTTCTTCCTTCGTTACCGGTTCCGAATATCGGGTCGACGGCGGCATGCTCGCCTAAAGGCGCACCCGCCCAGTAAAAGGCGCACCTGCCCAGTAAACAGCCCCGGGCCTTATCGCAACTGTGGCCGGCCGCGGAAAACACTCCGCGCCCGGCCTTAGCCGTATCCAGCGCACAAAACTCACCTTTACCGCAGCAAATAAAGGCCTTGGACGAAACTCGAAAGCAACCGCGGCGCCGCCCGACTACACTGCTACTGTCGCCGGTAACCCAAACGGGCCGCGGTACAACCGGTTCGCGGCCCAGCCAGACCGCGGCACAAACGGTTCGCGGCCCAACCGGTTCGCGGCACAGCCAGGCCGTGGCTCAGGCAGGGCAGAAGCCCACCCGGGCATACGCCTAACCAGGCCGCGGCACAGCCAAACCGCGGCACAGTCAAACCGTGGCACAGTCAAACCGCCGCCACGCACCGGCACGGGCACGGGCACGGGCGTAAGGTTCGAAGTTTTTGTGAGGATGGAGCAATGATGCAGGTACCTGCTTCCGCGGATGCGGTTCCAGATTCTGTGGATACGGTTCCAGAGGCCCAATTTTCCCCGGGTTCTCTCATCATTGCGCGGTCTGAGCGGTGGATTGTGCAGCGCGTGCAACGGGCCCGCGGCGGTGCCTGGCGTTTGGAAGCGCGCGGGGTTTCCGATTACGTGCGCGATCAGGAAGTAGTTTTCTTCACCGACCTCGAACAGGTCACGCCTATCGACCCGCATGACGTCAATATCCGCGCCGATAATTCCCCGCATTTCCGCCGCACGCGCCTCGCCGTCGAATCTGCTTTGCGGCAAATCCCGGTTCCCCTCGATGAACGCTCCTTCACGGTGGCGGACCGGATGCTTGCCGATCCGCTCGATTACCAGCTCGCGGCCGTGGAAAAAATTCTCGATTCGGATTCGATCCGCCCTCGTATTTTGTTGGCCGACGCCGTGGGCCTGGGGAAGACGATCGAGATCGGCATGATCCTGGGCGAGCTGATTGCACGCGGGCGCGGGGAACGAATTATCGTGGTGACCCCGAAACACATGATGGAACAAACCCAGCAAGAACTGTGGGCCAGGTTTGCGATCCCGCTGGTGCGGCTCGATTCTGCGGGAATTCAGCGGGTGCGGCAAAAACTGCCTGCCTCCCGTAACCCTTTCACTTACTATCCGCGCGTAATCGTTTCTATCGACACTTTGAAATCCCCGCGCTACCGCGCCCAGCTGGGCAAAGTGCGCTGGGATGCCGCCGTGATCGACGAAATCCACAATGCTTCCAATCCGGGCACCCAAAACAACCAGCTGGCCCGCCTCATCGCCTCCCGCACGGACGCCCTTATCCTCGCCTCCGCCACCCCGCACAATGGTGACCCGCGTTCCTTCACCGAAATTCTTTCCATGCTCGATTCCATGGTGGTACTCCCAAACGGTTCCATCCAAGTGGAAGAAGCCAGCAAGCTGATCGTGCGCCGGCATCGCAATAGCCCGGAAGTGGCCCGTGAGGTCGGCTCGCGCTGGGCGCCGCGCTCCGAACCGCGTAATATCCTCGTCCCCGCTTCTCCGGAAGAAAACGCCGTGTTGCGCGAACTTTCCGAACGCTGGCTGCCCGCTTCACGCGCCACTTCCACTGCCGACGTCGCCGCGCCCGCTGAAGCTAGCCCCACCGCGGGCACCGCTACTTCCACTGCTGGCGCCGCTGCCCCCGCTGAATCTAGCCCCACCGCGGGCACCGCTACTTCCACTGCCGACGACGCCGCCGCGCCCGCTTCACGTACTGGTTCTCGCAGCAGCGGTATTTCCGGGGTGGAAAAGCTTTTCCCGTGGACATTGTTTAAGGCCGCGCTGTCTTCTCCGGCCGCGCTCATCGAAACGGTGGACAATCGCCGCAAGGCCGCCCAGGATCCGGAAGAACGCCAAGCCTTGGCAGATTTGCGCGCTGTGGCGGAACAGGTAACGCCGGATAAGTCCGCGAAGTTGCAACGGCTCATTACTTATCTGGAAGAGATCGGGGTGGGCCGCGGCAAAGAAACCCGGGCCGTGGTCTTTTCGGAACGTAACGCTACCTTGCGGTGGATCCAAGAAAATCTGGAAAAGCAGCTCAAGTTAGGGAAAGGCGCCGTGGAGATCATGCACGGCGGGCTTTCTGATGAAGAGCAAATGCGGATTATTGACGATTTCAAACGCGCCGATTCGCCCATCCGCGTGCTCGTGACCGGCGATATTGCTTCCGAGGGCGTGAATTTGCACCTGCGCTGCCACGATCTGATTCATTTCGACGTGCCGTGGTCGCTGATTCGCATCCAGCAGCGCAATGGGCGCATCGACCGTTATGGCCAGCTCGAATCCCCGCGCATCGCCGCCCTCCTGCTCGATCCTGCAGATGATTCCCTGGCCGGCGAACTACGCGTTTTTGAAAGGCTTATCGAACGCGAACACGAAGCCACGCGCGTGCTTGGCGATGCGTCCCTGCTCATGGGGAAAACTTCGGTCGAGGCCGAAGAAAAAGAAATACGGCAGGTCCTGGCCGGAGAAGTAGACCTGGATGAGGCCGTACCCGATCCGGAACAGGCCGTGGCCAAAGCCTGCGAAACCGTGGGTACTACCACGCAGGACCCCGATGTTTTCCTGCTGTCTTTGCTGCGCCCCGAAGACCGCCCGCAAGCGCCCGCGCCCGCACCCGCCACGCCCGCCACGCCCACGCCCACCGCACCCACTGCCGCCCCGCAACCGGCCACTGCCACCGCGCAACCAGCCGCCGCTCAACCTGCCACTGCCGCCTCGCCCGCGCCCGCCGCGGGGCTAGCCGAGCCAGCGGCGTCGAAATCTTTTGCGCGCCCGGTGCCGCGCAGTTTGTACCGCACGGAAGCCGATTATTTGGTGAGCGCTTTGGAGGAAGGTTTTGACCAGGTTTCCCGCAAGCCGCTCAGCGAGGGCGGGGTGGGGCTGGAGATTCACGCACAGGAGGGCGTTATTTCTTTGACCCCGCCGCGTGATTTGGCTCGGCGTTTAGACTTTTTGCCGCAAGATTATGTGGCTGAGCGCGGGGTGAAAACGAAACTTGCATTGGCTACCCGGCCCGACCGTGCGAATGCTTCTTTGCGGGAGGCGCGGGAAGGTATTTCGCATACCACCTGGCCGGCCGTGCATTATCTGGGGCCTTTGCATCCGGTAACCCAGTGGGCTGCCGATCGGGCTTTGGCGTCCGATGCTTCTACCAAGCCGACGATTACCGCGGCGGTGAGTCCGCAGATTTCGGAACCGTGCGTGCTTTTGGTAGCCACGATTTCGAACCGTTTGGGCCAGGTGGTGGCACGTTCTTTTGTGGCCGCGCAGCATTACGGGGGCACGATGTTCCCGCAAACGATTGCCAATCCGTATTCCTGGTTGCGCGAACACGAGATTTCTGAGGAAGCAGTGAACCCGGGTGAACTTGCACCGGAAGATCTGGCCGGGGCTAAAGAGTTGATCATCCAGGCCGTGCGGAGCGCTGAAACTTTGGCGAATAATACTTTGGAGGCGAACCAGAAAAATGCGCAAAAGCGCTTGGATTCGTGGCGGGCGCGGGCTGATGCTTGGCAAGTTCAACGTGCGGGCCATAGTACGCAGCGCGTGATTCGTACCGCTAAGGAGATCCAGCGCGAACGCGAACTGGCTGATTCTTTACAACCTGACCGGCTCACGGTCCGTCCCCTGCTTCTGCTTTACCCGGAGGTACACCTTGGCTAGCTTTGATTCCTTCGCAAACATCGACGAATGGATTTCCGACTACTACCTCACCACTTCTGATCGCGGGGAAACTTTCGAAAACCTGGTAAATGCCCGCCGTAAGGAGTGGGAAGAGTATCCGGGTAATCCGTGGGAGCGGTTTTCTGCGGTGCGTTCCGAGCTGGCGTTAGTGTTGCCGCAAGTTGAAGAACGGAACGACGCCGTTGCCCACGCCGGTATAAATACCGGCCCGGAAAGCCCGGTACCGGCCGGTGATGCTGAGCAGCCGGGAACGGCGCAGGCTAACCGGTTATTGCGCCGTGCTTTTGGCTATACGGAAACCCAGGAACCGCTTAGGTTTAGCGCACCGGGCCAACTGGTTACCATGCAGGGCAGTTATCGGCATGGCGTTTTGGCGGTAAATTTGCCGTTCTTGGATACTCCGGAAGCTTTGGGCAGTCTGGTTTTGCCGGTGCGGGAAAAAGACAGCCCGCATATTGTTTATCAAGACGTTTTCAAAGCTGTGGGGCAGGCCTTTCTGTCTGATTTGGAACCGGCCTTCGCGGTTTTGTTTGCCGGCCAGTGGGTGGTTTTAGGGGAACGGGAAACTTGGGCGCAGGGCCGATATTTGGCTATCAATGTGGCTTTGGCGGTGGAGCGGCAAGACGAACGCGTGAAAGGCGAATTGCGGCACGTAGTGGCCGCCCTGGCCTTTGAAAACACTTCCCAGGATGCGGAAGGTAATTGCTGGTGGTCGCAGGCGCGGGAGGCCGCGGTGAACCACTCCATGAAAGTTTCGGAGTCTTTGCGCGGGGCGGTACGGGATTCGATTGAGATTATCGGCAATGACGTACTTGACCGCCTCCGTGCCCAACACCGCCCTGCCGCCGGCGCTGCTATCTCCGCTGGCGCTGGTGTCTCCGCCGACGCTACTTCTGCCGGCGCTAATCCTGCCGACGCTACTTCTGCCGACGCTACTTCTGCCGACGCTACTTCTGCCGACGCTACTAGCGCGCTTTCAGGTTCCGTTGGCAGCGCCACTGTGCTTCCAGATCCGGCCAGTGTGGATGGGGATGATTTGGCCCGCCAGGCCCTGCGGTATTTGTACCGGATTTTGTTCTTGCTGTTTGCGGAAGCTTCCCCGGAATTGCAGATTTTGCCAGTGGGCGATCCGGACTATCAGGCCGGGTATAGCCTTTCCCGGTTGCGGGATTTGATTCTGGAGGCACCTGCCTCGGTGGCAGAAGAGCAGGGCACACACTTGTATGATTCCCTGCAAATTCTTTTCCGCCTCGTCAACGAGGGCAATAATTCTTCCCCGGCTAGCCCGGATGATTCCTTGCCGGGTTTGCGATTCGAGGCGCTATCGGCGGATCTGTTTTTGCCTGCGGCTACTCCGCTGATTGATGGGGTCAAGCTTTCTAACCGGGCACTTACGGATGTGCTCACGAATCTATTGCTCACTCCGGAAACGGCCAAACAAGACCGCGGGTTTATTTCTTATGCTTCCCTGGGGGTTTCCGAGCTTGGCCAAGTGTATGAAGGTCTCATGTCTTACCGGGGGTTGGTGGCCGCAGAAGACCTCGTAGAAGTTGCTCCGAATGGGGAAGCCGATAAGGGGTCGTGGCTGGTAAGCCTGGACAAAATCGATGATTTGCCAGAAGAGTCGATTGTTATGTCCACCCAGCGCTCTTCTGCTGGGGAGCTGGTTTCTACCCGGCGGATTCACCGGCGGGGCAGTTTCGTGTTCCGGCAGTCTTCTCGCGATCGGGAACGTTCGGCTTCGTTTTATACCCCGCAGGTGCTCACCGAGTTCACGGTTGGTCAAGCTATTGCGGAACTCCGGGCCGCGGGTACGATCACGCGGGCTGAAGATATTCTTCAGCTTGATATTTGCGAACCAGCCCTCGGGAGCGGGGCCTTCGCCGTGGAGGCGGTACGCCAGCTTGCCACCCTCTATTTAGACCTTCGGCAAGAAGAGTTGGGCGAATCTATTCCGGCGGATTCTTATACGCGCGAACTTCAGCAAGTGAAATCCTATATTGCCTTGCATCAGGTGTATGGGGTGGATTTGAATGCCACCGCGGTAGAGCTTGCCGAAATTTCGCTCTGGTTAGATACGATGACGGCGGGTCTGCAAGCGCCTTGGTTTGGTTTGCGTTTGCGGCGCGGCAACTCTCTAATCGGTGCTTTGCATGCAACATATGCTCCTTCCCAAGTGGCTAGCGGAGCCTATTTGCATGAGCCGGCCAAGCGTTCGCGCCTCACTTTTGGTAGCCCGCAAGAATTAGCCGCTGGCGGTAGTGATGCTGATAGTGGTGCCAGGCTTGATACTGAAGATTTGGTGAGCGGGGATTCGGATACTCAACGCATTTTCCACTTCTTGTTGCCTTCTAAAGGTTGGGGTTCGGCAGTGGAGGCGAAAGGCCTTTCCAAATATGCCGGAGATTCTATTCGGGAGCTGCGCACCTGGCGGCGGAGCGTGCAACGCAAATTCACGGCGAAACAGTTACGCCGCTTAGCTGGGCTTTCGGAGCGGGTGGAGATCCTGTGGAGATTCGCGTTGCGCCGCATAGAAATTGCCGAACAGCAAGTACATCGCGATATTCCCTTGTGGGGCCGCCAAACCCCCACCCACACCCAGGCCGTTTCCCGTGAGCAAATCGAGGCGGAACTTTTTGAAAACACTTCCGGTGCTTATGGGCGGCTCCGGCTGGTTATGGACGCGTGGTGTGCTCTCTGGTTCTGGCCTCTAAACCTTGACGAAACCGCCGCACCTAAGGATGCTGGAACTCTTTTCTCTGTAGTGGGTAACCCGCAGGAAGAGCAGGAAGAGAACAATAGCGGCGCAGCCAACCAGAACGTTCGCCAGCAGTCTGGTTCTCGGGTTCCGGCTCCGCCTTCGGTAGATGAGTGGTTGGATACGCTCGAAGCCATTTTGGGGCAGGCTGATTATGCCCGTAATATCAGGCCAACACAGCTTCGTGACTACCGTGAAGCTGGGCCTGATCTGGTGGCCGGAATGGATTGGGAGGAACTAGCCGCAGCCGAGAGCCTGGCCATTTCTACCGGCGGCGTGCAACTCTCCGTTCCGGAGATTATTGCCGCACATCCGTGGCTGCAAACAGTAGAGTCTATTGCCGCTCAGCAGGGTTTCTTCCACTGGGATCTAGACTTTGCCACTGTTTTTGCGCGCGGCGGTTTTGACCTACAGGTCGGCAACCCGCCCTGGGTGCGGCCTCTTAGCGACGAAGATGGCGTGTTGGCCGAGTTTGATCCTCGGTTCGCTATCTTCAAACGCGCCACTCAAGCTAAGAAGAGAGAATGGCGCGAACCTATTTTGGCAACTCCCGCCGGAAGGAAAGCTTTGGTTGATTCCATGGCTGAAACCGCCGCTACCTCCGCCTATCTTTCTTCCACGCCCGAATACCCGCATCTGGTCAATCAACAACCTGACCTATATCGCGGGTTCATGGAGCGCACTTGGGCCAACCAGGCACCTACTGGCATTGTGTCGCTCATCCATCCCGAATCCCACTTCGGCGAAGTTGGGGCAGCAACACTGCGCCGCGAAGCTTATTTGCGCCTGCGCCGGCATTGGCAGTTCGTCAATGAACTATCCCTATTTGATATACACCACCTGGTTTCCTACGGTGTTCATGTCTACGGGAATCCATTAGAGCTCCCTAGTTTCCTACAAGCCGTATCCCTCTACCACCCGCAAACTGTTGTAGATTCTTTGCGGCATGATGGTTCTGGCCCGGCTCCCGGTATCAAAAATGATGAGAACCAGTGGGATCTGCGCCCCCATCGTGATCGCATCATCCAGGTAGACCAGAACGAACTCCAAGTTTGGCATGATGTCATGGAAGGCCCGGAAACCCCGGTTTTGGATACCCGCATGGTCTATACGGTTAACCGTGATGCCGCCAAGGTTCTCGAAAAACTTGCTCAACAACCCCGGATCAGCAGGCTAGAACTGTACGCTTCTAGTGGTTGGCACGAAAAGAGCGATAAAACCAAGGGCTATTTTGATCGCGGCTGGGCAGTGCCGGATTCTTGGGAAGACGTTATCTTGCAAGGCCCACACCTCGGCATCTCCCTGCCCATACAAAAACAGCCGAACGAGACTCTACGAAACAATCTCGACTGGACAGAAATCGATCTCGAAGCAATTCCGAGCGATTTCATCCCTGCCACCGGGTATCAACCCGATCCGGAAAAGGATTCCTACGCCGCCGACTACGGCACCTGGAAAATCAACGGCACACAGCAACCCGTGCGGTCTTTCTACCGCATTGCCTGGCGAGAATATGTTGGTTCTACAACGGGTGCGCGGACACTCCAGTCTGCAATTATTCCACCCGGGACCGCACACATTCACATCGTTAATTCTGCTGGTCCAGTACGGAACCTTATTGAAGTGTGTGTTGGGGCCCTCTCTTCGTCATTCCTAGTCGATTTTCTGGCTCGTTCTATGGGGCGAGGACACATCAATTTTGAAAACCTCGAAAACCTCCCCCTCGGGGATTCTCCTCTCCTGGATGACGCGGCGCGGATTTATTTGCGGCTCAACTGCTTGACCTCTGCTTATGCCGATCTGTGGGAAACCTGCACGGGTGAACCTTGGACCCCGGAGGTGCCAATCCGGAACGCGGCAGAACGCCGGAAAGCCCAAATTGACATTGATGCGATCGCGGCAATCAATTTCGGAGTCACGGCCGATGAGCTGTGTTCGATTTACCGCACCCAGTTCCCGGTAATGCGAATGCGTTACGACGAAGCTGATTTCTATGACGCTAATGGCCGGCTAGTAGAAAACAACATCGCCCGGGCCGAACGTTCCGCTATAGATAGCGGCGAAGGAGGCACGCTCAGCGAGGAAGCCCGTACCTGGGTGCACCCGCAATCCGGCGTCACTTACGTATTCGAATATCCTTTCCGGGTTTTGGACCGCGAAGCCGATATGCGAAAAGCTTATGAATACTGGCAGGGCGTTGCCACACAGAAAGAAAACAAGGCGGCACGGCAAGAAGATGCGGCGGCACAGCCCGCAAATCTGCTTTCTCCTAAGCCAAACGCGTCTATTAGGCCAAACGAGGATGGTGATCGGTAGCTATGGCGATGCTAAATCCGATAGGGGCCGCTAAAAGCATTGAGGCGGGGATCTCCGAATACCTTACGAGTTCTTTCACGCTGAACGATCCGGCCACTTCCCAAGCCCTGGAAGATTTCCTGACGGACCCGGTAGACGGCATGTTCCATGGCCCCTTCGTCCGCGTCCGCCTGCCCTACCAGCCCGCCCCAGAAAACGGTACATCTGCCACCCAGCCTTTGAGCTGGCTTCCGGAAGGTTTCCAGCCCTACAGTCACCAGGCGCGTGCTTTCGCCCGGTTGCGTTCCGATGCTGCCAATCCTTCCGGCACCGGCCCGCAGCCGACCATCGTGGCTACCGGTACCGGTTCTGGAAAAACGGAGGCCTTCCTCTACCCGATTATCGACCACGCGCTGCGCGCCAGAAACGCCGGCATTGGCGGTATCAAAGCGATCATTATCTACCCGATGAACGCACTTGCCGCCGACCAAGAAAGCCGCCTGGCCCGCCTCCTTGCCGAAGATAAACGTTTGCACGGCCTTCGCGGCGGTATTTATACGGGTGCCACCACGCAGCAACGCCAGCGCGCCACTTCCACACACTTGATCAGCAGCCGCGCGGCCATGCGCGTAGACCCGCCAGATATTTTGTTGACGAACTACAAAATGCTCGATCAGCTTTTGTTGCGAGACGACGACCAGCCCCTCTGGGAACTATCCGCCCAATCGTTGCAATACATCGTGCTCGACGAATTCCACACTTATGACGGCGCGCAAGGCACCGATGTTGCCCTCCTGCTACGGCGGCTCGGGCTCCGCCTGCGCGATTTCGCTCCCGATAGGTTCCCGGACCCGCACGTACCGCTCGGGCCAATCACTCCCGTTGCTACCTCTGCCACCCTGGGTGATAAAGCCTCCGAAGTACTCGATTTCGCACACACCGTATTCGGCACGCCCTTCCCCGATTCGGCGCTAATAGGCGAAAACCTCATGGACTATGAACGGTGGTCCGCCCGCCTCCGCGCCGAACTCGCTGCCAATACCGCTACCAGCACTACTCCCGATACCGCACCCAATACCGTTACCGCGGGCCGCGCGGAAAACAGCACGCCCGGCGCCGCGCCGGATGCGGAGCCGCTTGCTTCCGAGTTTGATGCCGCGGCGGCCCGGGAAGCTATGCACAAAGTGTGCGCGGCGATGGAAGCTTTCGAAAACGGCACGGCCGCAAACACAGAAACTGCCGACCCGGGTGAATTGCGGGCCGCTTTTGTACAAGAAATATTTGCGCGGCATGTTCTCCACCTGCCCCATTTGCCCCACCGGCCAGGAGCCAGCACCCCAGAAGCCAGCGCTGCAGAATCCACCGCCGCACCTACCCTGCCAGAAACCAGCGCCGCTCCTACGCCGGAAGAGCTCTTGCGCGCCTACGCGCTCCACCCGCTTTTCAAGAATATTTTGCAGTGGGCGGCCCGGCCGGCCCCGCTGCGGGAAAGGCCGGCACCGCTACCGGAAAATGATCGGCGCCAGCGCTGGGCGGTGCCTTCGCTTACCGAAAGGTTTGTGGCCGAATATGCGATTCCGGCCCGTTCGGAAAACGCGGCCGGGGAGTCGCTACCGGAACTATTTATGGGCTACGCCCTAGAATTTATGGCTTCCTTACGCGCGGTAGTAACCGCCGCGGATTCGCACTTGCGTTTGCTGGTACCCGGCGTGGAAACACACTTGTGGATCCGCGAAGTTTCCCGCGTGGACCGTTTGGTTGGCGAACCGGAAGCCGGGGAAAAACTGTTCCGCTGGTCTGACGATGGCCCGCTGGAAGAAAGCAATAATGCGGCCACTTGGCTTCCTGCCTGCTATTGCCGGCATTGCGGGCGGGCCGGGTGGATGGGTTCTTTGCGGGCCGGCAGCGAAGCCGAACTGGTAGAAGACGCCACCGAAATCCGCCGTTCCAGCGCCCAAAACAGTGGCAAACAGCGCCCCCTCATGGACGCCCAGGCCGCGGCCGGGCAAGCCCGGGAAGAAGGCCGGGCCTTTGCCGGCGTCAAAACTAGTGACGCTACCAATTGCAACTACTGGTTAGATGCCGAAAATAAACACCTCCTCACCTCCGCACCGAGCGAAGAAGATATCCAAACCGCCCGAGTAGTTCCCGTAGTTACCTACGCTCCCCACCAAGACAGCGAAGAACGGGCGAATAAAGAAATCTGCCCTTCTTGCGGGGAACCCGATTCGATCCGTTATATTGGTTCTTCCATCGCCACCCTCCTTTCGGTAGCGCTTTCGAACCTGTTTGGTTTACCGGAACTGGACGCTTCCGAAAAGAAAACCCTGGTTTTCACGGATTCGGTGCAAGACGCCGCCCACCGCGCCGCCTTCGTGCAAGACCGTTCCCATGTTTTCACCTTCCGCGGCCTGATCTACCAAGCCATCCCGGAAGAAGGAATTTCCCTAACCGAACTCACCCGGCAAATGATGGACCGCACCGGGAAAATCGAACGCCGCCAAGTTAGCGCAAACAGCGTGGCCGGTAAAAAACAAAAAGCCCACAATGCGCAAGTATGCCGGCGCCGCTACGAACTATTACCCGCCCATATCGCCAAGATTCGGGCCTACCGCCCCTATTGGGAACCCGATACGGAAGCAGACCGTTCCGCCCACCGCAAGGCAGAACGGTTCGCCCGGGAACGGATCTCCTTCGATGTGGCCCAAGAATTTGGGCAAAGATCCCACCTGCCGCGCTCCCTCATGCTCACCGGCACGGCCGGCGCCTTTGTGGATGCCACCGAGCCGAGCCTTTTAGCCGCCGCGCAAGCCGCGGTGGCCGGCCTGCCTGAAACCCTGGAAGGCTTCGAAATTTCCGCAGAAACCCTCATCCAATGGGCGCGCGGCTTCCTGGAAATTATTCGCGAGCGCGGCGGGATCTACCACAGGTGGCTCGATAGCTACCTGAAAGCCAATGCGGATACGTATCTGCTCAACCGGCGTTCGGCCCGCAGCCAAGGTATACCTACTTTCCCGCCCGGTGGGGGCCCCGAATTTCCGCGGGCCGGCCGCCCCTTTTCGAATAAAGCTGCCGAACGGCTGTGTGTTTCCCCGCTCGCTTCCCCGCAGGGTCGGTACGCGCGGTGGACGGCGCGGCAATTACACATTAAAGGCTTGGGGCCGCATGAGGCCAGCAGGTGCGTCGTCGAACTTGCCTACCATCTGGCAGAACGGGGCCTGTTACGCCAAATCCGCCCCCAAAACGCGCGGGCCTACAACCCTTCCCGCTGGGCTTCCCACCCGCACTCGGGCACGCCTGCGGGGGCAGATGCCGCCACCTCGCACCGGGAACGTAAAGAAGCACTATTTGCGCTCGATCCCGACTTGGTGATCGCCGAACGGACCGAGACCGCTACCCGCACGGAAGGGGCCTCGCGCCCGCGCCCGGGGCTGGAATGCGATACGTGCCGTTCCGCGTTCGCCGTGGCCGCTTCGAAGGTGCCGGATTTGGTGGGCATGGCTTGCCCCGTGGCTGATTGTGACGGCTATTTGCGGCAAGAAAATATTGCGGATGGCTACTACGCGAATCTGTACACTTCGCGTTCGCCGCGTACCGTTATGGCCGCCGAGCATTCTTCTTTGCTTTCCGAAAAAGAACGCGCCCACCTGGAAACCCAGTTCAAGGGCAAGAAGAACGAACCGGCCGCGCCGGATGCCCCGAACGTGCTGGTTGCCACGCCCACTTTGGAGATGGGTATTGATATTGGGGATCTTTCTACCGTCTTCCTTTCTTCTTTGCCGAAGACGGTAGCAAACTACCAGCAGCGGGTGGGGCGGGCTGGGCGGAAAACCGGGAATTCGCTGGCGGTTACGCTTTCGCGGGGGCGCGGGGAAACTTTGCCGAAAATTGCGTGGCCGCTTTCCATGATTGATGGTGACGTTACCGCGCCGACGGCGTTTTTGCGGGCCACCGCAATTGTGGAACGGCAGTTTTTGGCCCGGCTGCTAGACACTATGGAAAAACCGGGCGTGCGGCATAGCCCCTCCGTGTTTGGCTACGCGGAAAATAATTTGGTGCCGCTAATACAGAAACGTATTGGCGCGGGGATTGAGGGCGTGCTCAACGATTTTTTGGCTACCCTCAGCGATTTTATTACCCCGGAAGATGCGCAGCGTTTGCGAGCTTGGGCTACCGGGGATGGCCCGCGCGATCTCATTGGCACCCTCACCGCCCAGCAATTGGACTGGGCGGAAGAGCAACGCAGCCTTACCGAACGCATCGAGCAGCTCAAAAAATTGTGCGCCGAACTCGAACCTTTGAGCGCCAGCGAACAGGCTACTTTGCAACGCCAGGAAGGTGCTGCTGCCACAGGTAAAGAAACGGGCGCCCAAATTGAGTACCGTACCGCGAATGCGAATTTGCGCCACGCCATGCGGTTACGTGTGGACCGGAACGAAGAGTATTGGATTTCCGGTATGGAACGCACCGGGTTGCTCCCGAACTTCACTTTGCTTGACGATTCGGTGGAACTTTCCGTGGGTATTTCGCGAGTTGATGAGGAGACCCAAAAGCGGGAGATTGAACGGCGCGATTACACGCGCGGGGCGGCCCAAGCTTTGCAAGAGCTGGCCCCGGGGGCGAGTTTCTATGCCCAGGGTATTCGCGCAGATATTACCGCGGTGGATTTGGGGCCGGAAAGTTCTCGTGTTGAACAGTGGCATCTGTGCCCGAGTTGTAGCTATTCGGAACGCGATACCGGTACGAACGTGAATCGGGTGTGCCCGGCGTGCGGGGATACGAAGTGGAACGACGCCGGCCAGCGGGCCGCGGTGGTCCAACTCCGGAAAGTTTCCGCGGATGCCGATGGGATTCGTAATGCGATCGGCGATGATCGTGACGAGCGGCGGGTAACCGTTTTCCACACGGTACTCACCTGTAATTTTGATTCGGCGCGGGTGAGCCGCAACTGGTACACGAATAAGGGTTTTGGGGTGCAGGTACTCCCGCAAGTGGATTTGCGGTGGCTGAATTTGGGGCGCGGGAGCGGCGAAAAGATCGCTATTAGCGGGCAGGAATATGAAGCTCCTGGCTTTCGGGTTTGCCCCGAATGCGGGCATGAAGATTCCAATGATCGTACTAACCACTGGTATGACCACCGGCCGTGGTGTTCTTTGCGTAGCGAACTAAATTTGGAGCCACGCACTATCTTTTTGGGTCGGGAGTTGACCACGCAAGGTGTGCTATTGCGGATCCCCAAGTTTATTACGCGCGGGGATAATGAGGCTTTGCCGTCTTTGATTGCGGCTTTGCGGCTCGGCTTCCGGGAAGTGATTGGGGGAGATCCGGATAATCTAGATATTTCCGCGGTGCGGGTGCCCAGCCAGGCCAGTACCGGGGTTACTGATGCGCTGCTTTTGCATGATGTGGTACCGGGCGGCACGGGCTATTTGATGCAGTTTGAACAACCTGGCGGCGTGTGGAACCTGCTGTATTCCACCTGGCAACGGTTGCGGAATTGCGATTGCGGGGAAGATGGCCGGCGGTGCTGCACGAATTGTTTGCTGCCCTATACTTTGCACGGGCAAATCCACAACACTTCCCGTTATTCTGCCCAAGCTTCACTAATCAAGTTGCTTACCGATAATCCGGCGGCGGATCTGGATACTGAACCGCCGGCAGAAGGCTGGGATGAGCAAACCATTTTGGAAGAAGAACCAGAACCAGATCCAGCTTCGGAACTAGAAGTACGTTTCCGCGAATACTTCCGGCAAGGTTTACAAGACCGCAATATTGCATCGCAAAGCACTATCAATTCGCACGGGCAACGCACTATTACTTTCCAGTTCCCGGGCCAAACCAGCACTTGGCACATGCGAGAACAGGAAATATTGCGCGATTCGAATATTCTGGTGCAGCCGGATTTCTTCTTCGAAGCTACCGATTGGGCTTCGGGGGATCGTGAACCGATCCAGATTGCCGTATTTACGGACGGATATGCTTTCCACAAGCAGGAAACTTTTGCGGATGATATTCGCAATCGGCACGCCCTGCACGATTACGGGATTATCCCGTGGACGATCACCTGGACCGATCTGGACTGGTATCAAGAAGTACGCGAAACCGGGGGCAATACTGCCAACCATCGCCCCGAATGGTATTACGACGTGCAAAACAATCCCGATCCGAACGTTATTGGCAACCAAGAATTGGAGCAGGTGATTACCGCCGATCCGCTCAGCCAATTATTTGACCTCTTGCGCAATCCGAACTTGCAACGGCGCCAAGTAATAGCCACCCGCACCAAGCTAGAAGCCCTGGTCAGCAGCAACCTGGACTCCGTGCAGGGCGGCGGGGCCAGCCCGCTACCCGCTTGGAAACGCCGCGTGGTTTTGCCAAAGAAGGAGAATAGTAACAACACCTCGGGTAGCCCGGTGGTTATTTCCCTGGAAGGCGTGAACAGTGATGGTTCGATCGCGGATGCCTTCGAACAGGAAGACTGGGCTATCTACCACCACCTGCTGAACCTGTTCTACACCTCTACGAATTCTATTACCGTACGCTTTGATGACGGCGCCGAGCTTTTCACCCAGGGCGCGGCCTTTATGCCAGATCTTGCCCCGGTTCCCGAACCAGAATCCGATTCCTGGGACGCCGCTTTTGCCGAGTACGAAGGCGAGCCGGATGTGGTGGAAGCTTTGGATGCTTTGCGCCGGGCCGGCGTGGCCGCACCAGAAATGATCGGCGAAGAAATCGGCGGGATCCCCACCGTAGCTTCTTGGCTGGGTCGGATTTTCCTCGCCTTTGCCGCGGAAGACATTCCCGCCAGCGCCGCGTACACGCCCGAACCCGCCGCCGCACAAGGTGCAGGGGCACAGGGCGCAGATACGCAGGGAGCCGCCGGCACACAAGGTGCAGGCGCGCAGGGCGCAGGCACGGGTTCAGATATGCAGGGTGCAAGCGCGCAGGATGCAGATACGCAAGGCGGAGATACGCAGGGCGCGCAGTGGTACAGCTTGGAGCAGATTAGTGGCGGGGATATCCCGGATTCCCTACCGAGAATGGGGCAGTGATGGAAATCTATGAACCGCCTGCTGGGCAGGTTATCTTGGGCAAGAAAGTCTCTTCTGATACACGTGGAGATGTCCGCACTTTGGCCATGAACTATTTGGTTTCGCTCCAGCGTACGCCGGAAGAACGCCGCGCCGCTGGAACCCCAATACAGATGGAGAAGGTGCCGGGGGCGGCCGATCCGCGCGCCCGCCTGGGCGTTATTAGCGAGAACTACCGCTCCCTCGTCTTTGAGCTCGTGGGGGAAGACGGCGGCCGAAAATACGTGTATGAGGCTCTGTTTCCGGTAGCAGAGGCGCGCGATATTGCCCAAAGAGTTGTTATCTCCATCAACCCGGTAAATGGCGTCCCAGAAATCACCGAGGTAGAAGCACCCGCCGCACCGGCCGCGGCCTCCGGCGTACCGGCTACCGTACCGGCTCCCACGGCCGGCCCGCGTTTGGTGGATACTTTGCCGGCGCCGGAAGTTATGCATGAGCGTATCGGTATCGACCTGGCTACCGCCCAGGCCGTGCGCGAAATCGTGGCGCGCACTAATTCCGCGCAAGCCCCGGAACTCACCGCGGTGTTGGCTTCCCGCCCCGCCTGGGAACAAGACGCCATTAGTTCCCTACTGGCCGGGCTCAGCGTGGAAGAAACCCTCGAATCCCTCGGCATCGAAACGTCTGCTACGCCGCCGGATGCGCAAGATCCCCAGAACTCGCAGGCCGTGATTGATTCCTTTGCCCTGCCCGCCGCGCAGGCCCACTACACGTTCCTCGAAAAGGACGATAAGGAAGCTTTGCGCCGCGTTCTGGATACTAAAAATTTCGGCGATTGGCTCACCTTCCTGCATCCCTCGCAGCGCGGGATTGTGGAGGGCAACCTCAGCAAGGTTTCCGGGGGTGCCGGGACTGGCAAAACCGTCGTCGTACTTCACCGTACCGACAGGCTCTTGCGCGAAAGCCCGGTAGAAAATCCGCGGATTTTACTGACCACGTTCACGCGCGCGCTCGCTAACTCTCTCCAAGACCAGATGAGCCGCCTCACGCCCGGATATCCGCGTGCTACCGCGCCCGGCGCGCCCGGTCTGACGATTATGGGGGTGGACGCCGTGGCCCGGTACGTGGTCGATAATGCCAGCCGGGCAGAAATTGAGGCGGCGAGCGCAGGCGTATTTGGGGTGACTTTCCGTGATAAGCCGCGAGTGCTATCCGCGAAGGCGGAAGAACAACTTTGGCACCAGGCCGTGGCTTTCACCCCGCAATTGGAAAACCCGGAACTGCAAAGCACCGATTTTTTGCGTAGCGAACTGGAAGATATTGTGTTCGGCCACGAAATTTCTACGTGGCCGGAATATGCGCGGGTGAAGCGTACGGGCCGGGGCCGGGCTCTGAACCGGCGCCAACGCAAAGGCGTGTGGGAAACGTGCGCGGCCTACCTGCGGCTGTGTAGCGAAAGCGGGCGGTTACCGTGGAGTGGGATGGCAATTTTGGCGGCCCGGTTGGTGCGCGGCAAACCACTTTTCGACCACACTTTGATAGACGAAGCCCAAGACTTTTCGGCCCCGCATTGGCGGTTCTTGCGGGCGGCCACGCGGGAAGGGCGCAATGATATTTTCTTGGCGGAAGATTCCCACCAGCGAATTTACGGCCGCCAGCTCACGCTTTCCCACTATGGGATCCATACGCGTGGTTCTTCCCGCCGGCTCACTTTGAACTATCGGACTACGCGGGAAAACCTGAGCTACGCGATACGTTTGCTGGAAGGTGGCGATTGGCGCGATTCTGCCGGGGAAAGCGAAAACCTGGCCGGCTACCGCTCCGCCCGTTCCGGGCCCGAACCACAAATCATTGCCTGCACCGGCTTGCCCGAAGAAATCTCCCTCGCCGCCGCATATATCAACCGCTGGCTCGGCCACACTAGTGCGGCAACTAACGATGCAGGTAGCGCAGCAGCGGGCGCAACCGGTGCTAATCCTTCCGTGCAGATTGGTGTGCTCGTGCGTACGAACCGCTTAGTTACCACGGTGCGGACTGGAATCGCCAATCACGGCGTAGATACCCGCGATGTTTCCTTTATGACCATGCACAACGCGAAGGGCCTGGAATTCACGCACGTGATAATGATGGGCGTGGATGAAAGGCATGTGCCTTTCCTGCGGGAAGGTTTGGGGGACGTGGAGCGCGATGAAGCAGAAAATCGCGAGCGCGCCCTGCTATACGTAGCAGCATCACGCGCCCGCGATCAACTGGTTATTACCTACTCCGGCGAAGCCTCCGAACTCTTAGCAGAATAGGCGCCTTAACTCTCAGCGCCCCGGGAAACCCGGGGCGCTGAGCGTAGTTACATGTTCCGCCTTGCGGCTGAGCCCTGCTCCGCCTTGCGGCTGAGCCCTGCTCCGCCTCTGCGGCAGCGGTGTTCCGCCTCTGCGGCTTAGCCTTTCACGGCGCCGCCGGTGAGGCCGGAGACGATGTAACGCTGCAGGAAGAGGAAGAGCAGCAGGATCGGCAGGGCGGCGATTACCGCGCCGGCGGCGAACCAGCCCCACTGCTTTTCGTTTCCGCCCACCCACAGGTTCATGCCGATGGAAAGGGTCCAATTGTCTTGGCTGGTCAAAATGGTGGATGCCAGCACGTAGTCATTGAAAGCCCCAATGAAAGCCAGCAGGGCTACCACGGCCAAGGTGGGTACTACGAGTGGCAAAATGATCCGCCAGTACACCTGGCCGTGCGTGGCGCCGTCGATCTTTGCTGCCTCATCCAAAGATTTCGGAATGGAATTGAAAGTCCCGTACATGAGGAACGTGTTCGAACCGAGCGCCCCGCCCAAGTACACGCAAATCAGGGAGAGTTTCGAATCCAAACCGAGCTGCGGGATGATCTGCCCTAACTGGGTGAGGAGCAAGAAAATCGCCACGAAGGCCAGCAGTTGCGGGAACATCTGCACCACCATCAGGCCCATGAGCCCAATTTCCCTGCCCTTGAACCGGAAACGGGAGAAGGCGTAGGCCGCGGCCGCGCCCATTACCACCGCACCGAGGGCGGAACATATAGCGATGATCAAGGTGTTACCGAACCACATCCAAAACAGCGTGGAATTGGAAAGATCGGTGAAGTTTGCTAGCGAAACCTCCGAGAACATTTTGTTCGCACCCGTCAGGGTGGTTTTGGTGCTCGGATTGAGCGCCGCGGAAAGCACGTAGAGGATCGGGAACACCGAGTAGATGACCGCCACTATTCCCACTACGTGCCGGAACCCCATGCGCCGGAACCACGTACCGAACTTTTGGTGGTTTTGCGCCACCTCAGTTTCTTTCGGCAAAGTAGTTAGCTCCGGCGTCGTGCCCGCAGTGGTGGCTATACCGGCACCGCCAGCCGCACCGGTGCCCGAAACTGCACCGGCACCGCCAGCCGTTTCTGCCGCATTCGTACCGCGCATTTACTCCGCCCCCTTCATAGAATTCGACTTCTTGAAACTGATGAGCGAAATCGTTCCTACGATCACGAAGATGAGGAGCGACATCGCCGAAGCCAAACCGTAATTACGGGTAGCTTCGCCGGACATGCCGGATATCTGGTACACCATCGAAATGAGGATGTCGGTTGCGCCAACTGGCACCTGGGCGTCGTCGAAACGCGGGCCGCCATTGGTCAACATGTAGATCAGGTTGAAGTTATTGAAGTTGAAGGCGAAGGAAGAGATCAGCAGGGGCGTTACTTGGATCATGAGCTGCGGCAAGGTAACGTAACGCCACCTTTGCAGGCCGGTAGCCCCATCGATTTCTGCCGCTTCGTTCAAATCCGCGGGGATCGACTGCAAAGCACCCGTGCAGATCAGGAACATGTAGGGGAAGCCCATCCACAAGTTCACCGCGATCACGCACACGCGTGCCAGCCACGGATCGGTAAGCCACGGGATTTCTGCGCCGCCAAACAGTACCTCGTTGAAGAACCCGTATTTCGAGTTGAACATGCCGGCGAAGAGGAAAGCCGTCATGAACGAGGGGAAAGCGTAAGGCAAAAGCATCAAGGTGCGGTACACCTTGCGCCCGCGCATCCCTTCCTTATTGAGCACGATCGCTAAGAACATGCCCAGCAGGAAGGTGGTGGCTACCGAAAGGAAAGCGAAAGCGAATGTCCACACCAACACCCGCAGGAAGGGCGTGGCATAGCGGGCATCGCCAAAGGCATCCTTGAAGTTATCGAACCCTACGGTTACGCGCCACCCGGTATCGAGGGTTTGGCCGTCTTCGGAAACATAGAAACCAACCGAATCGTCGGCCTTATAGGTTTTCCCGGAAGCGTGGTCGGTAATGGTTTCCGTAGCCGGGTCGTAGCTCATGGTGGAGCGGAAGACGAAACCGGTGGAAGCATTCTGGGTGCCGATCGCGCCCTCGTTTATATCTTCCGAAATCGGCACCCGCAAAGCCATGATTTCGGCTTGCCGGGCGCTAATATCTTGCGGGGTAAGTACCTGGTAACCCGGCACTTCCGTAATCTGCTGGCCGTTTACCTGCGCGCCTTTTATTTCTTCGAGCGGTTTGGTTTCCGTACCTGCCAGCACTTTGCCGTCTTCGAGTACGGCAAAACCTAAGTCTCCGGATTGTTCCACCACTTTGAGCGGGTATTGCGGAGAATCGGGAACGCGCTGCGAAGAGCGCACCAGCTGGGAATTCGTGGCCGCTTCCTTGGTGAGCATATGCCGATCCCCGTAGTTCGTGAACGCAATATAACCGGTATATAGGATCACGAACACTTGGAAGATAAGCAGGAAAACGAGCCCTGGAATTAGGTATTTAGAAGCGAGGGTACGCCGAGAGAAATAAATGTAATTTATGGCGATGAGCAGGACCGCCACGATGGCAAAGAGCGTCCACGAACGGGCCGTGAACGTTTGCGTCAACACGTAGATGCCCAGGGCGTCTACCAGCCCCACGAGCACCAGTTTCACTACGAAGCCCGCCGACCAATTACGAGCTTCCGGCGCCTGAATTTTCAGGGCCTTCCGTTCCGCGGGCCGCTTTTTTCGGGCCGGTTGCTTGGTTTGCTGCATAGTTCCGTTCCACTTTCTAGCCGTATCTAGCGTCACTAGCGCCACTAGCGCCAGGGGCGCGGCTCAGCCTAGGCCGCGCCGCGCCCCTGATGGTGTGCCATCGCGCTAGCTACTACTTAGCGATGGAGGCTTGGACTTCGGAGACCATGGACTGCCAGGTAGAAACCGGATCAGCACCGTCAATAATCTTGGCTTCCGCCACGCCCCACGGCGTCCACACCGAGTTCATCGCCGGAATGTTCGGCATGAACTGGGCGCCTTCCGCGGCCTTCGCGAAACCAGCGGTGGCCGGATCTTCCGCGGCCTTCTTCGCCGCCGAGGTGAGTGCCGGCAAGCGGTCGCCCGCCTTGTAAATAGCGAGCTGGGCTTCTTCGGTGGCCATGTATTCGGTGAGGAACTGGTTTGCCACGATCTGGTTCTTCGAAGCCGAAGAAACGTAGAAGCCCTGCACACCCACGAACGGTACGGCCTTCTCGCCGCCGGCCGAAGGTACCGGGTCTACCGAAATATCAATTCCGGCATCCTTGAAGTCCTTGACCATCCACGGGCCACCCAGGATGTAGGGAGCTTGCCCCGTCTTGAAAGCATCCACGGCGACGTCGTACGTCATGGCCGTTTCAAACACGCCGGCCTTGCCCTGTTCGCCGAGCCACTTCGCAAAAGCTTCGCCCTTGGCATCGCCCAGGGTCAGATCGCTGGTGAGTTCGCCCTTGTCCCCGGTGGCAAACACCGAAGAACCGAAGGAAGCCTGCAGGGCGTAATAGGTGTAAGGATCGCCCTTATCGGTGGTCTGTACAACGAAGGGGTACTTGGTGCCGGCCGCCTTGCCCTTGGCGATCATGTCTTCAAACTTTTCCGGCGTGGAATCGGCTAGTGCCTTGTTGCGGATGATCGCTACGTTTTCGATGGCGTAGGGCACGCCGTAGGTTTGGCCGTTGTAGGTGAAAGCCTTGACGGCGGTGGCATCGAACTGGTCTTGCTTATCGCCCAGTTCGATCGGGGAAACCAAACCATTGGCCGCAAATTCACCCAGCCAATCATTGGCACCTACCGTAATATCCGGGCCTTCCCCGTTGGAAACTTGGGTGGAGAAATCGGCACGAATATCGCCAAATTCGCGGACCACAACATCTACGTGGTTACCGGTTTGTGCCTCAAACTTAGCCGCGGCATCCTTGAGAGCCGCTTCGCGGTTCGAATCCGACCACACCGTAAGGGTGACGCCGGTAGATGCAGCGGACTGGCTGGCCGCTGGTGCTTCGCTAGTTTTCGCCGTGGAATTAGTGCTAGAACCGCCTCCGCAAGCACTCAGCATGAGTGCCACTGCGCTGGCAGCCGCCACGAAAATGCTCTTGCGCATGGTTTTCCTCCTCGAATCGCGCACGCATCGCACCGCCTCTTTACGGTACTTGCTAAGAGTGAGACTAGATCCCTCCCCAAAATTTTACAAGCGATTTTCAGCTTTTTTCAGCGGCGTTTCACGATTGTTATGGAAGCGTTACATTTTGCCTGTGAAGTAGGCGCGGGCCCTTTGTCCAAACGCGCGGGCCAATGTGGGCTGGGCGCGGGCTGGCATGGACTGGCGCAGGCTGGGCGCGGAGTGCATATGCCCTAAGTGGCGAGCCGGGCGCGGGCCAGCTAGTTTTCAGTAACACTTCCCGGTTCTTTCGGCGGAATTTTCGCCGTGACCTTGCTTTTTCGGCGTCGAAAATTATGGACACCACTTGCAAAGCCGCCTCTTTTTCATAAACTTTACAGAAGACGGTACCAGTGTGGCTACCGCGCCGCGCGGCACTGCCAGTGTTGCGCACACGCAGTTCCGGCAACACGAAATCCCGCAGGTTCGGAAAATCCGCCGGCACGGAGAATCCCGCCAGCACGGAAAATCCGCAGTCACGGCAAATCCGCGGGTACGGAAAATCCGCAACGCGATTTTTCGGCACCCCAGAAACACGTACCGCAGGCGTATCCGGAGTTAAGTATCCGGAGTCAAAAGGTAAAGACGAACTAGATGAGAAAAAAGATCAGATTGGTGGACATTGCCGCGCAGGCCAATGTTTCCATCGCTACAGTTTCCCGCGTCCTCAACGATTCCGGCCCGGTTTCGCCGGAAACTGAGGCGCGCGTACTTACCGCGATCGACCTGCTCGGCTACGAACGGCCCGAAAGTTTGACCCGCACCACACGCGGGCTCATTGGCCTGCTAGTTCCGGAACTTACCAACCCGATTTTCCCCGCCCTCGCCCAAGAAATTGAGGCGGCCATGATTGGGGAAGGTTTCGTGCCGGTGCTGTGTACACAATATGCGGGCGGGACCACGGAAGATGAATACGTGGCGATTTTGCGGCGGCAAAAAGTTTCCGGGATCATTTTCGTTTCCGGTTTGCATGCGGATATGGAAGCCGATCCTGGCCGCTATGAGCGTTTGCGCGGGGATACTCCGTTCGTCACGATCAATGGCGCCAACCCGCACATTAATGCGCCCGATGTTTCTACGAACGACGCCGATGCAATGTTCCAAGCCGTCGAATATCTTTCCGGCTTGGGCCACACCAAGATCGGGCTGGTAATGGGCCCAGCACGCTTCATTCCCTCCCGGCGCAAAGAACAGGGTTACCGGAAGGCAATGGCAAAGTTTGCCCCGCAAGCCACTCCCCGCGTAATCAATACTTTCTTTACTTTCGAAGGCGGGATTTCGGCGGCGAATTCTTTGTTGGAGCGCGGCTATACGGCCATGCTGTGCGGTTCGGATTTGATGGCTTTGGGCGCGGCCCACGCGGCCCGCACGGCCGGCCTTTCCGTACCGGAAGATCTTTCCGTGGTCGGCTTCGACGATTCGCGGCTCATGGCCCTCACCAATCCCCCGCTCACCACGCTGCGCCAACCCGTGCGTTCCATCGCCCGCTACGCCGTAAACACCCTGGTAGCCGAAATCAGCGGCAAAGAAGTAGACCCCAACCCCATGCAATTCAACGCCGAACTGATCGTGCGCGGCTCCACCGCGCCCTGCACCAGCATTTAGGAGCATGGCCGGGCACGGACGGGCGCGGCCGGGCATGGACGGGCCCTAGCCTGCCGTGATAGCGCAGTTCCGCACCTTGATCTGAAATTGGTAATCTGAGGGAGGCAAAGTTGAACTGGCGGCGTGGTCAGGGCCGGCATTCGCTTCCGCACTCTGAGAAGGATCCTCATCTCAGAATCAGAAAGCTTCTCATTCACAAAGGAGTAAAATGCAAGAGCTTCATTCCGCGCGCCCGCGTACACAATGGTGGCAAGACGCCGTTGTTTACCAGGTGTATCCGCGTTCCTTCGCCTCCTCTCGCGGCGCCATTGGCGACCTACCGGGAATTACTAGCAAACTTACCTATATCGCTAGCCTCGGCGTCGACGCTATTTGGCTTTCGCCTTTTTATAAGTCTCCGCAACGCGACGCCGGTTATGACGTCTCCGATTACCGCCAGGTAGATCCGCTTTTTGGCACGTTGGAAGACGCCCAAAACTTGATCGATACCGCCCACTCGCACGGCCTCAAAGTAATTGTGGATATCGTTCCAAACCACACCTCGTGGGATCACGAACTTTTCCGCAAGGCGATTGCTGCCGGGCCGGGTTCGCCCGAACGGGAAATGTTCTGGTTCCGCGAAGGCCGCGGCGCGGACGGTACCGAACCGCCCACGGATTGGATTTCCGTATTCGGCGGGCCGGCGTGGAGCCAGGTCAAAGACATTCCGTGGGTGAAAGGCACCCCGGCAGAAAACGATGAACAGTTCTACCTGCACCTGTTCGATCCCGGCCAGCCCGACGTCAACTGGGAACACCCCGCTATTCACGCCGAGTTCCGCGACACTTTGCGGTTCTGGCTCGATCGCGGCGTCGATGGTTTCCGGGTAGACGTAGCCCACGGGCTTGTAAAAGACCCGGCCCTCCCCGATTGGGAAACCCGGGTGCGAATGGTCGAGGGGGAAGAAAGTAGTTTCGACGCCGGTGGCGACGCCGGCAACCCGCCCATGTTCGATCAAGATGGCGTGCACGATATTTACCGCGAATGGCGGTCTGTACTCGATGAATACGGGCGGGACCGAATGCTCGTAGCCGAAGCTTGGGTGGGCGATGAAGAGCGCCTTTCCCGGTATATTCGCCACGATGAAATGCAGCAGGCCTTCAATTTCATTTATTTGGCTGCTCGTTGGGACCCGGCAGAACTGCGCCGCGTGGTGGAAGAATCCTTCCGCACCGCAGATTCGGTAGGCGCACCTACCACGTGGGTACTTTCCAATCACGACACCGTGCGGGCCACTACCCGGCTCGGGCTTGCCGAAACCGGCAAGGGCCCCAACGGGATTGCGGCCACCGATCCGCAACCGGATGTGGAACTTGGCGCCCGCCGCGCCCGCGCCTGGCATTTGCTCACCGCCATGCTTCCCGGTTCGTACTACATCTACCAGGGGGAAGAACGCGAACTTCCCGAACATACAGCCCTGCCGGCCGAAGTGCGCGAAGACCCGGCATTCTTCCGCACCGGTGGAGAAGAAGCCGGCCGCGATGGCTGCCGCGTACCTCTGCCCTGGAACTCTGACCAGCCCGGCTTCGGTTTCTCCACCAGTGGGGAAACCTGGCTTCCACAACCCGCCGAATGGGAACGCTACACGGTAGACGCCCAGGAAGTTGCCGGCCTTACTGCCGTGCCCAGCGCCGCTACCGGCCTGCCTTTCTTCCGCCGCCTGCTTGCCTTGCGGAAAGAATGGGAACTGGGAAGCGGCAGCCTGGCAGACTGCTCGGAACAGTACGCGCCGGCCGGCATTGCCTTCTGCAACCGCGCCGGGCAAGCCGCGGCCGCCCGGCCAGACCTGCTTGCCATCACCGCTTTCGATACACCCATCCCCTTCCCCGGGGAAGAGTGGACCTTGGTACTCAGCTCGCAACCGCTCGCCGAAGCTGCCAGTGCGCAAATCCCTGCCGATACCACGGCGTGGTTCATCCGCGCCCGTGACTAGTAGATCTAGCTATTAGGCAGCCGCCGGCCGGAATCCATCTGGGCGCCAGGAAGGGTTCTGGCCGGCGTGCTTCGGCGTCGGCCCCCGCTAGCCTCCCACCGGCCTTCCATCGGCCTCCTAAAGAAACCAAACTCGCCGGCCTCCTAAAGGAACAAAACTCGGAACGGCAGCTGTACACCCGGCGGTGGAAGATATGCTGAGGAGGGAAGTTTCGAGCCGCGCGGAAAACGGCTCGGGCGCAGTTCGGGGCGGATGCGATTTAGCTCCGGACGTCGAGTTTCAGCGCGGGAAAGCCTAGAATTTTTAACTAGCGCCATATTGGGCTAGTGAGGGGAAAGTAAGTGAGTAACACAGAAAGTACCGGAGCGCACAACGTTTCCGGGGAAGAATCCAGCGCGGGAATTCGCTACACCACAACCAGCAGCGCCCAAGCGCGCGAGGAAGTTGCGGGCGAACAACGCCGCACCATCGGAGAACTTGTAGCGGCGATGACGGCGCAGCTTTCCTCCTTGGTGCGCGACGAAATGACGTACACGAAGAAAGCGTTGACGCACAAGGTCAAGAACTTGGGTATTGCGGGGGTGCTGCTCGCCGGCGCCGGAGTGTTGGCACTGTACCTGCTGCTTTTCGTACTCCTCGGGCTGTCCGCGCTTTTCGCGGCACTGTGCGGCAATAATTGGTGGGCCGGATTCTTCATTACGGCAGGTATTCTGCTCGTTATAGTCGCGATTTTGGCGGCAATAGGCTTCGTCAAGTTCAAGAAATCAGGCAAGTATAAGGCGAATCCCGTGGGCGGAGTTGCCAAGGACGTGGATGCTATCAAGAAGGGAATTTCCAAGTGAGCACGCAGGACAATCGTTCCCCGGAGGAGATCGAACAGGATTTGGCACGCACCCGCGTCGAGCTCGAAAACACCGTGAATGAACTGGTGAACCGGCTAGACCCGCGGGAAAACTTGCGCCAAGCCAAAGGCGCCGCCCAAGCTTCCGTTTCCCAGTTCGCCAACGACGCGCGGGGCAAGGCAAGCGGGCTGGCAGTTTCCACCATTTCGAAGGCGGCAGATTTGAGCCAGGCTGCCAAGCAGAAGGCGGCCGATTTGAGCAACGCCGCCAAGGAAAAAACCACCGCTTGGCGGCAGGCCGCCCAGGAAAAAACTTCGGAACTGCGCGGCAAGGTCGAAGAACTGGCTGGTGATCTGGGTTTGGGCGGCGATAGGGAAACCAAGGCCTACGCTTTTGATTGGGAAACCGGCGAGTTCACCACGGAAGATGCCGCCACTCCGAACCCGCTACAAGCGGAAGCGGAGCGCCTTGCCAACGACGTAAAGCGCGGGGAGCCGACGGCGCTGGCCGTGGTTGCAGGCCTGGGCGTAGCTGCTTTGGGCGCGCTAACTTTGCTGCGGCGCCGATAAGGCTTTGCTCCGGCGCCGATAAAGCTTTGCGGCGAGACCGGTAGCGGTAACGATGCGTGCGGCTGGTAGCTCGCGGATGCGGGAGAGGCATGTTTACGTCCCATCCGCGGCTTGACCGGGGCCGGCGATAGGCTGGCCTGTCGGTTTCGCATTAGCAATGCTACGAGTGTAAAGTAGATATTTGCGTTCACCTTTGGCTCACATAGATATACGTCATGATTTATGGTCCGATCCGATAGTGGACGCTAGGATAAGGTCACGAAAGAGTAAACGCGGGGCGATTCTCGCCCCCAGTGAGATGAAGGGGGTCGAGCCAATGGGGCGCGGCCGTCAGAAGGCTAAGCAGCGTAAGGTAGCCCGAAATCTCAAGTACTACACGCCAGACACCGATTACGCGGCGCTCGAGCGTGAGTTACGTCAGCAGAGCGGGGCTTCGAATACCGAGCAGACCCAGGAGGATAGCGATCCGTACGCGGCGTATTACGACGACTACGCGGAATATGATCCTTGGGCGGATAAATACGAGGACGCCGAAGACGACTCGAAGGATCAGAAGAGCCGGTAATCCCGCACCTGATCTGGAGCGCTAAGCTCCCGGCGTTATTTTGGGGACCCTACCGGGTCCCCTTTCTCGTACCCGTGAGCGGCACGCGGTGCGCAGCTGGGTAGCGCCCGGGCAACACTCAGCCGCCTAGCATCCCAGGAGTAGACCAGTCCGGCGCTTGCAGGTTTTCGGCGCCTGGTACCCGCGCGGCACGCGCCTGAGCAGCGCCGGGACGGCACTCAGCCGGCTAGAGCCGGAAAAGTGGCAGGTACGGGGAAAGATCTGCGCGAATGCCAGAAGCGTCGATCTTGCCGGCAGCTTTGGC
The DNA here is from genome assembly GCF_900102025.1 of Actinobaculum suis. Taxonomy (GTDB): domain Bacteria; phylum Actinomycetota; class Actinomycetes; order Actinomycetales; family Actinomycetaceae; genus Actinobaculum; species Actinobaculum suis. The sequence goes on along the minus strand of NZ_FNAU01000002.1, from coordinate 170,136 downwards.
TTCCTCCCAGTTTTGGGTGCCAATCGCGAGCGCAATAAAAGTGTCGGCATCTATTTCCACCACATTTGGCGGGGTGCCGCGGCGGTGCGCCGGGCCCGCAATAGCTTGCACGGCCCCCGCGTAGGGCACGCGAATTTCTACAGATTTACCGGGATGTAGAGCCGCTATTTCTTCCAGTGCAAAACGCACTGCCGTGCGGCGAGCAGAAGCTGTTAATTCCTCGCCCGCGGCCGCCTGCCGCAAAATAGCCATGCCGGTAGCCGCATCAATTTTCCGTGGTTTATGCGCGCGTTGAGAAGCCATGCTACGCATTCTAGGCGGCTAGCGTGTTTATATGCCGGCGGGGCCGGGAAGCTCGCCGCTTCCCGGCCCCGCGAGCCATGGTTAGGGCAGGTTTTAGATAACGCCCTGGACGATCATCGCGTCTGCCACGGCTTCGAAGCCGGCAGCGTTGGCACCTACCACGTAGTTGCCCGGGTGCCCGTAGCGATCCGCGGCTGCCAAAGCCGAAGCGTGAATATCATCCATGATCGCATGGAGCCGAGCATCTACGGCGTCGAACTCCCACGATTGCCGCGCCGAGTTCTGTTGCATTTCCAGTGCGGAAGTAGCAACCCCGCCCGCGTTTGCGGCCTTGCCCGGTGCGAACTGTACGCCCGCGTCCTGGAACATGTGGGTGGCAGCCAGCGTGGTGGGCATATTTGCACCTTCCACCACCGCCTGCACGCCATTCTTGATCAGCGTGGTTGCGGCTTCTTCCGCAAGTTCGTTCTGGGTGGCACAGGGCATGGCAATATCTACCGGCACATCCCAGGGGCGTGCCCCTTCCCGATATTCTGCTCCGCGCTGCGCCGCATAGTCAGCCACCCGGCCTCGCTTGTTTTCCTTGATGTCTTGGAGCAGTTCGAAATCGATCCCGCTCGGTTCATAAACCGTGCCATTCGAATCCGAAGCGGTAACCACGGTGGCACCCAACTGCTGCGCCTTCTGGATGGCATACAGGGCCACATTTCCGGAACCAGAAACGGCGATCCGCTTACCTTCCAGAGATTCGCCGCGGTCTTCCAGCATGGATTGCGCGAAGTAAACGGCCCCGTACCCGGTGGCTTCCGTGCGGGCCAGAGAACCGCCATAGCTGATTCCCTTCCCGGTGAGCACGCCGGCCTCGAACCGGTTAGTAAGACGCCGATACTGGCCAAACAGGTAACCGATTTCGCGGCCGCCCACCCCGATATCACCGGCCGGCACATCCGTATCCGCCCCAATATGGCGGTACAGTTCCGTCATGAAGGACTGGCAGAAACGCATCACTTCGTTATCGGATTTGCCCTTCGGATCGAAATTCGATCCGCCTTTGCCACCACCAATGTGCTGGCGCGTGAGCGCATTCTTGAAAATCTGCTCGAACCCAAGGAACTTCAAAATAGAAAGGTTCACGGAAGGGTGGAAACGCAAGCCACCCTTGTACGGGCCCAGCGCGGAGTTGAATTCCACGCGGTAGCCACGATTCACTTGGATCTTCCCGGCGTCGTCCACCCAGGGAACGCGGAACATAATCGTGCGTTCCGGCTCCACAATTCGCCGCAAAATTTCATATTCGCGGTATTCGGGGCGCGCGGCGAGAACCGGCTCAATACTTTCAATAAATTCCTCGACTGCCTGGTGGAACTCCGGTTCTCCCGGATTGTCCTTGACAATCGATTCGTAGACCTGACGGACGCTATCTTTCATCAGCATTTCCCTTCCGTTGGTTTCCACGGCCGCGTCCTTCTAACGCGTTCCGACTGCGTGATACTACCGCGGCGTACCCGCCCGGCCCCCGGTAAATCTCGAAACTCGGACGCCTGCCCGCGCTCAGCAAAAGCACGAATTATTCCTCCACTCCCTTTCCGGCCGGTAAGTTCTAGGTTTACTTAACCCCTGGTTTTTCCTAGCTTTATCCAGCATGTGTTTTCCCGGGGTTTCCACCACGGCTCACAGATTATGTACAGACGCGGATTTTGCCGCGCTTTTGAAGCTAGTGAAAGCCTACCTGACCTTTTCCATTGCGTAAGAATTCACGGCCACGCGTAGCGATTTACGCCGCCGTCTACCCACCGCATTGAGCCCAGCGCACCGCTTTTACCGGGACCAAAGCGCGCTGCTTTTACCGGGACCAAGGGGTGCCGGTAAGCATTTGATATACCCGCGCATAGCGCGCGAAGGTATCGGCCACCACATCCGCCGGGATTGGTGGAGGTTGGGTACCCGAACGCACGTTCCAGCCAGACTGCGGGCTAGCCAGCCACTTTCCAACCACTTCTTTATCGTAGGATCGCAACACTTCGCCGTTCTGGCGGAGCCGCTCATAATCTTCCCGCAACCAGTAGTGGGCTGAATCGGGAGTGAAAGCTTCATCGGCAAACACAAGTTTGTCGCTCCCGGCATCCGCATTGCGCCCAAATTCGAATTTGGCGTCTGCCAGGATTAGCCCGCGCGAAGCCGCAATATCGTGGCCGCGCTCATACAAGGCCAGCGCTATTCTTTCGATCTGTTCCGCGCACTTGCTCCCCACACGTTCCTGGAAACTATCCCAAGGAATCGGCGTGTCCCGCTCCCCGAGCGGCCCTTTCAGATGAACCCCAATAATGGGCGTTGCAAAAGGGTCTCCGGAACGTAAGCCGGGCGGGACCGGGTTCAGATCGATCGTGCCATAGCGGGTGTATTCGCCCAATACGCGGTCAGAAACATAGCCGCGCACTTGGATTTCGTACGGTTCCATTTGCAAGCCGCGCACTAGCATCCCGCGGTCTTCAATTCCCGGGGAGTTATCTGCCGCGATCGCATGGTTGGGAACAATATCGGCAGTTTTTTCGAACCACCACAGCGAAAGCTGCGTGAGGATTTTGCCTTTACCGGGAATTTTCGTGGGAATCACGCGGTCGAAGGCGGCTATCCGGTCCGTTGCCACAATCAGATAAACATCGGAACCGGCGTACGGGCCTGAGGAAGCAGGCCGATAAATATCGCGGATTTTTCCGGAAAAAAGTTTCGTCCACCCGGGCAAAATCGCACCCAGTGACCCTGTGGTATTCACGCCGAAACTTGGAACAGCGGCCATTATTTCCACCTCCCGAACGTATCTACCTAGCTCGCATTCCGCGGGCAAGGATCCTCCGGCGCGGCGTATCAGCATTCCCGGGCGGGATACTTTATACATTCCCTTCGCGGGGTATTTTTAGCACTCCAGCGAATCGGAGGATATTGCTCGTTTTGTTTCCGAGCTGTGTCACTATCTAAAGCTACCACGGTTCACATGGTGGATTAATGGGTACGCCCGGCCGCAATTCGGCCGGGCAAATTCACGCCCAATGATTCCCCGCAAAGCAGCTTAACGATTACTGGCAAAAAGAAGTGGCCGGCGGGGAATACTTTTCCCCGCCGGCCACTTGCACAGCCGTTCCTATTTCAGCTGCCGCCGCAGCCGCGTAGACCTACTTTCAACCCCGCGGCCTGCTTTCGGCCCAGCTGCGGCAACATAGACCTACCTTCAGCCCCGCGGCCTGCCTTCCGGCCCAGCTGCGGCAACATAGACCTACCTTCAACCTCGCGGCCTGCTTTCGGCCCGGATTCAGCCGCGTAGGCCTACTTCTTTTCGCGGCGCCACAGCATCACGCTCGCACCCGTGCATAGCAATACGATTGCTCCCGCGATAAAGGTGAGCGTTTGCGGCCCGGTCTGGATCAGTTTCTTCGCCGGCGTCTGCGCGGCCGGCTTTTCCGCGCCCGGTTTTTCGCCAGCCGCCTTTTCCGCGCCCGGCTTTTCGGTGCCCGGTTTTTCGGCGCCCGGTGCTTCCGTGCCCTTATCCTCCGCGCCCGGGGTTTCCGTATCCGTGGTGCTCGGCGTCGTTACCGGAGGAGTTGCCGTTTCCCCGTTATCTTCGGCCGGCGGAGTTTGCCCGCGGGACGTAACTTCCTCGCCGTTACCCGGCACGGGCGGAGCTGCCGTCTTTTCCCAGTGGAACGGCGCCTGCACCGCCCGGGTTGCCGGCTGCGATTCCATCAAAATAATCGTCTGCCCGTGGTCTTCCGGCCGGGCATCCTTCGGGATAATCACAAGTTTGCCGGCGACGTCGTACCCCGAAACCTTCGCGGTAAAGGTACCGCTTCCGCTCGTGGAACCTTCCGGTTTGATATACAGCTGGGCCCCATTTTCTACCTGGCGCAGATCATAAGGCGTGCCGTCACGGTTGACGATCGAACCCTCCCCCGCATATTCGAGGGCAACGGTTTGGTCGGTGGTTACAGATAGCGGGCCGATCAGATTTGCTTCGGCCGCGCTAGCATCTCCCGCCTCGATCTGGAACTGCGGGGCGCGTACGCGCTGTTCGGAAAGTCCCGTATTTGCCGTACCGGTGAGGTACTGCAAGAGTGCCATGGGCCGCACACTTGCTTGCGCATCCGGACCCTGCTTATTCCCCGACTGTGAGAAACCGCGGGCCGAGTAGCCATCCGTGTACGTCCAAATCGCGGCCTGAGTTGCGGCAACCGCCTCAGCTTCCGTCAAGCCGGGTTGACCAATACGTTCTGCGAGCTGGTCCAGCGGAACCGTCGGATAAGAATTGGCTACAATCCACGCTACTTTTTCCCGTACTTGCGGATCGTCCTTGAAGTTATTGGTACCCGGGAATTCTTCCCAGGTGCCAACCCTAGCTTCCCCAAAACGGGTAGTCACCGTGCTTTCCAAGCAGTAGGCACGGTAAGTCTTGCCCCCAATTTCTACTCTGAACAAAACCGTGGTCTTCCGGCCCGATTTACCTTCCTCGTCCAGGTAGTAGAAATTCATATACTGTTTCTCAGAACCGACGATGCGCGCGGTTTGCGCGGTGGCCGCCTGGCTGTTACCGGCGGTCTCGCCCGAATTTTGCCCACCCGTTTGCAGGCCATCGGCCCGTGCCTGTACCGGCAGGCACATTAGTAGCAAGGCCGCGGCAGCAAACAGCGCCAGCACGGCCCGGAGGATCCGCACCCGACGCGTGGATTCCTCATAGGTATTCATCTAATCCCTTCCTATTCGGTGCACGAGCTTCTTCGTGCACTTCTCTCCGCTCACCCGCGGAGCCCACACAAGAAGGTACTAACACCACCTGGGACCGTCAAACGGTAAATGAACATTATCCACAACTGTAAGTATTTTTTTGCGTTAGTTATGGCTGTGGAACAAAGTATGCGACAATCTGTCGCACTGTACACCTCCCACATCAAAATACGCGAGGTTGCCGGTGGTAGCACCTGCGTGTGCCACCACAAGCAACCCCGCGTATCCGCAGGAAATCGCAGCAAACTCTAGGAAAGCAAATCGTGGAGCACGATTGTTTGCTCGCGATCCGGGCCCACACCAATCAGCGAGAACCGGCACTCACTCATTTCCTCCAACCAGCGCACGTAGTGTTGCGCGGTGGCGGGCAGGTTAGCAAAATCACGCACGCCGGAAATGTCTTCCTCCCAGCCCGGATGGTATTCATAAATCGGCTTAGCCTCTTCGAAATCCCAGGTATCCACCGGGAATTCTTCCACCCGCTGACCATTAATTTCGTAAGCCACGCACACCGGAATACGTTCCAAACCGGTCAAAACGTCCAGCTTGGTGAGCACCATATCCGTCAGCCCGTTCACCCGCGTGGCATAGCGGGCTATAGGAGCATCGAACCAGCCGGTGCGCCGCGGCCGCCCGGTAGTTACACCAAACTCGCCCCCGCGTTCACGCAACCAGTCGCCCCATTCGCCGTGCTGCTCGGTGGGGAACGGCCCCTGGCCAACCCGCGTGGCATAAGCCTTTGCGATTCCTACCACGCGATCAATCCGGGTAGGCCCGACCCCCGACCCCGTGCAAGCCCCGCCGGCCGTTGCGTTCGAGGAAGTAACGAAAGGATAGTTTCCGTGGTCAATATCGAGCAGGGTAGATTGCCCGCCCTCAAAAATCACCGTCTTACCCGCATCCAGCGCCTCATTGAGCAACTTCGAAGCGTCCACGACCATCGGCCGCAGCATTTCCGCATACCCCAGAAGCTCTTGCACCACCGCTTCGCTATCAATCAGCTTTTCCCCGGGGATGCAGGAAAGTACCATATTCTTTTGCGAAACAGCTGCCTGCACGCGTTCGCGCAAACGGTTTTCGTGGAATAGATCCTGCACCCGAATACCCACTCGGTTGGCTTTATCTGCGTACGTGGGCCCAATCCCGCGTTTCGTGGTGCCCAAGCGCCGCTCGCCGAGCGCGGTTTCGTTGATCCCATCGAAACGTTTCGTGTAGGAGGTAATAACGTGTGCGTTCGCGGAAACTCGCAGGTTAGAGGTGTCTACCCCGCGCTCTTCCAGCGCCCCCATTTCGGCGGCTAGTGCCTGCGGATCGACGACGACGCCGTTGCCAATCACAGACACGCAGTGCGGGTTAAGAATGCCGGAGGGAAGCAGGTGCAGGGCGAAACTCTCCCCATCGACGGTAACCGTATGCCCGGCATTATTACCGCCGTTGAATTTCACTACGTAATCGGCTTGCTGACCCAACTGGTCAGTAGCCTTACCCTTGCCTTCATCGCCCCATTGAACGCCCAAAATGACCACTGCGGGCATGATGATTCTCCTTTGGTGTTTCCCTCAACCTCGCCGTAAAGGGTACACCCCATATCAGGCGTTCCACTTTACCGTCAAAGCATACCGAAAGACCGGATTTTCTTCCCACAATCTCGCCATCCGGCACGCCTCTTATCACATAGCGAACTAGCCGCTAGGTGCGGCGTCGTCGCCCCTATTTTTCGTGAACCTGCTCGCATGGAAGGCTCGTAGGTCTCAGTACCGGCCGCCCGCCGGCAGAAAACCGCTAAGCTGGCTCGCGGAGCATAATGTTCCCCCATTTTAAGAGGAGAAACATGTCAGCTAAACTTACGCAACCTCTAGGCGCGTTCACCCAATCGGTTTCGGGTGTTTCAGCAGCCGGATCGGCCCCGCACGATTTTTGGTATGGCCTTTCCGAACTCGTGGTCTCGAAACTTGCCGATAACTGGGAAAAAACCCGCGAACGGTATCGGCAAGGGCCGCGCGCTTCGTATTTTTCCGCAGAATTCTTGATGGGCCGGGCCTTACTGAATAACCTGGTGAATCTCGGGTTGGTGGAAGAAGCTTCCGCAGCGCTCGCCGAATACGGGCTGAATCTCACCGATGTGCTCGATGAAGAACCGGATGCGGCACTGGGCAATGGCGGTTTGGGCCGCCTGGCCGCCTGCTTCCTCGATTCCACGGCTACCTTGAACCTGCCGGTTACCGGGTACGGGATCCTCTACCGCTACGGCCTGTTCAAGCAGACCTTCGAGAACGGTTTCCAGGAAGAAGAACCGGATGCTTGGATGGAAACCGGTTATCCCTTCGTGATCCGCCGTGAGGCCGAAGCACGGCTGGTGAGCTTTGCGGATTTGACGGTTAACGCCGTGCCTTATGACATGCCGATTACCGGCTACGGCACCGATAACGTGAATACTTTGCGCCTGTGGAAGGCCGAACCGCTCGAAGAGTTCGATTACGACGCCTTCAATTCGCAGCGTTTCACGGATGCGATTGTGGAACGCGAACGGGTGAACGATCTGTGCCGGGTGCTCTACCCGAACGATTCCACCTACGAAGGCAAGGTGCTGCGCGTACGCCAGCAATACTTCTTCGTTTCTGCCTCCCTGCAGGAATTGATCGAGCGTTATATCGAAACCCACGGGGAAGACCTGCGCGGCTTCGGGGATTACAACACTATTCAGCTCAATGACACCCACCCGGTGTTGGCAATTCCGGAACTCATGCGCCTACTGCTCGATGATCACGGCATGAGCTGGGAAGAGGCGTGGGCCGTGGTACAAAAGACCTTCGCCTACACCAACCACACGGTTTTGGCGGAAGCTCTGGAACAGTGGGAAGTATCTATCTTCCAGCAGGTGTTCCCGCGAATCTTTGAGATTTGCGAAGAAATTGACCGTCGCTTCCGCGCCGAACTGGCAGAAGCAGGCTATGACCAGGGCAAGATCGAATATATGGCGCCGATCCATGGCGGGCGCGTACACATGGCGTGGATCGCCTGCTACGCTTCCTTCTCCATTAACGGCGTGGCGCAGATCCACTCGGATATTTTGGTGCGCGATACCCTGCACGATTGGCACGATATTTGGCCTGAAAAGTTCAATAACAAGACGAACGGGGTTACCCCGCGGCGCTGGCTCAATAACTGCAACCCGCAGCTAGCCGCATTGCTCACCGAGGTGCTCGGGGACGATTCGTGGGTAAGCGATCTGGATAAGCTGGCCACGATCGAAGAACGCGGCAATGAGGAAATCTACCGGCGCCTGCTGGAGATCAAGCGTGCCAACAAGGAAGTGTTTGCCCGCTGGTTGTACAACCGGGATGGCATCGAAGTGCCGGTAGACGCCATGTACGATTCCATGATTAAGCGTTTGCATGAATACAAGCGCCAGCTGCTCAATGCGCTGTACATCCTGGATCTGTACTACCGCCTCAAGGACGATCCGAGCTTGCAGGTAACGCCGCGCGTCTTCATTTTCGGAGCGAAGGCAGCACCTGGTTACAAGCGCGCCAAGGCGATTATCAAGTTCATCAATGAGGTTGCCCGGCTGGTGAACTCTGATCCGCAAATGCAGGGCCGCATGAAGGTAGTGTTCGTGCCGAATTACAATGTTTCCCCCGCGGAACACATTATTCCGGCCACGGATGTTTCCGAACAGATTTCCACGGCCGGCAAGGAAGCTTCCGGTACCGGGAACATGAAGTTCATGATGAACGGCGCCCTCACCTTGGGCACCATGGACGGGGCAACCGTAGAAATCGTGGACGCCGTAGGTGAAGAAAATGCCTACATTTTCGGGGCGCGGGAAGAAGAACTCCCAGAACTGAAGCGCACCTACGATCCGCGGGAGAAGTACGAAACGGTTCCCGGTTTGAAGCGGGTGCTAGATTCCCTGGTGGATGGCACGCTCGACGACGGCGGAACTGGCATGTTCCACGATCTGCTGGCTTCTTTGCTCGATGGATCCAGCTGGGAAGAAGCCGACCAATACTATGTGCTGGGCGATTTTGCTTCCTACCGGGAAGTCCGCGACCGCATGGCCGCCGATTACCAAGACGAACTGGAATGGGCGCGCAAGTGCTGGATCAACATTTGCCGTTCGGGCCGCTTCTCTTCCGACCGTACAATCAGCGAATACGCCACGGACATCTGGAAGGTCTCTCCCGAAAAGATCTAACTAGCGTGGCGGTTAAGCGCTACTAGCACCAACAAGGCGGGGCCGGTTTTCCGGCCCCGCCTTTCTTATACCTTCGTCTTTATTGACGTACTTGGCTTACTTTGCGCACTCGGCATACTTTTCGTACTTGGCGTACTTGGCTTACTTTGCGTACTTGGCTTACTTTGCGTACTGGGTGCACTGGGTGGGCCGGGAGCATGGTTCGTAACAGCAGGCGCGATCATTGTGGCAACCGGTGAGCTGCTGTTGCTCAAGACGTGGGTACCTGGACCATCACAAGCCACGATCAAAGAAAACGTCCGAAAAACGCGCGAGCTGACCGACGAGATTTTCCATAGCGGCAAATAACAAATAACAAATAACAGGTAAATATAAAGGTGGCTTTGGTTGCGCATTCGCGCAGCCAAAGCCACCTTATTGTCCAGCGGTAACCGCCTCGCTACTACCAGGCTCAACAGCGTCAGAACCCTGTCTCACCAACGCGGTAGAGCCGTCCGCTTCACCGCGGCCAGAGGAACTTACAGCCCGCCAGAGCCGCATTTAGGGGCTGACGGAGACGAGTTTGGCCTTGAATTCTTGCAGGTCCGCTTCCATAGCGGCCCGTGCTTCCGGCGTCGTATAATCCTGCTCTGCCTGCTCTTTTGCTCCGTAATCTGGGAGCACCGGCCCGGGCGCGGGCGAGGCCGCGGCGGTCTCGGTTTCATGGAGAATCTTTTCCAACCGTTCCACTGCTTCCCGGAAATAACCGGCAGCTTCAATGGACTGGCCGGCTTCCGCGAACAGATCACCAATCAGGCCCACGCAGTGTGCGGCGGCTGCTTGCGCCCCAATTGCCTCATAAGTATCGGCAGCCCTCCCCATAGGAATCGCAGCCTCCATCGTTTTACCCGCTTGGGCCAAGGAAACTGCTTGGTGGTGGAAGGCTAGTGCGGCGATATCTGCTGCCCCTTCGGTACGCACCCCTAAGCGGCCCGCTTTTTCGAAACTGGCCGCTGCTTCTTCCAACTTGCCGAGCGCTACCAGCGCCCGCGCTTCCTCAAAAGCACATTTCACCGCGGAAACAGCCAGATCCGGCATGGCTACGTGAATATCTTCCAGATCCCGCAAATAGGTGAGAGCTTCTTCCGGACGGCCCGCATCAATCAAAGTGCTGGCCAGTGCTTGCTGGATTGTTTCCCACCCGAAATCGCCATCGAGGGCTTTCGCCACTCCTAGGCCTTCTGTCAGCGCTTCGGCAGCGCCTGCATGGTCGCCGGCCAGGGATTTTGCCATCCCAATATTGTAGAGAGCATTAGCTTCCCGGCCCATGCCCATACCCAGTTCACGCACAATCCGCAAAGCATCTTCCGCGGCCGTAGCCGCCGCCGCGAACTCGCCCAGATTTCCGTAAACTCCGCTCAAAGTCTCGCAGAGAGTAGCGGCCCGCTCCGTGAGAGCAGCCGTGCTGCTAGTGGCACTTTCTCCGCTGATCCCACTGGCCGCTACCGCTTTTTCGAGGTAGCGGCGTGCTTCGGCCATATCTCCGGCGTCGCGCAACATGATACCGGCGAAGGTTACAGCCTCCGCATCCGCGATTTCGGCGAGGTCTGCACCGGCCGCGCTACTCACCGCCTGGTCATATTTGAGCCGCGCTTCTTGCCTATTGCCGCGCTCCAGCGCCGCAAAGCCAGCGCGTAGCAGCTCGCGGGCGGCGCCCAGGGTAGGATCTGCCGTCCACGTGGGTCGGTCAACGGTCCCCTCTTGCCAATCTTTCCGCAAAAGATCGCTCATGAAAGCTCCAAGGTGCGTAACTTGCCAAGCACTTCAACTTGCCGTTCTTGAGTATTGGGTGCGCTCCGGTAGGCGGCATAAGCCTGGTTGTAGGCAACGCGGGCACCATCGAAATCACCGGCTTCTTCGTCGATTTCCCCGATGTGCCAGAAGCAGTTTCCCAGGCTAATCATCGCATCCGCATTTTCCGGATATTTCTGGAAGATCGCGATGGCCCGGCCAAAATAGTCCACGGCCTGCGCCATCTGATTTAGCCCCTTACAAGCAATACCCGCCTGCCCTGCGGTCACGGCCCGTTCCAAATACAAGTCCGGATCCCCATCAAAAAGATCGAGGGCCGCCAGGTAGTGCGGCAGTGCAGTTTCTAACCTGCCGGCGGAAAACTCTTGCTGCCCGAGGTGAAACTCCCTCAAACCTTGTTTCTTTACTTCTTCGCTCACCTTCGCCACAAATCTGCCCTCCCCTCCGCCAGCTTGCCGCGGCAAGCACTTCCGAGGTGCTAGGGCGGTGCCGGTTGGCAAAATTCTAATGCACCTGCAGGTATGCACAAAGCATTACCCTTTCAGGGAAGTTACCCAGCTCGGGAAGAGTGTTTCGCCTCCGGCTACTGCAGGCTTAGTACCGGTTTGCGGCCGGCCACGGCGGCTGGCACTGGTTTGCCGCCGGCCACGGCGGTTGGCTACCACTTAACTACCACTTACTGCCGGCTCCACCCGGTCACGCCGTCAGCGGAGGCAAATTTCAGCCCGTCCCCACGAACTGTCCAATACGGATAATTCATCACCAAGACCACTTGGCCGCCTTGCCCTATTTCCCCGGTAACCTCGCACGTCTCTAAATATTTTCCTTCTAAAGGCCAATCTTTCGGATACGGCAAGGCCAACTCCTGCCAGGTTTGCCCGCCATCTTGCGTGATATACAAACCCGTTTCCGGACTGCCCGCGTTTCCGGCGCGGCCATATTTCGGGTCATACGAAGCGTAGCCAATCTCCGGGGTAGCAAAGAAAAGTTCGTAAAAACCGCCGTTCGGCATATCTGCCACGCGCGTGCGTTCCCCGTTCGCTTTACCTTCCCGGTACAAACCATAAGCTCCAATGCCGCTCGCCGTATCCTCTTGTATGACGACGTACCGCAACTCTCCCACTTCGGCCCAGCCCACCGGTTCGGCATAAGCGTATTTCTCATTCGGATCTGACTTGCTTTCAGGCAGGTCATAATGAGCGTTTTCGGAAGGCAGCGCGGTGGGTGGGCCAGGCGTGAAAGGATCTAATCCCTGATTTTCTTCCGCATCTGCAGGGAGCGTATAGACGCCGTCTTTCTCCATAAAAAACGGCCCCACCGCACGCTGATAGTAGGTCTCAAGAAAACCGCATCGAAAATAGTAGTTACCACCGCTCGCAACCGGCGAGTCGCAACCGGAAACCAGGGTGAGAAAAGATCCGCCTAGCAACACCAATCCGAAACTGAGGGTGCCGAGTAGCGCGGCGCTTGCCTGCAAAACGGGGTGGTGTCCGTTTTCGCCAAGGCTCGAAACCACGAGCGTGATAAGCGCGGCAAGGCTGATAAGAAGGCACACCAACATGCACAGGCTCAGTAATACCCGCACGTAGGGATTCCACTCCAGGCCGGTCTGCCCCAAAAACCAGGTGGAAAACACGGTGAAAAGGCCAAATAAAACCAGCACAATCACCGCAACCGTGGCCACCACGGGGGAACGACGCCGTTGCGGTACCGGCTGTGGGACCCGCGACTGTGCAAGTGCTGGCTGCGGGACCTGCGGTTGTGCAAGCCCCGGCTGTACGAGCCCCGGCTGCGGGGGTGCAGGCGGCGTGAGTCTGGGTTGCGTAGGTACCGGCGGCGTTTTCGCCGCGTTGGCTACCGTTTCCTCACTGGCTTTTGCCGGCGTCTTTGCCGGCGTCTTTGCAGGTTCCTCGGTCATGTGTAAATCGTACTCACCGCGCGGTTTTGACAGAATGGCCACGGCAAAATTCGCATGCCGCAGCAAAGGCCTTGGAAGGCTTTGGGTGGGGCGGAGCGCAACTGAAACGGCGCGAACCGGGGCAAACAGCACGGGAGTCACAAGCGGCACCGGCACCACAAGCGGCACGGGCGTCACAAGCCACACCGGCCGCCACAAACAGCGCCGGCATAAAACCGAAAAACGGGGTGCCCTGACGCACTGTCAGGGCACCCCGGATGCTTAGGTTTTGCCTAAGATTACTTCATCTTGTTGCCAGCGGAGCCGAGCTGCTTAGCAGCTTCGACTACGCGTTCGGCCATTCCGGCTTCGGCGGCCTTGCCCCAAGAGCGCGGATCGTAGGTCTTCTTTACGCCCACTTCACCGTCGACCTTGAGTACGCCGTCGTAATTCTTGTACATCCAGTCCGCGATCGGACGGGTGAAGGCGTACTGCGTATCGGTATCAATATTCATCTTGATTACGCCGGCCTTCACCGCGGTAGCGATTTCTTCAGGCGAAGAACCAGAACCGCCGTGGAACACGAGATCGAAGGGACGTTCCTTCCCGATCTTCTTACCCACTTCTTCCTGGATCTCCTCCAGGAGCTCCGGACGCAACTTCACGTGCCCCGGCTTGTAAACGCCGTGCACGTTACCGAAGGTGAGGGCCGTGATGTAACGGCCGTGTTCACCCGTACCCAGAGCTTCTATCGTCTTCAAACCATCTTCCGGAGTGGTGTATAGCTTTTCGTCAATTTTGCCGACGATGCCATCTTCTTCACCGCCCACAACGCCAACTTCGATTTCCAGAATCGTGTTGGCCTTTACGGAAAGCTCCAGGAGTTCCTTCGCGATCTCCAGGTTTTCCTTCAGCGATACCGAAGAACCGTCCCACATGTGGGAATTGAAGTAGGTTTCCTTGCCAGCCTTGTGCTGTTCGGCTTCCAGCTCGAGGAGGGGCCGCACCCAAGAATCAATATTCTGTTTGGCGCAGTGATCGGTGTGGAGAGCCACCGTTATGTCGTAGTTCTTAGCCACTGCCCGCACGTATTCCGTGAAGGCAATAGAACCGGCCACGCGGTCCTTCACCGTGGATCCGGACCAGTACTCGGCACCGCCCACCGAAACCTGGAGGATGCCATCCGATTCTGCTTCGGCCAAACCACGCAGAGCCGCCGTTGCCGTCTGCGAGGATGTCACATTAATTGCCGGGTACGCAAAACCATTTTCCTTTGCGCGATCCAGCATCTCGTCGTACTGTTCACGTGTTGCAACTGCCACTGTGATCTCCTTTGACTGGGTTGTTGTTTCACCCATCTGGCCGCACACCGTGCCCGATAGGCGTACTTTCCTATTATCGCATCATTTACCACTAAACTTGCAGGCCTTTTGCTACGCGGGGAGTTTTATCTGCGCCACTTTATTCAGGTGGGGAGGTTAGAGTGAAAAGTATGAACACGGATGTTGAAACAGCCGCAGCTGAACTTGCGGAGTTAATGCGCGGAAAAACTACCGTGGCGATTACGGGAGCCGGTATTTCCACCGATTCCGGACTTCCGGATTATCGCGGAAAGGGTTCCACGCAAGAACCAAGCGTTTATTTTGATGATTTTGCGCGCGATCCGGTGTGGCAACGCTGGGTGTGGCAGCGCAACCAAGAAACCTGGCGGGCCGTTGCCAATATTTCCCCAAATGCTGGGCATATAGCGATCGCGCGGCTAGAAAAAGCCGGGCTCATTAATGGCATCGCCACCCAAAATGTGGACGATCTGCACCAAAAAGCCGGTTCCACCAAGGTGGCCGAATTACACGGCAGCTTCTTGCGCGCAGACTGCCTGCAGTGCGGGGCCAGTTATGCGCGCGAAGAAGTGGATGGCTGGCTCAAGCAGCTCAACCCGGGCTGGCCGGAAGATCCAGACCCGGCACATGCCGCTATTTTGGCTGGCGCGAACCGGGAGGCTGCGCAGGCTTCCACTTTCCAAGTAGCTCCCTGCCCGCGTTGTGGCGGGGTTATCAAGCCGGCGATCGTTTTCTTCGGCGAATCCTTGCCGCAACAGGCCATGCATCAAAGCTTTGCCTGGGCGGGCGCGGCCGATCTGGCGCTCGTCGTCGGCACCTCACTCATGGTAGGCACCGGAATGATGGTGCTCGGAGAAGCGCTCCAAAATGGGGCGCAATGCGCGATTGTTAACATGGGCCCCACGCAAGCTGATAATTATGCAGACTTGCGGATAGATGGCGATGCGGGGCCGATATTGGCCCGTACAGCTGAAATCCTGCTGGATTGATGCTGTAGATTTCCTTGCCACTAGCTGTGCCTTTTCTCGCTGCTAAAGGCGTTTCGCCGGTGCGGGGCCACGATTAGACTCACGAGCATGACGTTCGAGGATCCGACCCTCAATAATGAGGACGTACCCCGCGCCGACCCCGCGTTCGGGTTAACTGAAAAACAAGCGGCGGAACTTCACGCTGCCGGCCGTTACAACGCCCTCCCCGCTCGTTCCGGGCGCAGCACTTGGGAAATTATTCGCGACAATGTTTTCACGCGGATCAATTTCATGCTGGGCGTGCTTTTCGTGCTCGTAATGCTTACCGGTTCGTGGATCAATGGCGCTTTTGGCCTGCTCATTTTCTTCAACTCGATCATCGGGATTGTGCAAGAGCTACGCGCCAAACACACGCTCGACAAACTGGCCGTGGTGGGCGAGGCGCGCCCGCGGATCCGGCGCGAAGGCAGCAGCCGTGAAGTCTCCCCGGAAAGTATCGTGATCGGGGACATTATCGAGGTACGCCCCGGTGATCAGATCGTGGTCGACGGCGAGGTCACCGAATCTTCCTACCTGGAAATTGATGAATCCTTGCTCACGGGGGAATCTGATCCCATCCATAAAGCCCCCGGCATGCCGGTAATGTCTGGCTCTTTTGTGGCTTCTGGTTCGGGCACCTACCGAGCCACACGGATCGGCGCGGACGCCTATGCCGCTAAGCTCACCAGCGAAGCTTCACGTTTCTCGCTAGTAGATTCGCAACTCCAATCCGGAATTAATTCCATCCTAAAGGCAATCACTTGGATACTTATTCCGGTAGGGATTTTGACCATTGTGGGGCAGGTGCGGGCCGGCAGCGGCGACTGGCGGGAAATTATTCTTTCCGTAACCGGCGCCTTGGTACCGATGATCCCGGAAGGGCTGGTACTTATTACTTCCACCGCTTTTGCTTTGGGAGTGATCCGGCTGGGCCGTTTGCGGGTGCTCGTCAATGAGCTACCCGCGATTGAAGGCCTGGCCCGCGTAGATACCGTAGCGGCAGATAAAACCGGCACGCTCACCGAAAATAAACTGACCTTCGAAGGTGTGGAACTGATCCCGCCCGCACCGGCAGCGGCCGGTACCGAAAACTCGGGAACTCCAGTGCTTGCCGAGCCCGGCGAAACTCCGCCCGCATCTGCTGAAACTCCGCCCGCATCAACTGAAACGCAAGTGCGAGAAATCCTCGCCCAGCTCGGTGCGGCAGATACTTCCCCGAACTCCTCCATGGAAGCGATTATCGAGGGGGTGGGCACGCCAGCAGAAACCTGGCAGGTGCTCGGCCAGCAACCTTTCACTTCCGCGAAGAAATGGTCTGGCGTGAGCTTCGCACCGGGCCGAAATTACGTACTGGGCGCGCCCGATGTGCTTCTCGATTTGGCACCCGAAGCCGAAGCTGCCAAACAAAGGGTGGCCGATATTTCTGCTACCGGGCAGCGCGTGCTGTTGCTCGGCGAGGCTACGCAACCGGTTACGGCAGCTGAAGCTCCCGGCGTGGTAACGCCGCTGGCTTTCATTTTGCTGGGCCAAAAGATTCGCCCCGATGCTGGCGACACCTTGAAGTTCTTCGAATCGCAGGGCGTGGAAGTAAAAGTTATTTCCGGAGATAATGCCCAGGCCGTGGGTGCTGTAACCCGTAACCTTGGGGTAGACCTCGGCGAACCGGTAGACGCCCGGCAAATTCCGGAAGCAGATTTCGATTCCGTTATCAACGAAAACCAGGTGTTTGGCCGGGTAACACCGGAACAAAAACGCGGCATGGTGAAAGCCATGCAGGGCGCCGGCCACCGCGTGGCCATGACGGGCGACGGCGTGAACGACGTACTCGCCATGAAAGATTCCGACTTGGGCATCGGCATGGGTTCGGGCACTTCCGCCACCCGTAGCGTCGCCAAAATCGTGCTCCTGAACGATAAATTCTCTTCCCTGCCCTACGTATTGGCGGAAGGCCGCCGCGTGGTGGGAAATATTGAGCGGGTGGCCCGGCTCTTCCTCACCAAAACCACCTATTCGGCACTATTGGCCATACTGGTACTCATTTGGGGTTTGCAATACCCCTTCCAACCGATTCACGTTACGATCACCGGCTGGTTCACGATCGGCATTCCCGCCTTCGTGCTCTCCCTGCCGCCTAACAACAACAAAGCCCAAGACGGCTTCGTGAAACGAGTGATGTCTTTCGGTTTCCCGGTAGGGATAATCGTCGGCATCGTAACCTTCGCCACGTACCTCATACTGGGCGGAAACCGGGGCATTGACGGCCCGCTCGCCACCCAAGTTTCCACCGCCACTCTGCTGGCGATGATTATCGCTTCTTCCTGGGTGTTGGTAGTGGTGGCCCGGCCCTACAACTGGTGGAAGACGCTCCTCATTTTGTTGCCCGCGATCGGTTACGGCATTATTTTCTCCTGGGATTTCACCCAAGAGATCTTCCTCCTCGATTCCTCGAACGCTGCCGCCATGGGGGTAGGTGCTGTAGCGGGCATTATTGGCGCGGCCTGTATCGAAGCTCTGTGGTGGGTAGTTACCTTGCGTTCCGGCCAGCGTCCGCGCATTTTCGAGTCCGACGCCGAACGGGAAAACCGCCGCCTGCAAGCCGAGCTGCGCCGCAAAGCCACCCACAGCTAAGCGCGGGGCCGGCGCCGCGGGAAGTTCCGCACGTCAATAACCGAAAAATCGGAGAGCTGGATCTCTTCGTTTTCGGTGACGGTTTCGCCATCTACTGAAACCGTGGCACTTTCTAGGGCCCGGCTAAAAACTTCCGTATTACCGGGACGTAATTCAGCGCGCAGCTGTACCAAAGAAAGCCGGGCCGGCAGTTCAATGATTTCATCGCGAATTCCGGCCAGCTCCGCCATAACGCCGTGGTAGTTCACCACTACTCTGACCATTTGCTTCTGCTTCCTCCTCTGCGCTGCATTCCGACGTTTTACTCTGCGCTGCATTCCGCTACCTGGGATGGATGCGCCTAGCACCCGCGCACTCTTCCTCTCTTATGCCTTGCATTCCGGCTTCTTTGCAAGAAATGCCCGGCCTGAGAATCGGGTATACGAAAAACCTCGAGGTATCTCTTCTTCAGATGATATCTCGAGGTTTAAGTGGCGGTGGCGGCGGGATTTGAACCCGCGGAGGCTATTAACCTCACATCATTTCGAGTGATGCACCTTCGGCCGCTCGGACACGCCACCGTCAATAAAGGTACCGGATTTACCCCCGGTTCACCTAATTGATGCGTTATATATCACCCAGGCAATTCTGAGATGCCGGTATCCCCGGATTCTGAGCCGGCAATTCTGAGCTGCCGCTGGCGCCGCGCAGCCGGCCCGCAAAGAAGTCCGCTAATTGGCGGGATGCTTCCGCTTCCAGAATCCCGCCCACTACTTCGGTGCGGTGGTTGAGCCGCGGATCGCGGACGACGTCGCGCACGGAACCTGCCGCGCCGGCCTTAGCATCCCAAGCCCCGAAGACAAGCCGCCGCACCCGCGCGTTCACGATCGCCCCGGCACACATCGTGCACGGTTCGAGCGTTACATACAGGTCCGCATTTTCTAGGCGCCAGGTGCGCAGCGCTTGCCCGGCCGCTTGGAGCGCGTTGATTTCCGCGTGTCCCACCGGGTTGTGAAGGGCTTCGCGCGTATTAAAACCGCGCGCTACCACGGCGTCGTCGATAACGATAAGCGCCCCTACCGGCACGTCACCGGCGCTAGCCGCACGCTCCGCTAACGCCAAAGCCTCCCGCATGTACTCTTCTTCACGTTCCCACACGCGATAATCATCCCACGTTACCGCCGTATTCCGCTCCGCCGTTGTAGTCTGAAGGTATGGAAACGCTTGAGATCAACCACCCGCTAGTGGCCCATAAGCTCGCAGTTTTGCGTGATAAGAACACTCCTTCCCCGATTTTCCGCCAATTGGTGGAAGAACTCGTCACTTTGCTGGCCTATGAGGCCACGCGGGAAGTGCGGATCAAGGAAGTTGAAGTAGAAACTCCGATCAAGGTAACTTCCGGCGTCAAGCTGGCTACCCCGGCACCGATTGTGGTTCCGATTTTGCGGGCCGGCTTGGGAATGCTCGAAGGGATGACGAAGCTCCTGCCCACCGCGGAAGTTGGGTTCTTGGGCCTGCGCCGCGATGAGGAAACTCTGGAAGCCGTTACCTACGCGAACCGCCTCCCAGATGACCTTTCCGGCCGCCAGTGCTTCGTGCTCGACCCGATGCTTGCCACCGGCCACACGATCGTGGAATCGGTGCGCTATCTGCTAGAACGCGGCGCGCAAGACGTTACCTGCGTGTGCCTGCTGGCCACCCCCGAAGGTCTGGCAGAAGTGGAAGAAAAGGTGGGGCACCACACGAATTTGAAGATCGTGGTGGCCTCGATTGACGAAGGTCTGAACGAACACGGCTACATCGTGCCGGGCCTGGGCGATGCGGGCGATCGTCTGTACGGCGTCATCGACTAAAACATCGGGAAGGTGCCCCGGCACGGAGCCTCCCCATAACGGAGGCTTCTCCAGAACAGAGTGCGCGGGCCTTTCGGGGCCGCTAGATCCGGCACTAATATTTGCATGTACGCTTGGCCCGGTTGGCACAGCTGCCCGGGCCCTGCGTGTTTCCTACAGGCAATTCCATACCCACCCCCGGTACTCGCACCCGAGTAGCCACACCGGTATCTCGGAGCTTCCTACCGCGCAGTACCATCGGAGCCCAGTTACTGGCGAACAGCCAGTACCACCGGAACCGGGCACTGCAAACAGCAAGTACTACCGGAACCCAGTACCAGCGAACAGCAAGTACTACCGGAACCCGGTACCAGCGAACAGCAAATACCACCGAATAAACGAGGATGAGTTTTTATGGCGAAGAAGAGCAGGCGGCGTAATCGCGCAGACCGGCCGAAGCAGAAGCGGGTACAGATTCCCTTCGTGGAGCGCGCTTTTGCCGATCTGGATGCAGAACTGGATTTGGTGGCAATGCGGGAAGTATTGCCGCTGGCTACTTTGCCGGCTACCACCACCGCGGAGTATGGGGAACAAGAAGTGTTGATCTCTACCCTGCTTCCCGGGATGGCGGCCGCCTATCGCCGGCAAGACGGCAAGCTCTTGGTGGCTGTACAAACTCTGACGGCTTCCGGGGATGCTTCCTTGGATATCGCCCACCGCATTATTGCCGGGGCAGACCTCGCCGCCGGGGAATCGTTCAACGATTCGGAACTGCCCGAACCGGATAGCCCGCGCTTGCAGGATATGATCGCCAGTTTCGGAACTTTGGAACTGCATAACGAGGTAGATTTCTGGTTCACCGCGGAAGAAGCGAAGCGGCCCGAAATTGCGGAAGCCATGCACAATATTGAAGCGAATATGATTCCCTCCGCGCGGGTGGAAGGCATAGAAAACGCTTATTGGTGCCGGATGAATAACGAGTTCTTGCGGTGGATCCGCCCCGAACCGCGCGCCCAGGTTTTGGACGGCTTGGCGCGTTTGCGCGGGCGCGGCGAAGAAAAATGGGAAGAAGGCGTACGGCTGGCCGGCACTTTCCGCGCGCAAGGCCTGTGCGTGCCGGTATGGCAGTTGGTACGCGGCACGGAAGCCGATGAGCTAGCTGGCCCGTTGGCCGAGTTTGCGCCCAAACTGGGAGCAGCGATTGCCAGTACCGAACCGCTCACGGCCGAAGAAAAGCGCGCACGAGCCGGAATCACTTCCCGGCAAGTCACCCTGCGGTAACGAATTAAGCCAATCCACTGTTTTGCGCAAATAAACCTTAAAACGCGCGCACAATTGATTTACAACCCGCATAAATTCGCCATTTACCCGGCACGAATGGGGTGATGCGGCGGGCACGCGTGGCTAAAATCGCGAAATTACCGTTTTATGGGGTAAGCATTTCCCCAAGAAATGGTTATATGGTTATGCCGTGGACGAAGGTACTCAACGCGTTGCTGTGGTTATTGCCGCCAAAGATGAAGCTGCCCGCATTGGGCGCACGGTACGGGCAGCCCATGCCCTACCGCGCGTAGACCTGGTGGTGGTTGTCGACGACGGTTCCGAAGACGACACGCAGGCTATTGCGCGCGCTTCCGGTGCCACCGTGGTGCGCCATTCGGTGAACCGGGGGAAAGCTTCCGCGATGGAAACGGGAGCCTCGGTGGTGCGGATGCGGGACCGGGAAGGTACCCCACCGCGCCTGCTGCTTTTTCTCGACGCCGATTTGGGTGATTCTGCCGTCGCTACCACTCCCCTGATTGAGCCGGTAGTGCGCGGCGAAGTGGATTGTACGATTGCCGCTCTGCCACCTCAGGAAGGGGCCGGCGGGCGCGGTTTCGTGGTCAACCTGGGCCGCCAAGCTATTCAGCGGGCTACCGGGTGGAAACCCGTGGCCCCACTTTCCGGGCAGCGTTGCCTCACCGCCGCGGCTTTCGACGCCGCCCGGCCGCTCGCCAAAGGCTGGGGCGTGGAGGTCGGAATGACGATCGATCTGCTCACTTCCGGCTACACCCTGCAAGAAATTCCTTGCGATTTGCAACACCGGGCCACCGGCAACGATCTGGCCGGGATTATGCATCGAGCCGCCCAATACCGGGATGTTTCCCTGGCCGTGTGGGCGCGCCGGCTCCACCAGATCTCGCTTCCCGCCACCAAAAAGATTCGTGAATCGCCAGCCTTCAAACCCGTGCGGGCCGGCGCCCCGGTTGGCTAAGCGCTACTGCCCTGGTTGCTTAGCGGCCGTTGCACTGGCCTCTGAGCCGGCCTTAGCGTTGGCCTCCGAGCCGGCCTTAGCACTGGCCTCGGCATCGGCGTCGGCGTCGGCAACGCTTACGGCTACCACGTAACGTTCGACCATGAGCACCCAGAGCGGCAGCAGCAAGCAAGCCCCGAAACCGGCAATGGAGAACCCGGAATCGTTCATGAGGCTCCCCAGGAGGAGGGCGAGCACGCTAGCGGTGAGTACCGCGCGGCCGAGCGGGGTATCGCGCCAGGCCAGGGCGAAAGCGGCAAGTAGCGGATGGCGGGGCCAGCGGATTTTGCCGCGCGAAATAAGCCAGGCTCCGAGCACTATGGCGGCGGCGATGACCACGAGGAGTACGGCGCCGGCGCGCGGGTCGAGCCCGTAAAACATGGCTTGCAGTTTGCGGGCAACTACTCTTTCGAGGCCGCCGTGGCTGGCGGTGGCGGCGAAAACACCCAGGTGGGTGGAGGCGCCGAGCAGGCGGTCGAGCACGGCAATTCCGGCCGAAATTAGCCCGCCGGCTACGATCGCGCCACCGGCGGCGAGCCAGCCGAAACGTTTCCCAGCCGCGTAGCCGATGGCAAGAGCCGCAAAACCGAGCGTAATAGCTGGAGCGCCCCCGAAGTCAGCGCCCAGGAAAGGCAGGGCATCCAGGCAGATCGTTACCGCCCACATGACGACGACGGCACCCACCGCGCGCCGGCGCTCCCCCCGCCGCACAAACAACCGTGCCAGCCACGCGGCAATAGCCAGGCCGCCCACGGTGAGCAGAGCAAACATGGTATTTGGCAGACCGTAATAGCGGGCGCCCAGTGCCGGATGCATCCCAAATACCGAGGAAACCATCCAGCTACTGCTGGGCTGGAAAAGCCAGCGTTGTAAGAGGTCGGCCGCGATCAAGATAAAGGTTATGGCGGCCACGCGTACCAGCGGCGCGGTAACCCACGAACTCACCCGCGCGGTAAGCCGGGCGGCAAGCTGAGCGGCCCGGGCAGACGCGGCCGCCGCAGCCTCGGCACGTACTTCTGCCGCCGAGCGGGAAGCAGTGGGCGAGGCGGAGGGTTTGCCGGTAGCTGGGCTGGCAGCCTGGCTGGTTGCCGGACCAATTTTACCGGTTCTGGTTTCGCTAGTTCTGCTTTCGTCGGTTCTGGTTTCGCCAGTTTCGTCTATTTCGCCGCCGGCGGTAATGGTTTCGCCGCGGTATACGGCTCGCCTATCCACATTTAGGAGCACGCCTTCGGGTGCGGTAACTCGACCTTTCACACTCCGCTGCCGGCGCCCGGAAAGCAGGCCGGCTACCGGGCCGGGCGTGCGGCGGTGCGGGTTTTTCGCTCCCCCGGGCGCATAGTCGCTTTGCGCGCCGATCAGGTTTTTGCCATATCCAGCGGAAATGATGCGGCTGCGTAGCTTTTGCGGGGTCCACAAGGCGAAGACGGCGATTATCGCCGCGCACAGCGCAATACAAACCAGCAGGCTCAGTTGGGGGTTGTTGAAATACCACCAGGGCAATAAATTCACGAGCAAGCTGCCGGCCGGAATAGCCGCCACCCAGCAGATGATTTGCGCAAAGCCAGTGGAGCCGTCACCGGGACGGCGCAGAATAATACGTGCCAGACCGAGCACGGTTACGGCCATGGTAAGCACCACGAGGATCAGCCGGGCCGCAGGTGCAACCCTTTGGGAAACATGGGCTTTGCGGGCTTCGATGTAGACCGTAGTCCGCGCATCATATTTATCAGTGGCTTTGCCGGCACTCAACAATGGCTCGGCCGGGGCCGCACCGGAAGTATTAGCGACAGCTGCCTGGGTGGCTAGCGTGGGCGCAATATCGGTGAGTTGCACCAAACCGTAAGTTCGCGTGGCTTTCGAATAGGCCAAACCCGGGCCAGTAGCGGTAGCGGAATCGGCGGCAGCAGCGGTAGCAGCGGTAGCGGAATCGGCGGCAGCGTCGGTGCCGGATCCAGCACCGGAATTAGTGGCAGAACTGGTGGTACCGGCAGAGTCAGATACCGCGGCAGGGTCGGACATCGCGGCAGAGCCAGGACTGCGCATGGCGAAATAGCCGAGCCGGGCCTCCGCGGTTTGGGATTGCCCCACCCCGGTAACGATAATCTGCGCCTGCGGAGCCGCGGTTTCCACGGCCTGCAAAACCTCGCTGAACCGGCGATCGATCTCCGCTAGATCTCGCCCTGCCAAAGCTGTTTTTTCCGCGTCCGCATTAGCATTGCCCGCCGGCGCGGTGTCTGCTTCTTCCGCGGTGCTCGCCGGCGCGGCGGGCGGGTTTACTACGCCGAGGTCGAAGACCGCGAGCGCCTTGCCTGGCAAAACGCTCGCCACTTGGGAAGCCAGGGCACTGCTTGCGGGGGTGGAATCAATATCCAGGTAGGTGCCCGAAAAGACGCCTTCGCGGGCCAGGGCCAGTGCCGCCCCGGGGCCAGCCGCTAGGGTAGCTTCCGGATCTGCAACTTGGGCCAAGGCTCCCAAGCGGGCCAAAGGTACGGCGTCGTTATCAATATGGGCACTGGTAAGTTCTGCCCACCCGGGGATGGTGCCATTAGCTTCCGGGCCGGAAAGTGCCGTGCAGGGGCCGTCAATTTTGGCGCGGGCGCCGGCACCCAAAGTGAGCCAGCCTTCGGCCGGGCAGGGCGTGCGCGAGGCGCCGCGCACCACCACGTTCGCGGCCCGCGCGGTGGTTTGGAAATCGAGCAAGTGCGGCGCGTTTTCCTCCGTGAGCTGCTCCCATTCCAAACCGCTCGCCCCAATAATCACCACCGGCGCGGCTCCCGTTTGTGCCGTTGGCGCCGTTTGTGCCGTTGGTACCGTTTGTGCCGTTGGCGCCGTTTGTGCCGTTGGTACCGTTTGTGCCGTTGGCGCTGTTTGCGTGCCAGTCAGCGCAGCAGGCGCGGCCGGGGCTTGCTTAGCGGTGGTGTTAGTTCCAGTAGCCGCGGGCGGGCTGGCCGGCGCGGTGGTTTGCGCCGCGGCTGGCACCGCCAACGGTAGAGCTATTGCGGCCAGTGGCAGTGCCACCAAGACGCTTATGAGCAGGGCTATGACCGCAGGTATCCGTCCCCATCGCTTTCGCATAGGGACCAGCCTACTGCCTATAGCCAACAAAACTGGGCACAGTCTTACGCAGCGCGCCGGCTATGCGGCACAGCTCGCCGCGCGTGCGAAAACAATAGCTGTAACGGAAACAGAACGGTAACGCGGCGCATCTTGTGCGCGGCAATCTTGTTCTCTTATTCGGCTCTATTCCGCTCTATTCCGCTCTATTCCGCTCTATTCCGCTCTATTCCGCTCTATTCCGCTCTATTCCGCTCTTTTCGGCGATTTTATTCGGCGGCTTTATTCGGCTCTATTCAGCGGTTTTATTTGGCGATACGCGATCTAGGATCTCCCCCACCCAGGCGCGGGCGGTAAGAAAATCGGCGTCGGAAGTGCCCGGCCGCAAGCGGAACTGGCGGCCATGTGCCGCCGGGTAAGAACCGAGGAAGGTTACCTTCGGGCACACCCGATGCAAACCGACCATTACGGCCTGCATGCGTTCTTCATGCACGTGGGCTTCGGCGTCGATCGAGAAAGCGTACCGGCCCAGAGAATCTCCGATGGGCCGCGATTCGATGCGGGAAAGGTTCACGCCGCGCGCCGAAAACTGTTCGAGCATCCGCAACAAAGCCCCGGCCTCATTGGTGGGCAATTGCACCATCAAAGTGGTTTTATCCGCCCCGGTAGGCGCCGGAATTTCCCCGGGCTGGCCCACCAGAATAAAACGCGTGACGGCATTCTTATTGTCCGCAATATCGTTCGAGAGGGATTCCAGCCCGTATTCGGCTACCGTCGGCACCGCACAAATCGCCGCGTCAAAATCTGCGGCATGGCCAGTTGCGGCGCCCAGATCGCGGGCAGCGGCGGCGGTAGACGTCGTCGGCACGTGCACGGCTTCCGGCAAATGCTCCGCCATCCAGTTCCGAGTTTGCGCCCAGGCGTGCCCGTGCGTTCCCACCCGGCGAATATCCGCAAGTTGCGTGCCCGGCCGCACCGCCAGCGCGAAAGCGATCGGCACCACCATTTCCGCAATAATTTCCAGGGGTTTGCCGTGGGTGAGGGTGTCGATGGTAGCGTTCACGCCTCCTTCCACCGAGTTCTCGATGGGGACGACGCCGTAGTCGGCTTTCCCTTCCCGGATCATGCGTAGCGCTCCGGGCACATCTGCGGCCGGGAGCAAGGTCGCGGTTTCATCCGTGGCTACCTGGTTGAGCGCCGCATGGCAGAAAGTGCCGCGCGGCCCCAGAAACGAAAAACGCAATTTCCTTGAGTTTTGCGCGGGTGCTGATGCGTTCATCGTTCCTACTCCTCCTTAGACCACGAAACTGAAAGTGCGCGCGGGCGCGCACTGATTACAAGCGTTCATTCTATCCGTTCGTCCAAAACCCTGCGCGGGATAGGGAATTTCACTCCTTCCCGGGCGCCGCAAAATACGCACCATGCTTCCGAGTGCGGCGAAAACTAGATGCCACGATCCAGCGCCAACCAGGCAGCGCGATCGGACGCAAAGCAGACACCGCGATCGGGCGCAAACTGGCCGCTGCGGCGCGGGCCGGCTTAGGCCTCGCAGATTTCGAAGACCACCGGGCCAACGCTTCCCGCCGCAAAATGCACGGGCACGCGCCGGCCGGCCGGCAGGAATTGCGCGGGCTGCGTGGGCGGTGCGGAATATGCGAAATCCGCAGGCTGCCCGGACTGCGCGGGTGGTACCTGTGTTCGAATACCTGCGCCGGCGCGAAAACCCGTGCCTGGAAGCCCGGGCCCCGCACACCAGCGCAGCACCTTACCTGCCGGTGCGACGAGGGTTATATCTTCCGCGCGGCTGCCTGCGGAGTGCCCACCTGTTATGGCATTGCCGGGTTCCGCGCGGCTGCCTGCGGCCGGTTGAGCTTCGGGCCGGAACACGAAAGCGTATTCGCGCCCGCCCGCGCCGCCCGTTGCCGCGGTAATCACCCGCGCAACTTCATTTGTGGCGGTATTGCCAGTAGCCGCGCTGCCTGTGGCCGAATTGCTTGTAGCCGCACTGTTTGGCGCGGTGCCATTTGTGGCCGAACCTTCTAGTTTCGCGCCTTCTACTTGCACTGGTGTTATGCCGGGCCGGTTAATCGTGCGCAGGATCTGCCTGCCTTCCCGCATCCACGTGCCAATACCTTCCAAAATGCGGACCTGCCAGGCCGGGAGTTGACCATCGGCCTTGGGGCTCACGCCCAGCAGTACCCGCCCGCCGCGCGCGGCCGCATCCACTACCGTGTAGATCGCCTCTTCTACGCTCAGCGCCTCGCTCTCCCCTTCCACCTGGTTATAGCCGAAGGAAAGCCCCAGGCCGCGGCAGTTTTCCCACGGCCGCTCCCCCTCGTTACCCCGATCGGCCTGATATTCAGAGGTCAAGAAATCACAGTGCGGTACTCGCCAGCGGTCATTGACCACCCCTTCTGGGCATGTGGCGTAATACTCTTCGGCGAAGAAATTGCCCAAGGAAATATTGGTATTGAGCTCCTTACCAGCATCGGGCCAATTGATGTCATTCCACAGCACATCGGGTTGATAACGCCGCACCAAATCTCGCAAGTGGGCAAGCGCGTAGGCCGCGTAGTCGGCGTCGCGCGGGCGATGAATATCATGCACGGAAGCAGCCGTAAGATGCGGCGGGCCGGGCCGATACCACCAGTCCAAACCGCCCGAATAGTAGGCACCAAATTTCAGCCCCTGGCGCCGCGCGGCCTGCGCGTACTCGCCCACAAGGTCGCGGTGCGGGCCGCGTTGCACCGTGTTTCGCCCGCGCGTTCCGGGGGCCTGCCACAAAGTAATCCCATCATGCTGCTTCGTGGTGAGCACAACGTAGCTCGCCCCGGCCTGCGCGAAAAGCTGCATGAGTGCCGCGGCGTCGAACTTTTCTGCCTGCCAAAAATCGAGCAGATCGTCATAGTCACAGCCGCCCCAAACCTCGCGGTGATGTTGCTGGGCCGGGCTTCCCGGAATGCGAATCGTATTGAAATACCATTCGGCGTACGGGTTGTGGGCGTACCAGCCTTCGTCTTCCGGGATTTCGCCGAGTTGCGCGGTCGGTTCCGCCCAGCCAGCAACCGAATAAGCACCCCAGTGCACAAAAATCCCGAGCTTCGCTTCCTCGTACCAGGCCGGCAAATCTCGCTGTAAATCACTCCACCGCATTTCCTGCCTCACTTTCAGTGCTGTAGTTGGTGCGGTTTTGGCCGCCCTTTTCCGTGCGGTATTTAGTGCTGGTTTGGGTGCCAGTTTGGGCGCTGGTTTGGGTGCTGCCGGCCGGGCTTTCGGGGTTATTCTGGTGGTGGTCCGGGTGTGCAGGTTCGACGCCGCTCACGTGGTGTGCTTGGCGTGCGGCGTCTTTTTCGCGGTCTTTCAAAGTGATTCCCTGCTCCAGATCGCGCGCAATTTCGGGGTAGAAAGTATCAAGATCGTAGAAGTAGAAAAGCACCAGGAGTAGCGCGGCAATAATGACGGGCGCCCATGAGAAAAGGAATTGGATGGATTCGAGTACGCTAGCCGGTTGCACCGCATCCTTGGCGGAAATATAGCCAGCCGCGCCCATAATCCACACAATTCCGGAAGAGGCAAGGCCGGAGCCAACCGTCGTCGAAAATGTGCCACCCGAATAGCTAATGCCTTCGTTCCGCACCCCGTTTTTCCACTCCCCGTAATCGATAACGTCCGCGAGCATGGCGTAAGCGGTACCCATGAGCGGGGAAAAACCAAGGCCGCGAATAATGCTAGCTACGGCGAGCACGTAAATATTTTGCGGGCCGGTGAGCACCAGTAACGAACCCACAATAATCATGCCCAAGCCGAAGACGATCGTGCGCCGCCGGCCAAAACGCCGAATCGGGATACTTACCAGGAAGAAACCCACAATCTGCGCGCCGGTAAAGGCCGCATTGAGCACTCCCACGTAATTTGCATCGCCCAAAATATGGCGCGCGTAATACACGTTCACGCCGCCAAACAGATTCACCAGAATCCAGGTGAGGATCATAATCAGGAAGATCAAAATCCAGTATTTATTGCGGAAGAGCAAGCCGATCGAAGCAAAAATACCCAGGCGTTTGGCGGGGGCAGGTTTTGCGGGAGCGGTGCCAGTGGCGCCGGCAGACTTTGCGGGAGCGGTACCGGTTCCGGCCTCCGGCCCGCCGTTGGGCGGGGTGGAGTTTGCAGCGCCAGATTCTGCGGCGGCCGCGCGTTCGGCGTCGCGCCGCATTTCGGAAGTGGAACGCACCCGTTCGCGAGTGCAACTGTACGTAAAGTAGAAAATGATGGACATGATGGCGCCATAAATAACCATCGTGTAAATCCACCCGCGATTGCTGCCCCCACCCAGGTAGGCCACCAGGCCCACGGTAATAAAGGAAAGCAGAATCGAGACGCCGTGGTAGCCGATCATGCGCAGCAAGGTGAGTTCGCTACGCACTTGCGGGTCGCGCGAAATTAGCGTGCCGAGCGTGCCATACGGAATATTCGAGATCGTATACACCAGGTAGTAAATATTGACGACGATGGTGATCCACACGATCGTGGCCGTACTACTCATCCCGGTTGGGATCGCAAACACTGCTACGAGGGCGGCAAACATCGGCAAAATTGCCCATTTCACCCACGGGCGGGCTTTCCCTTCTTTCGTGCGGGTTTGATCAACCACGTAGCCCATGATGATATTTGTAATGGCGTCGAAAACCCGGGTGAAAATCAAGACGGTACCCAGCGCCGTTGCCGAAACTCCCACGTAGTCCGTGAAATAAAACATGGAGAAGCTGGCGACGCTCACCGCTGAAAAGGCGGTGGCCGCATCCCCCATCCCGTACGCGAATTTTTCTTTAAAAGAGATGCTCTCCTGGGATTTTCCCATGGTGACCTTTCCTTATGCGCGGCCGGTACAAGTACGGGCACTACTGCCCGCATTCCCTGGCCTTACGGGTACGACGCCGTACTCCGGGCGAGGGCGGGCATATCCCGCAACCACTTTCGCGGCAGTGTGCAATGCCGGCCACCGCGCCTATATTCTTCCGGTACCCTACCGAACCTCCGCCCGTTTTCGTACCCCGCGGGCCGGAATTCGTACCCCGGGGGCGGGCCGCACCCCGCGGGCGGGCCGTACCCCGCGGGCCGGAATTCGTACCCCGGGGGCGGGCCGCACCCCGCGGGCCGCGAACTCCTACTTACCGCGAACTCCGACTTACCGCGCCGCCGCTGGAGAAAACGCCGCAAATCCTGCGCGTAATCAACCAGTAAATATATGGGCTATTAAAAGTAAAGGAGGGGCGGCTCGATCCGGACTCTCGAAAATCCATATCGCACCGCCCCTCGACGATAGGGATCACCCTCACCCGCTCACCTCAGGGAGTTAGATCAACCTACCGTTGTGTGCATACCCGCAGGTAACACCGGCTATCGGCGCATTTTTGGGAACAAAAAAGCGCCTGCGTGAAAGTGTACTTCCGACTTCCGGAAATCACAAGCTATTCAAGGGCAAATTGCTCACATGTCCACTTAGTTTCAACTTCCACTATTTTCCGACGGGTCCCGCAGGTCAAGAAAATGCGGCCCACGCAGGGATAACTCCTCTAACCAAAGGGGTCCCCACTGACTCCAAGGCAATTTCGAAAGGTAATCGTTAGTGAAACGTAAATCATTTGAAACTTCGGTGATACAGAATTCAGGTATTCGTAAATTAATGACCGGGCTCATGCGTTCACATTCGGCCACAATCAATCCCGCGTTTTGCCCGCCGAAAACATCGAAGAGCCACCCGTCTTCGTCGTACCAAAGCGCGTAGCGATTTTTCAGCACGATATTGGTAGAGCGGCGCAAGATTTGGACGGCTACATCCAAATCAATCTCCTCTTCCATTTCGTATCTTTCCGCAGAAACTACGGGAGATTTCACGGCCACCGTGGCCTGGGTTTCCACCCCGCGCGCGAGCAAATGCGCAAGCGCGGCGCGTTCATAGCCGCCCGCGTAATGCACTTCTTCCCGAAATCGCGGCATTTCTAATTCCGCTCCCGAAAAGCGCACGCGAATCCGCACCGCGTATCCATCTTGCGCAAAGAGATAGGCTTGCACGATGGCCTGTGCGGCGCCGTGCGCAGCTACTTCCGGCGGCAATTCGCGCACATAGAACTTACGTTCATACTCAAAATTGAGGCAATCGCGATCCATCTCACTCATGCTCTCATCATATGTTTTCCGCGCGTAGTACGGCGGAAAAGTGGTGGCGAGTAGCGGGAAGCGGGTAAGGGCCAGAGCCGGCTAGTACTCCCCCACCAGCATTGCCACGGCCGGCGAGCAGCCCCGCAGCCGGCGAGTAGCGCCGCGCCAGGCAGGTTCGGCGTCGTATTTTTGCGCCGAATGCGTGACGGATACCAAGAAAAAAGCGGGAAGCCGGGGCACACGAAGGAACTAACATGGGTTCATGGCTAATCTTCCTTCCGGAGCGGACGTAGTAGTTGCGTCCCAAACACTTGGCGGCATTGTGCGCCGCACCCCACTGCAACTTTCGGAACGCCTCTCGGAGATTCGTGGCCGGCAGATTCTGCTCAAGCGTGAAGATCTGCAGGTGGGGCGGAGCTATAAAGTGCGCGGGGCCTACAATTTCATTTCTTCGCTCGGGCCGGAAGAACGGGAAGCCGGTGTTATTTGCGCTTCGGCCGGTAACCATGCGCAAGGCGTGGCCTTTTCCTGCAATAAGCTGAAGATCCGCGGCAAGATTTACCTGCCTTCCACCACCCCGCGGCAAAAGCGGGACCGGATTGCCGATATTGGGGGCGGCTGGGCCGAACAGATTATTGGCGGTGCCACTTTCGATGAGGCGGCGGCCGCCGCGCTCACTGCCGCGCATGATACCGGCGCTACTTTCGTGCACCCCTTCGATGATCCACGCACGATTTGCGGCCAGGGCACCGTAATAAAAGAGGCCTTTGAGCAGTGCGTGCAAGAATACGACGCCGAACCGGTAGCCGTGATCGTCCCCGTGGGTGGCGGCGGCCTGCTGGCCGGCATCGGCACGTGGCTCCAGTCTTTCCACCCGAATGTGCGGGTGATCGGCGCTGAATCAGATGGTGCTATGTCTATGCAGGCAGCTTGGGATGCGGGCAAACCGGTCTCGCTACCCAATATTGATACGTTCGCGGACGGTACCGCGGTGGGCCGGGTTGGGGATATTACCTACCAAGTTTCCCGGCGCACGGTAGACCATCTGGTGCACGCCCCGGAAGGCGCGATCTGCACCGAAATGCTCGACCTCTACCAGGTGGAAGGGATTATTGCCGAACCTTCCGGCGCCCTGGCTTCCGCCGCCGCCCGCCGCTTCACCCCCGAGCTGGACGAACTGCCCGAAGGCCCGGTAATTTGCATCGTCTCCGGCGGTAATAATGACGTCTCCCGATACGCCGATATTATCGAGCGTTCCATGGTGTACGAGGGCTTGCGCCACTACTTCCTGGTTACCTTCGCGCAAGAACCGGGCGCTTTGCGGCGCTTCCTCGATAAAGTGCTGGCCGACGGCGAAGATATTATCCAGTTCGAATACACCAAGAAGAACAATCGGGAAACCGGCCCGGCCCTGGTGGGTATTGATATTGCCCAGGCCAGCGATATTGATTCCCTCATGGACCGGATCGCCAAATCGGGACTGCAGATCGAAAAGCTCGAACCCAATTCCCCCACTTTCCAGTTCTTTATGTAGGGAAAGCAGCGGCGTCGCGTGCGCGCAAAGCTACACTGGAGTCCGAAGCTACGGCGTCGCCGCCAAGCACCGGCATCGCCACAGGGCACCGGCGGCGCCGCAATACTTCCGCGCCGCACAAAACTATTGCGCGGTGGGGTAATTTCTACTACTAGAAAAATTGGAAAAATCCGCTACTACCGGTTTAACGGCAGAAAGGACGTCATGCGGTTCAAACGAGGTGTGGCCCGGCTATATCGGGCTTTTTCCCGCTGGCATTTTGCGCATGAACCTCTTCCCGAAAAAGTCATCGGGATTGGGATGCCGCATTCTTCCATGTGGGATGGCTGGTTCAATGTCATGATTTTCTGGCATGAGGGCCGCAACATGAAGTTCCTGATCAAAAAGTCTTTGCTCGATAAGCCCGTACTGGGCAGTATTATCCGCTGGGCCGGCGGGATTCCGGTAGATCGTAGCCACCCCAATGGGCTAGTGGGGTCCATCGTGGAAGAAGCGGAAGCCGATCCCCAGTTCACCTTGGTATTAGCGCCGGAAGGCACCCGCAAAAATGTGCCGTACCTGAAGTCGGGTTTTTACCGTATCGCTTTGGAAACTCGCATTCCGCTCGTCCTCGGCTATGTGGATAAAGAGAATAAAACCTACGGCTGGTGGAAGCACATGTATGTTTCCGGAGATATCGAAGCCGATATGGATATCTTGCGCGATTTCTATTCCGAAAAAGTGGGCGTGAAGAACAATAAAACCATCGTTCCGCGCCTGCGCGCCGAAGACGATCCGGCCGCCCGCGAACACTTGCTCAGCAATGTAGACCTCGCCGCAACTCGGGCCTATGCCGTGCGCATGAACCGGGAGACCGGCGGCGTCGGCATTACCGAATAGCGCGAAGCAGGTTGCGGATTACCTCCGGTCCGGCCACGCCCAGGGCATCGTGCTGGTAGGTATTCGTAACAATGGGTTGCAAACCGTTAATTTCTCGGGCTGTGCGCATGGACAGCTCGAAGGGCACGTACATATCGTCGTAGAACACGTAGGCCGCTACCGGTACTTGGTTTTCGGCTAGCTGTTCGCGGTTGTATAGATCGCGCCAGCTGGTGCGGAAAGCGAGCTGTTCTACCGCGCCGGCAGCGGCCCGCAAAGCCGGATCTTCTTGGAACTGCCAGGGGTACACCATTTCCCCGGTAAAGCGGAAACCGTAGCCGGCCTTCCGTAAATCGTGTTCGCCAGATCCGCCCGCTTCCCGGGCCGGCAGTTGGAATTCTGGGAATTCGGAGCGAATCCGGTGGGCGCTATAGGCCAGCGCACCTTTCTCACTTTGCCCGTAAATCGCCTCTTGCAAAATCGCGTAGAGCGGTGCCGTTGCTGAACTAAGCGCGGCGCCCACTCGTTGCAGGAATTCGGGCCGCAAACGGCGCTCCCCACGGAATGTAAAAATAGGATCTTCCAGCAGGTAGTGCAGGTGTTCCAAACCCCAGGAATAGCCGAGCTTCAAACCGAGCTGCCGGAACCGGGCCGGAGTGAGCCGCTCCCCGCTCGGCAAAGTCTCTTCCACATCCGCCAAGTGGGTGGCAAGGTACCACGCGGTTTCTTCGTCTTGCGGATAGCGGGTAAAGAACTGCCGGTTGCGTTCGGAAAGGCGCCGGTAGGTACGCCGGTACACCTCATCGGGACCTTCCTGGATGGAAGGCAAACCACCGGTCAGGAAAACCTCGCGCAAACCACTGGGAGCCTGAGAAAGATAACAGACGGCGGTAAAGCCCCCAAAACTTTGCCCGAGTACGGACCACGGTTCATCGTCTTGCAAATAGGTACGCATGGCTTCGGCGTCGCGCACGATCGAATCCTGGCGGAAGCAGGTGAGCACTTCCGCCTGGCCTTCCGCGTTCCCCATCACGCTCAAAGTGCGAGCATCAAGCGGGAAGGAGTTGCCGGTGCCACGCTCATCGAGAAGTACGAGGCGATAGTTCTTGAGCACCTCGTCCATCCACCCGGAAAACACGCGTGGGCGCGGGGCCGCAAACCCGGGGCCGCCTTCCAAGTAGACCAGGCGGGGTTTGTCCTCACAACCTGCGCGAACGATCTCGCGCGCAAATACGTTAATCGTCTTCGGTACGTAATCTAGTTCCGCGTTATGCGGCAAACCGTTCAGGGCGCCAAAGTAATCAAGCGGAACTTGTATCCAGTGTTCATAAACCGTATGCCCGGTAATGTGCGAAGAAACCGTCGTCATAACGCCAGGCTACCCGGAAACCTGAAAGAATAGTGCCATGAGTACGATTCCGGTTTTTCCTCTCAATTCAGGCACTACGATCCCCGCTTTTGGGCTCGGTACCTACAAAATGGATGATACGACGGCGGAGTTTGCCGTCAACGAAGCCCTGCAAATGGGCTATCGGCACATCGACACCGCGCAGATGTACCACAATGAAGAAGCGGTAGGCCGCGGCATCAAAAAATCGGGGATTGCGCGGGAAGATATTTTCCTCACCACCAAGCTAGACAATATGAACCATGCGCCCGCAGATGTGCGGCGCACCTTCGAAGAATCCTTGCGCAAACTACAAACCGATTACGTGGATCTTTTCCTGATCCACTGGCCAATGCTCACCGGCGACTACATCGACACCTGGAAAACCTTCGAAGAATTGCAGGCCTCCGGCCGGGCCAAAGCCATCGGGGTTTCCAATTTCGAAATCCACCATTTGCAGGCGCTGCGCAATAACACCGAAACGGTGCCGGCGGTGAACCAAATCGAATTGCATCCCTATTTCCAAAACACGGAAGTAGCGCAGTATTGCGCGGATGCGGGGATTCGCGTGCAGGCTTGGGCACCGATCGCGAAAGGCAAAGTGGTAGACGATCTGCTCCTGCAAAACCTGGCCGCGCGAAAAGGTTGCACGCCGGTACAACTGGTTTTGGCCTGGCACCTGGCAAATTATCGGATTATTTTCCCGAAGGCTTCCTCGGTGGCACACCTGGAAGAAAACCTGCGCGCGCTAGACGTAAAACTGTTGCAAGAGGACGTCACGGAAATTAACGACCTCGACCAGTTCGAAGACGGGCGCACCGGTATGCACCCGGATACCATGAAGCGCCGCGGGGAGTAGCGGTCAAGTAACGCAGCGGTTTAGTGCCGCGCGGGTACCGGTGCCGGCAGTTTCGTAACGCGGCCGACGTCGGTAGCGCGCGGCCCGCCGCCGCGCAACGTGCGCCTTAGCTGAATACGGAAAGCGCTACCTGCACGGCACGGGTGAGTGGTTCTTCATCGCACCAGGCGAGAACCGGGTGCAAAGTAACCGCAGGTTCGATAAGGGACCGCACTTCTAAACCGTACCGGCGGTAGTGGTTCCGTACCGCAGAGGCAGGCACCACGGCGGCCCAATTATTTGCTTCCACCATGGCGAACTGGGTGTAAAGCGAATCCGCTTCGATCCGCGGGCGCACCACAAGGCCACGTTCGGCTAGGGCGGCGTCGAGTTTGGCGCGGGCCGCCATTTGAGTATTGAGTAAACAAAGGGGAAGCCGGCCCAGGTCTTTCCCGGTAATGGCCGGCAAAGTGAGCCCTACCGGATTTGCTTCCGTAATGCGCCCGGCCTCGCAGGCAGTGCTTTCCAATCCTGCTCCGGCAAAACAGGCCGGGCTGGCAATCACCACCAACCGATCTTCATGCAGGGGAGCGGTACGCAAACCGGTGTAGTCATCATGTTCGGGCAAGACGATAGCGGCATCTAACTCGCGATGGTGGAGAGCGTTGAGCAGCCAATCGGTAGTTCCCATGGCAATTTCTACCCGCACCCGCGGGTAGGCGCGCGTAATTCGGGAAGCCAGTTGGGTAGAAAGCGCTCCGGCCCACGGAATCACTCCCAATCGCACCCGTATCCGCGATTCATGCGCATCGGGTTGGGCCATTTCGCGGAGTTCATCTACCAGGTTCAAGATTTTTTCGGCAAAAGGTAGCAGGAGCCGACCATCGGCAGTTAGCTCACTGGTTTGTTTACCGCGGTCTACGAGACGTACCCCCAGTTCGTTTTCGAGCTTTTTGATCGCCTCCGAAAAGGCGGAAGGGGAGATGTAAGACTGTTCGGCGGCCCGGCCAAAATTCTTTTCCCGCGCTAGGGCAACAAAATATTCGAGCTGCGATAACTGCATGTGAGCGCTCCTTTACCTCCTTCCGGCCTCACTGGGCACCGATGTTCCCTAAGTTTAGACGGAAGGTGGGCGCGCCCGGAGTCATCATTACCATCGCATATATGCCGAGCGCGCCCACTAAATACAGGTCAATTTTTAGGTTTTGATAGTCGATTGACTATTTCTTGGAAGCGTAAGACTTAGCCCCGGTACCGGCGTAATGGCCACCTTCCACAATGAGGTACTCATCGCGGATCTTCTTGCCGGCGAAGAAATCTTCGAGGATTTCGCGCGTACCAGCCGCATACCGGGTCTGCGCCGAAAGGGAAGCGCCGGAGGTGTGGGTGGTCATACCATTGTGGGGCATGGTCCGCCACGGGTGGTCGGCCGGTGCTGGCTGCGGGAACCAGACGTCGCCCGCGTAGCCGGCAAGCTGGCCGGATTCCAGCGCCCGCACAATTGCGTCCCTATCCGCGATCGCGCCGCGGGCCGGGTTCACAATGTAGGCACCGCGCCGCATGGTGCTGAGAAGTTCGTCGTTGAACAAACCACGCGTCTCATCCGTAAGCGGCGAGTGGATCGTTAGTACGTCTACGTTCTTCACCAGTTCCTGCACCGTGGGGTAGTAGGTGAGGTGGTACTTTTCCTCGTATTCGGCAGGGAGGCGGTAGCGGTCGTTATAGCTGAGTTTGACGCCGAACGGGGCGAGGCGCTCGAGCACCGCGCGGCCAATACGGCCGGCCGCGAAGACGCCTACATCCATGCCTTCCAGGTCGTAGGACCGGGCAACGGCGTCGGCAATATTCCAGCCGCCATTGCGCGAAATGTCGTGTTGATGGATGTAGTCACGCACCAGTGCGAGCACCATCATCACCGTGTGTTCCGCAACGGAAATCGAGTTCGAGTAGGTAACTTCCGCCACGGTAATGCCGGCCTCGTTAGCCGCGGCAAGATCCGTGTGATCGGAACCCACACCGGCGGTGACTACAAGCTTTAGGTTCTTGGCCTTCGCGATCAGATCGCGGGTGAGGTAGGCCGGCCAGAACGGCTGCGAGATCACGATATCGGCGTCCGGCAGTTCCTTTTGGAACACCGAATCCGGGCCTTCCTTATCGGAAGTGACTACCACTTCGTGGCCTTCCGATTCTAGCCATTTCTTCAGGCCGAGGTTGCCGGATACCGATCCGAGCAGCTCGCCAGGCTGGAAATCAATTGCCGAAGGGGTGGGGGCAGTTTGTCCGCCTGCGTATCCCGTGATTTCGGGAATGGAGTCACGTGCATATTGGGTAGGCATCCCGTCTTCTGGATCCGGGAACAATACCATTAGTACCTTAGCCATGTTTGTCGCTCCTTTGCTCAAACGTTCAACAGTGACTTAAGTCCTAAGGTACCTGGGGTTTTATAGGAGGTAAATAAGGAGTTGCCTCATGTTCGTCCGGTTCTACCGAAGACTATTACCTTACTGCGGCTGCGCAGCCATTCTGCCACTATCTGCGGCGCTACCTGCTTATACTTGGCCGCTACCCAGTTGCTACCGAGCTGCTACCCAGGTTGCTACCAGGGCCGCCACCCGGGGCGCTACCAGGGCCACCACCGGGGCGCAATCCGCCTATCCTGCCTACCCCCGCCAGATTTTTGCCGCCTCACCGGCCGGAGCAGTACACCTCTCCTAAGACAGCCGCGCTATTACCCGCACCTTCGCGTTACGATTGACTCCAACTCGCACCATCTGTGCGAGTGGGTGCGCGATGCCCGAAAAATCGCGATACGTTATTTGGAGGATCATGAATTTCGCATACACGATCGCGGGGTCGGAAGCGACTGGGGGAGCCGGTTTTCAGGTTGATTTGAAAACTTTCCAACAGCTCGGCGTGTACGGGGCTGGGGCTTTAACCTGTATTGTCTCCTTCGATCCCGATAACGACTGGAACCACAAGTTCGTACCAATCCCGGCAGATATTATTCGCGATCAAATGCGGGCGGCGCTTGCCACGCACGATATTCGCACCACGAAAGTGGCTATGCTCGGCCATCCCGCCACCATAGACGCGGTAGAAGAAGGTCTGCGCAGCCAAGAGTGGGACAACATCGTGGTTGATCCGGTACTAATTTGCAAGGGGCAAGAACCCGGCCAAGCGCTCGATACCGATAATGCCTTGCGGGAAAAGATTTTGCCGCTCGCTACAGTTACGACGCCGAACAACTTCGAGGCCCGCACCCTTTCCGGCCTCGATTCTCTCGAGACCGTGGATGACCTCGTAGAAGCGGCGAAGCGGATTTCCGATTTGGGCCCCAAGTATGTGGTAGTCAAGGGCGGTATCGATTTTCCGGGCGAAGACGCCGTAGATGTGCTCTGGGATGGTTCCAATGCGGAAATCTACTCGGTTCCCAAGATTGGGGAAGAGCGCGTTTCCGGAGCTGGTTGCACGCTGGCCGCGGCTATTACCGCGGAACTGGCCAAGGGGTCCGAGATTCGCAATGCCGTGCAGGTAGCGAAAGATATGGTGACGGCCGGGATCCGTTCCCGGGTTGAAGCCAACACTCCGTTTACGACTGTTTGGCAGGGCGCTTACTCCCAGCAACTGTAAAGCACCGCGGCCGCAAAAGCGGCCGCAAAAACTGGGGAGAAAAATCCGGCTATTTTAACTGGCACTACAGTAAGATGACGGATTAAGGAGCACGCGGGTCAAACCATTACCGCAAAGCATACGGGCCCTCAATTGAGATCCCGTACTCGCGTGCTCCCCCTGTTTTTCACGCCGCCTTCCGCTAGCGGCGGGGCTTTGCACAGCGTCGCTATTTTCACTTCGAGCCGCGGCGTGCAAAGATAAAACCGTGAGTACCAATCCTTACCTTGCGCCGTCTTTGGTCTTTTTGCGTTCCCATCTGAAAAATGCGGATGTTTCTAAGCCGGCACAGCGCTACCGGTATTTCCATTGTTTACGCGTGGCCGCCATTGGGCGGGCCGTGGCCGAAAATGAGGGGCTAGATCCCGATAAGTTGGAAATTGCGTGCCTGCTCCACGATATTGGCAAGTTTGATTCCACCCGGCCGGTAGATCACGGGCGGGAAGGGGCGAAAATTGTGCGGCCCTTCCTGCAAAGCTTGGGAATGGCCGCCGCGGATGTGGAAGAAATCTGCCAGGGGATTGCGATGCACACGGATGGCAGGTGGAATTACCCGGCTGATTCACCCGATTATGAGAACGGCGTCGTCGATTATCCCCAAGAACCCAGCGTGCTGGCACGTTCCGTAGGGGATTGCGATAATATTGACCGCTACTCCGTGTACCGGATTTACGACACCCTCAATTACCACAATTTCGCGCAGTTGAGACTGCCCGCGCAACTCGACTTTGTGGAACGTTACCGCCGGCGGATCGCGCGGGAACGGAATTATCAGTGCGCCACGCGTTCGGCGCAGCGGCTGTGGATTGAATCTTTGGAACGGCAGGAACACTTTTTCGCGCAACTTGCCATGCAGGTGGGTAGCGCTCTACCCTATGAACACATCCGGAAAGCGGAGAAGAAAAAGCTGGGCCACAAGAAGCACAAATAAGTTCGGTGAGCCTGACCTTTCCGCGTCATACCGCGGGTTAGTGGAGCCTTTCCTACCTGGAATCTTTCCAGAAAAGCGGCCACACTGGGCGTATGAGCGAACAACTGGCGTGGAAATGTACAACTTGTAGTGAGCTGCCGGGCCCGCAACGCACCAAGGTGGAAATACCGGTGCAAGCGGTAGCTACGGCAGGAGCCCCACAAACCGTGGCGGGAACTTTGCCGGCGGAAAATGTAACCGCACTGGCACCGCAATCCGCACTGGCACCGCAATCCGCACTGGCACCGCAATCCGCACTGGCACCGGAAAGCGCGCCGGCTAGCGCACCAGAAACCGCTGCACCGCAAGTAACGGATGCGGCTTCGCAAGCGGCGGATGTAGCTTCGCAAGCGGCGGCTAGCGCACCGGAAACCTTGGACGGCGCGCACGAAAAAATGAATCGTTTGCGCGCGGGCGTACTTGGTGCCAATGACGGTATCGTTTCGACCGCGGCGGTAGTGCTTGGCGTAGCCGGTGCTTCTTCTTCCCCGCAGGCGATCATTATTGCGGGCATGGCAAGCCTGGTGGGCGGCGCGATTTCGATGGCGCTGGGAGAATACGTTTCGGTGGCGGCCCAGCTTGATTCGGAGAAAGCGGCCCTGCGCCGGCTCGGCCGCGAACCTCATCCCGGCGAACTAGTTTCGCCAATGGGTGCGGCCATTGCCTCTTTCCTTTCCTTCGTGGTGGGGGCGTTGATTCCTCTGCTCGCGGTGGCTTTGCCGCCGGTGGCGTGGCGGGTACCGGCCGCTTTTATTGCCACTCTGATTGCGTTGGCAATTACCGGTTACGTTTCCGCGCGCATTGGCGACGCCGATCCGAAGCGCGCCACCTTGCGCGTGGTAATTGGCGGCTTCCTGGGGCTGGGTGCCACCTTCCTCATTGGGCATTTGTTCGGCATGATCGTGAGCTAACTGGGCCCCATAAGCTTGCTGGCACCGGCACCCACGCTGGCTCCAGCACCCACGCCGTTATCGGCCACGTAGCCGCTGGCACCGGCACTCCAACAGAAACCGGAGAAACCAACCTGCTACCAGCTTCTACACTTGCATATGCACGCTCAGTTTTAGCTCACGCCGAGAAGCGAGTAGCTTAGCGCCTGGTTCATCGGACCAGTTACGGATCAGCCCAGTTGTGAGATGGACAGGTTACCGAACGGCCCGTTAGCGCCCCTGGCCCATCCACACCTTGCCGCAAGCTTTAAACAGCCGGGGCGGTACTCGTAAACGCAAATCTCACGCGCTACGAATACCGTCCCCGCAGTTTATGTATCTATTGCCCGCATCTACCCGGAAGTGCCCGAACTACGCCCGAACTACTTCCGATCGGCGGCCCGCTTGCCACCCGTCGCGTTGCCTTCCGAAGCTTCGGGAGTAACCACAGCCGGCGTTTCTTCTGCTGCGGTTTCGGCGGCCGGTGCGCCCGCTTCCGCATGTTCGCCGTGCGCGGCCTCCGTAGCTTCCGTAGCTTCTGTAGCTTCTGTAGCTTCCGTAGCTTCCGCGGCGGAAGGCGCGGTGGCCGGCGTTGCCGCAGCCGCTTCCGGCGCGCTGGGGGAGCTGGCAGGAACCGGGTTATCGACGTCGGCCCAGTAGGATTCCGCCCACGGATCTTCTACCGGCTGGCTACGCTTCCACAGGTAGTAGACGGCCACACCCAGCCCGCCTACCAGCGCTACGGTACCGAATAGCTTGCGCCCCCGACCGCGTTTCTTCGCTGCCTTTTCCGGAGTCTGCAATTCTTTCGACGCCGAACGTCCTACCGATTTTGCCGTTTCGCTCAATGTACCCTCCGATTCACGGGCGGCGTCTGCCGCTGCCTGCCACGCGCGTTGTGCACGCGGAATGTAATCTGTCTTAACTCTATCCGCCAGATCGGTACTGGCATCTCGCGCCGACTCCACATACGGACGCGCCTTCGCGGCCGCCGCCGTAGCGTAGGGACGCAAGCGCTGCGCCGTCGTATCCACGTAGGGCCGTACCTTTTCTGCCAATTCTTGGGCGCGCGGAGCCGCCCACTCATAGCCCTGCTTCGCATAATCTTGCAAGATCGTGCTGGCCGCATGTGCATATTCTTGAATATCGGCCGCCGCTTTTTGTGCGTGCCGGTCGAGCCGCTTGGCATGCAAGTGGCCTTTCACTTGCGCCTTTTCCGCTACGCGCTCCGCCTCGCGCCCCAGCGCCTCAATCCGATCCAAAATCTGATCCACTTCCTGTTGCGCTTTCTGTTGCGCCTTTGCCGCCTTCTTGCCGGCCCGAGATTTACCACACCCCATGGTGAGACCCCCTCTTCTCTGCCCGGCGGATTGCCCGCAGGACTATCGCTCCCTATTCTTTCACCAATCTTTGTTCTAGTGTCCTCGACCTCACGTTCAAGAGCAACTTTCACAATCGGCCAATTCACATGATGCACACCGAATGGGGTCGGTATGCGATGATATACGCCATGAACGCAGTTTTTCATACGAGTGCCGGCGATATTGCCGTTGAACTATTCCCGGAAGATGCTCCGGAAACCGTCGCGAACTTTACGGAACTCGCGCAAGGAACCCGGACGTGGACGAACCCGCGCACCGGAGAAGAATCTACCGATCCGCTCTACAATGGCACGATTTTCCATCGCGTGATCTCCGGTTTCATGATTCAAGGTGGGGACCCCCTCGGTAACGGTACCGGTGGGCCCGGTTATACGTTCGACGACGAAATCTCTCCGAACCGTACCTTCGAACAGCCGTATGTTTTGGCCATGGCAAATGCGGGCACGCGGATGGGCCGGGGCACCAATGGCTCCCAGTTCTTCATTACCGTGGCTCCGACCCCGTGGTTGCAGGGCAAGCACACTATTTTCGGCCAGGTAACCGACGCGGCTTCGCAGGCGGTAGTAGACCAGATTGCTGAAGTGGCAACCGGTAACAATGACCGTCCGCTCCAAGACGTAGTTATCGAATCCGTCGAAATCGTAAACGAGTAACGCGCGTAGGATCCGCCTCGGAAAAGGCGCAGCCCACTATTCCACCTGCCTACCGGTCTACCGGCTTACCATTTTGGGAGCCGGCCGGTAAGCCAAACTACCGGTCCGCCGGGTTAATAATCCGAGACCACAAAATCTGAGGGCAACTACAGAAAACAGATGAGAGGAAATCTCGGCATGCAAGAAACCGTGCGCCGGAAAACGTGGCGGCCTTGGCTGACCATTACGTTAATAGCCGCGAATGTGCTCGTATACGTGATGGAAATGGTGTGGTCCAATGCGAGCCAGGCCTTGCTTTTTGCGCCGGGCATTGCACAAATTGAGCCTTACCGGTTCCTCTCATCGGCCTTCACCCATTCGGGGTTCTGGCACCTCGTGCTCAATATGTATGCCCTATGGCTAGTGGGCATGTGGCTAGAACGCATGATCGGCCGCTGGCGGTTCG
Organism: Actinobaculum suis; assembly: GCF_900102025.1. Classification (GTDB taxonomy): domain Bacteria; phylum Actinomycetota; class Actinomycetes; order Actinomycetales; family Actinomycetaceae; genus Actinobaculum; species Actinobaculum suis. The sequence continues at coordinate 126,217 of NZ_FNAU01000002.1, read as the reverse complement.
CCTGCATATATTTGCTCTCGGCAATTGCTGGCAATATCTTCGTGCTGCTCGTAGCCACCCCGGGAGAGATGAGTTGGTGGACGGGCGTGGTAGGCGCTTCCGGGGCCGTCTTCGGGCTTTTCGGGGCGCTCTTTGTAGCCCAACGCAGTTTCGGCCGGCGGGACACCCAGCTGGTTGTGGTGATCGCAATCAATTTGATCGTTGGGTTCATTCCCGGCATGAATATCTCGTGGCAGTCCCACGTGGGTGGGCTAATTGCGGGAGCGGTGCTTATGGCCGCCACTTTGCGGCCGCTCAAGCGCGGCCGGAGGGCTAGCGCCATCCGCGATATTGCCGTATATCTGCTCGTGTTGGGAATCTACGCAGCTCTAATTTGGTACGGCTACCGGTAGTTACTATCGGTAGCTTTACTGCCGGTGGTTTTACCGCCGGCAGTTTGACTGAATTTAGTACCGCTCGGAATGCAAAAAATACGAGTACCGCCTAGTATCGCTAGAAATACTAGTACCGCTAGGAAAACAAGAATATGAAGCGTGCGCCGCGCAGGGATCTTCCTTGCGCGGCGTTTCCACATGCGGCGTTTCCACCGAATAGCTGGTTCATTTCCACCGAATAGCAGGTTCTCGCAGAAAGCTGATTCCCGCAGGTGGCGGATTCTCGCAGATGGCGGCTTTATAGGCAAATTCCTTCCACAGTTATCGAACTCGAGTTCGAGTTACATCCATGTAATTATCCACAGCCTTATTCACACCTGGGGATAACTACATCGCTGTAATTCGCACACAGGTTCGAATTCGGTGGATAGTTGCAGCTACCTCGGCCGTGCTTCCGAAGCCGTTTTTTTGGCGTGTTTACGCACAAAAAGCCGCCCGGGCGTTCAAGATCTGCCCGGACGGCTTGGTAGCGCACTAGCAGTGCACCAAATATGTAGTTGTGGATAAATAATGCCCGGGCGAGATTATCGCCGCTGCCGGGCCTACGCCCTAATCGCCGAGGCTGGTGCCAACATTGCGGGCAGCTTCGACCCAGGGATGATCCACGGGGACGAGCTTATCTTTCCCGGCCACTTCAGCCAGAGGTACCGGCACGGCCTCTCCATTGCGGGAAGCAATCATTACTCCGAAATTACCTTCCGCCACTGCATTGGCTCCAGCTCCGCCCAGGAGGGTACCCAAAAGCCGGTCTTGCTGATCGGGTATACCGCCGCGCTGCACGTAGCCGAGCACCGTCACGCGGGCTTCCAAACCGGTAGCGGCTTCCAACTGTTCGGCTACCCGGAAGCTCGAATCGCGTTCATTGGCCTCGATCGTGCGCCGATGTTCCTTCGCCGCTTGCTTTGCTTCCGCATTCTTCGCGTGGGTAACCAGTTCGTTTGCGGCCGCAAGCCGGCGGGCCACTTCCACATTGTGGGCGCCTTCCGCCACGGCAACAACGGAGAAAGGCCGGCCGTGATCGGCCCGGCGTTGGATATACTCCGCGCACTTTTCGATCGTGTACGGGATTTCCGGGATCAGAATAATATCTGCACCCCCGGCAATGCCGGCCCCCAGAGTTAGCCAGCCGGCGCGGTGGCCCATTATTTCCACCACGATAATGCGGTGGTGGGAGTGGGCGGTGGAATGCAGGCGATCAATCGCTTCCGTAGCAATACCTAGGGCTGTGGAAAACCCGAAGCTGGTATCGGTATGCATGATGTCGTTATCGATCGTCTTGGGGAGGTGAATTACCGGTAGCCCGGCATCAACTAAACGCTTCGCGTTTTTGGCGGTGCCACCCCCACCAATCATGACGAGCGCATCGAGCTCATCTTTTTCAAAGTTCTCTTTGATTTGCGGGATTGCGTTGAAGGTACCACCTTCGCCGTCGGGAAACTTGTGCACTTTATCCCGCGAAGTGCCAAGCATGGTGCCACCCATGGTCAAAATTCCGGCGAGGTCTTCGCTACCAAGGCCTTGGAAATTATTGCGTACCAAGCCCGTGATGCCGTTACGGAACCCGATTAGTTCCATACCGTAACGGCCAATTGCCGTTTTCCCGAAGCCGCGGATAGCTGCATTCAGCCCGGGAGAATCACCACCGGCAGTGAGAATACCGACGCGCTTCTTCTTCGACATATCACTTCTCCTCATGGTGGGGATTGCGGATATGACCAGCCTACTCCACGCGGTCTACTCACGAGGCCCGTGCCGGGCCGATGAAAAACTGTTCTCCCCGCAAGCCGCACGTCTTCCGCCATATACCTCACTTACTTCCCTGTATAGGCTTTCTTTTGGCAGATTCAAAAACATCAATGCACGCGGTTTTGGCGTTATCTCAGTTTGACACCTCTGTGGTCTGTTTAATTGATAGCGCTCACTGCGCCAGTAGTTCCATATATTTACTGAATATTCACTGGCGTATAAGACGAATTTCCGTGACGCCAAGCATCGCCATCTGAATAATATACAAGAGGTAACCGATCTCGAGGTAGTTCCACGAATTCATATACCCGCTGAGTTGCCACCAGTTTCCCGTTGATTCATTGGACGTAGTGGCTGAGCATTGTAGGGGCGATACAGACTCGATCCTAAATGCTGGAAACGGCATTTTTGAGATTCGTTCGATACGCTCACTGAGCAATTGAGCGTCATACACTGTTGGTAGATTGACTTCAAGGGTAAACGGAAACTGCCTAGAAGCAGGAGGAGATGGTAAATGCCGAAAGACTTGCCTCGGTTGTACCTTCCCCTGCCCCTCCGGAAAACGTAGAGATACGGTATGGAGATCAAACTCCCCAAGAAAAACCAGTGACTGACATGCCCAGTAAACAAGCGGGACAAGGGCCCGAGGATGCTTATGTGCGATAGTTGCCGACAGTGTGACAGTAGTTTCTAGGGAATCTCCGTGTACGTGATCGAAAGTAGCATCATGAAAAGCCCACGAAAACTCGTTACTTGGATCTAACTGTGGATCATATCCAAGGTCGGCAGAAAGCGATCGAAAAAATTCCCGAATATCAGGCATGTCTAACCGTTCTGTTGTCACAAACATGCCACACCGTTGCGGTCGCTGTTGCGCGTTTGACCCAACTTCCGTTGCTATAGCTCCACAGTTCTGATGTTGTTCTCAGCTTTGGAGCCGAACCCCATTTCAACTCCCATGTCACATGCCCCGAAGCCTGGCTACCAGATTTATGTGGCCAGTGAGCCGTAACTTTTCCAACAAATGTGTTTGCCCGCAGTGCAAAAGTGCTTTTTCTATCAGCACCAAGAAGGCTACCGCCAGCTAGGGCATGAGACCGTACCGGACTATCATCTAAATTCCCAACATACGAGTCCTGCCCTGTTTCGATGCTCGGATCTATAGGATTCCCGTTAGTTGCCGCGTAGGCAGGTACTCCCGTTGAAAACAGAAAGAAAAGAATGACAGCTACCACGCCGGAGCATGTCTTCTTCGACAACAACATGACTGTCCCCTAAATCACACTAAAGCGATGGTGCAGGCCTAGTCCTTCCTGATTCCTAGCGTCAATGGATAACGTGCATGTTAAATTCCTCGTTTGATTCAAGCTTTTTACAGGAGGCAGACCGAGCCCTCTGTCCAGTCGACACGCCGCTAGAAATTCAATCACCCTACCCGAGCGAATCATGCTTAGCCGACCTGCCATTCCGCCGGCGATTTACGTCCAACGCGGAGATGCGATGAGCGGGCAGGGTTTATACAGCGCCATCAGGTTATTGAAGTCGTGGGTAGGGAAATCGTAGTGATGGTTACGCTGGTTAAGTGTTGATGATTTCAAATATTTTTCTGACGATTTCCCAGTTTCGTGTTTTGCGTGGCCGGTCGTTGAGTTCTTCGACTACGGCGTCGAGGTAGTACTCGGAGTAGAAGGATCGTGAATCTGGTGTCGCGCTCTATGAGAGTACCGATCGTGCTTTGGTTACCTGCTTATTATCCGAGAAAGTACGCGTGAGCCACGCAGATATTTGTTCCGGGCCCTGGGTGTTTAGCGAGTTTGTATGCGCTCAGCTCCGCTTAGATAGCAGGCGTGCAGTGGTACAGGTTATGGCATGTTGCCACGGCACCGATCAATACTTGACGCTTCAGAACCTGGCCGGTACAGAAAACCGCTACCGCAAGGCAGGTGGCGAAAATCTACTACCGCCACCCCATGGTCATGAGGAAGCCAACGATGAGCACACCGAAACCAATGAAGAGATTTCCTTGCCCGATCCCGGGAATGGGGAATGCCAGGCCGGAAACGTAGGCCACCACAATAAAGATCAGGCCTACGATCATTAGTGTGCACATTACCGGCGCCCACCAGCTGGGCGAACGGCGCTTTCCGCGCGGTACCTTTGGCTTGCTCGCAGCTTCTTTTTCAGCTTGCGCCCGCTTTTCTTGATCCGCTTTGGTACCCGGGCGGCGCTTTTCGGAAGCACGCACAGTACGACGATGGCGAGTCTTCGAACGACGGCGAGTTTCCGTCACCTCACCTTGCTCATCAACAGCCTCAGCAGCAGGTGTGGAGAGCTCGCTATCGAGATCGTCAGTTCTTGCCATCGTGTCCCTTTCCCATCCAGGCCTTAGAGCTACTCGGACTAGCTTAGCTAAAGTGGCGGTTTTCCACACTTTCTATGCAGACTTCCACCTTCGTGGCTTTGCGCACAGCCGCGAGATACTCTGGTGCAAGCTATGGTGCCAACTATCCGGCCGCCTCGCCATCACCCCGCCTCGCCGGCGCAGAACCACGCCGCCGCCTCACCATAATGCCATGTCACCACACCGCCATGTCACCACACCGCTATGCCGCGAGCTCACCGCCCCGCCACCGCGGAAGCGCACCCCGCTTCCTCGCTATCGCACGTCACCACCGCACCCCGCCACCGTGTTAAGCCGGAAAACGCCGCTTTGGCATTATCTGCCGCAAAGTCCCGTTTTGCCGTTATTTTGCGTTACATGGGCTGCTTTAGGCGAAATGCGCGCGTCATTACTGCGCCCGCTAATTTACAAGGTCTATCCTGAGCGAAGTTATCTCAGATTGGAGTCTCATGTCGGGAAGAAATAACGCTTCCGGGGATCCCCTGGGCGGCCGACACGCGTGGCAAGCCAACGCTAGCTCCCCGCAAGGCGCCGGTGGCCCCTACGGTGCCGGTAGTCCCTACGACGCCGGTAATCCGTACGGCACGGGTTCGCAATCAGGTTCCGCAAATCCTTACGACGCCGGTGACCCTTACGGTACCGGTAATTCTTACGGAACCGGCAACCCGTATGAGGGCACAGCCGGGAGTCCCTACCAAAACGGTGCTGGTAGCCCGTACCAAAGTGGCACCAACAACCCGTACCAAAACGATCCGTACCAAAATTACCCGTACCAAAACGATCCGTACCAAAATTACCCGTACCAAAACGATCCGTACGCTGGTGGTTACGGCACCGGATACGCCGGCCAACCGGATCCGTATGCCACGCAATATGCTCCCGCATACACCTCACAAAGCGGAAGCGAATATCGTGGGGCTCCAGCTCCGCAAACACAACCGGCGTCGGTAGCTTTTGCAGATTGGGAGCAAGACACGAGTTTCGATTATAGCGCCGCCGCTCACTCGGCAGCAGTAGCTGGCCCGGCTCCCACCACACCGCGCCGGCGGGGAAGTTTCTTCAGTAGGCTTCTGGGCGTTATCGGGGAGATTCTTATTACCCTGGGCGTGCTAGTGGGACTCTTTATTTTTTGGCAGCTCTACTACACCGATTTGGGGGCTAATAAAGACCAAGCGAAACAGGTCGAGCAAGCCCAGCACGCGTGGGGAGATCCGAATGCCCAAGAGCGAATCGGTACCCCGCGCTACGACGATCCACCGCCCGCCCGGCACTACACCACCGAAGGCGATATTGAAGGCATCATCTACATCCCAGAATTTGGGAAAGATTGGGCCTACACGATCAAATATGGCGTGGATCTGGAAAACATTATTGATACCGGGAGTTTTGGCCATTACCCGGAAACCCAGTATGTGGGCGAAGTAGGCAATTACGCGATCACCGCGCACCGGCAAACCTACGGGGCGGCAATGCGTGATGTAGACAAGATGCGCGAAGGTGATTCCATCATCGTGCAAACTGAAGACGCCTACTACGTGTACAAGATGGTGGGCTCGGATATCGTCCAACCCACGGCTACGGAAGTTCTATCCCCGAATCCGGGGCATCCGGAACTGCCGGCCGAGAAACGGATGATGACTATCACCACTTGCCACCCGCCCTATGTTTCTAATGAGCGCTGGATTGTGTACGCGCAGTTTGATCACTGGGTAGATCCGCATGACGGCAAACCGGAAGAACTCGTGAAGGGAAAGTAAGAACGTGTACGGATGGATTTGGCGGCACCTACCTGGCCCAACTTGGTTCAAGGTCATCGAGGTCATCATTATTTTGGCGGCTATCATCTACGGCCTGTTTGAGCACCTTTTCCCGTATCTCAACGAACTCATCCGGCCGATCGACACCACGATCAGCCCGGATATGCAATAAATAGCAACCCAGACCAGCTACTCAAAATAGCGACCAATAAACAACGGGTCCCCCGCGTGCTTTTTCGCCGCGGGGGACCCGTTTCTTTTCGCTGTGCCAGCTAGTTTCGCGCCAGCTAGTTCGGTACCTACTAGTACTCAGTTCGGTGCTAGCTAGTTCCGTACCAGCTGGTCCTATACCAGCTAGTTCAGTGCTAACCCGTTCCGTACCAGCTAGTACCGTGCTAGCTCCGCACTAGCTCTGCGCTAGTTTTGCCCCTGGGTGGGGGTGGGGCTGGGCTCCGGTTGCTCGGTGGGCCGGCCGTTTTCACCCGGCTGTTGCGGCACGCCGGGCTCGCGGGTGGGCTCTGGCGCGGGTTGCCGGTAGTTACCCACGTAGATCGTCACCTGCGTGCCCTGGGATACCGCGCGGCCTGCTTCAATCGAAGTATCGACCACCACGTTATGCAAAGACTCGTCCTGCACCGGCTGTTCGATCTGGTTGATAACCGTCAATCCAGCCGCAGAAAGCTCTTGCTGCGCCGAAGCGGGGCTCATTCCCGTCACATCCGGCACGGTGGTCAGGCCCGTGGAAATATGTACGGTGACCTGCGTATTGGGCGAAACGCGTTCTCCGGATGCCGGCACGGTAGCTACAATCCGATCCTTCGCGGTACTCGGATCATTCACCTGCTGCTGGTCGCCAATAGAAAGATTCGCGTTCTCCAAGGCCGAACGTGCCTGTTCGAAAGTCATGCCCGTTACGTCCGGGACGGTCACTGCCGAAGGCCCGGAGGAGAAACGCACCGTCACCGTAGAACCGGCCTCCACGCGGGCACCCACTGCCGGATCGGCGGAAACAAATTCACCCTTGGCTATCGAATCGGAAGCCTGATCGGTGCCGCGCTTGAACACTAGACCAGCGTTTTCCACTTCTCGCTTGGCTTGAGATTCCGTCATGCCTGCCAGATCCGGTACGGATACCAACTGGGCTTGGGTGGCAGTTGGAGTCGGCTCGGGTTCGGGGCTCTTATTACCCCAAATCAACCAGGCACCCACCGCGGCAGCAACCACGAGGAGTACCACAGCCAACCAGATGGCCCAACGGCTCTTCTTGGCCGGCGATTCTTCTTCCTCTTTACCTCCCACCGCGGCCTGGGTGGCCGTATTTTGCGTAAGCTGCTGGTTGGTGGGGTATCCGGCGGCCCCGTAGGGGCCGGCGCCCGCGTACTGTTGGGCGGTTTGTGCCCCGTACGCCTGGGTGGGTGCGCCATAAGCCTGGGTAGGAGCCCCGGCCTGGGCACCATAAGCTTGCGTGGCCGCACCGGCGGCGAGCCCGGCGGCAGCACCCGCGGCCCCGGCCGCCCACGAACCGACGGCGGGGGCGGAAACGCCCTCGCCGCGTGCCGCCGCGAGCAGATCGTTGCGGAATTCGGCGGCCGTTTGGTAACGCTCTTCGCGGTTCTTGGCCAAAGCCTTCATGATTACGCGGTCAATCGCATCCGGAATATCGGGAGCGATTTGCGAGGCCGGTTGCGGGGTTTCCGAAACGTGCTGGTAGGCCACGGCCACTGCGGAATCACCCACGAAAGGCGGCCGGCCCGTCAAGAGTTCATAAAGCACGCAGCCGGTGGAGTACAGGTCAGATCGTGCATCCACCACTTCGCCGCGGGCTTGCTCTGGGGAAAGATATTGGGCGGTACCTACCACCGAGTTGGTTTGCGTCATGGTGGCGGCAGAATCGGCAATAGCCCGGGCGATCCCGAAGTCCATCACCTTTACCTTGCCGTCCGTGGTGAGCATGATATTGCCCGGTTTAATATCGCGGTGGATGATCCCTTCCCGGTGCGAATATTCGAGGGCGGCAAGCACGCCTACCACAATCTGCACGGCTTCCCCGATCGGTACCGGATCCCCGCCCTCCAGCAGGGAGGCAACCGTGCGTCCCTTCACCAGTTCCATAACGATATATGGCAGAGGAACGCGCTGGCCGGTAGCGGAAACTACGGATTCTTCACCGGTGTCATACACGGACACAATCGAGGGATGGTTGAGCGCCGCCGCCGATTGCGCTTCGCGCCGGAACCGCGCCAAGAATGTGGCATCTTGTGCCAAATCCGCGCGCAAGATTTTAATCGCGACGGTGCGAGAGAGCCGGGTGTCATAACCGCGGTGTACTTCGGCCATGCCACCGCGCCCGATAAGGTCTCCGACTTCGTATCGGCTTCCGAGTACGCGGGGGATTTCAGTCACGTCGCGTCACCTTCCTTGTTGCCGTTGTTCCTTGCCTGTGCATCGTTTTCCTTGAGCCTAGCTCAGCTTAGTTTCCAGAATCTTCTTCGCGATGGGTGCACTTACCGAACCCCCATCCCCATACCATCCAGCATGCCCGGAATTCTCCACCAAAACGGTGATCGAATAAGTGCGACCATTAATGCTGGCATTAGCCACGAACCACGTATGCGGCGGAGTGTTCGCATCAATCTCCGCGGTTCCGGTTTTGCCTTGCACATCCACCCCTTCGATGGCGGCGCGATGCCCGGTACCGTTCTTGACCTCATCCGACATCATCACCTGCATGTAATGCGCGGTGTCTTTACTCATGGCCCTTCCCATCGATTCCGGTTTGGTTTCCGAGATCGGTTCGAGATCAGCCGTCAAGGTTCTTTTCACCAGATGGGGCCGCATAAGTTCGCCGTCGTTCGCGATCGCCATGGCGATCATCGTCATCTGCATCGGGGTGACGCGGATGTCCCGCTGACCGAAGGAATCCATGGCCAACGCGGCGGCGTCTTCCGGTTGCGGGAACCGGGAAGCTGAAACTGGCAGGGGCGTGGTAAGCGGGGCATTGAACCCGAACTTCTCCGCCTGCTTGATCATGGCGTCCGCACCTACTTGCACGCCGCCAATGGCGAAAGGCGTGTTACAAGATTGTGCGAACGCCTGGTTGAGAGTTACCTGCCCGGATCCGTCCCCGCACGCCAACTGGCCGGGGTTGTAGATCACGTGCGAGGTGCCTGGCGGGGAATATTCGCGCGGAGCTTCCACCAAAGAATCCGGGGTCAAACCCAAATTTTCGATCATCGCCACCGCGGTAAGCAGTTTGAAAGAGGAGCCCGGCGCGTACTGATCGCCGCCCGTTGCGCGGTCCACCAAGGGCTTTTCCGGATCCTTAGAAAGCTGGTCGAAAGCCTTTTCGGCATTACTGCGCGAATGGTCGGCCATCACGTTCGGGTCGTAGCCGGGGCTCGAATATTGAGTGAGGATTTCCCCGGTGTGCGCGTCCGCGATCACCACGGCGCCGCGTTGCCCATCCATCGCCTTTTCCGCGGCTTCCTGCAACTGCGGGTCAATAGTAAGTTCGACGCCGCCGCCCTGCGGTTCTGCGCCCGTAAACAATTCCTGCAGGCGTTGAATCGCCAAGGAATCGTCGGAACCGGCCAGTACTCCATCCATGGCCGCTTCCGTGCCCGTCATGGAATTAAAAGCGGTGGAGAAATATCCGGTGAGGTTCGAATAGAGCGGACCTTGGTGGTAAACCCGCTGGAACGAATACGTATCGTTCACCGGTTCGGAACTGGCAATAGCTTCCCCGCCCACAATAATCGGCCCGCGTTTGGTGCCGTACTGGTTGTACAGTGCCCGCACATTCCACGGGTTCGCGTTCAAAGACTTCGCTTGGAAGAACTGAATATACGTAGTAGACGCCGCCAAGGCCAGGAACATAACGCAAATGACGGCCACGAGTTGCCGAATCGGTCGATTCACGGTTGCACCACTCCTCGCCACGGTTCTGCTTGGTGGCCCCCGGCCGGTTTCGTTGGGTAGTCGCCGCGCGGCATAGTTGACTGCTCGCCACGCTGCTCCGCCAAGTACCCGCCACCACGCGGCGCGGTTTCCTGCTCGCCCTGGGCGCTCGGCGCGGTTTCCTGCTCGCCAAAAGCGTGCGGCGCCGTGGGTTGTGCGTCGTCGTACCCGCTACCGCGCGGGCCCGTTTGCCCACCATTGCTGTAGCTTCCCCAGCCCAACCCGGAGGCGACGCTGTTCGTCCCGGTTTCGGGGCCGCTGGCTTTGATGATGGCCTCGAGTTCTTCAGTGGAGGGTTGGCTGGTGGTTTCGGCGGGGCGGCGCGAAGAATCGGAGAGGCGGAGCAACAGGCCGACGACGATCCAATTGGAGATTAGGGCGGATCCGCCTTGCGCGAGGAAGGGTAGGGCCAGGCCGGTAAGCGGAATGAGCCGCGTGACCCCGCCGATCACAATGAAACATTGGATGGCGATCACGAAGGAAAGCCCGGAGGCCAAAAGTTTGCCAAACCCATCGCGCAATTGGATGGCGGTACGCATACCCCGCCCTACAAAAAGCAGGTAGAGGGAGAGGATTGCCATTACGCCTATCAGGCCGATTTCTTCCGCAAAGGAAGCGAAAATGAAATCAGATTGGGCGGCATATACCAAATTCGGGTGACCTTGCCCTAAACCGGTACCTACCAAACCTCCGGAAGACATTCCGAACCAGGCTTGGACCAGCTGGTAGGAACCGCCCCGGCCTTCGTAAATCTCAGGGTTGAAGGCGTCGAGCCACACCGCGAAACGTGCTCGTACGTGCGGCACCGTGGTAGCCACGAAGGCGACGCCGCCTACCGTAAGCACCGCCCCGATAGCCAACCAGCTCACTCGTTCCGTAGCTACCCAGAGCATGGCCACAAAGAGCCCGAAGAACAGCAGCGTAGTCCCGAAATCGCGCTGGAACACCAGGATGCCCATGCACATCGCCCAGGCCACCAAAATTGGCACAATATGGCGAAGTTTAGGTAAGCGGATCCCTAAAAATTTCGGGCCGGCCAAGGAAAGATTGTCGCGTTCGGCTACCAGGTAGGAGGCGAAGAAAATCGCGAAACAAATTTTGGCAAGTTCGGCCGGTTGGAAAGAAAACCCGGCGATGTGGATCCACAAGCGCGCGCCATTAATAGTTCTGCCGATGCCGGGAAGCATGGGCAAAAGCAGCAGGCCAATACCGCAGGCCAGGGAAGTCCACTTGTAATTACGCAAAACCCGATAGTTACGGGTGAGCATTACCGTGAGCACGAAGAGCACTAGGCCCGCGCCGGTCAAAATCAGTTGCGAACGCGAACCGAGAGTTTCGGCAGCGGCGTCCACCCGATAAATCATGGCCAAGCCGAGCACATTCAGGCACAGTGCGATCGGGAACAACACCGGGTCTGCATAGGGGACCATCCACCGGATAAGCAGATGGACTATGAGCACGAACAGGCCGCCTCCGGCTGCGAGCAAAGTAAATTTCGGGGGTGTACCGTCATTGCCTAGCCCGTCCCACACTAGCCAGAAGGCAAGCAGGCCCAAGCCGAGCGCGGCCACCAAAAGCAATAATTCGGGCACGCGCCCTTTCCGGGCAGGAGCAGTAAGTACAACACTCATGACTATTCACCTCCCGGAGCAGGCGCGGCAGGTGAAGGCGCTGGGGCGGGCGGGACCGAGGAAGCAGGTGCAGACGAAGGGGCAGGCGCAGGCGTGCCAGAGTTGCTTGCTTCCGGGCCGGTGCCGGTGTTATTGCGTTTGTCCTCCCGCACCTGGGTGCGCAGGTTGTCCACTACCTCGCGCGCGCCGTCCAAAGAATCGCGCGTAATCGGATGTTGCAAACGTTCTTGGGCAATCGGGGCAAGATCGGCAAGATTAATATCGGTTTCTTCTACCGGGGAAGACAGCCGCAAAGATCCAATCACTTGCGGTACCCCCCGGTAAATCCACACTTTTCCGGATTCGGCGGCCACGTAGTAGCGGGTTTGCGTCCACTGGTAGCCGCCAATAGTGCCGCCCACCAGGATCGCGAGCACGGCCAGAATCGCAAAGAAACGGGCGAAGCGGAACCTGCGGGTTCGCGAAGTAGCGTCTTCCTCCGCGCCTTCCTCCGCGCCGGCCATAGTAGCTCCGTCTTTACCGTAGACACCGCTCCCCGCGGACCCGCCGGCGTATTCTCCCGCACCGTATCCGGCGCTGTTATCTGCACCCTCGCCATATCCTTCTGCGGCGCTACCGGCACTGTTTGGCGTCTTCGCTACGCCGGCTATACCGGCCATACCTGCATTACCGGCCGCGCCTTGGCCGAGCAGTGCCGCCCGGGCCGCGGCGGAAGTGCCCCCGCGGGTGGGCCGCTGATAGTCAAGGGCCGCACTACCAACAATTACGGGCTGGTTGGGGCCGTGTTCGCCGTCGGAATCGGCTACCACATCGGCTAGCACCACCGTAACGTTATCGGGTGCACCGGCCGCCAAAGCAAGTTCGATCAGATGCTCGCCAAGTTCTTCCAGGTCCTCAATGGTGGCCATGGCGTGCCGAATCGTATCGTTGGCGACGACGCCGAACAGGCCATCCGAGCACAGTAGCCAACGATCTCCAGGCCGGGCTTCGCGGATGGACTCGTCTAGTTCTACCTGGCCGGGAGTATCCCCCAGGGCCCGCATAATCACATTGCGTTGCGGGTGGTGTTCGGCTTCTTCCGGGGTGAGCTGGCCGCGATCTACCAGGTATTGGACGAGGGTGTGATCGTGCGTCACCTGTTGCATGGTGCCGCCCCGCATCAAATATGCTCGCGAATCCCCAATATGGACCATGCCGAGCTTATTGGAGGAACGTAAAATGGCGATGCACGTGGTGCCCAGGCCCGCCAGTTTTGGGTCGGCAGCTACGCGGGCGAGCATATCGTCATGCGCGTCCGTCATTGCTTGCCGCAGGAGCGGAAGCAGATCATCAGCAGCGTGCGAATCGTCAATTTGGGCAAGATGCGAAATTGCCACGGAGGAGGCGACGTCGCCTGCCGCCGCCCCACCCATGCCGTCAGCTACGGCAATTAGGTGCGGGGAGGCATATCCGGCGTCTTGATTATTACTCCGCACTAACCCGACGTCCGAGAACGCCGCATATTTCAGTCGAATATCGCTCAAATCTGCAGCTCCATCGTCGTCTTCCCGATCCGCACGCGCGTTCCGGGCACCAGTGCTACCGGTTCGGTGATTGCGGAATTACCGATGTAAGTACCGTTGGTCGATTGTAGGTCCTCGATCCACCAGTAGCCGTCTTGGAAGAAAACCCGTGCGTGGCGCGAAGAAGCATAAGAATCGTCAAGGACCAGTGACGAATCGGGGGAGCGGCCAATGATTATCTGGGCCTGGCCAAGGGGTAGCACCATGCCGGTGAGAGGGCCTTCAATAACCGCGAGTACCGGCCGCGATCCAGCGCCGCGAGTACCGGCCCCACCTCCGCCGGCCCGCGCCGGGCCGTGCCCGCTCACACCGCCGCGTGCTCCGGCTCTGGTACCGGCGTGAGCCCCCGCCGCCGCGCCGGCAGCGACACCGGCCGCGCCGGCTGCGGCTCCTGCTGTTGCTGCGGCTCCTGCTGCTGCTCCGGCACCTGCGGCTACTCCTGCGGCACCCGCGGCGCCTGCTGCTAGGTCACTGGTAGCGTTTTCGGTTTGCCGGGCAGCACGCCGCCCCCGCCGGGAAGGCTTCTTGCTACGGATCGCCAACCCGGAAGTATCATTGCGCACCACGAGAACCACGCCGAGCACGAACAGCCACAGGAAAATCAGGAAGCCGAAGCGGAGCAGTGTTAGCAATAGATTCATGAGCGTGCACCCTCACCCGTCCAGAACATAATGTGCGTGCGGCCGATGGTGATGGTGTTCCCGTCAACTAGCGTGGCCGCCGGAACCCGGTGACCTTCCACGTAGGTGCCATTGGTGGAGCCCAAATCGGTGGCTATCACGCCATTGGGAGTAATTTGTAATTCCAAATGGTGCCGAGAAATACCGGCGTCGTCAATTGTAATATCACAATCCGACCCCCGCCCAATAACGGTGGTGGGCCCGGTGAGAATATAGCGATCTTTCCCGATTTGGATCATCGGGTTACTGGCATTTGCCGCGCTGGTGGTAGCAGGGGCGACGGCGCCGCGCGTAGCGCGGGTTTCCACCTCTACGGTGCCCTCCCGCACAGAACTATCCACCACAAAATCAATGGTGATCGGACCCACGAAAATGTAATCTTGTTCGGCGGCGTGATTAGTGAGTTCCTGGGCGAATTCTTCACTCAGAGCTTCCCGCCCCCAGTTTTCTACCCGTTCGAAATCCTCGGGTGACAGGTGCACCGCGAAATCATTGGGGGAAACAGAACGGTCGCGGGAAAGGCGTGCCACATCGCGATCCATGGATTTTTTCATCTCCGTGAGAATCTCTACGGGCTTCAATTCCGAGCGGAACGCCCGAAACGCGCTGGCAACCGCGTTTTCAACACCTTTCTCAAATTTGCCAAACGCCCCCGCCATGGCTAACACCTTTCCTAGACATCTCTTCTACAGCCTCGATATTAGCGAACGCGGCTGGATTCCGGGGCGCAGGCACGGGATGAGCTTCTCTCATTGCTCCGCGAAACCGTGAGTTTATACCCACCCGCGGCTTTGTTGCGATCGGCAACACAACTTCACAGCTTGGTTTTGCCGGGTTTTAGCTATAAGCTGGTGTGCGCTGATAATTCTTCAGCACCTAGCTCGAGTGGCGGAATAGGCAGACGCGCACGGTTCAGGTCCGTGTGCCCGCGAGGGCGTGGGGGTTCAACTCCCCCCTCGAGCACCAACAGAACGCGGGTCGGTAGCTTGCTAGCTACCGACCCGCGTTTTGGTTCTTCCGGGCGCCAGTTAGTTTGCTGGCGCGGTGTTATTGGCCGCGGCCGCTTTTTGCTCTGCGGCCGGGTAATCCTGCAGGAGTTCCTTTTCCACCATGATCACATTCTCGAAGAGTTGTGACGGATAGGCCCCGCTAATATAGGTGCCATTGATGATTACGGCCGGCGTGGCATTTATGCCCAAAGAACTGGCATAACCGGTTTGCCCGGAAACAAAGTTCTGCGTATCTGCAGAATTCATATCCGCGTGGAACTTATTCATATCCAAGCCCAGTTTTTGGGCCAGGGCATCGAGTTTATCTTCCGCGATACGGGCCTTGCCGTGAGCGTCCGGCGTCGTCGCCCCTTCGGTGAACAAGAGATCTGAATACTCCCAGAACTTTCCTTGCAAACCTGCGGCATGCGCGGCGAAGGCAGCCTTATCCGAACCGAGCTGGGAGAAAATCGTGTAGTGGTAGAACTCGAGGCGAATCTCGCCCCGCCGCGCCTTTTCTTCCAAAACGGGCCAGGATTCTTCGTGAAGCTTCTGGCAGTAATGGCACAAATAGTCAGAAAATACGATCACCCGTACCGGAGCATCGGCCGGGCCGAGCGCTTCCGGGGTACCTTCCGGCAAAGCCGGGTTAGCCATGAGCTGACCGCGCACCGAATCGTACATCGTGGGCACAATTTCGTAGTTTTTCGCAGAAAGGCCCTTTTGTTCGGCGATTTCCGTGTACCGCGCGGCGATCGGATTTTGTGCCTGCACCTCTTCCATATTGGGAGTAGGGGAAGCATTAGCATCCGGGCTTGGGCTGCTATCCGCATCCCATTCGGTTTGCGGATCCGTCCACACGGAAGTGGGCCGATCGCTCGGCGAAGCCTGATTTACCGGCAACCGCGAGGGGTCCGAAGTGAATATCAACACCAAGGCGCTGACGACGAGGGCGATAATCACCAGCACGATCACCAAAATGCGATATCCCTTACCGCCGAGCGCGTTCCTTTTCGGGGTGCTTTCTACCGTCTCGTAACGTTCTTCGGACCCACTCTGCGTTTCGCTCAATCCTCGATCCACCTATCAATCGTATTCACGTATACCTCGGCGTCCTCATCACCAAAGATATCGAAAATCACCAGCTTGATCTTGCCGCGGTGAGTTGACATCCACTCATCAACCGCTCCCATCGCAATCTTCGTTGCAATCTCACGATCAAAATTTCCGCGCCCGGTTGCCAGAGCCACGAAAGCAATACTTTCAATGTCTCCCACTTCGGCTGCTAGATCAAGAGAAGAATGATAACAGGAACGGAGCTGTTCACATTCCTGCTCCGTCGGTTGGCGTGTACCTTCCACGATAGGCGGCAGGGTATGAATCACATACCGCGCGGGAAGCCGGTAGCCGCGCGTAATTTTCGCTCCGCCCGGTTCTTCGTCTTTCCCCTGCATTTCCCTGATCTTCGCCGTATCATTACGCAGCCACGGGCCGGCCTGGGAATGAATAGCTTGATCGGCGGAAGATACTCCGCTTTCCCGATAGCCGAGCAGATTGGGCCGTGCCCCTTCCACTACTGCATCCACTACGAGTTCGCGAATGTCTCCCCGCCAGATTGCCGCGTGCCGTGCCTGCCCGTATTCGGAGGTGGGCATCATGTCCGAGATCCGCATGAGATGTTTACCTTCGGTACGGCCCAAAAGTGCCGATTTCCGGTACAACAACTGGTCGACGGCGCGTCCGTAGCTTTCCGCAATCGGTCCCGGTTCGCGGTGAATAAGGTGATTTTCGAGTTCGTCAAAAAGCTGCCGATCCGTCATCTTTTCCTGACGTTCGGTGAGTCCCCCGAGAGCCACGGTGAAAAGCTCGCGATTAGACCGGGGATCGTTTCCCGGCACCGGCCACGGTTCGTCGAGCTTGATGGCTTCGCGGTAGTCAGAAAGTGAAAGCATGAGTTCTCCTCACTATGATTCTCGAGTTCTAGGTTACCGGCCCGCGCGCTCTCAGTGTGGAGAAAGTGGTCCCGGCTATGATGCTCCCATGGCAATTCAGCACGGCAACCCCATAGGTAAGTCTTATCCGGAATTCGATGCGGTACTCGCCACCGATGGCTCTTGTTCGGGTAATCCCGGCCCGGGCGGGTGGGCCTGGGTAGAACAAAAGAGTGGCGCCTATAACTCGGGCGGCGCTCACCACACCACAAACAACATTATGGAACTCACCGCCCTGCTGGAAGGCTTGCGTTTCATCGACCCGGCCGCGCGGCTACTAATCCGCTGCGATTCCCAATACGTAATCAATACGGTTACCAAGTGGGCACCGGGCTGGCGGAAGAAAGGCTGGCGTAAAGCCGATGGCAAACCGGTAGCCAACCAAGAACTGGTAGCCGCCCTGTTAGAAGCTTATGAAAGCCGGACGGGCTACACCGAAGTGGAGTGGGTGCGCGGGCACACCGGCGATGCTGGCAACGAGTTCGTGGATTCCTTGGCCACGGCCGAAACCCGTAAGTATTCCTAGCCCCAGGTTGCCCTGCCTTCCCGGCTTTTGCCCAGCCTTCCTAACTTGCCCTGCCTAGCCCCGCGGTTATTTTGCCGGCACAGCCCGGGTTTCTTGCGCGAAGCCCGCAAGTTTTCTACAGCAAGCAAAGTGTTTTCTGGCGCGAAGCACAGTGTTCTGATTCTTCGAAAGGCTACCGGCGGGCAGGTTAGCGCGGCTATGCTTCGGACATGGTAAACCTACGCGAAACCCTCGATAGCAGCCGCGATAGCGAGGAGAATTTCCTTTCCAATAAGCGGCATCCTGCTAAGGATGATCCGACCTTGCCGGCCGGGCCCACCGAGGAGCCAGTATCGGCGTCGTCGAACCCGGAAGATGTAAGCGCCGCACCTGCCACCGCGCCGCACCCGCCGGTGGCAAAAAAGATTCCCACCGAACGCGTTTTCCACGGGGATACCTACATCGATAACTACGAGTGGTTACGCAATAAGGAAGACCCGGAGGTGCTGGAATTACTGGGGGCAGAAAATGCTTATACAGACGCTTTACTCGCCCCGCTAGAACCCTTACGGCAAAACCTGTACGCGGAATATAAAGCGCGCACGGTCGAAGCTGATACCACGGTGCCGCAACGCTGTGGTGATTGGTGGTACTACGAACGCACCTGGGAGGGCCGCCAATACCCGGCCGTCTACCGCATCCCCGCAACGGGCGAAGAACGTCCACAGCCAGGCGGGCCCTACGAACAACTCGTGTGGGACGGCAACTCTTTGGCAGCGGGAGAAGAGTTTTTCCGCGTCTCCGGGTTTATGCCTTCCCCGGATGGCAAGTTGGGCGCCATGGGCGTGGATTTCCAGGGCGGGGAAACTTTCACGCTCCGCGTTTTCGAAATCGAAACCGGGCTGGTGGTTGACGATTCGGTAACGAATATTGGCTATGGTTTGGCCTGGGCCGCGGATTCTTCCGGGGTGATTTACACGCGGACGAATGCGGCGTGGCGCAGCTACCAAGTGTGGCTGCATCCGCTAGCTGCACAAACCGATATTTTGCTCTTCCAGGAAGACGATGAACGTTTTGAGGTTTCTCTGGAAGCTTCTCGCAATAACAAGTGGGTGACGGTCACTTCCGAATCGCGCACCACTACCGAAGTGCGGCTTATTCCCACGGCTTCCCCGGCCGATCAATCTACCCATTACGTGGTTTTACCACGCCAAGACGGGCTCGAATACCAGGTGGAACCTGCCGGAAACCAACTACTCATTACCCATAATCTCAATAATCCAGATTTTGAGATTGCCAGCGCACCTATGTGCACTTCCAACCTGGCAGAGTGGGTCACCGTGTTTTCCCCGCAAGCTGGGGAAAGGATCGACGCCGTGGAGGCCTACCGAGATTTCGCGGTAATTTCCATGCGTTCCGGCGGGGAAACCGAACTGCGGGTGATGCACCGCGCTACCCGCCCGCCCCGCGTGCTCCTGGATGCACCCGCAATTGCACTACCGACGCCGCAGCTGGCCGAATCTGCGCCAGCGCCGGAGGCGGGGGCTACCGCTAGCGCGCCGGAAAGTAGCGCTGCGGCGTCGCCAGCAAGTACGACGCCGAATACCGCGGCATCGCAAATTGCTGCGGCTTCCGGTGCGGTACCGGTGACTGGGGAAACTGGCGAGGCAGCGCAAACCGCTTCGGAAACGGAAACGGAAACGGAAAGCGCAGCGAACACCCCCGCTACAGAATGGGAGACGCCGGTAGTTATCCCGCGCGTTCCGGGTTCCACGGTGGCCACCCAACCCGATGCTTATTGGGAGGCGAGCGAGGTGGTTTACACCGAGCAGTCGCTTTTGGAACCGCCCACCCAGCGAGTTTTCGAACCTGCTACGCGCCGGCAACACACTCTCAAACAGCGCCAGGTGCCGGGCTATGACCACACGCGCTACGAACAACAAAATGTGTGGGTGACGGCCCGTGATGGCGTGCAGGTACCGATGACGATTGTGTACCGCAAGGGGCTGCAACCAGATGGGACGAATCCGGGCTATATCTACGGATATGGTTCCTACGAAGTTTCGCTAGACCCGTATTTCTCGGTTTCGTGGGCTTCATTCTTGGACCGCGGCGTAGTGATCGCGTGGACGCATTTGCGCGGGGGCGGAGAACTGGGCCGGGCCTGGTATGAGGATGGCAAACTTGATAAGAAGAAGAACACTTTCCACGATTTCGTGGATTGTGGGAACTGGTTACTCGAATCGGGATGGGTAGCTCCGGGCCGGCTGGCCGCCGAAGGGGCTTCTGCGGGCGGATTGCTCATTGGGGCAGCGATTAATGAAGCACCGGAACTGTTCCGGACGGTGGTGGCCGGAGTGCCTTTCGTAGACGCACTGACCACGATTTTGCAGCCGGAACTACCGCTCACCGTGGGGGAGTGGGAAGAGTGGGGCAATCCGGTAGAAGATCCGGATGTTTATGCCTATATGAAGAGCTACTCTCCGGTGGAGAATGTGCGCCAGGTGCAATACCCTTCGGTTTTGGCCACAACTTCGCTCAATGACGTGCGCGTATTTTATGTAGAAGCCGCGAAATGGGTGCAAGTACTGCGCGAGCAGACCGCGAATGGCCCGGACCGGCCGATCCTTTTGAAGATCGAAATGGTAGCCGGCCATGCGGGGAAGAGCGGCCGCTATGGCGCTTGGGAACAGCGTGCCTTCGAGCAGGCCTGGCTGTTGGACCAAATAGATGCGGGAACGCTACTGCCCGTAGCCGGTGCGGAAAATAGCGCGCCGAAAGCGGGGGAGTAAAGCACAGGAATAAAACGCGGAAACGCGGGAACGTAAACCGCAAGAACATAAACTGCAGGAACATAAACTGCAGAAACGTAAAACACGCGAGTAATCCGTGAGATAGTACGTGTTTTGCGCAAAAAGGGCGGCTCCGGCTGGCACCAGATCTGACTGGATTTGTTGCCGGCCGGAGCCGCGTTTTTAGTTTTCTGCGAGGCCGGCGGGCTCTGTTGGCCCGGTGGACTCGGTGGGCCCGGCGTGCCCGGCGGACTCGGCGGACCCGGCGGACTCGGTGGGCCCGGCGTGCCCGGCGGACTCAGCGTGCCCGGCGGACTCAGCGTGCCCGGCGGACTCAGCGTGCCCGGCGGACTCAGCGTGCCCGGCGGACTCGGCGGACTCTGCGGGCTTGGTGGCGGGGCTATCCGCAACCGCTTCCCCGCGGCCGTGCAGGGCCGCCGACCAAGAACCGTAATGCTGTCGTACTGCCGCGCCCGAAGGATAGATGCCTCGCAGGCCGGTTTCTTGTAGCCAGAGCGTGTAGTTTTTGAAACTCACGCGGCGACCTTCGGCCTGCACCCATTCGATGAACCGTTCGAGCGCCTCATCGTAATCGGCGTCAGTAAACTTCAAGGATCCGCGTTCCCGGCCGCGTTTTACCGCGAAACCGGCCGCCGAAAGCGCGTCATTCCAATACCCGCCGAAACGTTTTGTGACCGTCTGCGAAGTTGGCGGCCACACGAGTTTGCCGCGCCCGGAAACCGATGCCGCCTGGGCGAGCGCCGCCCGTTCTTCATCGTATTGCCGGGCCGTTATCGTCAGACTTGGATCTTCCCGCAAAGCCGCACGCACCCCGCCAATGATCCCCAAAACTTCTTCTTGGTCTAGGGGTTCTTCCGCCAAAGCTGCATGGTCTGCCGGCGTGGCCTCACTCAGTTCCGGCGTAATATCGTTGATTTTCCCGAACATATAGAGCAGCCCGGCTTGCAAAGCGTCCAGAGAGAAGCGCGGCGCGTGGGCCCGGGCGTGGCTAGTTTCCCCACTGGTACGACTGCCCGCCGTGCTCCCCGTGCCGCCGTCCTTCGCCAAACTACCTGCTTCCGCCCGCGGCCGTTTCGAGGCGAGGCTTAGGCAGGCATCCAGTTTTCCCGTTTCCTCGAATTTATCCAGCAAAGTACGGACCGTGGATGCCACACAAGCAGCGGAAAGTTCAGCTGCCCGGTCCAGTTCCATGTGATACACCTGTTCGGCGGAAGGCCCGGCCAAGTCGGAAGCACAGCGGATAGCAGCGAACGGAATCTGTGCCATGGCACAGCTTTGCGCCGCGGCCGCCGATTCCATATCCGTGAGCAAAGCTTCCGGGAACAGTTCGCGTGTCTCCCCCACATTTTTCGCCGTCACGAAAGCATCCGAAGAAAGAATCTGGCCGCGCAAGGTACCTTCCGGTGCGGCGTCGAGCAGGTCTGAATCTGCCGGGAAAGTAGCCGGTTGGCCCGGTACCTGCCCGATTTGGTAACCGAAAGCGGTGGCGTCGGCGCGCGTGTAGGCGTACGTGGTGCCGATAACGACGTCGCCGATGTTAATACTGGCCCCCAAACCACCTGCAGTACCCGCGGAAATAACGAAAAGTGGACGCAAGATTTCGGCCGCCCAGCCAAGGAACGTGGCGGTTGCTACCAGACCGATACCGGTTTGGGCAGCGATAATCGGGATTTTGGGGCCGGGGAAAACCCAGGCCTGACCGAAGGGCGTGGGGAAGGCTTGTACTTCCTCTGGTTTGGCGAAGGCGGCGATAACCGGTGCGATTTCTTCCCGCTGGGCGGCAATAATCAGGCCGAGCGCAGAAGGCGGGCCGGGCTCGATTCTTTTCGGTTCGGGAAGCGGCGGCATTTCCGGGGATTGACTCATGCAGCTTCCACCTTTTCCCAGCTATCGCGCTGTGCCAACATGCCGGCAATAGCTTCCTGCGCGGCTTGTAAATTGTGGCTTGCGGCCCATCCGCATTGGATTTCATTGGCAGCCGGAACTTCGGTGGCGGCCATAATGTCGCGGAAAGTGGTTTCTACCAGTTCGCAAATGGCCGGCACATTCGGAGCTTCGGCCATGAGGAGGTAGAAACCCGTCTGGCAGCCCATGGGCGAAAAGTCAATAACGTGCGGCGAATGGTTGCGTGAATATTCGGCGAAGGAATGCTCGATGGAGTGAATTACCGGCATTGTCAAATGTTCTTTATTGGGCTGGCAGAACCTAACGTCGTACTTCGTTAGCTGATCTCCCGCGGGTAAAGTCTTCACATCAGCTACCCGAATATAGGGAGCTACCACCTTCGTGTGGTCGAGGTTAAAAGACTCCACATTCATTTTCGTCATATATGTATGCCTCCAAGAATCACCTATTTACGTGTGATACCTATCGTACGTTGTATAAGCACTGCCGGGTATGATTTTCCCGGTTTTTCAGCTTTTTGCCGGCGCTGCACGCGCATCGGTATGCCCGGTTCACACCTAAAGAAATGGTGGATATTCGGCAAGATTTATTGCGTGTTCGCTCAGAACCTGATTAATCCAGCGGTAACAAAACAAGGCTAATCCCAGGTGCATCGGGCGGCTAGGTGGGTGTATGTCATCCTGACAGGAGCCCTGAGTGGCTTCCGAGTGACGCCCAGCAGCGTATTCGGTATGCTAGAGGCTAGTTACCGAATAGCGTTCGTTCCAATTTCTGGGAGTGTGTTAATTCCGATGGTGCTGTGATCTCCACTCGGCTTTACCGAGAAGCAACCGGATGTTTCGACGGCTTTGGAGATCGCTATGCCCACTCTCGAGGTAACCAATCTTTCCTTTTCATTTTCCGCCCAACCACTCTTAGATGGCGTTTCGTTCAGCCACTCTTAGATGACGTTTCGTTCAGCGTTGGCGACAGTGTGCGCGCGGTACTTGTGGGACCTAATGGTTCCGGCAAAACCACGCTGCTGCGCCTTGATCGCTAGACCTGCGTTAGCACCCAACCTTCCCTGATTGAGAGGTTGTTTAACGGTTGTAGATCGTGTCTCTTCGACCTATTGAGAAGACTTCAATCGTGATGATGTCGTCGTGGATGAGTGCAAGGATTCGATACGAGCCAACGCGGTAACGCCACTCTCCCGAGCGATTAGCGGTCAACCCTTTGCCGAAGGCACGCGGATCAGCGCATCCATCGAGGT
Source organism: Actinobaculum suis (assembly GCF_900102025.1). Lineage (GTDB taxonomy): Bacteria > Actinomycetota > Actinomycetes > Actinomycetales > Actinomycetaceae > Actinobaculum > Actinobaculum suis. The sequence continues at coordinate 102,594 of NZ_FNAU01000002.1, read as the reverse complement.
TGTTCTTAATCCAGGTTGCAAGAATCCTCGCATCGAACCGATCCATCTTCTTCAATTGTTTGCGGGCACGCGCAGTAAGCTCAACACGCCACGCAACGCTCCGCGAATCCGTCATGAAAGCTCAGACACGACGTCGTCAATGCTGAATCGTTCACCAGAATCTTGAGCAATTGCCTCACGTAACTCTTGAAGATCGTAGACGTCCTCAATTTTCTCCAAGATCGCATTACGAGCAAAGTCGGAAATCGTGACGCCCTCGAACTGTGCGAACCTGCGCACTAGTTCCGCATCCTCCTCGTTCATTCGAACAGTCATCGTGGCCATAACGTTCCTCCCTAACCCCTCCACTTGAATACATCGTATTCACCAGCTAGCCGCTTCACAAGAGAGAAAACCAAAAAGACGCCCATTTTGTATCAAAATGAGCGTCCTGGTGGTGGAGCTGAGGGGACTCGAACCCCTGACCCTCTGCTTGCAAAGCAGATGCGCTACCAGCTGCGCCACAGCCCCGTATGAAGTTATGTGTCTGTTGCATCCTAGCTTGGATCTGGGATCTTTTGCCAGTGTGCGTAAACCTGCAGGTGTTTTTGTAATTCCACCGCGGCTACATATCCGCCAATTAGCACAAAAGAAAAGAGGAGAAAACGTTTCATTTCCCCTCCTCGCTTTCGTGGGCGTAGGTGGACTCGAACCACCGACCTCAGTCTTATCAGGACTGCGCTCTAACCAACTGAGCTATACGCCCTTACACCTTTGCGGACTGGATTAGTTTACATCAGGATGAGCAGAAACCAAACTTCGCGCATCGTGCGTTCCGTAACATTTCTACTACCGTGCTGATGTGTGCCTAGGTAAGCACACGTCCGCGGTGTATTAGCGGGTGCTTTGTTGTTTATGCGGGGTTTGGCGCGGTTTTATTCGTCGGTAACGGTGAGCCGTAGCCCGCCAACGAGTGCCGCGCACAGGTTGTAGATGAGCGCGCCTATGGCTGAAAGGGCCGTGAGGAGCGCAATATCAATAATGGCGATGATCACGGCGAAGCTCATCCACCTGCCAAACTCGAGGTATTGGGCGAACTGCAAGAGTTCTTTCGAGTTTAGGGTAAGCAGGAAATCGTTGAGGGAAGACCACACGTGCATACCGTCAAGTACCAGCCACACCAAGGCCATCGCAATAATGAGAACGATACCGAAGGCAAATGACAGGAGGAATCCGAGTTTCATCGCGGAAAGCGGCTCAATTTTTGAGATCGTCATCCGAATGCGCCGGATTCCTACGGTTTGCGCGGGCCGGGCATCTGGCTGGTTGCGGCCTCGCCCGTTGCCGCGTCCCCGCCCGGCGGGGCGTGCTTGCCCTTGCCCGCCGGCCCCGTGTTGGCGCGCGCCGGCTGGCAAGGCACCTGGAGTGGCCGGCGTGTTTTGGTCTGCTACCGGGGTGCGCGCGGTCACGGATACCCGTGCCGGAGCGGCTGCGGTTTTCCCGTTCCCGCGCTGCGGCGGCACAGACGGCGGTGGCGTTTTTCCTTGACGAGTATGTTCGCTCATAGTTCTCCCCGCTTGGCCGATACCTGTTCGGCCTTCTCCTTATCTGAAAAGTATCCCGTCAATAGAGAGTACCGCGCAAAAGCCCCGGATGTCCCGCGCGGCGCCCGCGAAATTAGTTTTAGACGCCCGTAATACCATCATTGTTAGCTATATCATTTTCAGCTTCGCCTGCAGCGCCGCTACTTTTATTCATCGCGACTTTCACCAGCTTCACCTGCGCCTTCACCTGTGCCTTCATCTGTGCCTTCGCCAGCAGCTGCTTCTTCGGCTGTTGCCTCCGGTTCTTCGGTCACAACCGCTGTTTCTTCGGTCGCAACCGCCGCTTCTTCAGCTGCCTCGGCTTCTTCGTCTTCTTCCATTTCGTCTTCGATATTGCGGGCTATTGCAATGATTTCATCGCCTTCATCGGGGCGGACGAAAGTGACACCTTGGGTGTTGCGGCCGGTGATGGAAACCTCACCCACGGTGGTACGCATTACCTTGCCGGAGGCCATGATCACGAGCACTTCTTCATCACCTTGGGTGACGAGGGCGTCTACCAGATCGCCACGGTTTTCTGGCAGGTTCGCTACCTTAATTCCAAGCCCGCCGCGGCCTTGCACCCGGTATTCCTCAATCTGGGTACGTTTGGCAAATCCGCCGGTGGTTACGGTGAACACGTCCGATTCGGGCCGCACGGTATCCATGGAAAGCAGGTAGTCACCTTCCCGGAAACGCATTCCCATCACGCCGCTGGTGGCCCGGCCCATTGGGCGCAAGCTTTCCGGCGTGACGGTGAACCGCAAGCACATGCCTTGCTTGGAAACGAGGAAGAGATCATCGCCGTCGTTCGCGAAGGTCACCGCTACTACTTCGTCTGTTACGCCTGCTTCTAGTTCGCGCAGTTTGATCGCGATGAGGCCGGAAGAGCGCGGAGAATCGTAATCGGTGAGCCGAGTTTTCTTCACTAACCCGGATTTCGTGGCAATCACCAAGTAGTCAGCGATTTCGTAGTTCGGGATGGAACGTACGGCTGCGATTTGTTCTTCGGGTTCGAAGGCCACCAGGTTGGCCACGTGTTGGCCTTTCGCGTCCCGGCTACCTTCCGGAATTTCGTATCCCTTGATCCGGTACACGCGCCCAAAGTTTGTGAAGAACAAATGCCAATCGTGTGTGGATCCTACGCCGAAGTGTTCGACTACGTCATCTTCGCGCAGGCTTGCGCCGCGGATGCCTTTGCCGCCGCGGTGCTGGGAGCGGTATTCGGTTACCTTGGTCCGTTTCGCATAGCCGCCGCGGGTAATGGTTACGACGACGTCTTCTTCCGGAATGAGATCTTCGACGGACACATCGCCGTCGTAGGGAAGAATGGCGGTACGCCGCTCATCTCCGTATTTATCAACGATTTCTTGGAGTTCTTCGGAAATGATTGTGCGCTGGCGTTCCGGCTTGGCGATAATATCGCGGTAATCGGCTACGAGCGCCTTCTTTTCGTTGTATTCGTCCGTGATCTTTTGGCGTTCCAGGGCGGCCAGGCGGCGCAACTGCATTTCTAGGATCGCATTGGCTTGGGCTTCATCAATATCGAGGAAAGCCATGAGTTCGGCGCGTGCGATGTCTACGGTTGCGGAACGGCGAATCAGCTGGATAACTTCGTCTAGAGCATCCAGGGCCTTCAGATATCCCTCGAGGATATGCATCCGTTTCAGGGCTTCATTGAGCCGGTATTGGGTGCGGCGCTGGATTACTTCCATCTGGTGGTTTACCCAGTGGCGCACGAAGCCGTCCAGGGAAAGCGTGCGCGGTACGCCGTCTACCAGGGCGAGCATATTTGCCGGGAAGCTGGTTTGGAGCTGGGTGTGCTTATAGAGATTATTGAGCACTACCTTGGCTACGGCGTCGCGTTTGAGGACGACGACGATGCGTTGGCCCGCACGGCCGGAGGTTTCATCGCGGATATCGGCAACTCCGCTAATCCGGCCGTCTTTAATTGCTTCGACCATGCGGTCGAGCAAGCGGTCCGGGTTGACTTGGTAGGGAAGGTCGGAGATAACCAGGCAGGTGCGGCCGTTGATTTCTTCTACTTCTACGATTGCTCGCATGGTGATCGAGCCGCGGCCGGTACGGTAGGTGTCTTCGATTCCGCGGGTGCCCAGAATTTGTGCGCCGGTGGGGAAATCGGGGCCCTTGATCCGCAGCATGAGTTCGCCCAGTAGTTCTTCCCGGCTCGCTTCCGGGTGGGCGAGGTACCACTGCACGCCATCATTGACTTCGCGCAGGTTATGCGGCGGGATGCGGGTGGCCATGCCTACCGCGATCCCTTCCGATCCGTTCACTAGAAGGTTCGGGAAGCGGGCGGGGAGTACTGCCGGTTCTTGTAGGGAGCCGTCGTAGTTCGGCATGAAATCGACGGTGTCTTCTTTGATGTCCCGCACCATTTCCATGGCGAGCGGGGCCATGCGCGCTTCGGTGTAACGCGGGGCAGCGGCACCCAGATCCCCGGGCGTTCCGAAGTTACCTTGGCCGGCTACCAGCGGGTAGCGCATTGCCCACGGTTGGGCGAGGCGAACCATGGTGTCGTAAATGGCGGAGTCACCGTGCGGGTGGTAATGCCCCATTACATCGCCAACGATTTTTGCGGACTTGGAGAAACTCGAATCCGGGCGGTAACCGCCGTCGTACATGGCGTAGACAACGCGCCGATGCACGGGTTTCATGCCGTCTCGCACGTCTGGCAAGGCGCGCCCCACGATCACAGACATCGCGTAATCCAGGTATGAGGTCTCCATTTCGCGTTGGAGATCCACGTCCATGATTTCGCCGTGGTTGTACACTTCGGACTGATCGCCCGGCGTCATTTCCGTCACTGCTTTTTACCTTCTCATGTTGCTCTTGGGTATGGGTGCTACTGCTTTAGGGCTGGTATTGCGCGGCTGGCGCGGCGGCTAAATATCCAGGAAGCGCACATCACGTGCATTGCGCTGGATGAACGCGCGCCGCGATTCGACGTCTTCGCCCATGAGGACGGAGAATGTTTCATCCGTGGCGGCGGCTTCCCCGATTTCCACCCGTTTGAGGGTGCGATTTTCGGGGTTCATCGTGGTATCCCACAGCTCTTCCGCGTTCATTTCGCCCAGGCCCTTGTAGCGCTGGATGCGTTGGGATTCTTCCTTGGGCAAGCGCCACCCGTTTTCTTTGCCTTTCGCGAGTTCTTCATCGCGCTCTTGGTCGGTGAAAACGTAGGAGTGCGGGTGGTTGGTCCACTTGATGCGGTACAGCGGCGGCATGGCCAGGAATACGTGGCCGGCCTCAATCAGGGGCCGCATGTACCGGTAGACCAGAGTTAGCAGCAAAGTGGCGATATGAGAGCCATCCACATCGGCGTCGGCCATGAAAATGATCTTATGGTAGCGGAGCTTATCTATATCGAATTCGTCACCGATACCCGTACCGAAAGCGGTGATCAGGCCCTGGATTGTATCGGAGGAAAGCGCTCGATCCAGGCGGGCTTTTTCTACGTTCAGGATCTTGCCGCGGATTGGCATAATCGCCTGGTGTTTCGGATCGCGCCCGTTGACGGCTGAACCGCCAGCCGAATCACCCTCTACGATAAAGATTTCGCATTCTTCGGGTTTATTGGAAGTGCAATCCTTAAGTTTGCCGGGCATGGAAGCCGATTCCAGCACGGACTTGCGGCGGGTTGCTTCCCGGGCTTTACGCGCGGCTGCGCGGGCCGCATAAGCCTGCGTGGCTTTGCGAACGATATCGCGCGCTTCGCTGGGATGGGAATCGAGCCAGTCCGAAAGGTTCTTATAAGCCTGCTGTTGCACGAAAGTGCGGGCCTCAGTATTGCCCAGTTTGGTTTTGGTTTGCCCTTCGAACTGCGGGTCGCCAATTTTTACGGAGATCACCGCGGTAAGGCCTTCGCGTACGTCCTCACCGGAAAGGTTCGGATCTCTATCACGCAAAAGGTTCTTATCCCGCGCGTACTTGTTTATCACCGAGGTGAGGGCGGAACGGAAACCTTCTTCGTGGGTACCACCTTCCGTGGTGTTGATCGTATTGGCGAAAGTGTGCACGGATTCGGTGTAAGCCGAAGTCCATTGCATGGCCACTTCCAGTTCGATCTGGCGTTCTTCGTCTTCCGTTTCGAAATAGATAATTTCCTCATTGACCAGTTCGGCCTTCTTCATGCCGTTGAGGAATTTGACGTAGTCAATCAGCCCGCCCGCGTATTTGTAAGTAACGTGACGCCGTTCGGGGGTGGCTTCGGTACCGGCGGCTTCTTCCGCGCCGCTTTCCCCGGTTACTTCGTCACCTTCCACGGTGATTCCTTCGCGTTCATCAATCAGGGTGATGCGCAGGTTTTTGTTGAGGAAAGCCATCTGGTGGAAGCGTTTGCTGAGCACTTCGAAATCGAATTCGGTGGTTTCGAAGATATCGCCATTGGGCCAGAAGGTTTGTTTGGTGCCGGTTTCGGTGGTTTCTTCCCCGCGCGTGAGCGGCCCGGTGGGTACCCCGTTCGCGAAGCTTATGCGCCATACGTAACCGTCACGTTTGATTACGGTTTCCATGCGGGTGGAAAGGGCGTTGACGACGGAGACGCCGACGCCGTGCAGACCACCGGAAACGGCATAGCCGCCCTGGCCGAATTTACCGCCGGCGTGCAAGACCGTCATTACAACTTCTACTGCCGGCCGGTGTTCGGTGGGGTGATCGTCTACGGGAATGCCGCGCCCGTTATCGCAAACGCTCACGCCGCCATCGGCCCGCAAAGTAATTTCTATGTGATCGCAGAAGCCAGCGAGTGCTTCGTCCACGGAATTATCGACCACTTCGTAGACGAGGTGATGCAGGCCGCGAGATCCGGTAGACCCCACGTACATACCGGGCCGTTTGCGTACCGCTTCCAATCCTTCCAGCACCGTAATATTCGAGGCGTCATAGGATTGGTCTTTTGATACCTCGCCTACGTGATGGACATGTGCCTGCGGTTGCGTTTCGGCAGCCGGTGTGGGCGCATCAGTAGTACCGGTATGGGATTCTGTAGTACCGGCATGAGATACGGCCGGTGCGGCAGATTCCTGTGGATCATTACTCTTCGTATCCGACACTCGCGGAAACTCCTTGGCTCTTGATCGGTAGGTTCCCGCCGCGGTGCGAGGATGTATCTGCGGCGCGCTACGCACACCACGACCCGCCCGCCACAATATGCAAGCAATGCACAATGCAGCAGGCTCGGTTTAACATCCACTTATTTCGCCGAAGAATATCCTGAACGTTATTTTCCAAAACGCCAGAAATGGACCCCTCGCGGGCGAAGACCTCTAGCGGGGGAACCCTACCCGAATAGGACTAGCTTCTATTCTAGCGCATTTTGGAGTGGTTTTCTGGGATGACATGTGCATTTCAACCCGTTTACTCCCACCCAAGTGCGTGGAGCTGATCATCATCAAGCCCGTAGAAGTGCCCGACCTCATGCACAATCGTGACCCTAATTTGTTCTACCAGTTCTTCACGAGTATTACACCAGCGTTGCAAAGGCCCGCGGAAAATATAGATCCGATCCGGCAATAGCCCGGCAGAATCGCCATACCGATCCGTTAGTGCTACGCCGTCGTACATTCCTAGCAGAGCGGGCTTTCCTTCGGCGTCGTACGCTTCTTCCCCCACGAGCATTTCGGGGGCCGGTTCTTCTTCCACTAGGAAGACCACATTGGGCAGGGTATCAAGGAAATGCTGCGGGAGCAGGTCAATTGCGTCTGCAACCGCTTCGTCAAACTCGGCGCTGCTGATCTCCAACATGAGAGCCTCCTAGGTTTTACTTGCAATTGTTTTGGCCCGGGTTTTGCGCGCGATAGTACGGGTTTCCTGGCGCGCGGCTATCCGTAAGTATCGCGCGGGCCGCGGCCGGGAACTGAATAGCGGCCGTGGCGCCAATTGCGTTGTTGCGGGCCGCGTACCTCGATATTTTTAACTATTTCCGGGCCGAGTTCGGCATCTAACCGGCTGGCTAAAGTGGCCAGCAAAGCGCGCATTTGGGTTGCCCACGACGTCGAAGAGGTGCGAATCGTAAGGGTTCCGGTATCTTCGTCGAAGCTTTCCACCCACGCATTGCGGGCCACGTTTTCGCCCACGATTTGCGGCCAGCGCCGTTCCACGGAGGCCACATTGAGGCGGGTTCCCCAGCCGCGATCCAAAATTGTGCGTTCCAGAATCACGCGTAAAGGCTTCGGATCTCGCCAAGAAGGGCGCGCACCGGAACCGGCATCCACGCCCGGGCTCGGCGTAAAAACTTCCGCGCCCAGCGGCTTGGCATCATTTAGCTCATCCGCGAGTTTTTGCGCCGCGTAACCGGCACTGGGCCGGCGAGTACGAATTTTGCCGCGGCGGAAAGCATCTTCACGCACCCGATCCAAAGCGCGCAGGGCCAAAATATCGCCGTTCTCCTGCGCGGCTTTGATCTTCGCCGCCTCCACTTTCCGATTCGTGGTCATTTTCTATTCGCCGCCTTCGCTGCGTGTGCCTTCGCTGCGTGTGCCTTCGCTGCGTGTGCCTTCGCTCCGTATGCCTTCGCTCCTTGCTGCCGCTCGGTTGGTTACCGGTGCTGAGTTAGTTTCAATTTCCGATTCGGGGTGGACGCGGCCGGCGTGGATGCGGAAGGTTTTCCCTTGCAGGGTAGCTGGTAGATCGTCACCGACGGCGGCCGTAATCATTACTTGGCCGGCGCTGGCGACCAGTTCCGCAAGCCGGCGGCGGCGGTGGCCGTCCAGTTCGGCAAAAACATCATCGAGAATCAGAATCGGTTCGCCGTCCCCAGACCATTCTCCCGAATCATCGGCCCGCAGAACTTGCCATTCCGCCAGCCGCAAGGCAAGCGCATAACTCCACGATTCGCCGTGGCTGGCATAGCCTTTGGCGGGCAACTGGCCTAAAGACAGTTGGAGATCGTCACGCTGCGGACCAACCAGGTTTTGCCCGCGTTCAATTTCTTGGGCACGGCGTTCTTGCAGGAGTTGTTGCAAGCGTTGCGTGGCCTGAGCGGGCTGGGCAAGTTCGGCGTCGTTATTGGTAATCGCGGCGGCAAGTTCGGGTTCGGCACTGATTCTTTCCGGCCCGGGCAGGGAGAAGAAACCGCGGTTGGCGCTAGCTTTGTAGTCGATGCGGGCGCCGGATTGGGTGCCGGAGACGAGGTTGTAATATTCGGCAACGAAAGGCCGGAGTTGGCGCACAATTTCGGCGCGGGCGGCCGTGATTTCTCCGCCAAGTTTAGCTAGTTGGGCGTCGAAAATATCGAGGACTGGATTTTCGAGGGAAACGTTTTGCCCTTGTTTTGCCGCGCTACTCAAGGAACGCAGGAGGGCGGCCCGCTGTTGCAGAACTTTATTGTATTCCGCACGTACGCCGGCCATCCGCGGCCGTAGCTGAATCATGAGATCGTCCAGGAAAGCGCGGCGGATAGCTGGTTCGGCGCGGATAATTCCCAGGTCTTCCGGCGCGAAGAGGACGCAGCGCACGATACCGACGATATCGGCGGGTTTGGCCGGCGCGCGGTTAATGCGGGCCCGGTTGGCCCGGCCCGCATAGATTTCAACTTGCACGGTGGTGGGGGAGGTGCCGCGATAGGTACGTGCTTGAATGACGGCGGCGTTCGCACTTTGCCGCACCAGCGCGTTATCGCTACTCACGCGGTGGCTACCGAGGGTCGCGAGGTAGGCAACGGCTTCCACGAGATTTGTTTTCCCCTGGCCGTTTTTCCCGGTCAAAATGTTTATTCCCGGGCTAAAGCTCACCACTTCACGTTCGTAGTTCCGAAAATCGGCCAGGGCGATATCGGAAATATACATTTACGCAGAATACGTCCGAATCGGCATGAGGAGGAGGCGGAAATCTTGGGAATCTTCCCCTTCGGGTTCCGCTTGGCCGGTAAGGACTGCCGGTTTGGTGGGATGGGTGTAGGAAAGCCGCAAATAATCGGTGGTAAGAGCCGAAAGCCCATCTTGCAGGAAAGACGGGTTGAAAGCCATGGTTATCGGCTCTCCATGTAGCGCTACTTGCAAAGCTTCCGAAGTTTGGGCGTTGTCATTTTGGCCGGCGTCGAGCACCACTTGGCCTTCCGAGAACTCGAGGCGCACGGCCGCGTTCTTTTCCACTACGAGCCGGGCACGTTTGATGGCGTCGAGCATTTCCGCGCGGTTGATGACGGCATAACCGGCAACTTCGTCCGGGAAGAGGGCGAGAACTTGCGGGTATTCGCCGTCGATAAGGCGCGCAATGCTCTTGCGGCCGGCCGCGGCGAAACCGATGGCGCCGGTGCGGCCAGAATTGTCGATCGTCATGGTGACGTCACCGGCGGTACCCAAAGAACGCGCGATATCTGAAAGGCGGGAGGCACGCACCAAAATCCGGGCTTCAATTTCCGGATCTGCGGGCTCCCAGTTGACCTTTGCTACCGCGAGACGGTACCGATCGGTAGCCATTAGGGAAATATCGCTACCGTGGATTTCGATGCAGACGGAAACCAGGAGCGGCAAAGTATCGTCTGTGGAAGCAGCCGTGACGGCTTGGCTTACCGCTTGCTGCCAGGCAGCGCCATTGATGGTGCCGCTCGTGCCTTCCAATTCCGGAGCGTCCGGATAATCCTCCAGGGGCATGGAAGTCATCGACATGCGGGAAGCCCCGCAGGTGAGATCAAGTTTCGCGCCTTGGGTTTCCAGCGCAACCGGCTTATTGGGCAAAGCCCGCAAATAATCGGCAAGCAGACGGCCAGATACCAAGATTTCACCGGGCTGATCTACCGCGGCTTCGATTACTGCGTGTGCAGAAATATCTGGATCATAGGAAGAAAGAGCGAGTTGACCATCTTCCAAGGCTTCAATCTTAATGCCAGAGAGAATTGGTAAGGAAGGCCGGGTAGGGATGGTACGTGCCGTCCAGGTAACGGCTTCTGCAAAGACATCGCGCTCAATCCGTAACTTCACGATTCTTCCCTTTCCGGCACCCGGAAGTGCCTACTGACCACTTTGTGTGGTGACTACCCGGTGGCTACAGGTGACCACCCGGCGGTTACCGGTGGCTAAGCGACCGCGCTGCCCTAACCATTAGGTACTGCGCCGCCCTGACCACTAACTGGATGGACAACTGCACCAGCCTACGAGAAAAGGCCGGGGAAATCACCCACGATGGAGGTAGAAAACACCTCAAACGGCATATTTCAGGTCCTACTCTACGCGAATATCAGACTTGCAACCCGGGAGTAGCACTGAACCACACTTCGCGAGGAGCGCGGCACGTGCAGCTGGTTGCGGCAGATCCGCTTCGGACTGAATCACACTCCGCGAGGGCGCGGACGAAAAGCGGTAGCGCCTCGGCGATGATCTTGTAATTCGCGGGTTTTAAAAGGTTGGTAGTAGTAATAGGGGCTGTGGATCTTGTGGATAAGTGTTCGAACCCGCGGGATCAAGCCAAAAGCTATGGTGAGATAGCTGTTGAATTCACTGTGGAAAATAATCGCTTGCTGTGGATTGGCTAGAATCGCCAGAAAAGTATCCACAATCCTATGTGCATTCATCACCTTAAAACCTGCTACCTTCCACAGCCCTTCAACACCCGATGTGGAAAGAAACTGGGCGGTAAATACGAATCGCGCCCAGTTTTTTATGAAAATTTAGCGGGGCGTGTTAGTAGTAGGGCGGGCTTATTCTGTTAGTTGCGGGTGTGTTTTTCTGTTAACTGGCGGTCTAGTTTTTGGCAGCCCGGCCGGCCACGAGCTGCGTGGGTAAAACGGTGCGCAAGCGATTTAGGTACGCATTAGGTACGCAGCATTCGGCGCGGAGAGTAACGTTACGCTACCTTACCCGGGAAGTAGAGGTACGACGTCGAACCTCGGAACGAAACACAACCAGTAAAACGGTAGCCAAGTCACACAACCAGTAAACCGGTAAAAGGTTGATAAGCGCTCGGAAAAGCGCCGCGCAGGAGCCGAATATGGCTATGGCGCGGCGTGCACTACAAGAAAATATGGAAGCAGCAAGCTTTAGCTACAGGAATCAGCGATCTCTAGCTACAGGTAACAGCAGTGTGTAGCTAGAGAACACGGCGGAAGTTCTTAGGAATTGTGGCCGGTGGCTTCCTGTTTGATGCGGACCGAGAGTTCAGAGACCTGGTTGTAGGTACTTTGTTGCTCGGCGATTTGTTTGTCGATTTTGCGGCAGGCATGCATGACCGTGGTGTGGTCGCGGCCGCCGAAGATAGCACCGATTTTTGGCAGGGAAAGATCGGTGAGTTCGCGGCACAGATACATGGCGATTTGCCGGGCTGTGGTAGGCAGGCGGGAACGATCCGCGCTGGTTAGGTCGTCTATCGAAACCCGGAAATAGTTTGCGGTTTGCGCCATAATCATCGACGGTTGGATCTGCACCGATTCTGGATCAGAGATCAGATCCTTGAGCACCATTTCTGCCAGCGTCAAGGAAACCGGCTGTTTGGAAAGATCTGCGAAAGCGGTGACGCGGCGCAAGGCCCCTTCCATTTCGCGAATATTTGTAGTCATGTTCGTGGCAATATATTCTTGCACGTCCCGCGGCACATCAATCTGATCCGCATGGGCTTTCTTCTCCAAAATTGCCACGCGCGTTTCCAGATTCGGGCGATCAATCGAAGCTACAACTCCGGAATTAAACCGAGAAAGCATACGTTCCCCAAACCCGTTGAGTAGATTCGGTGCCACATCTGAAGTAATAACGATCTGCTTGTTTTGGTTCGTCAAAGCGTTAAAAGTATGGAAGAACTCTTCCACGGTAGATTCGCGGCCGCCAATGAACTGAATATCATCAATGAGTAGCACGTCTACATTTCGGAAAGTATCTTTAAATTCGCTTTGCTTGTTATCGCGCAAAGCATTGATGAAAGCATTCGTGAATTCTTCTGCCGAGATATAACGTACCGCGATTTCCGGATAGAGCGCCAAAGCATAATTTCCAATGGCGTGCATGAGATGGGTTTTTCCCATCCCGGAATCTGAGTACAAGAACAGCGGGTTGTAACTCGTGCCGGGAGATTCGGCCACCGCCAAGGAAGTTGCGGAAGGAAAACGGTTCGAATCCCCAATCACAAAATTGTCGAAAGTATATTTCGGATTGAGGCCGGCTTTATGGGCGCGGGCCGCAAAACTCGGATCTTGCGCCTCATCCGGGCTGGTACGGGTGGAACTTGCCGCCGCAGTCGCATTGAGTGCGGCCGCCACCGTTTCCTCTTCAGCCGGATAACCACCGTATTGGAAACGCGAATTGCCCTGCCCACTGGTAGCCGCCGGTGCATTATCCAAATGCCCGCGGGCCGCAATCAAATCCACATATGAGGTTGGTTCGGCCGGCGGTTCCCAAGTTGATTTATGTGCCGGACGCATCGCTCGGTCAAGAGTGAGCTGGTTAGTGCCCGGATCGGCCGCAAATTCTGGGGCGGGTGCGGGGGTCGGTGCGGCGTCGTCGCTAAGCGGAGCAGTAGCCTCGGTAGCGGGCACGACGCCCGGAGCGCCGGCATCGCGAGCCACACCCGGAGCGGAAAAAGTGGAAGGTGCAGAACTCAGGGAGCTTGCCGTGGGCACCCGGGAAGGAAGTTTGGAAGAAACATCCGCAGGAACGTTTGGGCGCGCGCCAGCAGGAACATTTCCCGGAGCTTCGGAACGAAGACCCGAAACCGGGCGGTTCGAGGCGGCGGCCGCGGAAGGTGCAGAAGCAGAAGCTACCGCGGAGCTGCCGGTCAAATATTCTGGCGCAGCGGTAGAAGCGGCACTCGCGCCGGCCGCAGAACTCGCGCCGGCCGCAGAACTCGCAGTGGCAAATGTGCCCGCGGTGTCCGCTCCAGAATTACCGGCACTACCAGCAGAAACAGGAGAAATATTGGCGACCGGAGAGAGCGGCGAAGCCTGCGGGGCAGAACTACTAGGACTTCCTGCGCCGATCGTGCTGCCCGCGCTACCCGCGCTACCCGTGCCGCCCGTGCTGCCCGTATTTACCGCTCCGGTATTGGTAGCGGGACGAGAAATCCCCCGGGTGGAAACGTCAGTGACACTTGCCATACCGGTCGGTGTGCGGGAGGGTAACGGCGTCTCGTTAATCGAAGGGTCTACGGAAATGACGATTCTCACCTGCCGGCCGAGGATGGCCGAAAGCTTTTCCGTCATGGCTGCGGAGACATGCTCTTCAATCCAGTTCTTCACAAAATCGGAGCCGACTGTGATCATGAAGATTTCGTCTGCCATGGCCAGAGGGCGAGCCATCCGCACAAAGGCAGCCTGGGAATCGGAAAGAGCATCCTCGGCCCTTAATAGCTCCATGGCGGCAAGCCAAGCATCTTGGGCAGGATTCGAATCTGACATCAGTTCCTTTCCCCTTATCTACGGTGTACGAATGCGTGGACGATAAATCAGGCACCCGCGGATTTTTCGACGGCACCTGTGGTGCTACGAAAGCACACGGGCAACGCACGAGCTAAATACCAGCTACTTGCACGCTAGTTACAAGCCAGTTGCAAGCGTGTTACAAGCAGGTTGCACGCCAGTTGCCGCGGGATGCGAAAACTGTGAAACAGGGCGCCCACCGCAGTAAGGCGAGCGGATCCTTGGAGGATTTTATCCACGGCTAGCGGCCCTCATACTAGGACCTGTGGATAACTTCCCGAAAGTTTCCACCCCTCTCAAAACGGCGTAAATACAGGACTTTGCGCAGATTTACGCGAGCTGGGCCCGGTTTCTGTGGATTCATGGTAGGTCATTCCGCGCGAATCTGCGAGTGAGTTATCCACAGGTCTGTCCACACCTGTGGAAATTACATGCGTGTGTTTTAGTTTGCGTTTGCGTAAACGACGCCGAAAGATCGGCGTCTGCGCGCAATCCACATCTGTGCACACAGAAAAAAGTGAGATGCGCGGAGCGGAATTTTGCGGCGAGCCGCAGTATTGGAAAATCTCAAGAAAGTGAAACGCGGTAAGCGTGGGTGGTGAATTGCGGTAAAGGAACCGCGCCGCCAAGCCGTTAGATCTCTGTGAGATCACGGTCACCGCGGGACCGAAATCATTGACCAGAAGGGCAAATAACACGTAAAGTCGATTAGTCCGTGCATAGGTGTAACTATGCGCATTGTAAGTTTCATGCGAACTTTGACGCGGCGATGCTCTCGAGAGTGCTCAGATTTTCTGAGATAACAGGGCCCCGCCGGGGTAAAGCTCGCCGTCAGATTTGGGAGGATCACCGTGAGTACAAAGCGGACGTTCCAGCCGAATAACCGTCACCGTTCCAAGGTTCACGGTTTCCGCAAGCGTATGCGTACCCGCGCCGGCCGCGCCGTTATTGCGGCCCGCCGTCGTAAGGGCCGCGCCAGGCTAACCGCTTAAATGCTGAGCTCCGATCACCGTATGCGGAGATCGGAAGATTTCGCAGCGGCATTTTCGGGAGTACGCGGGAATTCTCGCCGGTTGCAAGTAGCAATCGGGGAGAATCACGCCGCAGATGAGATAACCGGCCCTCACCCTGTGCGGGTCGGTTTTGCGGTATCTAAAAAGGTTGGGAACTCAGTTGTACGCCATCGCCTTACGCGTCAACTACGGCACATAGTGCGAGAGAAGCTGGGGGAACTGAACGACGGCGAATGCGTCGTCGTACGCGCCTTTCCCGCCGCAAATGGCAGCACGTATGCGCAGCTCACCGCAGATTTTGACCGCGCACTCCACCGTGCCCGGAAGCAACAAACCGGGCAAAGAACGAGGCGAAACTAATGAACGGGGCAATAGGGCGCGCACTCATCCGCGTTATAAGGTGGTATCAGCGCAATATTTCAGCCGCTAATCCGCCGCGTTGCCGCTATGCCCCCACTTGTAGTGCCTACGCTATAGAGTGCTTGCAAGTACACGGAGCGTTAAAGGGTACACTCTTAAGTATCTGGCGCCTGCTACGGTGCAACCCTTTCACTAAGGGCGGCGTAGATCGGGTACCAGCTAAAGGTGAGTGGCCGCGCCGGCCGCTCGATCACGATGAACTCATCGAGCTTTATAAGAAGGAAGATGCCGATTTATCCGCGCAGGCGGAACGGGCAGAACGCTAGGAGATAACGCGTGGATACAATCCTTAGCCCATTCATGTGGGTTATCTCGTGGGTCCTCTACGGGATTCATAAGGGACTTGTTGCAATTGGAATGGCCGACGGGTCCGGCCCAGCCTGGGTGCTTTCCATTATCGGTTTGACGGTCGTGGTACGACTGGTCATTCTTCCTCTGTACAACCGGCAGATTAAGGCAAGCCGATCTACCCAGATCTTGCAACCAAAAATGATGAAGATCCGGGAGAAATACAAGAACAAGAAGGATACGATCTCCCAGCAGCGGCAGGCGGAAGAGATTCAGGCCCTATACCGCAAGCACGGGGTATCGCCAATGGCTTCCTGTTGGCCGATGCTCGTACAAATGCCGATCCTGTTCTCTCTATTCCGTGTGCTATACAAGTTCCCGATGATTGCATCGGGCGAGCATGCCGCAATTGGGCCGCTGGATGCCAGCCTTGCTGATGATTTCTTGAATTCGACTTTCTTCGGCGCGCCAATGTCTGCCTCCTTCGCGATGGCAAACAAAGCCCCGGGATATTCGCCGGTAACCATTCGAGTAGTGGCCGGGATTCTCGTGGTAGTAATGTGCCTTTCCATGTTCTGGACCCAACGCCAGTTGCTAACGAAGAATATGCCGGAGCATAAAGAAGGCGAAGACGAAGGCAACCCGGCGCTGCGGATGCAGAAGTACATGCTGTACGGTATGCCGCTCATTTACGTGTTCTCCGGTTATGCCTTCCCGGTGGGCGTGCTGATTTATTGGTGCGCAGGCAACCTGTGGAACATGGGCCAGCAAGCTTGGTTTATTCGCAATAACCCGACCCCAGGTTCGAAAGCTTATCGCCAGCGCGAAGAACGTTTGGCACGCGCACGGCGCCGCAAGGGCCTCAAGGAAGAGGGACTTTCGGAAGAAGAAATCGAAGAATTGGAGCAGAAGAGCGCGGCCGGCGGGCAGCGCAAACAGCCGATGAGTAAGGCGCGCGCGAAGAAGGCGGGCGTTACCGATCGCTTTGCCGCCGGAGGTCTGGAAACCGAAGAAGGCGGGGAAACGGAAGACGCTGCACTTGAAGAATCTGCCTCGGCAGACGCGGATAACGCCGAAAGTGATGGAGAAGTTCGCGGCAAGGACGGACTGACGGACGAAGAGCGGGCGCGCAAGCGCTACGAACGCCGGCAAGCCGAACGTGCCCGCGCTAAGTCGAAGCGGAAGAAGCGGCGCCGCTAAGCCGCCGATAAGAAGCGATGGCTTTCTAGACTGGGCCAGATAGTAATAATGGCAGTGGTGGAAGTAAGTGGCGGTTTCGGTGGTGGGACTCTTGGCAGTGCCTAGCCCGTGCCAGTGGCGGGACTGTTCGCGGCTCCGCGGCCGTGCATTGCGGGATCTTGCGCTACGGACACTACGGTCTGGAAGTTTCTTTGCCCCGGGGCGGCGCAGGTGCGTAAGCTGGCGCGGAATGCAGGCACGAATGCGTGCCGTTTCGGGAGTGCCGAGTCGGTGTTTGGGAGTAACGGACGATTGGGACCGAAAGATAATCGGTGCCAAACATGTATGAGATACACCGGTAGTAGCACGTAGCGCGAGAATCCGGCGTCGATATAGAAGTAAAATTTAACGAGAACTATCGCGGAATATAGACCGAAGAAAGGTAAGACAATGAGTGAAGTACCTGCGAAGGAACCGAATCTAGATAAGGAAGGCGATTTAGCCGCAGACTATCTGGAGGAACTGCTTGATATTGCCGATTTGGATGGCGATATTGAGATTTCCGTGGATCGGGACCGGGCAACGGTAGCTATTGTTACCGAGGGGGAAGCGGATTCGCGGCTGCGCCGGCTCATTGGTAAGCATGGCGAGGGTGTGAATGCTCTGCAGAGTTTGACCCGGTTGGCCGTGCAGCAACAAACCGGGGAACGCTCCCGCCTCATGGTTGATATTGCTGGATATCGGCAGGAGCGGCGCGAGAAGGTTTCGGAGCTTGCGGAACAAGCTATCCAAGAAGTAATCGATACCGGTGACGAGATTGAACTCGACCCGATGAACCCCTTCGAACGCAAAGTGGTTCACGACGCCGTTGCGGCAGCCGGACTTCTCTCAGATTCTGAAGGATACGGTTCGCACCGCCACGTCGTTATCAAGCCTGCTGATGATGAATACGGCGAATATGAGATCGTCTCGGATGAAGATGATGACGAATATGACGACTACGACGAGCACGAAGATAGTGCCGCCAGTGCAGAAAGCGCCGACTAAGCATACGAGCAAAATCACGCGCTGAAAGCAGCATCCAACACTAAAAAGCAGCGTTCGGCACTAAAGGGCCATATTTGGCACTTTAGTGCGGTGTTTGGCGCTAAAGGGCGGTTTTTGGCGCTTTAGGGCAGTATTCGGCACTAAAGGGTGGTATTCGGCGCTAAAAAAGAGGTATTTGGCGCTAAAAAGTAGATAGTAAAACTCGAGCGCGCACCTAAACGAGAATGCGCCAAGCGACTGTGTGTAAATAAGTGGGCAACTACGGTACGTAGCTTTCAGCAACGCTATCGAAGCACTGCACAGTTATCCGGAATAGACGGAGACGAATTTAGTGAGAGCCTCCCGCGAAAAGATATAACTAGGATATGTTTCGCGGGAGCTGCGAACTTATATCTGGGCAGGTCTTTGTTTTGCGGGTTGATTCCTGTGTTGCGCGGCTGTACTTGCGACGACGCGAGGCGAATAGGAAGCGATCCGATGTCCGAGCATCCGCAATTTACTTGTTCATTCGGCAGCTTCGTGGATGAATAGGTAAGTTTTCGCGAGAAAATCGCTACACGGCCGAATTCATGTAGGCATCTCTGCGGCTAGGAAGCATGCCTTGATAAACCTTTGCGCGCATGTTCGCGACGAAAGTGCGGTTCTAGAGCAAATTTGGTCCCGCCTTAATGTTGGGAATGTTTCACGTGAAACATTGGGCGGACCTAAGGAAATCTAAAGCTGTCCTAGCCGGGAACAACTAGTTGCCGGTCGGCAATAACTTGGCCGTTATTTGGCAAGTGCCCGTAGTAAACGGTTGATAGCCGGTAACAAGCGTTTGATAATCCGTAACAAGCGGTTGTTAGTCTGTAAAACTACTTGGGAGCCGGGAATCGGAAAGTTCCGGATCTTCATAAAAATAAACTCACCACGGTAATGAATAACCCCTAGACTCATCATAGGGATGTTTCGAAGTTGCGTATGTGCTCCGTTTCTGCCCGATGCTCTATCAGAAAATGCAACCATACGGAAAGGTCACGGCGTGAAGACCGAAGATTTTGATCCGGAAAAAAATGCCGACAGCGGAGAAGAGAATGAATCGGGAGAATCGAAAACCCAGATTCGCGCACGTGCGGATCCCTTCGGTGACGGTCCCGCGGCAAGGAATGAAACTAGATCACAGCATGACGATAGACCGAGTGCGAACTCGGTTGAAGTTCCTCCAGAAGGAGGATTAGAACACTTTGGTGATGAAGCTTGGTTGCGATTGTTGGCCTTTGCTGGATTACTCGAAGAAGAAGGGGAGAAGCGTGGGCTAATCGGACCTCGCGAACTCGAAAGACTCTGGGAACGTCATATTCTAAACTCGACCGTCCTCGATGAATTTATCCCTAATAAGGCGAGCGTTGCTGATGTGGGATCAGGTGCAGGTTTTCCCGGCATAGTTCTCGCGATTCAACGTCCCGACTGTAATGTAGTGCTCGTCGAATCAATGGAGCGCCGTGTGGAATGGCTGCAGTTTGTCACGGCGGAGTTGGCTCTAGATAATGTTCGCGTTAAAGCGTGCCGAGCTGAAGATCTTCATGGGAAACAAACTTATGACATTGTGACTGCGCGTGCGGTGGCGGCATTAAAGAAACTCACACGAATCACGCTACCGCTGGTTAAACCGGGAGGCTCACTACTTGCCTTGAAGGGTAAGAAAGCCGAACAAGAAATTCGAGAGGCGATTCCTCAGCTGAAAAAAGAGGGAGCCGCCTGGGCTGATATATATGATCGCAAGCCTTTCGGCACCCAGGAAGTAACTCGTATTCTTGAAGTGGCGAAGAAGTAGCTGTTTTCGTAGCGAATGGATAATTGGGAATCAATCACTCTGGGCCTCTGAATGTTTCACGTGAAACATTAGGAAGCCCAGAGTGAACCGTATCTGCACGCGACGCGCTCGATTCGAGCTGCTCTGTGTAATGTGAACACTCTTAGGTGCCTTAACCTCACGCGATTCGAAATGTTTCACGTGAAACATTTCGTCACTCTAATGAACTACCTGTTATCCAAAAACGCTTCCTTATATAATCTTCGCGCGAAAACGTCCGAGAGGGAACGGGAATGGCTAAACGAGCAGCGGGAAGTTGAACTGGTCGGAGCTATCTATTCTGCTTCCGAGCGCAAGATACGGGAGGCTGGAAGTCATATCTCATCAGGAATGTTTCACGTGAAACATTTCGTCAGACTACTATTGGTCAAGTATCTTGGTTTTGTCCGCGCTCACGAATAACACCATAGTCCTAGCAACAGATTTCTTTGCGTCCTATTTCGTAAAGTACCTGTGGAAAGTCCCGGACGTCGAGTTGAAACCCTCCTGGAAATCCGTACTGTGGTGAAGGGAAGATGTGAGGCAGGTATGTAAAAGCTGTGCCGTCCCTTATATGTGGGATTGACTCAGGAATGTCTGTGCTTGAGTGTCGTTGGGCGTCGATAGACTTAGGGAAGGCCAGGGAGGTGCTCATGAGTGATCCGAGGAAGAAGGTTCGTGTGTCTTCAGAGCAAAATGGTAAACACGCATTTTGGGACGGTTGGTCAGGTGACGACACTCCTGTAGGGGCAGCTCTTGCTCGGGATATGGCCCGTTTGGAGAGTGCTACGGAAGATAATTGGAAGAGACCGAAGCAGACCCGAATTATTGCCGTCGCGAATCAGAAGGGTGGAGTTGGAAAAACTACTTCTGTTACAAATCTTGCGGCGGCCATGGCAAAAGCTGGCCTCAATGTTTTAGTAATAGATGCCGACCCGCAGGGGAATGCGTCTACCGCCCTAGGATGCGCGCCGGAAACACGCGGTAATTCCTTGTACCACGCGCTGATGGGCAAGATTTCGCTCAAGGACATCGTCAAGCAAAACGACAAACTGTCCCGGCTCAAGGTGGTGCCAGCAACGATCGAATTATCCGCCCTTGATATGCAAATTGCGGCAGAACCAGATCGACTAACTAGGCTCAGCGATGTATTGCAGGAGTATCTCAAATACGCCGAATCTCAAGGGCTTCACTATGACTATGTGTTTATTGACTGCCCACCTTCTATGGGGTTAATCCCACTGAACGCCCTTGTTGCTGCCGGGGAGGTTTTGATTCCGGTGCAGGCAGAGTATTACGCCCTGGAAGGTCTGGCACAACTGCGCGAAACTATCGAAATGGCACGGTCTTCAGCAAATCCAGATCTACGCATCAGCACAATCCTCATTACCATGTATGACGGCCGCACCCGACTTTCGCAAGATGTGGCACAAAATGTGCGCGAATACTTCCCGAAGCAAACACTTGATACAGAAATACCACGAAATGTGACAGCAGCGGAGTCACCTTCCTTTGGTCAAACCGTGGTTACATATGACGAGAGATCATCTGCGGCAATCGCATACACGAGCGCGGCGCACGAGATTACTGAGAGAGCTGATTAGGAGAGATGGCTAAACAGAAACGACGTGGTCTAGGCGCCGGGCTCGGCGCGCTTATCCCAGAATCGCAAAAAGAAGCAACTAATAGCCCAATCGATGTTTTCTTCGGTGGAACACCACATGCACCAAAAGCAGTAGACAAAGGAGAAGCTCAGACTAAACAGGCTCCGGGGGAGGGAAATGTTTCACGTGAAACATTGCCACCTTCGAAGGAAGTAGTTGGAACAGCCTCATTGCGGGATGACTCCCCGACCGCGCGGACTGAAACAGAATCAACGACACCAAAGACTAGCTCCGAAAATAAAGCTTCTGCCAGGAAGGCAGCACCAAAGGGGCCGAAGCTTTCTGCTAAAGCTACGACCAAAGTCGCGAATGAGGCACCCGTAGAAACACAGGACGCAATTAAGCAAAAAACTAGGGTATCTGCTAAACCCAAGAAACAGACTCCAGTGGAGGAGGCAAAGCTTGATGTCGAGGAAACCACTTTGCCGGAGGAGGTCTCTTCCAATCAAGTAGCTGATAAAGGCGCAACGGGTCCTGTTACTACGGATCGAGAACCAGGCCTGGGAGTAGATAAGGACGTTGATTCGGACGATCTGGTTCCGGTTCCTGGTGCAACTTTCGCGGAGATTCCGCTCGAACAGATTGTTGCTAATAGAGCCCAGCCCCGGCAGTACTTCGATGAAGAGGAACTAGAGGAATTAGCAGACTCTATTTCTCAAGTTGGAGTCTTGCAGCCAATCGTGGTTCGCCCGCTTACAGAGCCTTTGGAAGATAATCCAGCTGCCCGTTATGAACTCATTATGGGGGAGCGGCGCTGGCGCGCATCGCAGAAAGCGGGCTTAGATTCGATTCCTGCAATTGTTAGGCGCACACAGGAAGATGATCTGCTGCGGGATGCGCTTCTTGAGAATTTGCATCGTGTACAACTTAATCCATTGGAAGAGGCGGCTGCGTACCAGCAGCTCATCGAGGATTTCGGATGGACTCAGGAAGAGCTATCGCGGAAGATATCAAAGTCGCGGCCGGTTATTACGAACACCCTGCGGCTTTTGCGTCTACCAGCACTAGTCCAGAAGAGGGTAGCGGCAGGTGTTCTTTCCGCTGGGCATGCACGAGCATTGCTAGGCCTAGCAGATCCCGCTGATATGGAGATTTTGGCACAAAGGATTGTGGCCGAGAATCTATCCGTTCGCCAGGTGGAAGAAATCGTGGCGATGGGAATTGATAAGCAGGAGAAAAAACCGCGGACGCGCCGCCGGGCCGGCCGTTATCAGGCTGAGCTCAACACCCTGGCCGGCCATCTATCTGACCGCTTCGAAACGAAGGTCAAAGTGCGCTTTGGTCAAAATAAGGGATCAATGACAATCGATTTTGCGGACATTGATGACCTCAATCGCATACTCGAAGTACTAGCCCCCGGCGAAGCTTCACTCATTGTTGAAGAGCCGGAAAGCGAATCCTGATCTGTAATTACAAAAAATCTCCCGGGAGAAGGCCATAAGTTCTTCTCCCGGGAGATTTTTATTCAGTACTGATACAAGGTCTCGAGTTCTAATACGGTAGCGGTCCCTTAGAACAAGAAAATCGATGCTTGGCGGGCGGGCGTATTAGAACACCTAATCGGCCGCCTTGGCAACTGAATCCGCATTGTCTGTGGCAACCGGCTGTGCCATATCTTTAGGTGCAGCCGGATCTGTACAACCATTCGCTCGATTCGCCGCGGTACGCAGAATTTGCAGGTAAATGTCTTCTACGGGAACCTGTAGTTCACGTGAAAACGCTTCTACAGCTTGAGGAAGTAGAGAAGTCTCTGTCATACCGGGTGCAACATTGGCGTCAATAATAATTGGCTGTGAATCGGAGACAATCATATCTATACGAGATATATCCCGGAGCCGCAAAACCTGATGTGCCCGAATAGCAGCTTCCTTTGCCGAGTCAATAACGGCTTCAGGTAGGCGAGCTGGAATGAAGTATTCGGCACGGCCGGCGTTGTAGCGAGCATCGTAATCGTAGGGACCATCTGTGTCTATTTCGACTGGCGGGAGGGCAATGACTTCGCCGTCGAGCTCCAAAACCGAAACTGCAATCTCAGTTCCTTCCACGTAGGATTCGACGTGCGCGGCCTCCCCGTATGCGAAGCAGTCAACCATCGCGCGTGGAAGATCCGCTTCATGTGAAACAATCGAAACCCCAAGTGCAGACCCGCCGAGATTCGGCTTTACAACGAGGGGAAAACCAATCTTCGAGCCGAGCAGATCGAGAATAGGCGCAACCCCGATCTCCCGGAAAAGCTTCTCCGGGAATGTTACCGACCAGGGAACCTGCAAGCCTGCATGCCGCAAAGTAGATTGCGCCCCGGCCTTAGATGAAGCGGTGCGAGCCGCATTCGCTGTGGAGCCCACGAAAGTGTATCCGGCGAGTGAAAGCAGATCTTGTAAGGCCCCATCTTCGCCCGTGGTGCCATGCACAAGTGGCCACACAACATCAGGATTCATAGAATCTAGTCGCTGCAAAAGGGAAGCATCCACATCCAAAACTTTGGCGTTCATACCGGCCTCACGCAATAGGCTGGCTACGCGCCTTCCTGAGCTCAGCGAGACATCTCGTTCATGAGTGAGCCCGCCAGCCAAAATAGCTACCGTTAGTACCTTGCTCATTATTTTGTCATCCTTTGTAATTCGTACCCAAGTGATCGGACTCCTCATCGGTGAGGTTCCGCGCCCGTTATTGCTAGTTTTGGTCAGAACCTATTCCGAACATATCAACGAGTTCCGCTTCGGCGGACACAACTTCTCCGAGCCGGCGCACACCCTCGGTGATTTCTTCCGGCGTGGGGTAGCAGAAGGAAAGCCGCATATGATCGCCGCCCTGGCCGTCTGCATAGAAGGCGGTACCAGAAACATAAGCAACCAGATTTGTTACCGCACGCGGGAGCATATCCTTCGCGTCAAGTCCTTCAGGTAAACCGACCCACGTGTAGAAACCGCCGACCGGTTTGTTCCACGTGCACATCGGCATGTATCTTTCGAGCGCATCTTGCATCGCTGCACCACGCTCTGCGTACTGTGCGCGATACTTTTCGATTTGGTCGTACCAATCATATGTGCGTAGATATTCAGCAATAACTAGCTGACCAAAAGTAGTAGGGCACAAAATCGCGTTCTCATTGGCGAGGGTGATGCGTGCAGAAACGGCGGGCGGTGCATAGGCCCAGCCTACACGGAATCCGGGTGCGAAAGTCTTCGAGAAGGAGCCGAGATAGACGACGCCGTCTGGATTAAAAGTCTGCAAGGAGGGCAAAGGATCACCATTGAAACCAAGCAAACCATAGGGGTTATCTTCGACAATTAAAACGTGATGGCGTTTGCATATCTCGGCAATGATCGGTCGTCTCTCAGCGCTGAGTACAACCCCGGCAGGATTGTGGAAATTCGGGATGGTATACAGGAATTTTATGGGTCTCCCTGCTTTTTCAAGCTCCCTAATTGTCTCTTCGAGGTTTTCTGGGATAAGGCCATGCTCATCCATACCCACATGAATTACATTTGCTTGATAAGCGCGGAAGGTCCCTAAGGCGCCCACATATGAAGGTGCCTCCGCTAGAACCACATCACCGGGATTAATGAAAATCTCGGAAATTAGATCGAGTGCTTGCTGGCTCCCTGTGGTTACCGTAATGTCATCCGGATGTCCACGCACGCCATCTGGGCGCATGACCTCAACGATCATTTCCCGGAGTTCTTCTTCACCCTGGCCGCCGCCATATTGAAGAATCTTTGTGCCGCGTTCACTCACGAGTCGTCCGATCATCTCGGACAAGAAATCGATGGGGAGTCCGCTAATATTTGGCATCCCGCCGGCAAGCGAAACAACTTCGGGCCGGTTTGCTACGGCGAATAATTGCCGCACTTCTGATTGGCGCATCCCCAAGGCGCGGTCTGCATACACGCTATACCAAGGGTCGAGGCGTGTACCGTGCGCAGATAGATCCTGTCGCTCGCTCATTGTGTCCTTTCTTGATGACCTGGAGAAAGTGTGCCACCACCTGAAGTGGATGGCGGCATTTTCCCGGGTGTCGCGCTCAATAAAGCGCGAATCACTTAACATTATCCACTCTCGCGTGGGGTGCGCGAGGTCTAATGACGATTCGTCTTCTTTTGTACAGGATGGGATTTTCTTTTAGGCAGATAAGGACTAACTCCCAGGATTCTTCGTGTATTTCGAGGCAAGTATCTGGAACTTTCCAGAGCCGTGCAGAATGTGCGACCGAAATGTTTCACGTGAAACATTTCGGGGGAGTGGGAGTGATGCGTAGGCGGCATCTTCATTCGTGCCTATGACTAGTTCGGATTATCGAGGCAAAAAGATGAAGGTTGGCAAGAATGTTTCACGTGAAACATTAGGGCTTTCTACGGGCCGAACTTGTAGAGGGAGTGCGTTGAGAATCGCGCGGCTTTAAAAAACAGTGAGCGAAGATTTTAGCTAGAAATGTTTTACGTGAAACATTTCCGTGTGGGGATAGGGCCCGCTCTACCAGGCTACGGGCTCGCCATCCATACCATCGAAGCATTGGAGAAGCTTTTGCCTAATCTTGAGTTTTGGCACTTGGCCTTCGAAGCGTGCATATTCGACGCCACATGGTTCCTCCTGGTTCTCTCGCTGCCCTAGCTCTTTTAAGTCCTCTTGCGCTTCGTGTTCTTCCCGTCCGTAAGGTTCTTCCCACTCAAGAATCAGAACCGGCAAAAATGCCAAATGCGGTTCGAAGGTATTAATATCCCGCGAGCTTCTTTCAAGTAAAGGTCGCCCGTTTTTCTCGAAAGTGCCTGGTGGAGCTGTTGCTGCGTCGCTCTCTGCCCACCCCAAGGCTTTGAGTTGCGGTGCACTAAAAGAAAGGTCGAGCGAATCTTGGGGGAGGAAACCCTGCGGTTTTATCTGTTCGGTGGCGTCCAATATCTTGCCCAGCAAGGGAAGTTCCGGTCTGGCCTTATGGGTCTTCAATAAAACTTCGGTAAAAATTCGGAGCATAGATGCTGTGGATGGCACCCACTTCGCACTCACGAAGGTTAAAATCCACCCGCCTACGGAGTCAGTTTTCTGCTGATCGGTAGGCGGGTGAGTTTTCATAAGGTTGCTTGTCCTATTCGGCGCTACTGTCTAGATCGGCTAGGTACCGTTCGGCGTCGAGCGCGGCCCGGCATCCCGTACCCGCAGCTGAAATTGCCTGCCGGTAATGCTTATCTACCACATCGCCGCAGGCAAACACTCCAGGAACGGAAGTGGTGGTATGCGGTTCATCCACGCAAATGTACCCTTCGGCGTCGAGCTTGATTTGATCGCCAAGTACGGCAGTACGTGGTTCGTGACCGATAGCTACAAATAGCGCAGAAACCGGGAGATCTTCAGTTTCACCAGTGACCGTATCCCGCAGTACCAAGTTGTTCATGGAACCGCCTTCTTCACCTTGGATATCGGCAACTTGCCGGTTCCAATGTATCTGCACCTTCGGATCGGCTTGTAGGCGGTCTGCCATAATCTTTGAAGCACGCAATTCATCGCGGCGATGGATAACGTGAACCGTGGAAGCGAAACGGGTGAGGAAGAGGGCCTCGGTAACGGCTGAGTCACCACCACCGACGACTGCTACTTCCTTACCCTTAAAGAAAAAGCCGTCGCAGGTGGCGCAGTAGGAAACACCGCGCGCCGCATACGTAGTCTCGCCTTCCAAGCCAAGTTTTTTGTAGGCGGAGCCGAGTGCCAAAATAACTGTCCGCGCCTGGAATTCTGACTCTTCGGTGCGGATGGTCTTCACGGGGCCTTCTAGTTCTAGCTCGATTGCGTCGTCATATTCGACTTCCGCGCCGAATTTTTCGGCCTGTTCTTGCATGCGTCCCATAAGATCGGGACCTTGCACGCCTTCGGGAAAGCCCGGGAAGTTCTCCACTTCGGTGGTGGTCATGAGCGCGCCGCCCGCATCGATGGCACCCGCAATCACCAGCGGTTTCAGCCCGGCGCGGGCAGCATACATGGCTGCCGTCCAGCCGGCTGGGCCGGAGCCCACAACGATCACATCGCGAATGTTATTATCTGCCATTTTCCCTTACCTTGACCTCGTAACTGGCTAACAAGTCTAAGTGATTGAAGGATAAACGGCCAGGGTGAAAACTACACCTCTCCGCCACTTGCCTTCACACACTTCTGAAAACTTCCCGGAGTAACGGTCACGTTCAGTGTCCTACTGCTACCGGGCAGGTTCCCGCCGGAGTCGTTTTAGGAGCCTTTGCTTCTATGCCGGTAAACGACGCCGCACGTCTTCTTATTCCGCACGCGGTGCCTACGCCTACCGCACGCGGTGCCTATGCCTACCGCACACGGTGCCTATGCCTTGCCTTTCTGTGATGCCGTTTAGGTTTTCCGCGCAGCGTGCCCGCGGCTATAACGCATGGTAACTTGAGCGCATCTGCCGGGTATCCGATTCGCGCCGAAGGAGCAGGCAGAGGTGCCGACAATGGGGTAGGCCGGGGTGCCGACGATGATACAGACAGAGGTACCACAATGAGGTAGGCCGGGGTGCCGACAATGGTACAGACAGAGGCACAAACAATCGTGCAGAAGGTTTGCTCGATGGTTTCGCGTGCACTTGCCCTGCACAAAACGACATTTGCAGTTACTGAACGACCATCACGTTAGCAGTCGATCAGTGCATTATTAGTCGATCGTTACGTCTACCAGGTCGATACGGAATTTCCCTTCGGGATTTGTCGGTAATTTCGTGAACCAAATCATCACGGTATCGGTTTCTACCGGTTCCGCAGCGGTTAGCACCGTGCTGCCGCTCATCGGGGTTTCGGCTACGAGTGTGCCGCCGGCCGGATCGGCCGCCGTCGTATTTCGCCACTGTACGGAGCCGCCGTTACCTTGCACGTTGAGATGCACGTTATGTACTTGTGTGGGCTCTGCCAACTTAACCTCGATGCCGATCCCTTCCTTGAGCCCGCCAAAAACAGGGTTCCGCAAATACTCGTAAGTGGACCAGAGCGTGTTCGGATCGCCGTCGAAAGCACGCGGCAAATGGTCCGGGAAATCCTGCCCGGGCTCGTTACTCGGGTCCGGATTGACCAGCGTGTAGGAAGCAATTTGCGGCGGCGCCGCAGGAGTGGGGGAAGGCGTGGGTGTTGGCGATGGGGACGCCTGCTGTGCACTTCCGTCTCCTGCGGGTGCTGTTTGCGCTGGTGGTGCGGAAATAGTCGGAGCAATAGTTTCGACGGCGCCGGGCGGGCTCGTTAGCTTACTTACAGCAAACCAAGCAGCGAAGGCCAAAACCAAGATAGCGCCACCTACGATCAGCGTGGAGGAATTGAAAATCTGGGAAGCCCAGCTCACCTTACCGGCGCCGTCGCGATCAATAACGCGAGGCCGGGAAGAATCAGCAGTTCCGCCGCGGCCAGCGCGGCCCCCGCGTGCACCGGTACCGCGCGAATCGCTACCCCGGCCAGTTCCTTGCGACCCGCTACCCGCTTGGCTCGAACCGGCAGGACGAACCGAAGTTACGGGTGCAAAAATACGCTGTCCGGAAGCATCACCCTCGGGCACAGCACCAACGTGGGGAGTGCCGGGCGCGGCACTAGCCACACTCGTAACATTTGCACCAGCACCCATTACGCCAGCAGCAGCGCCACTCGCGCCCGTGGTACCGGCGCCAATACCACGATCTCCAATTCCGCCATCGCCCATGCCGGAAGGAGCATTCCAATGCGGCTTTAGGTTCGGATCCGCGGGCGCAATAATCCCCAGTTCTGGATCGGGCGTGCCACCGGCTACGACATCTGCAGCTTCGCCAGCCGCAGCTCCTGCGCCGGAAACTGTAGTCTCTGCGCCGGAAATCGTAGCCCCCGCGCCGGAAGCTGCGGTAGCCGCAGTGGTGCCATAACCAGCATCAACACCGCCAACAGTAGATTCAGCTGCCGCGGCACCTGGCGTATATTCGCCTGGCGCATATCCGCCGGCCGTATATTCTTCGGGTGCATATTCGTCGGACGGATATTCGTCGGGCGCCGAACCCCAAATTGAATAGACTTCGGTATCGCTTCCGCTCGTACCGGGAATGCCTTGCCCGGGTTGAGTTTGTGGGGTGGCAGTGGTGAGCGCTACGTCGCCCGGACGTAGTGAGCCCGGAAATACTATCGAGCCCGGAACGTACGGGCCGGGCACGGGCATAGCACCACGTTCCTGAGGTGGCAACAAAGCCGGATCAATCGGATCCCAGGGCGCGAGCAGGCGCAAAACCTCGCCGGGGGAGAGCAGACCGGCCGGTGAACCCGCCCGTTGCAAAACGTCCCGAACTTCCTTCGGAAGTGAAGCGTCTTCGGAAAGTACTTCAATCCCGCGTGGATCTACATCGTGGCCTTCAAGCAAGGTAGCCAAGAAATTTGCGAGCCCAAAAGCTTCGGCATTATCGGCATCCGCCAAGGAAAGCGTATCGGTGTTAATTCCCGCCAGGGCGGCGTCGATCCCTAAACCGTCAATATAAACTTCCCCGGAATCGCCTACCCGCACGCGGGAGGGCCGCAAACGCACATGCCGCATACCCTTTGCGGAAGTTTGCGAAAGCACAGCCGAAAGCTCGCCCACGATTGCTCGCGCCAATTCCGGCTCCAAACCTTGCCCTTCCGGGAAATGCGCCAGCGAAATCCCCAGCGGAAGTTCGGTAATTACGAAATTATAACCCACGGAAAGGGTGCGAATCACGTGGGCGTCTTCAATAAGCGCCGATCTGCGCGCCCCATCAATCCCCGCTGACGCGGTGGGCAGCGCGGGATCGATCAAAAGCACGCGCACGGCCGTCCCGAGAACCGTGTCGACGCCGTACCACTGTTCCGTTCCCGGAATGTCTAGTTGATCGGGATACAGCTCCGTGAGCCGATAGCGCTCAGCGAGCATTAATCCAACCGCACCTATTGTTTCCACTTCGTTTCTCCTTGTGGGTTGGGCCGCCAAAATTCCTGCTCTCAATCCTATAGATAACCGTGCCGAATTAGCGGAAGACGCGAGATCTTTGCCAATTTGTAACAATCCCGCCGCGGAAAATAGCTATTCGCGGCTTTGCCGGCTTTCCGAATCCGGATCCTTTCCGCTTTCCGCCACACTACCAGCAGTATTACTACAACCCGGCCCGGGCCAGCGCGCACCCGCCTCCGCCGTAGCGGCAGCCTCCGTGCCTTTCTCGCCGTGCTTGCCGGCATGTTTAGCGCGCGCTTTGCGCCGGCGTTGCCGATCTTGTTTCACGTTTTGCATATGTTCACCGGGTGCCACCGCTCGGGAACGGCGGCCACGATGCACGGACCGCACCAAACCAGTAATTAGCACCAGTCCGAAAATGATCGCTGCGATCGTGGTGCCCGCGGTTTCCCACCCGGCCCGCACGCGGACGCGAATCGTCTGCACGGCCGAAGTTACCTGCCCGGGTGGATCGGTCACCACCGCAGACAGCACAATATTTCCGGAGCCAGAGGCGCGGATCGGCACGCTCACCGTCGTCGTCGAAGCCGCGGGAATAGTGGCCGCAACCTCCTCTTTCGGGACGATGCGGTAATCGGGCGCGCTGAGCCGCACCACCACCCCAATCGGCATGGGCAGGTCATTGCGCACATGCACCGGCAACTCCGTAGTTTCAGAAATTACGTTAATGGTAGAGGAAGCTTGGATTGAAACCGCGTCCTGTAGCCAATTCGCGGTTTCCTCCAGCCCCGCAACCAAGTCCGCGCGTACGTCTGGCCGCGCGCGCAGGGAAGCTCCGGCGCTCAACATTGCCCGATCCCAAGAAGGGTTAGTGATCATGCTCGGAGTGGAAGTAATGCGCGCCACCGAATTAATGTCCTGCATCGATTCTGCGGCGCTGCGCAGCTCTCGCGGGTTCGCCTCCCCGGCGGCAATATTTTTCTCGGCCATATTCGCGGTGGTCCGTTCGGTTGCCGCATTTAGTTGTGCGGGCGACGACGCCGTAATCCACGGCGCGGTTAACAAAGCATCCGCATTTTTCCGCACGGTTTCGGCGTTTGCATAACCTGCTCCCGCATCCAACCAGGCCCTATCTACTGCCAGCAGTTGGCTACGTGAAGAATCAGGCTTTTCCAGGTAGCTTTGCGCGGAGAGCGCGAGCGTGACCTGGCGTGAATCCACCTCATCGAGCTCGCCTATCCCCGCCGGGGCATTATTTTCGGCGCCGCCTTCGCCACCTGCGCCGGCTTCGGCGCCGCCCTCGCCACTTTCGGCACCGCCGGCATCGTTTTCGGCACCTCCAGCAGCGGTTTTCTCGGTGCCGGGGGTGCCGTTTTCGGCGGCATCGCCCGCGGCGTCGTAGCTGTACAAGCGGCCGGCCAAAGCATGGGAGATTGCGTCGTCCACCATGAGGGCCGGCACGGTTTGGCCTTCTCCGGTCACCACCGAAATAGGAGCGCCGGGCATCGTCCGGCTCGTCGTCGTAATATCCCCGGAATGTACCAGTAGCGGCCCCAAACCGGCACTTGCTGCCGTGGCCACGCTCGCCGCATCAGCGCCGTAGTCCACCAAGCCCAGGGGAGTAGGCGGACCTGCCGGCGCGCTTGGGGTTTCTGTAGCGTTTTGAGTATCCGAAGCTGTCGGCGCCTCCGGACCGGTTGGCGTTTCCGCGGCTGGAGTTTCCGCCGTTCCAGCAGCCCTAGTTGTGCCCGCCGTACCAGCGCCCCCCTGCTCGGTGGCGAGGTTTATAGCGCGGGCCACGGCTTCCCCCAGCAGGTTCTGCCCGCTTGGCGAATGGGCGAAAGCCGCCACATCCGCATCACCAGCCGGAAGATAAACAAAGTCCAGCGAGCCCCGGCCCACCATATCCTGCAGGGCCTGCGTGAAACGCACGTCCGAACGTAATAGTGGATCTAAAGCCACGGTCACCCCGGGCCGGTCCAAGAAAGCTAGGGCCGAAAGATGCGCATCAGTGGCGAGCCGGCCCCTTTCGCCATTCGCAGCGCCGCGTGCCGCGTCCTTTCCAGCGCCCTCGGTGCCATTACTGCCCGCCTCTTGCCCGGGGCTCGTAGTTCCGTTCGTGCCAGGAGTCCCGTTCCCGTTGGAGTTTCCGTTCGCGCTAGGGCTCGCGTCCGTGCCGGGAGTCCCGTTCCCGCTGGAGTTTCCGTTCCCGCCTGAACCTTCATTCCCACCAGGAGCCCCCGCGTCATTGCGCGCGGCCGGGCCGGTTCCATTCTCGCTCGCTCCGGCGTCGTTATTAGCATCCGCGGGAGCGCCGGGCTGATTTTCGGTACCGTTAGCGCCCTCCGTGCCGGTGCCATTTGCGCCAGTTTCAGCGCTTTGCGTTTCAGGGCTTTGCGGCGCGGGAGTTTCCGTTTTCTCCCCCTTGGCGGGAGACTTTCCCCCATTACGCGAGTTAGCAATCACTTCCTGTTGCACGGTTTCGCTCACGGAAGGCAAATTAGCGACATTTTCCGGACGTACAGTTAGTGGCAAAACAATCCCCGCCGGCACTTTCTCCAGCTCGTGATCCGGCCCAATAATCAGCATGGAACGGTCCATTGCCGAGATTCCGCCGGCTTCCGCGGTCACCTGAATCCCGCGCGGCCCCCACTGCGCACCTTCGCCCCAACTCACGAATTTTCGGTCCAAACGCAAAGTGAAACTCGCCGTTTGCCCCGGCGCTAAATCCTGTTTAGGTTCCTCTTCCGCGAGCAAACCGAGCGAAGCCGGCGCTCCGCCCATAAAGTCCAAAATTGCTTCCCGCGTATCCGCAGTGCTCCGCTCCGCATAAAGCGACAAATGCTCCAACCGCAGCGGTTGCGCGGAAGTATTCTTCACCTCGGCGGTCACCGTAATATCCGCCTTTTGTGCCAAAATCGGTTCCCCAACGGAACTTATCCGCACCGCCAGCTCGGTGGCGTGCCCGGTATCCGGATTATCCAAGGGCAGGAACGACGCCGTCTTTGCCCCGCTAGTAGCGGAGGTTGCGGTGGCAACGGTAGAGGTAGCGGTGCGTGCGGCGGCAGCTTCCGGGGAAGCGAGGAGACTCAAACTTCCTTGGAAGGTGGCGGCAAGGATACACATGGTCGCGCCGAGTTTGCGTGTAAATCTACGCGTAATTCCCCGGCGCACCTAATCATCACCAGCTAAGATCGAGCGGGCGGAAGCAACGATCCGCCGCTCATTGGGATAGGCGAGGCGAGAAGAGACGCGGTCTAGCCGCACCCACTCCACTTTTTCAGCCTCGTGATCGGGATCGTTTTCCACCGTGAGATAACCGGAAATAGCTTCCAAAAGAAAATGGTGTACAACCTTGTGAACTCGATGGCTGGTACCAGAAAACCAGTAGTCGATGGTGGCGAGGTGGAGGAGAACCCGGCCGGTAATACCGGTTTCTTCCGCAATTTCTCGCACGGCAGCTTCTTCGGGGGTTTCGTCGCCTTCCAAATGACCCTTCGGTAAACACCATTCGAGCCGGCCGCCGCGGTTGCGCCGCGCAATTACCGCGGTATAAGCGCGCCCCTCATGGACGGCAATGACGACCCCACCCGCGGATGTTTCATTCACCACGGGCTGAGTGTGCCGGCGTGCCCCGGCTTGGTGAGCCGCAGCCGCGCGCCGCCACGAACGACGCCCGCCAAACTCTGACGGGAGCGGAGCAGATGCAAACATAACTTTCACTTGATCAACAGGCCTAGGCGCCCGGCGTAGAACATGTTTGCCGCCCGGTTCGGCCGAGCCGCGCCACCGCCCCTGCGCAAGGTGCCCCTTCAACTGGTTTCATTCTCCCAGACTTCCCGCAAAAATGGCAGACGTGACCAGCGTTCCGGCGCGGTTCCAGTTTCCCGGCGGGTTCGGCGTGGTTATCTTGCAGCTTCCCTGTAGTTCTCCCACCGTTTCACCGCGGGCAAAGTCCCGTTAGTTTCCGCAGCGTTTCACCGCTGGCAAACCCTCGTTTCACATGAGTTTTCTCGCGGAGTGCGGCGCGCGGCTAAGGGAATGTGGCAGTCTTAGGAGGTGGCACTGAGCAGCGGTCAAGATAAAGAAATGGGACAGAAAAGGGGAGCGGGAGCCCTGCGTACTCCCGCGGCACGGGTTGCAAACGGCGCGACCTCTAAGGGAACGCCGCCGGCGCAAGCAACAACGCCGCCCGCAAATAGTCTTGCGAATGAGCGGGCGCGGTTGCTGGTAAATGCGCAGCATCGCCTGGCTTCGTTACCCGCGGCAATTACTGAACTGGGGCATATTTTCACACAAGCCGGCCATGAGTTAGCGCTCGTGGGCGGCCCGGTGCGTGACGCCTTTTTAGGCCTGCCCATCCACGATTTTGATCTCACCACCTCGGCGCGCCCACAAGAGACCGAAAAACTGCTTTCTACCTGGGGTAACACTTGGGATATTGGGCGCGAATTTGGGACCATCGGCGCCCGGCGCGGCGATATCACCGTGGAAGTCACCACCTATCGCAATGATCACTACGATATTGGTTCGCGCAAACCCGCCGTCGATTTCGGAGACACCCTGGAAGGGGATCTAACCCGCCGAGACTTCACCGTCAATGCCATGGCGGTGCGTTTGCCCGAACTCACCCTCGTAGATCCGTGCGGTGGCTTGGATGCTTTACTGCGCGGCGAACTGGATACCCCGGTTTCCGCGGCACAATCTTTCGACGACGATCCCCTGCGGATCATGCGCGCCGCCCGGTTTGCGGCGCAGCTTTCCCTTGACGTTTCCGAAGACGTAATGCGAGCCATGCGGGACTATGCTCCGCGGCTGGAAATCGTTTCCGCAGAACGCATCCGCGCAGAACTCGAACGGCTCATCATCGCCGAACATCCCCGCCGCGGCATTGAACTCCTGGTCTATACCGGCGTAGCCGATGTGGTGCTCCCCGAAATTTCCAATCTGCGCGGCGCCCACGATGAACACGGCCGTCACAAAGATGTTTACGAACACTCCCTGCAGGTCCTCGATAATGCGATTGCCTTAGAAGACGCCGCCGCGCCGCCGCAGTCCGCTGGTTCCAAGCTCGCTACTTCCGAGCCTGCTGCTTCCAAACCCACTACCTCTGAACCCGCCGCATCCGCGGCTTCCGGGAGTACTGCCGAAACGAATGCCGCTGCTCCCGCATCTGCCGGGGCTGAATCTTCCACTTCCGCATCTGCCGGTACAGAGAGGCCGATTTCGGAGTTGAGCCAGGCGGAGATCCGGGCAGAAATTGGCACCGTGGCCCGCCCAGATTTTGTTTTGCGCTTCGCCGCGCTCATGCACGATGTGGGCAAACCGGCCACGCGTAAATTCGAAGCGGACGGCACCGTCACCTTCCGGTTCCACGACGTCGTCGGCGCCCGCATGACCACGCGCCGCATGAAACAGCTCCGCTTCGACAAACAAACCATCAAAGACGTTTCCCGCCTCGTAGAACTGCACTTGCGTGCCTACGGGTTTGCGGAGGCCGATTGGACCGACAGTGCGGTGCGGCGTTTCGTGCGCGACGCCGGCCCGCTACTTTCCCGCCTCCTGCGGCTCATCCGCGCCGATATTACTTCGCAAAATAAGCGGCGCGTGCGCAAGCTACATGCTGCCAATAATGAGCTGGAACGCCGCATTGTAGAACTACGCCGGCGCGAAGAGCTCGACGCCGTGCGTCCGGATCTAGACGGTAACGAGATCATGGAAATCCTTGGCATCGCCCCGGGCCGCCAAGTGGGCAAGGCCTACCAATACCTGCTGGGGTTGCGCCTGGATGAAGGTGCTCTCGGCAAGGAAGAAGCGGAACGCCGTTTGCGCGCCTGGTGGGAAGAACAGGAACAAGCATGAAACTAATCTCGGATCTGAAATCCCTGGCCACCTCACCGGGGTTTCTGAAACTGCTCTCCGTGCGCCTCGTTTCGCAATGCGGCGACGGCATGTTCCAAGTGGGGCTCGCTT
This sequence comes from Actinobaculum suis, assembly GCF_900102025.1. GTDB lineage: Bacteria > Actinomycetota > Actinomycetes > Actinomycetales > Actinomycetaceae > Actinobaculum > Actinobaculum suis. The sequence goes on along the minus strand of NZ_FNAU01000002.1, from coordinate 66,358 downwards.
CCCTTTTCTTCTTCAACCCGGCTCGCGCCTCCGACGTCGGCACCGTGGCCCTTTCCCTAGTGGTCATGTTGCTCCCATTTTCCCTAATCGGCCCGTTCACCGGCCCGTTCATTGACCGCTGGCCGCGCCGGCAAATCCTGCTCTGGGGTAACATCTTGCGCGCCGGCCTAACCGCGGCGATCCTCGGCGTCCTCTTCGCGCAGATCGACTGGCTGGTTTATTTGCTCGCGCTCATCACGCTTGGGATCAACCGCATCCTGCTTTCCACTCTTTCCGCAGGTTTGCCCAAAGTGGTGGAATCCAAAGAACGTTTATTGGTAGCCAATTCGATAGTGCCCACTTTAGGGGGAGCTTCGACGGCGATAGGTGCCGTCCTCGGTTTCCTTTTGCGCCTCTTTTTGCCCACGGAAACCGGCCAGCAAATTGGTGCGCTCATCGCCGCTATTGCCCTGTATTGCGGCGGGGCCGCGGTGGCTTCGCGACTGGGCCGCCAAGAACTCGGGCCAGATAAACCGGTGCGGGAAAAGTTTGGGAAAGCCCTGGTTTCCGCGGCCCGCGAGCTGGGCGAAGGCGTGCGCTACCTGATGAAACGCGGTACGCCCGCGGCCGCTTTGACCACGATGTCCCTGCACCGTTTTGTTTATGGCATGCAGCTCATCACGATTATTTTGGCGGGCCGGAACCTGTATGCAGACCCGGCCGACGCTACGGCGGGGATCGCCAGTTTTGGGGCCCTCATGGGGGCAATGGTGGCTGGCCACGGCCTTTCTATTGTGCTCACGCCGCTCGCTCATGAACGCATGCGTCCCGCCACTTGGATCGTGTGCTGCTTGCTGGGCGGTACCGCCGGGCAAATCCTGATTGCCGCGAGTAGTGAATACGTAATCGTACTGGCCGGGATTTTCATTTTTGGCGTAGGGGTACAGGGCGCGAAAATCGCCGTCGATACTATTGTGCAAGCCGATACGCATGACCGTTTCCGCGGCCGCGCTTTTTCGATTTACGACGTTCTGTTCAACCTGGCCGAATGTGTGGCCGCTGGCGTTTGTGTGCTCGTACTCCCCGATATTGGGTGGTCACGGCCGGTACAGATCAGCCTCATCGTGTTCGTGTGGGCAGTAGCCGCGCTATACAGTTTCGAAACGCGCCGCCTGGGCGGCCAGCCCCGGCCGGTACTACCCGAAGAAGCCACAAGCGAAAGCACAGATCCAGCGCCCACCCGCGCGGTGGCCAGCCAGTAAAATAGCGGCCGGCTATTAAAAGAAATAGGTAGCCGGCTAAATAGAAATAGGCAGTCGGCCACTAAAGCCGCGGCTTGGCACTAAAGTGGCCGGCCTCCCAATAAAGTGGTGTACTCCTCGAGTTCGCCCTGCGGCGTCGTTATGTATTTCCACAGCTAGCACCTTTATGCTGGTGCCGAAGCTCCGCGTCTGAGGGGCGGAACGGGCCGAAAATGATATTTCGGTGCCGGCGCCGCAGGCCAGACCGGGTGAGAATAGCCGGTGCAACTGGAAACTATGCCGGTGGCCGCCATGCAAGTGGCCACCAACTGTAGACCGAGGACCTTTACCCAAGGCATAACAAAAGAACGGAAACACAATATGGTGCGTATGGGGCCGGGAGACCTCCCTCGCGATAAGGAACTGAAAATCAAGGCAGCCACCCAAGAGCAAGGGCGAGAAGCAGGAACCACGGAAACGGCAACCGGCCAAGGAACTGCGGCACAACCGGCGCAACCTACGCAACCGGCGCAACCAGCTGGGAACACACAAACCACCAGGGCGGAGAAAAATACCCCCGCGGGAATTCGCGCCGCCACGAACAACCCCTCCACAACTAGCTCCGCTACGGTAACCGCTGGTTTTGCGCCGGCTGGGGAAGCCCCGATCGGGCTCAAAATTTTGTTGGTCGTTGCCTTGATAACCGTGGGATGTGCGGGCCTGTATATGATTCAGGATTTCTTCGCCCCGCTGTTCTTCGCCCTTACTTTGGTGCTGACCGTGCGCCCGATCCACCGCTGGCTAATGGCACACCGGGTGCCGGGATTCCTTTCCGCCACGGTAACTATTTTGGTACTCATCGTGTTCTTGGGGGCCGTGGTGGGCCTGGTGGCGTGGTCGCTGGCCGGGCTGCCGGATACAATCATGCGGTATTCGGATAAATTCACCCAGCTTTTCCACGATGTTATGAACTTTGCGGAACAGCGGGGCTTTTCCACGGAAGAAATAACTCAGCAGCTTTCCAAGCAGTTCGATGTAGGCACGATTATTTCCTGGATCCAGCGGGCAGCCGGTTCCATAATGTCAACCGGTGCTCTTATTGGGGTGCTGGCCCTATGCGTGCTGTTCTTAACGATCGACACGATCCAGCTGCAATCGCGCAGCCGAATTCTTGAGAGTCACGATTCTGATTTCTACCGCGCGATCGCTTCCTTCGAAGGCCGCGTGCGCCAGTACTGGTTGGTAGCCACCGCCTTCGGTCTGGGAGTTTCGGTAATTAACTACTTCGTGCTCCTGGTGCTAGACGTGCCGATGCCGCTGGCCTGGGCACTGTGGACCTTTATCACCAACTACATCCCGAATATCGGTTTCATCATCGGTGTGATACCGCCAGCGCTGATGGGCCTGGTAGATAGCGGCTTGGCTACCGCTATTTGGGTGATCGTGATCTTCACTTTGATCAACGTGGTGATTCAAGGAATCATTCAGCCTAAATTCACCGGGGAAGCGGTGGGACTTTCCCCCACGGTCACCTTCATTTCCTTGCTCTTCTGGACGGTAGTGGTAGGCCCGCTCGGTTCTATTTTGGCTGTTCCGCTCACGCTCTTCTTCAAGGCACTTTTGGTGGATTCTTCCCCCAAGAGTCGCTGGCTTGATTCCTTCCTCATCCCCGAAAAGGAAGCAAAAATGAAGGAAGAACGCGGCATATATGAACCGGAAAGTGAGGCGGAAGTATTTATACCTTTCCAGCCTTTACAAGAATCCCGGTCTAGACTCTCTTCCAGACTATCCGTGAACTCGAGTCGTTCCGCGAGCCGCCTCTCGCGAGCGAAACGGCGAGCCAGCAGGAAGTAGATACCTACACACATGGCAAAAAAGCAGCATTACAGGAAACAACAAGTCAAGCAAGCAGGTGGCGGTTCCCGTAGAGGGCGCCAATCTGGCCGCAAAGGCTTTCGGTGGAATTACCCGCGCCGCGGGCTCGGGCCGATCCGCCGGTGGCTCCCTTCGTGGCGCTTTCTACTCGGTTGCCTGCTGATCGGCGTCGTCGCGATTATCGTGGCTTTTGTAACCCTGTATATGCTGTTAGACATTCCGAAACCGGAACAGATCGCCGCCGCCCAAAGAACCACCGTCTACTACGAAGACGGTGAAGAAGAAATGGGGGCTATTTACGATTACGATCGCACCGCGGTTTCCCTCGATACCCTCCCGGATTATGTGGGTAATGCGGTAGTCGCTTCCGAAGACCGTACTTTCTACACGAATAACGGGATTGATCTGGGCGGGATCGCGCGTGCCGCGATTAATAACCTGCGCGGCGGGGCACGGCAAGGCGGTTCCACTTTGACCCAGCAGTATGTGGAAAACTACTACCTGGGCCAAACCACGGATTATCTGGGCAAGCTGCGGGAGGCCGTGCTCGCCGTCAAAGTGGATAATCACCTCACCAAACAAGAAATCCTCGAAAACTACCTGAATACGATTTACTTCGGGCGGGGCGCCTACGGTATTCAAGCCGCCGCGGAAAGATATTTCGGGGTGAAAGCGGCTGATCTGACTTTGGACCAGGCCGCCCTGCTTACCGCGATCATTCCGGCGCCTTCCGCCTGGGATCCAGCTATCAATCCGGACCAAGCAGAAGTTCGTTTTGACCGCGTAATTCGCCGCATGGTTGATGATAAGTACATTACGGAGGCGCAGGCGGCGGCCGCGAAAATGCCGGAAACCATTGCGCCGAAAACCGCGAGTGATTTTTCGGGACCTTCCGGTTACCTCCTCGATCAGGCCCAGAAAGAGCTGATTGCTACCGGGAAATTCACCGATGAAGAGCTACGCCAAGGTGGTTTCCACATCATCACCACGATCGACGCCAAAAAACAGCAGGCCGCGATAGATACCGTCAACAACCTGCCGGATGACCGGCCGGAAAATAACTACGTGGGGATCCTTTCCGCCGATCCGCGCAATGGCGAAATCTACGCCATGTACGGGGGTGCGGATTATCAGAAACGGCAACGTAATGCGGTAACGCAGGATCGCGCGCAGGCCGGGTCTACTTTCAAGCCCTTCACTTTGCTCGCAGCTTTGGAACAGGATTATTCGCCGCAAAATACGTATTTCGATTCCCGTACACCCCTGGAGATCGGCAATATCAAGGTCCAGAATTACGACGGCGTCTCTCGCGGCCGGGTCAATATGCTCACGGGTACTCAGCACTCCATCAATACCTATTTTGTGCAGCTCAACCAGAAAATCGGGCCGGCAAATACGGCCCGGGCAGCGGTGCAAGCAGGCCTGCCCGAAAACACTCCGGGTTTGGATGACTCGTTGACGAATGTGCTCGGTTCGGCTTCGCCGCGGTCGATTGATATGACGCAGGCCTATGCCACCTGGGCTAACCGCGGCATGTACGTGCCCTTGCATATCGTGCGGGAAGTACGCGATTCGCACGGCAAGGTCGTATACACCACCCCCACCAAGGGGGAGCGGAAGATCGACGAGAATATTGCCGACAATATGAACTGGATCTTGCAAGCTACCGCGCGGCCGGGTGGTACCGCGGAAAAGGTGGCGAAACTGGGCCGCCCGGTAGCCGGGAAAACCGGTACTTCTTCCGGCCCGTGGTCTGCCTGGTACATCGGCTATACCCCGCAGATGATTACCACGATCAACATGTATCAAATCGGCCCCAATGGGGAAGAAGAAGTGCTCACTCCCTTCGGTAAATACTGGTGGGGTATTGGTGGTAATAACTTCCCGGTGGACATGTGGATGGACTACATGACGAAGGCCACCGACGGCATGGAAGTAATGGACTTTGCCAAGCCGGGGCCGATTGCGGGCCGCACGCCGGATACTGACCGCATTGAGGAAGAGCAACCGCAGATAATCGAAGCTCCGAGCGCGCAGCCAGAAGAAAGCCCGGAGCCGGAAGTTCCCCAGGCTCCCGAACCGGAGCGGCCGGCCGCGCCGGGTGCCGATGATGGCAAGCATGAGGCTCCAGAACGGCCCGGGCAGCCGCCGGTTCCGGCCGAACCGCAACAGCCGGCCCGGCCTGAACCGCAACGGCCGCAGCAACCGGAACAGCCGGAATGGCCCCGACCCTCCGCACCAGCAGATCCGCCTGCCCCGGCCAACCCGGAACCGGGCTATCCGGTTCCAGGTAATCCGCCTGGCAATAACAGTGCCCACTAGCGAGCCGGGAGGACTCCACGCGGAGCGGCTAGCTTTCGTGAAAATCACGTAGCGATACCTTCCTCGATAAGGCTAGGATGGAACGCTAGTGATAGTTTTCCGGTTAGGTGCCGGCAGGCTGGCACTAAATTCGCATAACCCTCCTGCCACGGAAGTACCGTGGCCGCATGAGACCAGAGGAGGTGGGTAATAGATGCGTGAATACGAGATGATGATCATCCTCGATCCCACCAACGTGGACGAGCGCAATATCAAGAACAACTCCGAGAAGTGGTTCAAGGTAATACCCGATGAGGGTGGCACGCTCGAGAAGATTGATGTGTGGGGCCGTCGTAAGTTGGCCTATCCGATTCAGAAGCACGAGGAAGGTATTTACATCGTCCTCGAAATCAAGGCGAAGCCCGCAACCGTGCAGGAACTGGACCGGCAGCTCGCGCTCCGGGAAGACGTACTGCGCACCAAGTTGCTGCGCCGGGACGAAAAGTAAGGCAAACCGGAAGGTACACCAATGGCAAACGAACCAATTCTGACACTCGTCGGCAATTTGACGGCGGATCCGGAGCTGCGTTTTACGGGTGCCGGTGTGCCCGTAGCGAGCTTCACCGTTGCTTCGACGCCGCGGAAGCGGAACCAGCAGACCAATGAGTGGGAAGACGGCGAACCGATGTTTGTTCGCTGCTCGGCCTGGCGCGATATGGCAGAAAATTGTGCCGAATCGCTAAGCAAGGGCATGCGAGTACTCGTAACCGGGCGTCTGACCGTAAGCCGTTACACCTCTAATACGGGTGAGCAGCGCGAATCTTTGGAAATGCAGGTAGACGAAATCGGACCGTCTTTGCGCTGGGCAAAAGCTCAAGTGCAACGGACCACCGGTGGTGGTTCGGGCGGTTTCGGCGGCGGATATAGCGGCCAAAACTTTGGTGGCAGCCAGCAAGGCGGCCAGGGTGGCCAAGGCGGTGGGCAAGCCCGCGGCGGTTTTGGGCAGCAGGGTTACGGCCAGCAAGGCGGCCAGAACCAGGCTACTTATAACGCCCCGCAAGGCGGTTCGCCCGCTGATCCGTGGGGTCAGCCCCCGCAGGGAGGCTCTGCTTTCGACGACATGCCGCCGTTCTAAACCCGTTCTAAACCCGCTTCAGATCCCGCGTGAAGCTTTTATTGCTACACCGGTAAGAGGCTAGAACCGCAGGCACATATCAATATTCTTAGGTAGGGCATTTCAGTGCCCGCCACGATGAGGAGACATTATGGCAAGGCGCCAGGTTCGGAAGCCGATTCGTCGTAAGAACGAATTCCACAAGGCTCCGAAGGTACAGAACATTGACTATAAAGACACCGCTACGCTGCGTAAGTTCATTTCTGACCGCGGCAAGATCCGCGCGCGGCGCGTGACCGGTGTGACCGTTCAGGAACAGCGCAAGTTGGCACGGGCAATCAAGAACGCCCGGGAAATGGCGCTTCTTCCCTACACTTCGAGCGCTCGCTAAGGAGGGAAACAAATGAAGATCATTTTGACTCATGATGTTGACCGCCTCGGCCAGGCGGGAGATGTGGTTGAGGTAAAGCCCGGCTACGGCCGTAACTACCTCATTCCGCAGGGCTATGCCACGCCGTGGACCAAGGGTGCACAGCGGCAGATCGATCAGATGGCGGAAGCTCGCCGCCGGCGGGCAATCACGGACCTCGAGCAGGCACATGCCCTGCGCGATGCTCTTGTTGCTGAACCGCTGCGGATCGAAAAGAATGCTGGGGAATCTGGCCGCCTCTTCGGTGCGGTTTCCACCCGCGATATTGCGGAAGCCGCAACGGAGAAGACGGGCAAGCCGGTAGACCGCCGCTGGATCCACTTGGCAAAGCCGATCAAGTCGGTAGGCCAGCACAAGGCACGCGTCAAGATCGCCGATGATGTAGTTGCTGATCTGGAGATCGAAGTCGTTTCTGCCAGCAAAGGCAAGTAAGCGCTATAGCTAGAAAGCGATAGCCAGAAAATGGTGGGCGCTTCCTAACCAATGTGTGTTAGGAAGCGCCCACCATTGCTATCTGCACAAAGATCCACCATTACTAGCTGCACCGGGCCATTGCTATTTACATGACGAAGGCTTGGCCCGCGGAAGTAAGCTGCTGCGTTTAGGAATCCGCGCCGAGCCGGATCCAGGCGCTGGAGCGGGCACGTAGCCAGGTGGTGAGGGCGCGGGCCCCGTGGAAGATAACACCGTAGCCGATCCACAACCAAGCAAAGCCAGACGGCCCGCTACCCCAATAGAGGACGGCGAGAGCCGCCGGGGCGTAGGCGAGCAAGCTGAGGCACATGAGATAAGCCAAGGCCCGAGTATCACCGGCCCCGATTAGAACGCCGTCGATAATGTAGGCAATGGAAGCCAGGGGCGAAGCAACTCCCATAATGATCAGCGAAAGTAAGGCCAGGTGCAAAACTTCCGGGTCGCTACTCATCAGGCGGGGCAGGAAAGGCGAACAGGCGGCCAGCACGGCGCCCACCACAACTCCTACGGTAATCCCGCGGTACAAGCACCGGCCCAATACTTGGCGCACGCGGCGCTCATTTCCTTCCCCGAGGGCTTGGCCAACTAGGATTTGCGCGGCCATAGCTAGCGCGTCTAGCCCGTAGATCGCGAAATTCCACACCGTCATTGTTACTTGGTTGGAGGCCAGTGCTTCCGTGCCCAGCCGGGTGGCCGCCGCAATTTGCAAAATGACGGCAACGCGCAACACGATGGTGCGCACGATGAGCGGTACGGAATCGCGAAGTGCGGTAAGCACCCCGGATCCGCGCGGGCCTAGATTCACCGCGTTCTCGCGTGCCTTGCGTGCTACCACGCCTCCCAGCCAGGCCCCCATGAGGGTCTGCGCGAGTGCGGTGCCGACGGCGGCTCCTACCAGCCCCCATCCGATCGGGTAAATAAAGAGGTAATTGAGCGGGATATTAACAAAGGTGCCCACCAAGGAAACTTTGAAAGGCGTCGTGGTGTCTCCAAGCCCGCGGATTGTTCCCGTGGCTGCCAGATTGATGAGCATGCCCGGTAAACCGAGAGCCGCAAAACGTAAATAGCCAGAGCCGCTTTCCACAATTTCTGGGCTAGCTCCAAAAAGGGTGAGCACCTGGGGCGCGCCAGCAAAAAGCACCAAGGCAAGGATGATTCCAAGCCCTCCGCCCAGCCACAACCCGTCGATCCCGTGCCGTAGCGCGCGGCCCATCTGCCCGGCACCCACGTAACGCGCGGTTGCCGCGGTGGTCGCATAGGCAAGGAAAATGCAAAGCCCCACCAAGGTGAGCAGGATCGTGGAAGAAAGGGAAAGCCCCGCTAGCGCTTGGGTTCCCAAATGCCCGACCATTACCGAATCAGTGGCCGTCAAAAGCGGTTCGGCCAGAAGCGAGCCCAAAGCCGGAATCGCCAAACGCCAAATCTCCCTATCAATGAGTCGATTCTGCGTTCTTTTATTCTCTAGGTCGTGGTTTTTGCTGTGCACTGGCTTAGGCTATCAAGCCGTCCTAAAAAGGGATATGGCGGCAATGAATCGTGCGGGTTGGTTGGGGTTGGTGGCGGGTTGGTGGCGGGTTGGCGACGGGCTGGTTGACGTTGGTGACGGGTTGGTGACGGGTTGGTGGCGGGTTGGGGGCGGGCGGATGCTCGGGCGGTGGAACAAAACGGTATGGGCGGTGGCCCGGTTGGCGTGGCGGGCAAAATCAGCGCGCAGTAGCAGACAGAAACAGTTGGTTATTGTGCAAAATGATCCGAAAGTAGTTTGAAGATTGCAAGATTTCCGCAGCAAACTGCGGAAATCTAACTTGAGGAAACGCTGAAGTGAGAGGTATCACGTGGTGTAAACCTGTGGAGAGAATCCACAGCTGTGGATAAAACTGGGGACGACATGACGCCATTTTCTCGGAGTTTTGCACAGGTGTGGATAGAGAAGTGGAAAAGTGTGGATAGTATTGCCGATCTTTTATTCGATATCCACAGGTTGTGCACAGGAGGTGCGGCGTGTTTCCACATTCCTTAGTTGCAGTTAACTTGCGCTTTGCCGGGTTTTTCACTAAGGGTCGAAGAGGGACCGCAGAAACGTGGTGCTCGTCCAGAAAGAACAAATAACCTCGATTCTTTCCGAGTGCCACACATAAGGTAGTGCGGTGGCTGGTATTTCGACGCCGGGTGCCCGCGCGGAAAGGGCGCACTAGCCCGCAAAGGAAAGAAAAGTAGGCGTGCGCCCGCGCGGAAGTGGAAACGTAGGCGTGTGCTCGCGTGAAAGCGGGAACGTAGGCGTGCGCCCGCGTGAAAGCAGGGCGCCGGGTGCTGGCGCGGAAAGCACGGATCGGCAATGTGGGGGAGTGTAAATAGGTGAGCGTGAACGCGGCAAATACGAGTTTTGAGCGGCGGCCGCCGCAGAATCTAGAAGCAGAACAGTCCGTACTGGGAGGCATGATGCTTTCCAAGGACGCGATTGCGGACGTCGTCGAAATTCTGGCGGTAGAGGATTTCTACAAGCCGGCGAATGCCACCATTTTCTCCACCATTATGGAACTGTTCGGGCGCGGAGAACCGGCCGATGCGGTAACGGTGGGTGCGGAGCTGAAACGGCAGGGCGAACTCGAACGTATCGGGGGCTTACCGTATGTGCATACCCTGGTCGCTTCCGTGCCGACGGCGGCTAATACCGCCTACTATGCACACATCGTGCGCGAACAAGCCCAGCTCCGAGGACTCGTGGAAGTTGGGACGCGTATCGCCCAGCTGGGTTACACCACCGACGGCGCGGATGTGGAAGGCCTGCTCAATATGGCCCAGTCGGAAGTGTTTTCGCTGGGGCAAAACCGCCAGTCCGTGGAATATTCGATGCTTTCGGAGATCGTGCCCGGCCTGTTTGAAGAGCTAGAACGCAATGCGCAACGTTCCGGCGAAATCGAAGGGATTTCTACCGGGTTTGCCGATTTGGATAGCCGGCTCAATGGCTTGCGGGAAGGCCAGATGATTATTGTGGCCGCCCGCCCCGGTGCCGGTAAATCCACGCTGGCCCTCGACTTTTGCCGGCAGGCCGCCATCCGGGAAGGCAAGGCGGTAGTCTATTTCTCCCTGGAAATGAACCGCACCGAACTTTCCATGCGCCTACTTTCTGCCGAATCTTCCGTATTTCAAGACCGCATGATTAAAGGCGAAATGACGGACGAAGACTGGAAGCGCGTGGGTGAAACACTGGACCGAATTTCTTCCGCTCCGCTCGTGATCGACGATTCACCGAATCTCACCTTGGGGGAGATTCGCGCCAAATCGCGCCGGCTCAAGCAGCAATACGATATTCAAATGATCGTGATCGACTACTTGCAGCTGCTTTCGTCCGGTGGCCGCATCCCGGAATCACGCCAGCAGGAAGTTTCCGAGTTCTCCCGCTCGATTAAACTCTTGGCCAAAGAACTCGAATTGCCGATAGTCGCCGTCGCGCAGCTTAACCGCGATTCGGAAAAACGTAACGATAAGCGCCCGCAGGTTTCCGACCTGCGCGAATCCGGTTCGCTTGAACAAGACGCGGACGTCGTTCTCCTCATCCACCGCGAAGATATGTACAACCAGGATTCGGAAAAGGCCGGCCTGGCAGAGATCATTATTGGCAAGCAGCGTTCCGGCCCCACCGGTTCTGTGGAAGTCGCTTTCCAGGGGCACTTCGCCCGCTTTGCCAACCTTGCGGAATAGGCGGGCTGGGCGCCGGATCCTTCCGGTGACTATCGGCCCCAGCCGTTTGGACACCGCAAAGGCGCCGCAAGGCCCCGCAAAGGCGCCATCGCGGCCGGCAGTTAACTACCGCTACTCGTTTCTGACTACCGCCACCCGTTTTACAATGTGAAACTACCGTTTCCGCACGTGAAATAATTCACCGATTCAAATTATCTGGCAATTTCACGGTAAACGCCCTGTAAAAATTTTTAGAGCGGCGGCCCTGAACCGCTAGATTTCAGCGGAAATAGCCGCATGGCACAACTTCAATTTTTCAGTGCAAAACCAGCATGTGTAAAAGTGCTGACAAAGAAAATGGATCGGAAAAAACTGCGGCGCGGAATCCCGATTTGTGGCACGTCTCGCATTATAAACTAATCGGTAGTTGTCAATGGAGACGAGGAGGAGATGTACATGGTTCACCCCCAACCGCGCCTGGGTTCTCGAACCGGGCGTTTTATTGAGGAAGATGGCCTCAGGTTCCGAGATTTGGATGGTGATGGCAAGCTTTCTCCGTACGAAGATTGGCGTCTTCCCGCCGCGGAGCGCGCCGCAGATCTTGCTTCCCGGCTCACCATGGAAGAAAAAGTCGGCTTGATGATTATTGGCTCCCACTATCCGGGATACTCCACTTTCCGGCCTGATCCGGAACCGGGCAAAATCCTCGCGGATACCGACGTCTACCGGGAAAACCATCCGATCACGGGGATCCCTTACCCCGAACCGGTACTCGTAGCTTCCTCTACCGAAAAAGCGATCAATGAGCGCCACCAGCATTTCTTCATTGTGCGGGACAATCCGCCGGCGCGCGATCTAGCTATCTGGACGAACGCCGTCCAAGAAGTAGCGGAGAATTCGCGGCTCGGCATTCCGGTTGTTTTTGCTTCTAACCCGCGCAATCACGTGGCTTTGGTAGCCCAATTTGGGGTGAATGAATCGGCCGGGATCTTCGCCGAGTTCTCCAACGAGCTAGGCTTGGCCGCCTTGCGTGATCCGGAACTGGTGGAAAAGTTTGGCCGGGAAGCGGCCCGCGAATGGCGTGCGGCAGGTATCCACAAGCTTTACGGTTATATGGCCGATACACCTTCCGAACCGCGCTGGTCACGCTTCAATGGCACCTTCGGGGAAGACGTTGCTATCGTCACCGCTTACACGCGGGCGGTAGTACGCGGCATGCAAGGCGAACAGCTTTCGGAAGAATCCGTGGCCACCACGATCAAACACTTCCCGGGTGGGGGCGTGCGCGATGAAGGCCATGACCCACACTTCGAATGGGGGCAAGTAAACGAATACCCCACGGAAAACTCGCTGGCTACCTATCATCTGCCACCCTTCCAAGCGGCCATCGACGCCGGGGTTTCCTCGATCATGCCGTACTACGCCAAACCGGTAAACACATCGGCTGCCCAGCTCCCGCGCGAATCGTGGATGAGTGAAACCGAGCAGTTCGATGAAGTTGCCTTTGCCTACAGCGAGCAGATTCTGCAAAAGCTGTTGCGCGAAAAGATGGGCCTGCGCGGCTATATCAATTCCGATTCGGGCGTTATCGACGCCATGCCCTGGGGTGTGGAAGAGCTGAGCGAACCCGAACGCTTTGCCCGCGCCGTGCGCGCCGGCGTCGACCTCTTCTCCGATATGTCTGACCCCGCGCAACTAATCACCGCGTGCCGGGAAGGGCTGCTTGAAGAAAAGTATCTAACTCGCGCCGTTACCCGCACTTTGCGCGAAATTTTCGAACTCGGATTGTTCGAAAACCCGTATGTGGACGAAGATCGCGCCGCCGCGGTGGTTGGCAATAGCGAGTTCTGGCAGCTGGGTGAAAAGCAACAGCGTGATTCAGTAACGCTCCTGCGTACCGGCCCGATACTTCCCCTGAGCGTGGCCACTCCCGCGAAGGTTTACGTGTACGCCACCGGGCGTACCAAGATCGACGCCGTACAAACCAAGCTGGAAGCAGCCGTGCGGAAAGTGTGGGTGGGCGCCGAACTGGTTGATAGCCCAGAAGCGGCGGATATCGCGCTGGTTTGGGCACGCCCAGAAATTTCCCTGTTTGAGGACGATAAACCGGGAGTTTCCCTTTCGGTCGAACTCGCCCCCAACGGGGTGGATGTGGAAGAGGTCCGACGGATTGAAAACACCGTCCCCACCATTTTGGCCGTCAATTTCACGAACCCGTGGGTGATTGGCGAAGTGGAGAAGGACGCCGCGGCCGTCGTCGGCACTTTCGAAATCCAACCGGAGCAACTGCTCCGTTCCCTTGCCGGGGAAGACGGCGGACCGAAGGGAGTTTTGCCTTTCTCGGTTCCCGCTTCCAGCGCCGCGGTGGATAGTTCGCCGCGCGATGTGCCCGGTAAATATCTCAGTGATTCCTACGCCTATGTAGATAGTGCCGGGAATCGCTACACCTGCGGGTACGGGCAGAGATTCTAGCCCTTCCGCATCTCGTGTTTATCTCGCGGGTGGCTCACTTTCCGCCGACCGGATTACCCCTGCCGGCGGAATGCCCGCACTCGCAAGCCACCGCCCGAGCTCTCGCTCGTGTTCGGGGCGGTGGCAGGTAAACGCGCTAGTTAGTGATGCCGATATAGTTGCCCCGCACGCACCGCGGTGGCGCGCTATCTACCAACTGAAAGAAGAATAGTTATGGCTAAGAAAGACGAGCAGGCGCAACCGCAAGGAAGCGGTAGCGTGACTTCTAAACGACCCTTCGGGTTACGCGACAAGATCGGGTACATGTTCGGTGATGTTGGTAATGACTTCACCTTCATTTTGCAGATGGCCTTCTTCATGGTCTTCTACACCCGCATGGGCGTAAATCCCGGATTTATCGGCACCATGCTGCTTGTGGTTCGCCTCTTTGACGCATTCTGGGATGTTATTTTCGGCCGCATTGTAGATGTTCTCAAGCCCACCAAGCATGGACGCTTCCGGCCGTGGATCGGGCGTATCGCGATTCCGATCTGCGTGGCTTCCGCCCTCATGTACATACCCTTCGTTTCCAGCTTCTCCACCACCGGAAAACTGGTTTACATGGTTTGCACCTACCTGCTGTGGAACTTCCTGTACACGATGATCAACATCCCGTACGGTTCCATGGCTTCGGTAATTACGGACAATCCGAAGGACCGGGCTTCCCTTTCCGTGTTCCGTTCCCTCGGCGCCATGATCGCCGCGCTGGGTATCCAGACCGTCCTCCCGATCTTCGTTTACACCTACGACGAAGCCACCGGCCAAAAGGTGCTGAACCCGCACAATATGGCGATTGCCGCGATAATCTGCGCGATTTGCGGGATAATTTCCTACTACATCACCTTCTTCAATGTGGAAGAACGTGTGGAACCGCAGGTGGATCCGAACCACGAGAAGGCCGGCTTTGGTGCCATGCTGAAAACCGTGGCCACCAACCGGGCTTTGCTCGCCCTCATCTGCGCCGCCATTTTGGTGCTACTAGGTTCCTTCATCGCTGGCCAGGTGATGCCGTTTATCTTCCAGGATTACTTCGGTAACGGGCAGTTGCAGTCTTGGGGCGGGCTGGTACAAAACATTCCGGTGCTACTTCTTGCTATTACCGGCGCGTGGCTCACCGTTCACTTCGGTAAGAAGGAAGCCATTAGTGTGGCGCTGCTGTTCTCCGGCGTCGTCGGTATTGTTATGTACTTCCTGCACCTGGATAACGTGGTGATTTTCCTGGTGCTGTACTTCTTCATGGCACTGGGCCTTTCCACCTTCAATTCTCTGGTGTGGGCGATCATCACGGACGTTATCGACTACCAGGAAGTGCGGGTAGGGGAGCGCGACGACGCCACGATTTACGCGATCTACTCGTGGGCGCGTAAGCTCGGCCAGGCCCTGGCGGGATTCATTGGAGGTTGGTCGCTGACGGCGATTGGCTACAACGAACACGCGGTAGAACAGGGCGTGACGCAAACGCAAAGCGTGCTCGATGGTCTGTACCTTCTCTTCCTGATCGTGCCGGCAGTGCTATACCTGCTGGCCGGGTTAGTGATGGCTTTCTGGTATCCGCTCACCAAGCAACGGGTGCACGAAAACTACCTGACCTTGCGGGGCCGCCGCGAAAAGGCAACGGGCCGCAAAGCGGATCTGGATTCCAAGTTCGTAGGCGATAGTGAGGATGCGCAAGTGGTTGACCCCGCTGCCGGTGTAAAGGTACCTGCCGGGGGCTCTTCCGCGACGGCGGAATGGGTCAGTCCGGTAATGCGCGATACCGCACTGGGCCGGGAAACTTCTGAGGAGCGCCGCATGTTTGAAGAAGACCGGCGCATTTACAAAGAAGACCGGCGCGATTCTAAAGACGAATAGAGCAAGCGGATCTAAAGAAGAATAGAGCTAGCGGTTCTAGAGAAGAATAGAGAAAACTCGCTTATTTCGCGCTTCCGCGTCCACGTTCAGACTCACCTGAGCGCGGGCGCGGAAGCGCGTTAAGGTGCACGAAAAGCACGACTCATACGGAAATCGTGCAAGCGTGCAGAAGCTACGCAAGTGCGCGAAAGGCGACGGATATGCGCGGTGCGAGTTTCGCTACCCGGGCGCACCCAAGGCGCAACCGAAAGGCGCCGGATATGCGCGGAGCGAGTACTGAACAGCAAGCTAGAGAACAAATTTCCCAGAAAAATCCCAGCCGGATTGTATGGATAACTCAGGGCTGTCTAGTTATATAGAACTTGTTAGCGGGGAAAACGGGAGCGTGGACCCGTCCCGCAACGGAGGAGTTCCCTCCTTCTAAATATATATAGATCACTTGCAGCCATGATGAGCGTTTGGTTTGCTCGAACAGTGCCCATTGGTTCGATGTTTGCTCTAGCGCGGTGATCAGGTGGCCGGGGAGCGTGGACCCCGGCCACCTACTCTTTAATCCCAAATTCGATTTAGTCGCAAACTCGATGCGATGCCTGTAGCCGGGCTCTGCCTGTGCGAGCTATATAACCGAGCTATATAACGGTGACGTGCGGATGGCGCGCGGATGGCGCGCCGGTTCGGCAATCCGGAAGCCGGCGCGAGCAAATATGAGGCTAGCGCGGGCCCTGTGTGGGGTGCATGTAGTGCGCCCTATCGGTGCTGGGTCAGAGCTGGTAGCCGCCTATTCTTCCGGCGCGTGCCTGGCTTCTTGGCATTCGGGGCAGTAACCCCAGAAGGTAATTTCGGCTTCGTCAATCTCCCAGCCGCGCGGATCGGCTGGTAAGAGGCATGGGGCTGCGGCTCGCGGGCACGGTACGTCCACAATTTTCCCGCAGGACCGGCAAATCATATGGTGGTGATTATCCTGCAGATTCAGTTCATACATCGTCACGTTCGAAGTAGGCTGCATCTTCCGCAAAATGCCTTTTTCGGTGAGCGTGTGCACGATATCGTAAATCGCTTGCACAGAAACAGATCCGAGCTGCTCAATTACTCCCGCGCGGAGTTGCTCCGCGGAAAGATGGCCGCCCTTATCAACTTCACGGAGCACCGCAAGCCGAGGCTCCGTGGCTCGCAAGCCCGCGTCCCTCAACATCCTGGTGAAATCGGTGCCCATCTACGTCTCTGCTCTATCCTCTGCTATATGCCCTACTGTGTGAAAAATATTCTGCCGAAGCGCCTCTGCGCCTTCTACCTACCATATCCCGGCAGAATCGGTGAGAGGGCCTGGAATCGGGTGCGAAGTTAGCACTAACTAACCAGCTTGCCACCCTTCGAGAGCCAATTATAGCCGATTTAACCTACTTTCTATTGTCCTGGTGTTCTATTTCTAAAGGAATCCGGGACGGTTGCCCGCTCGCGCGGCGGGCTATCTGCCCGGCTGCGGTGAGCTAATACATTGCCGCAAAGATACACAGCCTGTGGATAACTTTGGTCGAATTGTTCCCCAGGGTGTGCGTATCCAAAGAGGGGATTCTTTGTGTGCTTCATAGTGTGGATACCGCCGACGCCATCGCCCCGGTTTTCGCACTGCTAACGAAACACAAAAACATTGGTACTGCAACGAAAAACAGCCACCTGAAAAGGGTCTTCGCGGCAGAAATAAACGATTCACTTAAAGGGTCTGTGACTGTGGAACAGAATGTGGAAAGGCTGTGTATAAAGATCATGAAAGAAGTTTTTTGGCGGCGCTCTGGTCAACAAGTTATCCACAGAAATGGGGTTCTTATGCACAGTTAATGACATCTTTGTCATTAGCGAGCGAACCACAACACCTTGTGGTTACTTCCAATTTCAATCACAAGGTGTAGTGTTGAAGCCTACGCGGCGCGGCCAATGTGGATCTCGATGGTAATGGCCGCGATCGGGTCTGAGTTTCTTGCAGTTCAGCAAATCAGCAGTTCAGCAATTCAGCAATCGGAGGAGAAACGATGAGTATCACGGTTTATACGAAGCCGGCATGCGTGCAGTGCAATGCCACGAAGCGGGCCCTGGATAAGGCCGGCCTGGAATACACCACCGTTGACCTCACGGAAGATGCCGCGGCGCTAGCGGCGGTTAAGGCCCTCGGGTATGCGCAAGCTCCCGTCGTGGTGGCAAATGGCAAGCACTGGTCGGGCTATCGGCCCGACCAGATTAAGGCGCTGGTTGCCGCGCGGGATGCACGTGCGGAAGAAGCGCAGCGCACAGACCGTGCAGAGGCTGACGCGCGGGCGGAGGTTGCCGCGTAGGAACTAGTTACGCGGGCGCTGATTGCCGCGTAGAGGCTAGTTACGCCGGCGGCAGGAGCTGCGGAAAGTAGGGATTATGGGATTGATTGTCTATTTCTCCTCGGCCACGGGTAATACGCATCGGTTCGTGCAGAAGCTGGGCATGCCGGCAGTGCGCATACCTATTCACACGCGAGAGGAAGGCATCCCGCACGTGGACGAACCGTATGTGCTGATTACACCCACTTATGGGGGAGGGCGGGAAAAGGGTGCGGTGCCGCGCCCCGTCATCAAATTCTTGAACGACCCGCACAATCGCTCTTTTATTCGCGGCGTGATCGCGGGTGGAAACACGAACTTTGGGAAGTACTACTGCTGGGCGGGCGATATTATCGCCGCGAAATGCAAGGTCCCGTTCATGTATAAGTTTGAGCTCCTGGGCACCCCTACCGATGTGGCGGTAGTACAGCAGGGCTTGCAAGAGTTTTGGGAGAAGCAGCAATGAAAGATGTAAACACTTCGGCCGGTACGGAGGCAGGGAAAGCTACCGCGGCTGCTGAAAAAACTGCCGCAACTGCCGCGGCTGGTAACACCGCGGGCGGGGTGGCGCCTGCACCGCAGCCGGCACACGCACCGCAGCCGGCACACGCACCGCAGCCGCAACACGCGCCCCGGCAGACGCCAGCACCCCGGCAGGCACCGGATCCGGCGCTGGACTATCGCTCTTTGAATGCCAAGCTCAATCTTTATGATGAGAACGGGCAGATCCAGTTCGACGCCGATATTGAGGCCGTCCGCCAGTACTTCATCCAGCACATTATTCCTAATACCGTGCGGTTTGAAACCTTGGAAGAAAAACTCGCCTACTTGGTGCAGGAAGGCTATTACGAAGCAGAAGTACTCGAACAGTACCGCAGGGATTTCATTAAGCAGCTATACCAGGCGGCTTATGCCCACAATTTCCGTTTCTCCACCTTCCTGGGTGCCTACAAGTACTACCGTTCCTACACTTTGAAAACCTGGGACGGGAAGAAATACTTGGAGACTTTTGAAGACCGCGTGTGCATGGTTTCTCTCATGCTGGCCGAAGGCGATGAGAAACTCGCCATGGATCTAGTAGAGGAGATCCTTTCCGGGCGTTTCCAACCGGCCACGCCTACTTTCCTCAATGCCGGCAAGAAAGCCCGTGGGGAACTGGTCTCCTGCTTCCTGCTCCGCGTGGAAGACAATATGGAATCGATTGCGCGGGCCGTTAACTCTTCCCTGCAGCTTTCGAAGCGTGGCGGCGGGGTGGCGCTCAATCTTTCGAACCTGCGGGAACAGGGCGCGCCCATCAAGCGCATCGAAAACCAATCTTCGGGTGTAAACCCGGTGATGAAACTCCTGGAAGATGCCTTCTCTTACGCCAATCAGTTGGGAGCGCGGCAAGGTGCGGGTGCCGTGTATCTGCATGCACACCATCCGGATATTATGCGTTTCCTGGATACGAAGCGGGAAAATGCCGATGAAAAAATCCGCATCAAAACGCTCTCGCTCGGCGTCGTCGTTCCCGATATTACTTTCGAACTAGCGAAGAAAAAGGAAACGATGTGGCTGTTTTCCCCATACGACGTCGAACGCGTGTACGGGGTACCCTTCACCGAAATAAATGTGACCGAGAAGTATTACGAAATGGTCGCAGATACGCGGATTCACAAGTATCCCTTGGACGCGCGCCAGTTCTTCCAGACCTTAGCGGAGATCCAGTTTGAATCCGGATACCCGTACCTACTGTTTGAGGACACCGCGAACCGGGCGAACCCCATCAAGGGCAAAATCACAATGTCTAACCTGTGCTCGGAGATTTTGCAGGTCTCGGAAGCTTCCACATATAACCCGGATCTTTCGTATGAGCACGTGGGCAAGGATATTTCTTGCAACCTCGGTTCGCTAAATATTGCGAAAACCATGGATTCGCCTTCGCTCGGAAAAACTGTGGAAACCGCCGTGCGGGCATTGACCGCGGTTTCTACCCAGACTTCGATCGAATCGGTTCCTTCCATAAAACGCGGTAACGACATGTCGCACGCTATCGGGTTGGGGCAGATGAACCTGCACGGCTACCTGGGCCGGGAACGGATCCATTACGGTTCGGAAGAAGCCCTGGACTTTACGAATATGTATTTCTATACCGTGGCTTACCATGCGATTCGTGCCTCCATGGAGATTGCGAAGGAACGCGGGGAGCGCTTCGAAGGGTTTGAAGATTCTGCCTACGCGAGTGGTGAGTATTTTGAGAAGTACCTCAACCAGGTGTGGGAACCGAAATGTGAGCGCACGCGGGAACTGTTTGCCGGGCACCATATTCCTACCCGGGAGGATTGGCGGGCCCTGGCCGCAGACGTAGCCACCTACGGGCTCTACAACCAGAACCTGCAGGCGGTGCCGCCCACCGGGTCGATCTCCTACATCAACCATTCCACTTCCTCGATTCACCCGATTGTTTCCAAGATCGAAATCCGTAAGGAAGGCAAGCTGGGCCGCGTCTACTACCCGGCGCCGTACATGACGAACGACAATCTCGAATATTTCGAGGACGCCTACGAAATCGGGCCGGAAAAGATTATTGACACCTATGCGGTGGCCACCCAGCACGTGGATCAAGGCCTATCCCTGACCTTGTTCTACCCGGATACGGTGACCACGCGGGATGTGAATCGAAACTACATTTACGCCTGGCGCAAAGGCATAAAAACCCTTTATTACATGCGGATCCGGCAGCAAGCATTGCACGGCACCGAAGTGGAAGGCTGCGTTTCCTGCATGTTGTAGCGGGATGCATGGTGTAGCGGGGTGCATGTTGTAGCGGCTGGCGCCGGTGGAGGTCAGAACTGGGGACCTCGCGTGTGAGGCGTAATTGAAGGCGTTGCGCGTGCGGGGGATACACGCAACAAGGGCGCCGCGGAAGTTGTGGATAGCTTTCGCGGCGCCCTTAGTTTTTCTTACAATGTCACTATATGCGCGTGGTGAGGTTGCCGCGAACGACAGGAGCGAAGGGGGTTAGCATGGTTCCAACAACAGTAGAAATAAGCGCAGAAACGGCAGCAAAACTCGAAAAACTTTCAGCTGCTACGGGAAAACCTGCTTCCGAATATATCCGGCAAGCCATCGAGACCACAGTTGATAATTTGTTAGTAGAACAAGAGATCCTGGAACGTCTCGAAACTTACGAATGCGATGGCATTAGCTACTCAGAGACCCAGGTCAAGGTGGCCCTTGGGCTGGAAGATTGAATACCTCCCCGGCGCTCTCAAAGATCTCAAGAAACTAGACAAACAGGTTGCTCGCGAAATCACCGCATATTTGCGTGACTTGGCAAGTACTGGATTCCCTGAAAAACAGGGGAAGCCCCTTTCTGGAAAGTTAGCAGGTCTACGTAGATACAGGTGGCGTGACTGGAGAGTCGTCACGCGGCTTGATCACGAGAACTTCATTATCCTTGCGGTAGCCGTCGGGCACCGCTCGCGTATCTATGAGTAACTCGTAGCTGAAACTAGAAACCACCTGAGGAGCCGACGTCGGAGAGTAAGGCCCGCATGTCGGCGGCCGTGATGGGCCGATCCGCGCCGGAGTTGACGATCCCGGCTAGGCTCCGTTTGCGGTCCTGCAGGGCTACCACTTTTTCTTCGATCGTGCCTTGGGAGACCAGCCGGTACACCATCACCTGTTTGCCTTGCCCGATGCGGTGGCTGCGGTCAATTGCTTGTTCTTCGGCGGCCGGATTCCACCACGGATCCATAATGTAAACGTAGTCTGCTTCCACTAGGTTGAGGCCGGTGCCGCCCGCCTTTAGGGAGATCAAGAATACGGGGTTTTCGCCCTCGCGGAAGCTGGCGATTGCGCCGTCGCGGTCTCGGGTTGAACCATCCAGGTACGAGTAGCTAATCCCGGCTTCGCCCAAGCGCCGGGCAATCCGTTCCAAATAGCTGGTGAACTGGGAAAAGACGAGCACCTGGTGCCCTTCTGGCAATAGCTCGTGCAAGTGTTCCACAAGCCGTTCGGTCTTCGCAGATTCTGAAAGGCCGGCCTTTTCGTCAAACAAGCCCGGGTCAATAGCCAGCCGCCGCAACCGCGTTAGCGAAGCCAAGATTGAGATGCGGTTATGATCCACGTCCTCGATCAGCCCCAACACTTCTTGGCGTTCCCGTTCCAATTGTTGGCGGTACCGGCGCATATGCTTGGGAGTTAGCTCCACCAAAATGGTGTTTTCTACCTTCTCCGGCAAATCTTGAGCTACGTCGTTCTTCCGGCGTCGCATAATGAAGGGATGCACCAGACGTTGCAATAGCTTGGTAGCTTCCTGATCGCCACGCCGCTCGATAGGTTTGCGGAATTTTTCCCAAAAAACCGTGCGGTTAGGAAGCAACCCGGGCGCCGTCAAATATAGGAGCGCCGCCAAATCACCGAGCGAGTTCTCAATCGGCGTGCCGGTTACCGCGAAGGTCCACGGCCGCCGCAAATCCGCAATCGCCTTATAGGAATTCGTAGCCGGGTTTTTGATTGCTTGTGCCTCATCGGCAACCACGCCACCCCACTGCACGCGGCGATATTCCTTGGCGTCGATCCGTGCCAAAGTATAGGAAGTGACCACGATATCGGCTGAGCTGGCAAGTTCCGGGATTGATTCACGGCGCCGTTTTGCCGAATTGCGCACCACTTGCACCCGCAGTTGCGGCGTGAATTTTTGCGCCTCTGCCTGCCAATTCGAAACCACCGAAGTGGGGGCCACGATCAGCACCGGCCCTTCCCGTTCCCCGGTTTCCTGCAGGCGTTGAATCATCGTGAGGATTTGTAGGGTTTTGCCCAGGCCCATATCGTCGGCCAGAACACCACCAAAATTTGCCCGCGCCAAATGCGTGAGCCAGGCGTACCCGTTTTGCTGATAGCCACGTAAAGTAGCCGAAACGTGTTCCGGCAAAGGTTCCGGATCTCCCAGGCGTTCCAGTTCCCGCAGTTTTTTGCGAATATTTTTCGACGCCGTCAACTGGCTTTCCGAAAGGTACAGGGCGTGCGCGCGCACGGTTGGTACCCGCACGGTTTTCGGCGCCACTTCGCCGAGCGCGGCGGCACTGGAGAGCAATGCGCGGAGCGGATCAAAATCCGGGCCGAGCGGAATCATTACGTCCCCGCGTATCACATAGTCATAGTTATTGGTGAGGGCCTCATAAAGTTCAGGCAAAGGCACCTCAAAATCCCCGATTGTTACCACAATCCCTAGGTCTAGCCAGTCATTGCTCTCCTGGATCCGGGTTTCAATCACGGGTTTTTCGTGCGAAATATGCAACTGGGCGCCATCGGCGTAGAAGACGCGAATCCCAGCCTCTTCCAGGCGCGGGGCGAGCTCTCCTTGGAAACGCGCAAACTGCTCAAAATTTAGGTTAGTGGTATTAGAACCCCAAGCGTTAATTTCTGCCGCGCTGGTGTGAAACTGCGAGAGCAGCAGCGCCGAACGCAAAGAAGTTGGTACTCCGCCCACCGCGCTGTTTTCCCACAGCCGCAAACAGGTCTCGATATCATCTCTGAGAGCCAGATAGTCCGCAATTGGCGCGATCTGGGGTTCAGGTTGCGCTTCAGGTTGTGATTCACGTTGCGGTTCGACGCCGTCTTCCCTGCTTTCGATAGCGGCTGCGGCGTCTGCTTCGGTGCTTTCTTCGCTGGCCGCAGTGCTAGCTTCCGCGGCGAGCGTGGTTTCGGGTGCGGTGTTTTCCGCGGCGCCGCGCAGTTCTGCTGCGTCGCCTTCCAGACTGACTTGCTGTTTGGCCGTGATTTCGAAGTAGCCTGATTCGGGCCGGGATACTTCCAGGCACAGGCGGGGCGGGGAAACCCGGCACGGGTGGTAGGAATCATCGCGGGAAGAAACCGGAAGAATTTTCTCCAAAGAGGGCAGGAACGCGGTTTCGAACTCGAGCCGGTCTTTTTGCGGCACGGAAATTGGGTGGTTTGTGCACAAAAGAGCAGCTACGGCCTTAGAAGTGCCTTGCGGCAGGGCACCAAGAATCGCCCCATTATCGGTAACCAGCAGGCCGAGCAGAGGCTTGGTGTTTTCCAATACTTCTACGCGCCGCCCATCGGCCCCGAGCGCCAGAATACGCACCTGCAAATCTCCGCTATCCAGCAGGGTCACATCTGCGCAAACTTCCCACGGATCGGCAGAAATCTCGAGGGGATGCGAAGTGTCTTGCCAAAATAGTTCCACTCCGGCCTGTGCGGC
Source organism: Actinobaculum suis (assembly GCF_900102025.1). Classification (GTDB taxonomy): domain Bacteria; phylum Actinomycetota; class Actinomycetes; order Actinomycetales; family Actinomycetaceae; genus Actinobaculum; species Actinobaculum suis. The sequence continues at coordinate 42,345 of NZ_FNAU01000002.1, read as the reverse complement.
CTGTGCCAGTAAAGCCAGCGCCATGCTGCCGAGGTCGCGCAAAGTTAGACCTTCGTGCGGGGAGCGGTAGCCGGAAGAAACCTGCCGCATAAAATTCTGCAGGGCCGCGCGGTGCGCGGGGACGGCTAGCCGGCTTCCGGTACGTGCGCCGGGGCGCTGCCTTTGGGCAAACTGGTTCCAACTCATCTGGTTTGGCGTCCAGTTACCGGCTCGCAACTGGCGTAAAGGCCGCAGTTTGATCCCGGTTTTAGTGCGCTCCAAACGAAGGCCAAGCCGCTCATATTCCGGCTCGTGCTGATTTGCCTTAGTTACCTGGCGGCCGCTACCTAACATGTATAGCTGCTCACGCCAAGAACTGCTTTCGGCACGCACGGCCAGCAAGGTGGCGGCAATATGTTTACACCGCACGCGCACTGGGCATCCGCAGGTAGCGTGGAAAGGATGCAGAGAGTTAATTACGACGCGGTAGGAGCGGCCGTTGCCTAGTACCACCGCGGAAATGCCGCCCGCCAATTCGGGTTCTTCATCGGTATGTAACACGTGCTCATTGATGAAATATTGATACCCGCGGGAAAACATAGTTTCGCCGACGATGCTGATGATTTGCGCATCACGCAATGCCGCAATCTGCTCCCGTATGTTTTCGGCCATTCTCTCATTTTAGAACTATTGGCGTGCCTGCGCATTACCGCGAAAATCGTGGCAGGGGCGCGAGCGGCGGCGTCGAAAAGAAGAGGCGGGGGCGGCGTCGAAAAGGGCAGGGGCGGCGGCGTCGAAAAGAAAAACAGAACAGGGCGGCCGAGCCGCGGGTAGGTAAGCGAGTGGTAGCGCGAAGCGGCCTGTAGCGACACGAAACAATGCGAAGCGGCATGGCACGCACCACCCCCACAAAAAAATATTTGAAAACTTTGCGACGTGGGACATTGGAGATGGCGGGCGCGCGTGGCAAACTTGGGCACTACCGGTGCTCCGAAATCTAGCGCAAGCGGAGCCAAAACATGCGGGAGCGCGGCGCTCCGCGGGAAGGAAACAGCATGATCCAGCCGAAGCTCAAGCTGGTCAGTTCGGTCAGTGCGATCAACTGGAACCGTCTGGAGGATGAAAAGGACCTCGAGGTGTGGGACCGGTTGACGGGTAATTTCTGGCTCCCGGAGAAGGTGCCGCTTTCGAACGATATTCAGTCGTGGAACAGCTTGCAGCCCCACGAACAGCGGATGACCACGCGCGTATTTACCGGTCTTACTTTGCTGGATACGATCCAGGGCACGGTGGGTGCGGTCTCCCTGATTCCGGATGCGATCACACCGCATGAGGAAGCCGTGTACACGAATATTGCCTTTATGGAATCCGTGCACGCGAAGTCGTATTCTTCGATTTTCTCTACCCTGATTTCTACCGAGGAAATCGACGAAACTTTCGAATGGTCGGAGAATAATGAGTTCTTGCAGAAGAAGGCGCAGATCGTGCTCGATTATTACCGCGGGGACGATCCGGAAAAGCGCAAGGTCGCTTCGACGATGCTCGAATCTTTCCTTTTCTACTCCGGTTTCTATGCGCCCATGTACTGGTCCGCGCACGGCCAGCTCACCAATACCGCGGATCTGATTCGCCTGATTATTCGCGATGAGGCCGTGCACGGCTACTACATTGGTTACAAGTTCCAGGTGGCATTACGCAAGGCTTCCCAAAAGCGGCGCGAGGAGCTCAAGGAATACACTTTCAACCTGCTGCAAGATCTGTATGAAAACGAAGTGGAATACACTTCCTCCCTGTATGACGAAATGGGATTGACGGAAGATGTGTGTGCCTTCCTCCGCTATAACGGCAATAAGGCGCTCATGAATTTGGGCTACGAAGCGCTCTTCCCGGCCGAACAGACGAACGTGAATCCGGCGATCTTGGCGGCGCTTTCTCCGGGGGCCGATGAGAACCACGATTTCTTCTCCGGTTCCGGTTCTTCCTACGTGATTGGTGAGGTGGAAGCCACGGAAGACGACGACTGGGATTTCTAGCCGGCGTTCGGGATGGCCTTCCCGGGAGGCGGGACAGTTGGCCCGGCGCGCGGGCCGGCTTGGCCTTGCCGGCGGGAGGGATAGGTCGCTCTGTGGGCAGGGCGGTTGGCCCGGTGGGCGGGACTGGGGGCCTGGCGGGCCGGGTAACTTTTACCCCGAAGCATAGGACCTCCGGCCCGGAATTTCTTTGGGCCGGCGGTGGGTGTTACCCAAAATGGGCAACAAGTCCACCTCTTTCGCGGAGCTCATCGTACGGCGTCGCTAAATAAAAGGTCGTACAATGGTCCCAGAAGGAAGGAGGAGGGATGCCGAAAATCGAAGCTCCGACGGTGCGTGAGCACCGGGAAATGATGACAAACCGCATCGTAGAAGCGGCGGAAAAAATTTTGCGTACGCAAGGTCCGCGCGCCCTTTCCGCCGGCGCGGTAGCTGCCAAAGCGGGGATTGCCCGCAACTCAATTTACCGCTACGTGGATTCCGTGGATGATTTACGCCTCATGGTTTTGGATCGGAACGTGCCCAAATGGCGGGCGGAAGTCATGCAACACGTGGACATGGATGCCGAACCCGCGCAACGTTTAGCTACGCTCGTGGTGGCTTGCATTAGGCAATCAGGCACGCGGTCCTCACACGGCTGGCTCATGGGTTTGATGCGTAGCACGCACGGCAAACCGGTTTCTGAAGCGCGGCGTTCTGAGGCACAAAAAGACGTCGATCGCGTGCACGATTTCTTCAGTGAGCAACTGAAGATGGCGTGGAAAGATATAGGGGCGGCAGATCCGGATATTTGGACCTCATTCACCCGTGCCATCATTTACGACGGTTTCAAACAGGTAAGTGCGGGCACGCAAACCGAGAAAGTGTGTGCCGCGGCCCGGGAATTGGTCTTCCAGATGGCACAGGCGGCGCAAGCAGAAGAGTGACGGGCCGATAGCAGCGCGAAGTGTAGATATGCTCCGGATATATCTCAAAATATGCTGGCCTCCGGGGCGCTGGCCCACGGAGGCATTACGCTCTTCTCGTCACCGGCACCGCGCTTTGCGGAAACAGAAGAAAGGGGCATTGCCATTATGGGAAAGATCCGAGTAGCAATTAACGGGTACGGCAATTTGGGCCGCGGAGTGGAAAAAGCTCTCGCCCATGCCGAAGATATGGAGCTGCTGGCAGTATTTACGCGCCGCGCCCCGGAAACTGTGGTCACCGCTGGTGCTCCCGTGGTGGCTTTGCGCGAGCTACCCAGCTGGGTGGGCAAGATCGACGTCGTTATTAACTGCGGCGGTTCCGCAACCGATCTGGAAACCCAAACTCCGCAGGTAGCCGAGCATTTCAACGTGGTCGATTCTTTCGATAACCACGCGCATATCCCCGCGCATTTCGCGGCCGTGGACGCTACCGCCAAGGAGCATGGCACGCTCGCCCTGATTTCTTCGGGTTGGGATCCGGGGTTCTTCTCCCTGCAACGCGCCTATGGTCTGGCTTTCTTGCCGGCCGGGGAAACCTACACTTTCTGGGGGCCGGGCCTTTCGCAAGGGCATTCGGATGCGGTAAGGCGGATTTCCGGGGTGAAGCACGCGGTACAGTACACGCTCCCCGTGGAAGAGAATATGCAGCGCATCCTCGCGGGCGAAAAGCTGGAGCTGAGCACGGCGGAAAAGCATCGCCGTCAAGTGTTCGTAGTGCTCGAAGAAGGTGCCGATGCGGATGCGGTGCGCGAAGCGATCGTGACCATGCCCGACTATTTCGCTCCCTACGAGACCGAAGTGAACTTCATTTCGGAAGCCGAATTTGCGCGGGATCATACGGGTATGCCGCACGGCGGGCATGTGATTCGCATCGGGGAGACGACGCCGGGAACCACGCAGGTGGTACATGGCGAACTCAAACTAGATTCGAACCCAGAATTTACGGGTTCGGTACTCGCTGCTTCCGCGCGGGCCGTGGCCCGCATGGCCGCGGCGGGTGCCACGGGTGCAATCACGCTCTTCGATGTGCCGCCGGCCCAGCTAGTAGCGGCAGACCCGGCCGAACTGCGCCAGCACTGGCTGTAGCGAGCCGTAAATAGCAGTAGTGCGCCGTATTTAATCGGTAGCACGCCGCAAATAAGGTAACAAAGCGCCGCCCGCGCTGGGTATCTCGCAATCGGGACCAGCGTGGGCAGCGCTAAAGTTTGCGCCTAAGCAGTTCGAATCGGGCAGTTTGCGCCAAGCAGTTTTGCACCTAGCGGTTCGAACCGGGCAGGTTCCGCTAGAAAGTCGGGCCAGCTTCCGTTAGGAAGTTGGTCCGACTTAGAAATCAGTGCGGCTTATGAAGTTAGGTCGGCGCTTTCGAGCCATTCATGCACGTGTTCGAGCGTGCGTTCGCGTTCTACGTCTTCACCGCGGATGTACATGGGCAGGCCAACGGTAGCATCGGGCGCCACGAGCGCGATCGTGCCGGTAATGTTCACGCACAGCGGGCTCAAGGACCACGTAACGAAAGGCAAAATTAGGGACTCTCCTACTGAAGCTTGGGAGAGGTAAGAAGAAATAATCCGCGGCACGCTATCGCCCCACACGGGGAAGCCCAAGACAATCACGTCATAATCGGCCAAGCTCGGTACCGGCTCGGCGATTTCCGGCATGGCGTGGTCATCCTGTTCCGCGAAGTTCCGCGTTTTTGCTTCGTCCACATCTTCCGGGTAAGGATCAGCCGGCAAGATCCGATAAGTATCGAGGGTTGCACAAGCCCCGCCGCGTTCAAGTTCGTCTTTGACAAGCTGCATCAACCGTTCCGTATTGCCAGGTTGACGAACCGCCGTCCCGGTAAACCACATCGACATCCCGCCCCGTGAAAAATACACGAGGGCCGCGCGGATTTGGTCCATTCCTCTACTCCTCAATCGCAGGCGAACTGCATTTACACACCGAGAAACTCCTAGTGCACAACTCGGCGTTAAACGCCTCAATCATATTAGCCGCACGTCCTGCTTGGGCGGATACGCGCGTCACAACTTCGAGACGATGCGATACCCAAAACATTCTCTAGCCACACTATCACTTGAAAGTGGGACTAAGGGTGTAAACCGGCGGTGTGCGCCTGTGGTATCTGCCTCTAGAAATGCTCCGTTAACAGCGGCGTACACTCGGGCCGCCGGCAGGAAAACCTCCTCCCAGCGGCCCGATGGTAAGTACTATGCTCCCGGCGGCCCGGCGGTAAATACCATGCGCGGTCGGTGGCTAGTCGTTTTGTCGCCCTTGGCGTAAGACCACGCGCTTTTCTAGCGGGGCCACCACGAGCAGAGCCACCAGGCACATGGCCAAACCGATACCTAATACCGCGAGGAGTACCACCAGGTTATCGCTTTCAATGTAGTTGCTCTTACTGGCCGGAATCATAAAGCTAGCGAGCCAGCGGCCCAGGGTGGTGAATAGAATCGCGCATACTAGGAGCGGTCCGAAGCTTTGTACCAGCCGTGTGGCAGAGAAGATTCGCGTGGGGAAACCCAAGTAACGCAAAGCTTGGGTTTGCCGGCCCCGATCGAAAATATCGGAAGCCTGGTTGATAAGAATCCCAATCGCCGCTACCACGAAGCCAACCGTCAAGGTAATCAGCACGCCAAAACGAATATCGTGGAGGAACCAGAGATCGCCCCGGGTAACGCCGTCTTTGGTGAAAGCTACGGAACTTATTGAAGTGTAACCAGCGATAAAACAGAGCAGAATAATGCCGCTGACCGTACGCCATATGGCACGCGGGTTATCGAGAATGCGGCGGGCCGCAAGGAGCACCGGAACGCTATTGACTTTTGTGAGAGGCCAGGCCAGTACCTGAATAATGAAAGGCGCGGCAACTGTAATACCGGCAATTACGCCCGCTAACGTCAGGCTTATAATTACCCAGGTTCCTATTTCTTGGTAGCTTCCGCGTTTCAACATATATGCGATGAATATGATGATAGCGAGAGCCAAAACGAGCAGACGCCACCAGCGCAAAGCCGCCGAGCTTTGGTGGCGGGCCACCCCGAGCGGGGAGATGCGCACTTTCTGCAGACCGGAGACCGTGGAAAGCACAGCGATCAAGAGCAACGCCAGCAAAATGAGCGCGAATAGCCACCAGGGTAGAAGCATGTGTTGCCAAATAATTCTTTGCCCCACAAAGGAGCCGTGTTGCCATAGCGGCAAAGTTGCGAGGTAAGCAGCGCTCCCGATAGTCGCGCCGATTACCCATTGCACTACGGTTTCGGCCACGGTCATGAGAGTGGTTTGCCCGCCCGTCATACCCACCAGCCGCAAGGACGCCAGGCGGCGGGCCCGGCCAGCAGCACCCAGCTGGGCAGCGGAAGAACCGAGCGAAAACACTGGTACTACCAAAAGCCCGCAAGCAAAACCGGCGAGAATAAAGTACTGTAGGGCCCAAAGTTTTACGGAGTCCGCTTGGGAGGCGATGTCTCCACTAAGCTCTGCCGTGCCGGAGATTTCCAAGAAACCTTGCGCAATCTCCGGGCTCGGATCGGTATACCAGCCGTAAAACATCCATGCGCCACCCGCCACCGTGAGAGCTAAAGCTGCTGAAATGGCGAAGGTAATGACGGCTAACACGTCTAGCCAGCCGTCACCTTGCCGAGCTTTGATCCGCCCGGCGGTGAGCATGGGCGCTAATTTCAAAGTGTTCATTGCTGGCCTCCCGCAGCTTGCTGAGTCGCCGCGTTCGGTTGGCCGGGCTGGCCAGGTTGTTCTGGGGCGTTCGCAGCGTTCGGTTGGGAATCGGCGTGAACCACACCATCGCGAATTTCCACTAGCCGATCACACCATTGGGCGACCTTCGGATCGTGCGTCACCATGACGAGCGTGGCACCGGACATGCGCACCGTCGTCGTCAGAATCTGCATGACCTCGTGCCCGGTGGACTGGTCGAGCGCGCCGGTAGGTTCGTCCGCGAAAACGACGGCGGGACTGCCGGCCAGGGCACGGGCGATAGCCACGCGCTGCATCTGCCCACCAGACATTTCCCCGGGCCGGCGCTTGCGCTCGCGATCCACGCCGAGCCGGGCCAGCCACTCATCGGCTACCTTTAGGGCGTTCCCGCGCCGCGTCCCGCCTAACATGAGCGGCACGGCCACGTTTTCGCGCGCCGGTAATTCAGGGATGAGCTGGCCGTCTTGGAACACGAAACCCATGCGGGCGAGCCGCAACTTGGAGCGTTTTGCATCGGAAAGCGCGGAAATCTCAGTATTTCCCAAAAAGACGGTGCCGCTCGAAGGGGCCATGATACCCGCCAAGCAGTGCAACAAGGTGGACTTACCGGAACCGGAAGGCCCCATAATGGCCACGGTTTGGCCGGAGGGGATATCGAGCGTCACCCCGCGCAGGGCGCGCACCTTCCCAAAATTCTTCATAAGGCTCGCGGTGTGGAGCGTTGATGTTTGTGTTGTCATGCTTCGATTCTGGCGCGCGGGCCGGACCGGCGGAACGGCCCTGAGTATCGCAATAAGGTAGAGCTGAGTCTACCTGTGCCGCGCAGTATCCGCGCCGTTCAGTATCTGTGCCGCGCAAGTGAGAAGATAAAGGCATGACCATTTGGCCGTCACTTTCTGCGCTTCCTGTGCCTTTTGCGCCGCGGGTGAGGAGGGAGCTGCATGCGTAATTCTCGGCGCGCGCTGCGTAAATCGTCGTGGTGCATGTTCTTATACGGGGCGGGAGCCGGGTTCTGCTCACTGTTCGGGTTTCTGCTGCTCTGCGCTGGATTGCGCAGTTACGGCTACCCGGTGTTTCTAATCCTCGTCGGTCTTAGCTGGCTTGCCGCAGTGTGGTGCGTGGTGCGTGCGCGAAATAGTGCGCGCGAGTTTTCCCGGCAGCGCGAAACTTCCACGTGGAGTGTTTCCGCTGCCGAATACGGGTACGACGTCGCCGCGCGGCGCCAGGTGGCAGCCGCCTTCGAAATTGAAAGGCGCCGCATCGAACGCGATCTGCACGACGGCGCCCAACAGTTCCTCGTGGCCGCATCAATCGACGTGGGCGAAGCCGCGCTCATTTTGGACGACGCGGCAACCCAGGCGGATGCGGATTTGACGGCGGATTTCAGGGAGAGTTTGGCGGAAGCACGCAGTTTAATGGCCTCCGCGCAAGACCGCACCGAACTGGCTTTGCGTGCTTTGCGGCGTACCGTGGCCGGAATCCACCCCAAGGTGCTGTCCGATCTGGGTTTGGAAGCTGCCGTGCGCGACCTTGCAGAAACTTCACCTTTGGATGTGGAATTAGTGGTTCCCGAACCCTTGCCGGAAATAACGGAGGGGGTGACGGCCGCGGGATATTTCGCCGCATCAGAAGCTCTCACGAACGCGGCGAAATACGCGCGCGATGCCCACGTGGTGGTGTTATTGACGGCCGGGGATAACTTGGTGGTCTCGGTGAGCGACGACGGCCCGGGCGGCGCCGTCTTACGCGAAGGTGGCGGTCTGGCCGGTTTGGCGGAAAGACTGGCCTCCTTTGGCGGTTCTCTCACGGTTTCCTCCCCGCCGGGCGGGCCCACGGTGGTTGCCGCCCGTATTCCTTTGCTGTTACAACGCGGCGAGTTTGGCGTAGCCGGCGAGTCTCGCGCCCGCCAAGAGGGGCACGAAATCCGGGAGAATAGCGATAGTTGAGGCAAGCGCGTTACCAGTGCGTCCAAGTGCGAACCCGCGCCGCAAAGCGCAGGCAGGAGAGGCAATAATGAAGGTGATAGTGGCAGATGATTCGGCTTTGTTCCGCGAAGGTTTAGTGGGCATTTTGGAACGGCGCAAACACGAGGTGTGCGCCCAGGTGGCAAGCGCGCCCGAACTGCTCGCCACCGTAGCCGAAACACCGGTAGACGTGATTATTACGGACGTGCGAATGCCGCCAAATATGACCGACGACGGTTTGCGGGCCGCCGTGGAAATCCGCCGCGCCCATCCCAGTATTGGCATCGTGGTCCTCTCCCAATACGTGGCCCCGGCCTATGCACGCGAACTTTTTGACCCCTCCGGTTTCAGGAATGCTGGGGGATTCGGAAATACCGGGGGAGTGGCGACCAGCGGAGAAGAACCTACGGGCGGGCTTGCCTACCTGCTGAAAGACCGCGTGGCCCGGGTTGCGGACTTCATGCGATCCCTGGATGTGGTGGCGGCGGGCGGCGTCGTCGTCGATCCGGAAGTGGCCGGGGAATTAATGCGCGGTTCGCGCTCGCGCTTGGCGGAGATGACGGAACGGGAAATGGAAATTTTGGCGCTCATGGCCGAGGGGCTTTCCAACTCGCAAATGGCCGAAAAGCTGTACCTTTCCGGGGCAACGATTTCCAAGCACGTGGCCAGTATTTTCCAGAAACTCGGCATGGAACCGGGGGAGGAGAACCGGCGCGTGCGGGCCGTGCTCGCCTACCTCACCGACCACGGCGCTACCCGATAATACGACCCACCCGGTAATACGGCTCCGGCAGCGGCGCCACTCGGCCACTCGACAGCCGGGCGCTACCCGATAGCATGGAGTAATGCCGCGTTCTTTATGTGATCTGCTTCGTGAACCTCCTGCTTTGCCGGTCGCCACCCAGTTGGCAGACGTGTGGCAGGCACTGGAAGAATCGCGCGGGCTCGCCGTTATTGAGGCACCGCCCGGTACCGGGAAGACCACACTGATTCCGCCGCTGGTTGCCACTTGGGTGGCAGGCGATCCGGAGGCGGCGGAACTTTTTGGGGATAAAGCGGCGCCGGCATTTTCCCAGACGCAAGCGGGACCGGTGCGGGAAGCAACCCGGGTGTTAGTTATGCAGCCACGCCGCGTGGCCGCGCGGGCCGCGGCTCGGCGGATTGCCGCCCTTTTGGGGGAACCGATCGGGAAAACCGTGGGGTTTGCAGTGCGCGGGGAGAACCGTACTAGCGCGCAGACACGGATTGAAATGGTTACTCCAGGTGTGCTGGTACGGCGTTTGCAAGCAGATCCGGAACTGCCCGGAGTGGGCGCCATAATTTTGGATGAGATCCACGAACGCCACCTCGATGCGGATATTGCGCTGGCCTTTGCACTCGACGTGCGCGCCGCTTTGCGCCCGGATCTAGCGCTTATAGCTATGTCTGCCACCTTGAATACCGCCGAAATTACAAAATGCTTGGCAAGTGCGGCGGGTGAAGCCGCAAGTGCGGCGGGCCAAACCGAGAGTGCTGCCGGCAGCGCACCCGGCGAGGGCAATACACACAGCGAGGGCAGTGTACCCAGCGAAGGTAGCGTAACCAGCGAGGGCGGTGTACCTAGCGAGGGCGCTGTAACGCGCGAAGGAGAAGCGAAGCCGCAAGCTAGTAGCAACGAATCTGGCGTAACCGCCAGCGCCGAAACTGAAACAGGCGATTCAGGTGTGCGAGCGGTGCGAATCCAGGGTGAGGTTTATCCGCTCACGGTACGTTATGCGGCGCCCGGTCGCGGTGCAGAACCACTGGGCACGATTGGACGCGACGGGGCGATCGGGGTACGCCGCGAATTTTTGGGCCACGTAGCGGCTACCGCGCGGCGGGCGCTGACGGAAACCACGGGCAATATTTTGGTGTTTGTGCCGGGCCGGCGGGAAGTGGAAACCGTGGCCGGATTGCTTGCCGGCAAGGCGCTTGCCAGCGAGGTGCTCGCCAGCGAGGTGCTCGCCAGCGAGGCCGTGGAAGTTCTGCAATTGCACGGTTCTTTGGATGCGGCCGCGCAAGACTATGTGCTTTCCGCGCCGGAAAATCCGGGCGAGCAAGAATCGCAAGTGCCGGGCAAACAACAGCAGGAAGTGCCGGCCGGCGGCGGGCAGGCGGCGCCGCGGCGGATTATTGTTTCCACTTCGATAGCGGAATCATCTTTGACGGTACCAGGAGTTTCCGTGGTGGTTGATTCCGGGCTTTCTCGCCGCCCGCACACGGATTATGCGAGCGGCATTTCTGGCTTGGTGACTGTTTTGGAGTCACAGGCAGAAGGCGAACAGCGCGCCGGCCGGGCGGCGCGGCTCGGCCCGGGCACGGTGTACCGGGTGATGGCCGAATCGACCTGGGCGCGGCTGGCCGATCAAGCCGCTCCCGAAATAACGACGGCGGACCTCACCGATTTCGCGCTCCAAATGGCCGTGTGGGGAACCCCGCGCGGGGAAGGACTAACGTTGCTTACCGCGCCGCCCGCGCCCGCACTTTCAGCCGCCGAAGGAGTATTGCAAGACCTGGGTTTGCTGGGGCCAGAAGGTAAGGCTTTGCCCGAAGCACGGGTGTATGCACGCATGCCGATGGATGTGCGGATTGCGCGCGGGGTGCTCACGGGCGCCGCTGACCCACGTATCGGCCCGCGCCGCGCCGCCCAAATCGGCGCCATGCTGGCTCTCGAACCGCGCCTGCCCGGAGCAGATCTAAGTTCCTGGCGGCGTGTAGTGCAAGGCGGAGGTAGCGGCCGCGGCGGGAGCCGGAATGGTGGGAGCGGCGGGAGCCGGGGAGGAAGCCAGGCGCATCTGGCTCGCGAATGGCGGCAGCAAACCTCCCGTTTAGAAAAAGAAATTCAGCGCGCTGGTGGGGCCGGCTTCAGGGTTGCGGATGGCTCCGGATACCAACCAGGGGAAACCTCTAGTTCCCAACCTGCGAACACGGCCGCCTACAAGGCTGCGGAGGGAGGTAGCTCCGCGCCGCTTTCGGAGGTAGATGCGACGGCGTTGATCGTGGCCGCTGCCTACCCGGACCGGATTGCCCGGGCCCGGCCGAGCAGCAACCCCGCGCGGCCCTTCGCGCGCTACGTGCTCACGGGCGGGACGGGCGCGGTACTCCCGGAAGATTCACCGCTCATCGGCGAGGAATGGTTAGCGATTTCTTCTTTGACCACTTCACCAGGCCGGGCTGATGCCATGATTCGCGCCGCGATCCCCATTGCGGAAGCTGATGCCTTGCAAGCCGGGAAAAACATGGCGCGAACCACCACCGACGTCGAACTAACTCAAGGTAAACGCAAACGCCTGCGCGCGGAAGAAAACCACTGGTTGGGAGCGATCCACTTACGCCGCCGAACCGTGGATAAAGTGCCGCGCGAGGCGGCGCGGGCGTGGCTGGAAAAAGCAGTTGCAGATGGTTCTTTGCCGCTTGAGTTTTCGCGGGAAGGGGCAGAATTGCGCGAGCGTCTGCAATTTTTGCATGACGCTTTAGGGGATCCGTGGCCGAATGTTTCACGTGAAACATTGGCCGCTAGATTAGACGAATTAGCTGGGCCGGAATTGGATGAGTTCGTGCGTTGCGGGAGCTTTGCGTCGATTTCGGCGGCACAGTTGATGCGGCTTGTGCCCTGGGAGCAGGCCGCGCGGCTCGCCGAATATGCACCCGCGGCGATCCAGATTCCTACCGGGGAGAACCGGCGAATTGATTATTCGCGGGCGCGCCCTACCGTCCGTTTGCGGGTGCAGGAGGCGTTCGGGTGGAAAGCAACGCCGTGCATTGCCGGCGGAAAAGTGCCGATCACTTTGGAATTGTTATCTCCCGCGCAACGACCGGTGGCAATCACGGATGACCTGGCTAGTTTTTGGGCCGGCCCCTACGCGGATGTACGGGCGGATATGCGTGGCCGGTATCCGAAACATCCCTGGCCAGAAGATGGCGCGAATGCCGAACCCACCAGCCGCGCCAAAAGATCGAGAATCAGTACCCGAAAGTGAGGGAGGGTGACTGGACTTCATCGGCGAACTGTTCCCGGATCGAGTTGGCACCGGCCGCGAAATGCTGCAACTGGCTATACAGCTGCGAGCCCGTAACCTCGCCGAGAGGGACGGTAATACGCATGGCAAGCATCGATTCGAACATCACCAGATCGCCTTCCAGTAGGCGGGCGTTTTCCTGCATGATTCTGCGAAGTACCCCCTCCGTCGGACCATCGACCAGCGGCGCCGTGAAATAAGCGAGATCGCCGAGCTCGGGAACGGGCGCGTAGGAGGCAAGCACTGCTTGAGACTTGTCATCAGATTTCCATACCACCCGGAAGGCATAATGCACGCCGTCTTCCTGTTGTTTCGCCCGGAACCGGGTGACTAGAAATTCGCGCAGGTCGGAATCATTCTTGATTGGTAATTCCGCGAAATTGGAGCGGTTTTCCTCGCGCTCGCGGCGCCGCTTTTCTCTGAATTTTTTAAACATCTAGGGTCTTTGCTTTCCGTATTCTGTTTGCTCGGGCAGCTGCGAGTGTTTCCACTGCGGCCGTTTCTCTCTACCCAAAACCGTTTTGCCGCCGGGTTTCTTACCGCCGGGCCTCTTGCCGCCGGGCTTCTTATCTCAGGGCCGTTTGCGGCCCGGGCGGTTTTGCTACCCGGTTGCTCTGCTAAGGATGTCTCATTATAAGGGCTGTTTTATGACTCTAAGGCTTCTTTCGATATGGCCTTGGTCTGCGTAACTAGCAGCCGAATCGCGGCCGCCAACCAGTGAGCGGATACTGGGAACCGCACCGAAAAATGCAGATGGGGTAGATTGCCCAAAAGCCGTACCCCGCCCAGCGGCAAATTCTCGGCCAGGCGTACGATCTGCACCAAGTCCGGACCCTCCGGATCGATGCCAAGTTTCTCTAGCAATCTGCTCGCATGGGGATGCGCGGCCTGGCTGCCGGACCGTGCGTCGGGTTCGTTAGCGGTAGCGCCCGCCGTGCCGGTTTCGGTTGCGGCATCGGTTTCGCGCGTGGCACAGGTTCCACCCGCCGTGCCGGTTTTGGGCGCATTGCTGGTTTCGGCCGCAGCACTAGTTTCTGTAGCGGTAGTAGTGGCGGCGCCGGGCGCGGCAGCGTTTGCGTCAAGGCTGCCAGGCTCTGGTGTGCCAGCTGCAAGAATGCTTTTGATAATCGGCGCGGCCGCGTGTACTACCTTGCCGCCATGGCGCATTCCGGAAACCCCGAGCCAAACCGTCACGGGTACGCCATCTACTTGCAGGCGTAGAGCCCCGGCGTCGTCTACCGCATCCGGGAAGGCATCATGCAGAGCCGCGCGCAATTCCGACCATTCCGCCAGTTTCGCGGTGCCGGTTTCGGTGGGGTCGAAGTGTGGTGTTTCGGTTAGCGGGGCACCCGCGTGGCTACCGCGTGCGTGGGCGGCGTCGTTATTGGTATTAGTCCAGGTCATGGTTCCTTCCGAGTCCTTCATGTCCTTCAAAGTCCGCGAGGCGTTCGCGCAGGCGCGAAGCGATCTGCACGCTTTCCACGCCAAAGGTGGTCACCTGTTCGGCGATTGTGCGCAGGGGCAGGCCCGCAATTTCCAGGGCGTGCATGGCAAAAATCTGGCCTTGCAATACTACGACGCCGGTCAGTGCCGTCCCCGCTGCCGCTTCCGCCGCGAAACGCACTTCCAGCGGATGTGCCTCCTCTAGCGGCGTCACCAGGTAAATCGAATCCTCGCCAGAAGGCAAAACATTGCGCGAAACCGTTACCGGCACTTGTTGGCTCAAAGCATCTACGTATAGCTGGAAACCGAATTGGAGTTCTTTCGGATCACCCTCGCGGCCATGAATGATGTCTTCCCAAGAAATCACGCGTTTATCCAGATCGCCCATTCCCGAATAAGCGAAAGGTTGCAAGCTAATCTGGTGCGGCGCGCTGTGGGGAGCTTTGCTGGAGCTGTGGGGAGCTTCCCCGGGGTTAGAGGTAGAGGAAAAACCGGCCGCATAAGCTTCGTAATACTCGTCGTAGTAGTCGGTGGAAGTTTCGTATGATTCGCCGGTTTCCCTGCGAATAGTTTCCAGGTTATCGGCGGCGAAAGCGATGCATTCGGCGCTAAAATGCTCGCCTTTGACCGGCGGCACATCGGCGAGTCCCTGCACGAAAATCGCGCGCGCATCAAGCCCGGCCACGAGCACAAACTTCACCATCGAAGAAAAGCGGGAGAAAGAAAGATCATCCGCGCGCAAACCAACAAACAGGTAAGCGCTGGAGTTATGCACGCGAACCGAACCGAAAGTGAAAGTTTCGCCCAGCCACTTTGCTAGGCGCCCCAAATCTACCTGGCTGGCCGGCGCAACACGGAACCAAATTCCATAGCAAATGCGCCCAAATGGTTCGCGGGCGGGCCGCACTTCCACACCATCCACGAGCGGCCCGATTGCAATCGGCAAGACGAGGCGGCGGAAAAGTATGTCGGTTTCCAGTTGCGTCTGGCATGCCTTAACTAGCCGCGGCCAGGTGTTAACGATGTACGCCGGGCTCGCGGGTGTAGCGGGTAAAGAGTCAAGGCGAGCATTGCGTGCAATCGAATCAATTTCGGCAGCAAGCTCTCGGAAATCCGGTTCTTCAGCCATACTCCTTAGCGTACCGGTGTCAGGTTTTGTTAGTTGCATTAGCTTCAGTTTCCGGCGACGCCGTCGCCCGCGCCCACTGCAACTGAGGCTTTCCCATCTGCCGCCTGCTGATGGGGTGAAAGGCGGCGCGCCCACCTCAACCTAGCCTTCCGAATGTGGCCTGTGGAAAATTTCGGGCACCCGTAATTGAATACTTAGGTAAGGCGAACTATAGTTCCGCGCATGGCATTACACTCACGCACTCCTTTTCAGGCAGCCAGCACCACGCGCACACCTACCAGTACAACCACGCGCACAACTAGCAGCACAACCACGCGCATGACCACGCGCACAACTACCAGCACAACCTGGCGCATAACTTTGCGTAGGCAAATCAAAGCAATCATTGCGGCTTTACTCGCCGCTGTACTCGCCAGCGCGCTCACCGCGTGTTCCCCGAAAAACATGGGCGCGAGCCGAGATAAGGAGGATTCCCGGCCGCTGGTTTTGACCTCGTTTACGGTGCTTGCCGATATGGCCCGGAATGTGGACGGCGATTTGTTACGTGTGGAATCGATTACCGTACCGGGTGCGGAGATTCATGATTTCCAGCCCTCTCCGGAAGATATAAAGCGCGGGGAAGGTGCGCAGCTAATCTTGACCAACGGCCTGGGGTTAGAGCGTTGGTTCGATAAATATGTGGAAAACTCGCCGGCGGAAGTAGCCGAGCTTTCGGAAGGTGTGGAAGCGATTCCGATTGGGGATGGTGATTACGCAGGTGCCCCTAATCCGCACGCGTGGATGAGCCCCGCAAACGGAAAAATCTATGTGGATAACATCGTCAAGGCATTTGTAAAGCTTGATCCGGACAATGCGAATACCTATCGGGAGAACGGCGAAAAGTACAAGCAGAAAATCGGTGAGATTTCCACCGAAATGGACGAAAAGCTTTCCACGGTGCCGCCCGAGCAGCGTGCCTTGGTGACTTGTGAGGGTGCCTTTAGCTATTTGGCGCGCGACCAAGGCCTGACCGAAAAGTACTTGTGGGCAGTCAATTCTGAGGGTGGTTCCAGCCCGCGTGCGAAGGCCGATCTAGAGAACTTCGTACGCGATTCGGGCGTCAAGGCGCTGTTCTGCGAAACTACGGTTGATGACAAAATGGCCTCCGTTTCTGAAGATACGGGCGTCCCGGTAGCCGGTTTGCTTTATGTGGATTCATTGTCTGAGACCGATGGTCCCGTACCTACCTACCTTGATCTTCTGCGGTACGACGCCGATTTAATCACCGCCGGTTTGCGCGGCGAAAAAACGCCGGGCACGGGCCGCGAGAAGTAACGGGCACGGGCCACGAGAAGTAATAAGCGCGGGAAGCGCATTCCACTACCAGTAAGTTAACGGGCTGCGAGAAGTGACCAGCGCGGCTAGGGCACAGAAAAGCGTTATTCGAGTAGGGATGAGTTGATGAAGGAGAAGGCCTTAGAGGTCCGCGATGTGCGGGCGAGCTACGGGCGAGTGCAAGCGCTGACGGGCGTGAGCTTTGAGCTTGAAGCCGGCAAGATTTGCGGGCTAGTAGGCATGAATGGCTCCGGGAAATCTACGCTCATGAAGTCAATTATGGGGGCGGTGCGTCATTCCGGGCAGGTGCGGATTTTTGGCCGGCCCGCTCCGGAAGCACGCAAAGCAAGCCTGGTTGGCTATGTGCCGCAAAACGAAGGCGTGGACTGGATGTTTCCCGTTTCCGTCAAGGACGTAGTGACCATGGGCCGCTACGGGTATATGGGGCCGTTGCGCCGCACCCGGCCCGAAGATGCCGCGGCCGTGGCCGAGGCTTTGCAAATCGTAGAAATGAGCGAGTTTGCGGATCGGCAGATCGGCTCCCTATCGGGCGGGCAACGCAAACGCGTGTTTATTGCCCGGGCTATTGCACAAGGAGCACGCCTACTTTTGCTCGATGAACCTTTCGCGGGTGTGGATAAACCTTCCGAGCTCATGATCACCCGGATTTTGCATGAGCTCGTGCAGGATGGCCGGGCGGTATTTGTGGCCACCCACGACCTCTATGAGCTTCCGAACTTATGCCATGAGGCGCTGTTGCTATACCGTCGCGTGATTTTCCACGGCGATGTGGCCGAAGCGTTACTACCAGAACACTTAGGCCCGGCATTTGGCATGACGCCTAGTGAAACTACCGCCTGGCGGAAAGGAAGTAGGGAGGCGTGAGCATGGAGAACCTGTATTGGCTTTTCGGGGAGATGTGGACGCATCCGTTCATGGTGCGCGGAGCCACGGTGACGCTGGTGGCGGCCGCGGTGTGTGCGGTGATTTCATGTTGGCTCATTCTGATTGGCTGGTCGCTAATGGGGGATGCGCTTTCGCACGCGATTTTGCCGGGTGTGGTAATTGCCTATATTGCGGGCGTGCCGTTTTCGGTGGGGGCTTTGGCAGCGGCGATCGTCGCGGTGCTTTTCATTTTCCTGTTGCGCGGGACTTCCCGGGTGAAAGAAGATGCGTCGATGGGAGCAGTTTTTACTGCCATGTTCGCGCTCGGGCTGATTCTCATCAAGATCAACCCTTCAAATGTGGATCTGAACCACGTGATTTTCGGGGATCTGCTGGGGATCACGAATTCCGATATGAAGCAGGTGCTGATTTTGGCGCCGCTCGCGCTCGTGCTACTGCTAGTGAAGCGGCGCGATATTACGGCTTATGCCTTTGACCGGACCCATTTGCGGGCAATCGGGATATCCACAAGGGCAATTGGTGCGTTACTGCTGGTCTGTTTAGCGCTCACCGTGGTAACTGCAATGCAGGCAGTGGGGGCGATTTTGATTATTGCGCTGGTGATTGTGCCGGGCGCGGCCGCCTTCCTCATGACCTCGAAGATCCAGCGGATGCTGTGGATCGCTCCGGTGTTCGCCTGTTTGTGCGCGCTGGGCGGGCTGTATGTTTCCTACTGGTTCGACCTGCCTTCGGGAGCGTCCGTGGTGGTGGCGCAGGGCGTGGTCTTCCTTATTATTTGGGTCTGCTCTCCGCATGGCCTGCGCGGATACCTTGCCGGCCACATCGGCAAGCCTGCCATTACTGCAGCTGGCAAGCCCGCGGGTACCACACCCAGCAAGCCCGCCGATGCCACAGAAACCCGGGAAGAGAGGGAAACCCTGGAAAAGAGGGGAACCGAAACCGTAGCTTCCACCGGAAACTAAGTGGCGATGCGGAGTACAGATGCTCGCATCGATTTGGTACGTAAGACGATGTACAGGCGCGGCTAGATATAACTGTGGTGCGCTTCGGCTGTAACACACTTCGCAGAAGGCTCGGCGTTACCATAACGAGTGACACATTAATCAATGTTTTCCACCGGCTACCCTGGTTCACATGAATGCACGCTCTCTCGCGCTAACCGCGGCCATGACCGGCATAATCGCAGCCCTCGGCATTATGCCGCCGATTCCCGCACCCATGATCCCCGTTCCGATCACCTTGCAGGCTGCCGGCCCGATTCTTGCCGGCATGTTGCTGGGCCCGCGCCGCGGTACCGCTTCGGTGCTTCTACTCTTGGTGCTCGCCGCGATCGGCCTGCCAGTACTCACCGGCGGGCGCGGTGGCCTCGGCGTTTTCGCTGGCCCTACCGTCGGCTACCTGGTCGGATACGTAATCGCCGCTTACGTGACGGGCCTTATCGTACAGTTTGCACGCGCCCGGGTAGCCGCGCGAGCCCGCGCACGAAGCGAGAAACAAGTAAAACGCGGCGAGGCTTTCAGGGAACTGCTGTGGTACATCCTTGCCGGCGCGGTGGGCGTACTAATTATGTACGTTACGGGAACCGTGGGAATGGTCCTAATCTTGCGCATGGAGTGGGTTGCGGCTTTTGTTGCGAACGGAATTTTTGTTCCGTTCGACGCCGTAAAAGCCGTCCTCGCGGCCATGATTGCCCGCGGCGTGCACCGCGTTATGCCAGATCTTTTCGAGAATGCGAAGCAAAGTTCCGCAAAAGCACCTGCGCTGGCCGCGCCCGCGCCTATGGCTACGTCGGCCAGAAGCAGGCTGGCACACGGAAGCGGGCTGGCGCAGGAGAGCAAACTTGCCCAGGAGAGCAAGCTGGCACACGAGAACAAGCAGGCCCAGGAGAGCGGCCAAAAACATGGGAGCGGTCAAAAACACGAGAACGGGCAGGCACAATGATCGAATTATGCAATGTGGAAGTTTTCGCCGGCTCATCAACTAGCCCGGAAACCCGCATTCTGGGCCCGCTTAGTTTGCGTTCCGAAGCGCGCCGAATCGGCATAATCGGCCCGAATGGTTCCGGCAAATCCACACTTTGCCGCCTACTTGCCGGAATCGTGAAACCCGGCGTCGGCACGGTAACGGTAAGCGCCAACCAAGCGAGCCAAGAAACCGGCACACGCGGCGGAGTAGCGATGCTTTTTTCCGAACCGGACGCACAAATCCTGCTCCCCACCGTGCTAGAAGACGTCGAATTTTCCCTGCGTGACCTGCCGCGCAGCGAACGCACCCCGCGCGCCCTGCAAATCTTGGAGCGGCTCGGCATCACCCATTTGCGCGACCGCCTCTGCCACACACTTTCCGGCGGCGAAAAACAACTACTCGCGCTCGCGGCGGTGCTCGCCACCGACCCGCACACGATCGTCTTCGACGAACCCACCACGCTGCTTGACCTGCGCAATCGTCGCCATTTCCGGGAACTTCTCGGTTCTCTCACCCAAAATTTCGTGCTCGCCACCCACCAACTCGATTTGCTGGATGTGTGCGAACGTGTTTTTGTGGTCAATTCCGGGCAGATCGTGTACGACGCCGAACCTGCACGGGCCGTCGATTACTACGTGAATGAGGTGGCGTAGTGGCGAATGCTAGCGGGGGAGCGGCCAGTTCAGCACGATCCGCAGCGCGGGAACTGGCGGCGGTGAGGCGGGCAAGCTGGGTAATCGGCCTCACGGCAGTGGTTTCATTACTGGCCATGTTATTGCCGCCGCTTCCGGCCGTAATTGTGTTTGGTCTGGTCAGTGGGCTGTGGGCCGCTACAACTTTGGCCCCGGTGTTTCCGCTGGTGGCGGGGCGGGCACAGCTCGAGGCCGGGTCGGGTCAGGGTAGCGCCGGGGGACAGCCTGGGGCCGGGCCGAGGCAGGGCGGTGCGCGGGCACCGGCAAGAACATCAACGCCGGCAGCCGCCACGGCGAACAGGAAAGCCCAGGCAGTGGCGGGCAGGCGGGAATCCCGGCGGGAACTGTGGGCGCGGCTCCGCAAAGGCCTGGTTTTACTGGCAATTATTATTGCTTGCGCGTACGCGGGGCGGTTGATGCCGCTGCTAATAACCGGGCGGGCGAATGGGGGCGCGGAAGGAGCGCGGGAATTCGGCGCAACGCTTGCCGAAACCCATGTTTTGGCGGCTCGTTTGGCCGCGGTTATTCTGCTCGCCACCTGGGTGAATGCGACTACCAGAAGTCTTGATCTAGTGGAAGGTGCCCTGTGGTACGTGCGGCCGCTAGCCAGGTTGCGCCGGTTTGATGTGGATCGGGTGCGCATAACCTTGCTCGTGGCCATGCGCATGATCCCAATCGCCCTGGCAGAAATCCGCAAAATACGCGAAGCACAGAACGCGCGCGGATCACGGTCGCTGGTGCCGTTCGGCGTCGCCCTCGTGGTGAAAGTTTTCCGCCGCGCCGAAATGACCGGAGACGCACTCATCTCGCGCGGGGCCGTCTAACAAAACGAGGCGCCGCGAGGCCACCGGCATCAGCATCAGCATCTGCACAAAGTGACGGTGGCGGTTTCAGCGCCGCGACGCCGCGACGCGGGCGTAAAGCGAAAGGATCGGCGGCGGCGACGGCGTCGGCAGTTTTTATGCGAAAGCGCCGGTGGGTAGTGGCTAGAAAAACAAAAGGTACCGGCCCGGACTGTGTTTCCACAGACCAAGCCGGTACCTAAAACCCCGGAAATGCCTATCTACAAGAGTTTGCCGTGTTTACGCACGTACGCGGGTTTCATTAAGGAAACCAACACGAAGTAGCCGACGAGTACGGCGGCTAGCAACCAGTAGTAGAAACCGGGCAGCGGGGAAAGCTTGAAGTAGTTGCCGAGCGCCGTGTAGGGCAGGGCGGTGCCGAAGGCTACTCCCAAGCAGGTAATAACGGACATTGTGAAAGATGGCCAGGAATGAATGAACGGCAGCTTTTCGGTGCGCAAGGTCCACAGCACGAAGGTTTGCGTCCACAGCGAGACGATAAACCAGCCCGTGTGGAATAGGGATTCGAAACCGAGTTCTGCGGGCGTGCCGGCGGCTTGGCCGAAGGGCATTCCCATGATTGCCGGGCAGATCAGGAAGTATAGGACGGCAAAAGTAATGCAGTCGAAAATCGAGCTGACCGGCCCGAAATAAACCATGAAATTCTTGATATCCGAAGCGTCCCAACGTTTTGGGTGCGCCAAGTATTCGCGGTCCATGCGATCCCAAGGGATTGACATGCACGAAATATCGTAAATCAGGTTGAGCACCAGAATCTGGGTTGGCAACATCGGTAGGAAAGGCAAGAACAGGGAGGCTACCAAGATCGAAAATACGTTTCCGAAATTGGAAGAAACCGAGATCTTGATGTACTTCATAATGTTGCCGAAGATTTCCCGGCCGGAAAGTACGCCACGTTCCAGGATTGTAAGATCCTTTTCCAGCAAAATAATATCTGCGGATTCTTTTGCAATGTCTACCGCGGTGTCTACGGAAATGCCGATATCGGCTTTAGCTAGTGCCGGAGAGTCGTTAATACCATCCCCTAGGAAGCCGGTTACATGGCCATTTTCGCGCAGTTGCTCCACAATATCGGCTTTCTGGCCGGGAGAAATTTTCACGAAAATATTGTGCTTTTCTACCGCTTCCGCCCATTCGGAACGCGGCAACGCGGCCAGTTCTTCCCCGGAAATGATCCGCTGGTCATGGATACCTACTTGGCGGCAAACTGTACGGGTGACCTCGAGATTGTCTCCGGTAACCACTTTTACTTCAATGTTTGCTTCGTGCAGGGCCGCGATCGCTGCTTCCGCGGATTTCTTTGGCGGATCGAGGAAAGCCAGATACCCGATGAGCACCATATCCCTCTCATCAGAAAGCTGAAATTCCTCGGCCCGCGGCGGATTGTCTTTCCGTGCCAGCACGAGCACACGCATTCCGTCTTCATTTAGCCGGCGTACTTTTGCCTGCACCATTTGCCGGATGCCTTCCGTAAGCGGTTTGACTTGCCCGTCCAGTTCCACAAAGGAGGAAATGGCCAGCATTTCTTCCGCCGCACCCTTCGTAATAAGTTCGGTCCGGCCGGCCTCATCACGCATAACTACGGACATGCGCCGCCGGTTGAAGTCGAAGGGGACTTCGTCAACTTTGGTGTATTTGCGGCGGTCGATGTTTAGCTCATCTTCCGCGGCACGGATTACCGCTTTGTCCAGCAGGTTCTTTAGCCCGGTCTGGTAGTAGGAGTTGAGGTAGGCGTAGCGGAGTACGCGTGGGTCCTCTTCCCCGTGGCAGTTCAGGTGCCGTTCTAGAACGATCTCATCTTGCGTGAGGGTGCCGGTTTTGTCGGTACAAAGTATGTCCATGGCGCCAAAGTTTTGTATGGCATTCAGGTTGCGCACGATCGTTCCTCGCCGGGCGAGGGTTGCGGAACCTTTCACGAGGTTCGTGGTAACCACCATCGGCAACAGTTGCGGAGTGAGTCCGACGGCCACTGAAACCGCGAAAATAAAGGCATCGGTCCAATTCCCTTTGGAGAGCCCGTTTACGAGCAATACCGCGGGGGTCATTATCAGCATGAACCTAACCAGCAGGCGCGAAGTTTTGTCCAGGCCAATATCGAAGGCGGTGGGTTCTGAGTGTCCGGAAAGCCGGGAAGCGATGTCCCCAAATTCCGTGTTTTCTCCAGTTCGAACGACGACGCCGATACCCGCGCCCGAAACAATATTCGATGCCATATAGGCAATGTTTTCCGGCTGGTCAGCGCCGGAATTATTAGCCGGCTGGTCGGCACTGGATGCGTGAGCCTGGTGATCGGCGCCGGAATTATTCGCTGGCTGGGAAGCGGTATCGGGGCTGGCTAGTGCCTCGGTTTCGGCCGGGTTTTGGCCGCCCACGCTCGCTGACAGTTTATTCCGGCTACGCCGTATTTTGCTTCGCCGTGGTTCGGCTACTTTTTCTACCGGGTAGGATTCGCCGGTTAGTGCCGATTCGGAGACGAAGAGGTCTTTGGTGTGGATGAGTCGCATATCGGCGGGGATGATGTCTCCCGCGGCGAGTTTGACGCGATCTCCGCACACGATTTCTTCGGTGGGGATTTCGCGGTATTCGCCATCGCGATAGACGGCTGCGGTCACGTGGACCAGTTTTTCTAGTTCCGCGGTTGCTTTATGGGAGCGTACGGATTGTACTAGTGAGATCGTCCCCGAAATGATCAGGATAATCAGGATGATCAGGGGCGAAGAAAAGTCTTTCTCTCCTGCCGGCGCATATACGAAATCGGTTAGGAATGTGATGATAGCGAGGACGAAGAGAATGATCGAAAACGGGCCGCAATAGGACTCGCGAATGAGTTTCCATAGGGAGGGGCCGCGTTGGGAACTGAAAGTGTTGCTCCCGAATTCCTTTCTGAGTGGTTCGACCTGCGGGGTGGTGACGCCAGATTCATCTACCCCGAAGTGGTCGTAAATCTTTTCCACATCCATTGTTGAGAATTCCCCAAGGGTATAAGTCCGCATGGTTCCTCCTTGATATGTTTATGTGTTCTTTGATGAGTGCACGCGCATGTAAGGAGTTGATTTTCTGGTTTTGTACATGGCGGCGAGGCACGCGAGCTAAGGCCGCGTAGATGTGTGGAAGAAAAATATCACGCCGTGGGCGTGCTTACGCCCACGCGAATGAAACGCAAACCTCGATGTAAAAAATTGCGGGTTAGAAACAGTTTCCCAAACCCTCCAAGGAGTTTAGCAAGGTCAGCAAGGTTGAACAAGTAATTCTGCCCACGCCGGGTGGCGTGGGCAGAATCGGAGTTATGGAGTTTGGGATTTGAAGATCTAGCTGGCCGCTTTCGGGCTAGGCCCGCGCATTCAGAGGCCGCCGTATGTCTAGCAACTCGGAGATTTTCTCTAGCCGCTCCTTTTGAGTGGCAACGACGGGCACTAGATTCTGCGTGCGTTCTCCCTGCGGGCTCGTATGAGGTCCGTAGAGTACGCAAGTAAGCGGCCGTTGTGCGGTATTTGCTTCTTGGTGCGCTAGCAATGGTGCAGGAATCTGAGTAAAAGCATTGGCAGATCCTCTACCCAGGTAGAAAGGAAACTCTGGCGCGAAAGCTTTCCGGCCCAGATAGGTGGCGAAAGCAGGGGAGCTCAAGGCGTCTTCCAATTCGTCTTCCTTGCCCGCTACCGCGATTCGTACCAAAAACTCGCCGTCGGCTAGGTAGGTGCGATTTACGATCGAGGTTCCGCTTCGCGCGTCGGGTGTGAAGACCAGGGTCTTTTTACTAACCCGTTGGCCTTGGATTATGATCATGCGGCGTCGAAATTCCTCAGATTCTTCGCGGGGGTTAATTGTCTGGAAATCGTCGGTGAGATAAGGTTTTCGATCTTGCCGAACCCAAAACTCAGCTTCATCCAGCCAACTCGGCCAAGCACCGCGCCGAGCACCGAGTGCCCCAGCGAGAAGGCCTTTGAGGCCAGAGCGCGTGGGAAATCGTTCGGTGCGAACGATATTTCCCGCTACCGCCGGCCCTGCCCAAGACTGCAGGGGAGCGGCGAGGCGAATGTAGAGGCAATCCATTACTCCTCATTCCCGGCGTCTTTAAGCGGCTCTAGAATCCAATCCACAATGCCCGCAATGAAGTCATCGAGATTGCAGGATGTGGCGCCGGCAAATTCGCCTTCGTCAAGCTCAGCAGTGCCGGAAACGAGTTCTAGAGGGCCAAAGTTTCCCGGATCGAAGGACCGGGCTTGCTTGTATTGCCGGTTAAGTTCGGCAATGCTGGTTTCTTCATACCCGCCATCACGGCCTGCCTCCACCGGTTTTTCGAAACTATATGCCGTGCGGTACCGCTGTTCTTCCGCAAGCAGAAGGCTTGGCATCGTGTAGGGAGCTGTGGCATTTTCTTTGCCGCGGGGAGCTCCGTAAACAATAGCTCGAATTAGTTCGCTTAGATTCTCTCTATTTTCCGGCATTTCGTATCCGGTCCAGCTTTCTTTAAGCTGCTCACGATCAATTGTGACGCTACGGTAGAACGTGCCATTTACGAAACGTGCGACGCCGAGATAGGTGGCCCCGGTTTCTCCCGCACGTTCTTTAATATCGTCAACGGTAGTGAAGTAGTCCGTTTCGATAGTTGCCGCGTGGGTGGTAATTCCAGGCGATACCGCAATCGCTGCTTCCGTATTGTGTTGGGGAGAGTTTGCAAACATCCGGCCAAAAGCGGCAATAGCAAGAGAACCCGTTGCATTCCCGGAAATGAAATCCGTTCCATCCTCTGCAGAATCTGGATGTATTAGCGCCTCCGCTAGGGTATTGATTTCCTCTTGACTAACCCACACTGAACGGTCCGATTCCGATTCCGCGGAACTGCTTTTAGTCAGTTCTCCAATTCGTTTATTGGCGATCTTCCGTAAGGCGGGAATATCCGCTTCCGGGGCTAGTTTGGCCACAGTTGCCATGACCTCGTCAAGTATATTTCCGGACCTGACGGAGGTGTTAAGGCTGGCTTCTTCATACTTGGTGCGAATGCCACGTTTGATAGATTGCGAGGAATGGAGAGCTCGTAAAGCGCCTCCTAACGTGACCCGCTTCGGAGTGCCTGAATCGTCACGATTCAGATTTGAATACGGAACGTTGGTTATCTGATGGATAGTAAGGTGACGAGCCATGTTTTTCCTTAGTGCGTATTAGTGGTTGAATCGGAATTATCTTTGGGTGAATAGCTTGCTGCGCCGGCGTAATAGTGCCGTAGCGGCGCGGAACGAACTTTTCTAGATCTCTCCGAGATTCCATTTCCCCAGCGACTGAGCATCCGGTAAAGACCGAAATAATCCAGGCTGGGTGGTGGAGTGAGGCCGCGCGCGTACTGCATCAGGCGGTACACGGAGCGAACTGCCTCCTCGAAGTCTTGGGTGTGGATATAGGCGAGCCGCTGTGCAACCGTATCGGGTTTATCTGGGTTGAGGATAAACTCCTGACCATCTTTTCGGGCCTGGGCTACAGACACCTCGTAGCACCACCGCCCGAATGGCTTTGGTGGCCTATCCGAGGTGCGATCATCCTGCGGTATCTCCACGAATTCAGCAACCAGCGCTGCGGTTCTTAGCAGCACTTTTTGGCCGTGGGTGCTCGAATCCCCGGAAAGGAATGGGAATACGTAAGGAATTGCGAATGTTTCCGTATTTTCGTCGATGCCGCGGCGTAAGTTAGCGCGTTGCTGGCGGAAGGTCTTATCGGTTCCATCCGCCCGGCGGGAGAGTATGCGCGCGATTAGTTGCTGAGGTGTGGCCGTGCGAGCATTATCCATGAGATTATCCCTTCAATTCCTCATCGAAAACTGGGTACTTTTCGCGTAGCTTCGCCCGAATTATTCGGGAAAGTGCAGATCGGGTGTAGTAAATCTCCGCCGAATGTTGGTCCAGATAGGGGTGGGTCACCCGGTCATAAGCAAGTAAAGCACTTCGATGTAAACCGTGTAGTAACGTTTCCACATCAGGTTGACCCTGCCGTGCCGAATCGAGGAAATCCTCGTAAGTGGCAGTTACCTCGCGCCAGAATTCGGCAGAAGCATCGGGCTGGGCATCCGCAAGCGCGTCCAAAATAGGGGTGAGGCGCCCCGAAGACTGTTCACGCTTACTGTCTTGCGAGGAGTGGCGCCGGAATCGGCCCCGAAAAATACTATGGACTTCCCGGATAATCTGGGCTGCATCTACCACTGCGAAAATTGCCTCTTCAGGAACATCGAAGGCCCATACCGTATCGTCTGGGAAGAATACTTCAGAGGCACGAATTGACGGAGAAGAAGCAGTACCCTCGAGCTGGTGGCGGAGGAAAATCGGGCGCCTATCAGCTCCCGATGTGGGTAGCAGATTCTGTTCGGTGCTTTCCGTGAGTGCCCGCATTTTCTCTTCTGCCGCCCACTCGACCGCAAGGTCGGTGCCATCGCGTCCAAAATCGATACGTTGCGCCTTGAGCTCATTCTTATCGTTTGCGACGTAAAGATATAGCGGATCGGCTTCGTTTCGCGTATCCCACCATTGTTTCAACAGGGCCTTTCCGCTTTTATCAGAAGCATTAACGGGCCACCAGGAAGTGGGGATGCCACCAACTCGTACGCCAGTAAGCTCCTCACCTTCCCAAAAACCGACCGCGGTATTTGAGCTCCAAGTAGCAGCCCAGAGCGGGGCGAACTCGAGGCCTTCGCGTGCTTTCTTCGGATCCCTTTCTGCCCAAGCAGGAAGTATTTCGCCGGGAATCCAATTTTGAGGAATTGACGTTAACATGCTGGCAAGAGGTATTTGCTCATCTTCTTGCCACCAGAATTCGGTTGCAGCGTTCCCTTTGCCCAGGAAACGAATTCCAGGCGCCCCCATCTGCGCTTTGTCGCCGTCGTAGTTGTTATTTCCAGCCAGCGAGTAATAGTGGTTAACCACCAGCAATAGAGTGGCTGCTGCTTCGGTAAGAACTTCTGGGAAACTAACCAATAAATTCCAATAATCTTCTCCTTCATCAGAAGGCATTGCAGGAGATAGTTTTTTCACTGGATGATCATTTCGCCCCAAGCGGCGTGAACTGTCCTTCGGGCTGGTGGGCTCCAATCTTGGCCTCTGCATAAAAGGGCGTTCGGCATCGCGAAGATTTGCGTAGGGAGCCACTTTTTCGTAGGCGGCCGCAACCGCACTCTCGGTAAAGCCTGTTTCTACTAGTCTTTCGGCTTGATCCCGAGTGATACGGCCACCTGGGCGCGCACTTTCCGGAATCTCTTCGCGTACTGCCAGGGCTACCATGCTAAGTAAGAAGCGGAATTGCGCGCCCACCTCGAACCCGGGTCGGTCTAAATCAAGTGCGTATTCGGTTTCATGGCAATGCAGCAAGAATTCATACGGTGTGCAGGGGCCAGAAGTGGTGTGGATCCACTGCACGGTTTTAAGTGCGTCACCATTCATATGATTCCTACATCCTTATCAGCCGCACACCAACGTGCGGCGCTATGGTCCAATAGACTGCAGTGGGCTTAGCCGACCACACTAGTGGTCATACCGTAACATTGTACTAACTAAATGCTCAACGCGAGGGTGCGGGGGCTTGCTGATGAAAGGAAAGTTCATGTCCGAGCGCGTATATCTTGCCAAATATCCGCTACATGAGGCTCTCGCCCAAGAGGCAGAACACAAGCCGCAAAATGGCTGGAATCCTAACGATCCAAAATTTCGACATCGTGCGGTGATGTCCCTATTCGGCGATTTGACGGATAGTGAAACAGAGGCGGATGCACAGAGCGGCACAAGCGCGCGACGGGCGGCGGCAGGAGTGCTTTTCCGGGTGGATAAACTTCCAGGTCAACCACCATTTTTCTTAGTGCAAGCACAGTTACGGCCAGAGGAACGCCAGGGTCTGGAAGTCAAGCAAATAGAGCTCAGCGAGTATCCGGTGGGGCAAGTACTCGGATTTCGGATAGCAATCAATGCGATTCGGCGGCAAAAAGGGCCGGAATCTTATACCCGAAGTGGTAAAAAACGAGGTGGTACGAAGGCGGTGCCGGTTCCTTTTGATGGCGATACCGAAGCGCCGGAAGGGATTTCGCGTATGACCCCATGGCTAGAAAGCAGATTCGTGGGCGCGCTCACCGGCGTCGAAATCATTAACCACCAGCGCGAAGTGCTCGGAACAGATCGCGCAGGAAGGAACCTCAGGGGCGGTAGTGGCAGGGTTGTGCAAGTAGATACCGTTGACGGCGTGGCACGCGTTGCCGATCCGGAACAGCTTTTGCAGTTGCAGTTGCAAGGAATTGGCCGAGCAAAAAGCTACGGATGTGGCCTTCTAACGGTTAGGCCGTTAGCATGAATACCCACCCTGAGCTATGGGCAAAACAAAGCAGGCTCGTCAAAACGTACCCACTTCTAGCGCACTTGCTCGACACCGCTACCGTGATCGGCGTGCTTTACGATTCCTGGTTACGACCCGAATTGCGTGATCTTATTAGCGCGGAACTTGGCCCTAAAGCTCGGCAAACGGTCCAGTTTCTGGGTGGAGCGCACGACGCCGGAAAAGCCATACCACAGTTTCAACTTCAGCCCCGCCGAAGCGGAGAAGTGTGGGAAGAGATTCGCCGTCGCATCAAAGCGAGTGGGTTATACGGCCCACCTTCTCCACTAAGTACCCTCATTACCAGTACGGATCCCGTTATTCGCAGGCATGAAGCGTGGTCCGCGTACGCTTTGCAAGGGGACTTATTACGGCGGGAAGCTCCCGCGCGCGCCACCTGGAAAGAACTTACAGTAGCTGGCCATCACGGGCGCTGGCAGTGCGTGGTTGGTAGAGCCAGGCAAATTCGCCCCGCCCTACTGGAAGTAGAAAAAACCCGCTGGGCGGCCGCGCAAAGCGATTTACTGGCCGCGGTTGCTGCCGGATGCGGGATATCGCGAGAGGAAATGCCCGAAACCGTTGCTCCGGCTATCACTTTGCTACTTTCCGGACTGGTGATTCTGGCAGATCGAATTGCTTCGGGGGAAGAATTTGTACTTGCGGGGCAGGAAATTCTGGCCAAATCTCCGGAGCTCCTTGCCACCCCAGCCGATTGGATTGCCCGCCGCTCCGCGGAAGCAGAAAAACGAGTGCGGGAAACCGTTGGCATATACACGCCGCCCTGGAGAAACACCGAAGAAGCCTGTAAGAAAATCCTCCAGGGGCATGCTCCGCGGCCAGCACAAGCAGAAGCTATGCAGTCTGGGGCCGGACTGTACTCGATTATGGCCAGTACCGGTTCGGGCAAAACCGAGGCGGCACTACTACGCCACGCCACGAAAAACGAGCGCCTGATTTTCCTATTGCCAACGCAAGCTACTACTAATGCCATGATGGCTCGCATCCAAAAAATCTACGCCGGGACAGCTAATGTTGCCTCTCTAGCCCACGGGCTCGCCTCGATCGAAGATTTTTATGCCAACCCGATTACGGTGTACGACGACGAAAGCACTGGCCATTCCAACACACAGCACAAAAATGCCAAAGCTGATGCGGAACTAGAAATAGAGGCCGAGCAAAGTCAGCGCCCCAGCGGCCTGTACCCTTCCACCTTCGTCAAATCAGGAGCTTCGCGGTTACTGGCCCCAATTTGCGTGGGCACCGTTGACCAGGCACTTGCTGGTGCCCTTCCTGGAAAATGGATCCATTTACGGTTATTAGCGTTGGCAAATGCGCACGTGGTAATTGATGAGGTGCATACCCTCGATCAGTATCAAACCGAGCTTTTGGGTCAGCTTTTACCGTGGCTCGCCGCTACGGGTACACGCGTTACTTTCTTGACCGCAACCATGCCCAGCTGGCAACGTGAAAGGCTTATGCGCGCCTACGGCGGCGAAAACTTCGCTCTGCCAGAAACCGAATTTCCCGCAGTAGAATCTCTTGCTGAATCGGAGCTGCGGATCGCGAAGGTACCGGACCGCGCTCGCGAGATAAAAATTGCGGTGGATGAGGTGCCATTTGCAGAGATGGTGGAGGGGCACGTCGCGTGGGAAAAGCGGATCCGGCAGCGGTTCCCGCAGGCGCGCATTGGCATTATTTGCAATACAGTGGCGCGTGCGCAAGAAACGGCGCAACTTGCTCGCGCGGCGGGGAGCGAAGTGGTTCTCTTGCATTCCCGGATGACGGCAGAGCATCGCCGCGTGCTTACCGAAAGGCTTCATGAAACGGTGGGAGCCGGGAGTGCGGGAAGCGCAATAACCGTTGTCGGCACGCAGGTGATCGAAGCATCGCTAGACATCGATCTGGATTTTATGCGCACCGAACTTTGCCCCGCTCCTTCGCTTATTCAACGGTTAGGTAGGCTGTGGCGGCGTGAAGACCCATTGCGGGCGGAACGAGCTCCGGGGCAAACTGGGATGGAGTTGAGCTTGGCCGTAATTGAAGATCCAGAAGCATGGAAGGTGCGGCCATACTTGAAAGCCGAACTCACACGTACCGTGGATTGGATTCGGCCCCGGGGTAAGTTAGTTTTGCCGGAAAATGCGCAGGAATTTGTGGACGCAGCAGCGGTTTCTTTAGAAGATGCAGTGACTGCGGATGACGAAGAAGCAGTAGCAGAACAGATTATTCAGGCGATGAAAGCGGGCAATCGAAAGGCACGGATCGCGGATTTGCTTACGGGAGATCCACAAGCGGGTAGTTTTGAAGCTCTTACCGTGGGATTGCCTAAAGACGAAAGTTCCACCCGTCTCATTGATGATAGCGACCAATACCAGTTGATTATGGGTGGGGACCCGGACGCGGTGCCCGGTGCCTGGCAGGGAACTGCGGAAGAACTGCAGCGGTTACCTAAAGATGAAAGCAGGCAAACAATAATTCGTGCAGCGCTCAAAGCTTCTATAACCGTGCGTATCAAGCAGGATATGTTCGCGCAGCTGTGTGAAGAGGGCAGTTTGGAATCGCTTAGCGACTCGAAATCAGTGCTGGCGGGGTATTACTTGCTGCGAGGTGCGGAAAGGTTTTACTCTCCAGAGATTGGTTACGTGGGGCTAGAGGGCGGAACCGGGGAGGACAGCTCGGCAAGTGCGGGGGAGAATCACGCATGAATTATTCTGAGGAGGCGCTGGCATTCTCGCGCATTCCAGCTAGCCACCAAGTGCGAATATCTGACCGGATTTCGTATCTGTACCTAGAGCGGGCACTCATACGGCAAGACCGCACCGGCGTTATCGCTATCCAAACGGATGATGCTAAAGCAGGAGCTCCGGAAGCGGGTGAAGCGGAAGCGGATGATGTGGAAGCGGGTGATGGGGAAGCAGATGAAGCGGAAGCGGATGTTTCGGAAATGAGTGATGCGGAAGCGAAAGCTTCCGTAAAAGATAGGGAGAAGACCGAACAGCTGAAGCTGCGGATCCAGTTACCGGTAGCCGGCCTCGGAGTGCTGGTGCTCGGGCCGGGAACGAGTATTTCGCATGCGGCTATGGCTTCGTGCGCGAGGGCGGGATGCGTGGTGGTATTTTCGGGAGGTAGCGGAATTACGAGTTACGCGGTGGCGACGCCGTTGACTTCTTCCGCTAAGTGGGCAATCGCGCAAGCGAAATTGATTTCTTCCGAAGTGCATGTGAAAGAAGCTGCCCGCAAGCTTTACTGTAAACAGTTTGGGGAAGGGGTAATAAAAGGCGGAACTCTGCAGGTGATGCGGGGACTGGAAGGCCGGCTCATGCGAAGTGCTTACCGGGAGGGCGCTAAGAAGGCGAAGATCAAGGGGTTTAAGCGTAATCCGGAGGCGGAAGATCCTGTAAACGCGGGGTTAAACGTCGCTAATTCTATTATGTATGGCGTTGCGTCAACTGTGTGTTCGGCTATCGGGGTGAACCCAGCACTGGGCGTGATTCATCGGGGAAACGCGCGGGCACTGCTTTTTGATTTGGCGGATCTTTTCAAGGCGCGACTCGTGGTGCCACTAGTTTTCTCGTGTGCCCACGAGGTAGAGCCGGTGGCGGAAATTCGACGTCGGCTGCGTAAGGAAATACATCGGCAAAATGTGTTGCCGACTATGCTTGATGTTCTAATGGAGATCTTGGAGCCGCATCTGCCGCATCGCGACGATGACAGGCTTCTTGATGATTCAGGGGAAGTGCCAGGGCATATGCAGTATGGCAAGGATGAAGAATAGTGTTTGCAGTCATTCAGCTTTCCGCAGTGCCTGAGCACGTACATGGATATGTGAGTAGATTCCTTTCCGAAGTGAGCTCGGGGCTTTACGTGGGCGTTATTTCGCGCAATGTTAAGGAGCAGCTCTGGGAACGCCTCAGCACAGTAACCGGAGAGGGTTCCGCAGTCTTGATCTACAACGATTCTTCCCGTGAGCAAGGATTTGGAATTGAAATGAGCGGGCGGCAAGCCTGCAAGGCACTCGACTTCGACGGCTTGACGCTTTTTGCTTCGCGCCCCGGTAGGATTAACGAAAATTGGGCGAGCGGCCGATAAAACCGCAGGTCATTTAGTCTCTTCTCCGCACGCGCGGAGGTATTTCCAGCGTTCGGTCAGCAGAGAGCCGAAATCCTCGCTCTTCTCCGCACGCGCGGAGGTATTTCCCAGTGAAGCCGTTGTAGGTGATGCCGCGCGTGCTCTTCTCCGCACGCGCGGAGGTATTTCCCGCTATCCTTGTCCCGTATCTCAATCCGGAAACTCTTCTCCGCACGCGCGGAGGTATTTCCCGAACTAAGCCGCCCTTAGGGTAGAAACCTCCCTCTTCTCCGCACGCGCGGAGGTATTTCCTGTAGCCCGTGCGTCAACATCATCCGCGTCGACTCTTCTCCGCACGCGCGGAGGTATTTCCCAATTTCCGGGCCGATTTCCGCGCTAATACCGCTCTTCTCCGCACGCGCGGAGGTATTTCCGGCATGCCCGATTTCCAGGGCACCGCGCCGCACTCTTCTCCGCACGCGCGGAGGTATTTCCTACTCAGCGAGTATGCAGGGCGTACCGGTGATCTCTTCTCCGCACGCGCGGAGGTATTTCCGAGGCTCGCCACGGTCTCGCGAGAAGCGCCCTCTCTTCTCCGCACGCGCGGAGGTATTTCCATATTTGACCGAAGCGGTCATTGACGGGGCTGCTCTTCTCCGCACGCGCGGAGGTATTTCCGGGTCGCTAGCGCTTCCACCGGCGGGCGCGTTCTCTTCTCCGCACGCGCGGAGGTATTTCCTCTCCGATGACGCAGTGAGCGGATCCCAAAAGCTCTTCTCCGCACGCGCGGAGGTATTTCCCCCCGCACCTCACTCGTTCTCTTCTTCGACAACTCTTCTCCGCACGCGCGGAGGTATTTCCCCGATCGAGGTACTGACAATACGGCCCGGTCACTCTTCTCCGCACGCGCGGAGGTATTTCCGGCGGTGATGAACGTACGGCTTCAGAAGGTGGCTCTTCTCCGCACGCGCGGAGGTATTTCAAACCTTAGCGGCCTTCAAAAATGCGGAAGTCGCTCTTCTCCGCACGCGCGGAGGTATTTCCTCTCCGCAATCCGGAAGGTTGGCGGTCTGTCGCTCTTCTCCGCACGCGCGGAGGTATTTCCCGATCGCGGCATACCGGTCTGGATTAGCTTGGCTCTTCTCCGCACGCGCGGAGGTATTTCCTTCTTCTCCCCTCCTAACAGCTTTTTGCACCCCTCTTCTCCGCACGCGCGGAGGTATTTCCCAGGCAGGCCCGCTCATCGAAACCCTCAAACACTCTTCTCCGCACGCGCGGAGGTATTTCCTGGGAAATATAGGACCGCACCGTATTAGGAGACTCTTCTCCGCACGCGCGGAGGTATTTCCGTAGCCGCGGGCGCGTATAGCGGCGGCAAATTCTCTTCTCCGCACGCGCGGAGGTATTTCCATGGGCGGTTGTGGGGGTGGTGGTTTGTGGCTCTCTTCTCCGCACGCGCGGAGGTATTTCCGTAGCCGCGGGCGCGTATAGCGGCGGCAAATTCTCTTCTCCGCACGCGCGGAGGTATTTCCATGGGCGGTTGTGGGGGTGGTGGTTTGTGGCTCTCTTCTCCGCACGCGCGGAGGTATTTCCGTAGCCGCGGGCGCGTATAGCGGCGGCAAATTCTCTTCTCCGCACGCGCGGAGGTATTTCCATGGGCGGTTGTGGGGGTGGTGGTTTGTGGCTCTCTTCTCCGCACGCGCGGAGGTATTTCCGTGGTAGGCGACGAAATTCATTGCCCCCACTACTCTTCTCCGCACGCGCGGAGGTATTTCCGGCCTTAATTTTGAGGGTGACCTCCCTATCGACTCTTCTCCGCACGCGCGGAGGTATTTCCTAGACCTAATCGACACCCTCGACTATTGCCCCCTCTTCTCCGCACGCGCGGAGGTATTTCCGTACGGGGATACAGGCCGCCCGAACC
The DNA here is from genome assembly GCF_900102025.1 of Actinobaculum suis. Lineage (GTDB taxonomy): Bacteria > Actinomycetota > Actinomycetes > Actinomycetales > Actinomycetaceae > Actinobaculum > Actinobaculum suis. The sequence continues at coordinate 7,018 of NZ_FNAU01000002.1, read as the reverse complement.
GGCTTGCTCTTCTCCGCACGCGCGGAGGTATTTCCGTATGATCTGGTGGCTGATCGGGGCGGGATTACTCTTCTCCGCACGCGCGGAGGTATTTCCCTTGCGATAACCGGCATGGAGCTGGTGAATCGCTCTTCTCCGCACGCGCGGAGGTATTTCCAGAAAGCGACATCGCCGGGTTGTGGGAACACCCTCTTCTCCGCACGCGCGGAGGTATTTCTCGTTGCTGTGGGCGGGGCCTATGGGCGGGGAGCTCTTCTCCGCACACGCGGAGGTATTTCCCGAATTAACCGGAATAAACGCGTGCACAGAATCTCTTCTCCGCACGCGCGGAGGTATTTCCCGGTAATAGGGTTACGTATACCGCGGCCCAACCTCTTCTCCGCACGCGCGGAGGTATTTCCCGCTCGCTCCACCACCTGCCGCGAAACGCCCGCTCTTCTCCGCACGCGCGGAGGTATTTCCGGGCTTTACGCTCTGCCAGGCCTTCACGGCGCCTCTTCTCCGCACGCGCGGAGGTATTTCCCTGCTCAGGACGCGGGCGCGCAACACGGCCGGCTCTTCTCCGCACGCGCGGAGGTATTTCCCCCTAATCAGTGTGCCCGCCGGTAATAGCGGCGCTCTTCTCCGCACGCGCGGAGGTATTTCCATGCCATGCTCCACTACAACAAGGACACCCCCCTCTTCTCCGCACGCGCGGAGGTATTTCCGGGCACTGTCTTTTCTTCCATCTCGGTTTCCTTCTCTTCTCCGCACGCGCGGAGGTATTTCCCTTCGGGGTCTTTCAATCCCCAGCCACTAACGCTCTTCTCCGCACGCGCGGAGGTATTTCCCTGCGGTACCGGCATGGCTGGAGACTTCAACACTCTTCTCCGCACGCGCGGAGGTATTTCCTTCGAGAACTACGCCTTTGATGTCGTCGGCTACTCTTCTCCGCACGCGCGGAGGTATTTCCAGCTCAGGGCCTGATAACTCTCGCCTACCGCAACTCTTCTCCGGGGGTTTTCCCCCCCCCCCCCCGCAGGATCGCGCCAGTCGCCTCCTGCCGCTCTTCTCCGCACGCGCGGAGGTATTTCCCTCGTAAATTTCGTAGGCTTGCCGGTAGATCCGCTCTTCTCCGCACGCGCGGAGGTATTTCCCCCCTTCCCACAACTTCCCCAATAGTGAGAAACTCTTCTCCGCACGCGCGGAGGTATTTCCCGGCATGGAATTAGTGAATCGCGTGTTGGAGACTCTTCTCCGCACGCGCGGAGGTATTTCCGTTCTAGCAAAACCTGTGCAGGTGGCGAGGTCCTCTTCTCCGCACGCGCGGAGGTATTTCCGTTTACCGGCCTTGCCAGGCAAGTACATTCCGCTCTTCTCCGCACGCGCGGAGGTATTTCCGTTTACCGGCCTTGCCAGGCAAGTACATTCCGCTCTTCTCCGCACGCGCGGAGGTATTTCCTCCTTAAAAACGGCCCTAGATCGGTGTTGTGTCTCTTCTCCGCACGCGCGGAGGTATTTCCCAGTAAAACTCTTTTACGGGCCTATCGCGATGCTCTTCTCCGCACGCGCGGAGGTATTTCCGGTGATGGTTTATCAGCATTCGGGCCGGGATCCTCTTCTCCGCACGCGCGGAGGTATTTCCCTGCCAAGCAAGCCCGCCGCCGATCACCATCACTCTTCTCCGCACGCGCGGAGGTATTTCCGGTGAAAGCCGGCGTGGATTACAACAGGTTACCTCTTCTCCGCACGCGCGGAGGTATTTCCGGGATGAAATGATCCCGCTAGGGCACCATGTTCTCTTCTCCGCACGCGCGGAGGTATTTCCGGTATTCCGTATTCCTCGGTGCTAGGACATAACTCTTCTCCGCACGCGCGGAGGTATTTCCGGCTTGGGGCTAATGTCTCTGATTTCGTGCAGCTCTTCTCCGCACGCGCGGAGGTATTTCCGGCTTGGGGCTAATGTCTCTGATTTCGTGCAGCTCTTCTCCGCACGCGCGGAGGTATTTCCTATACGCAGGCGCTTGATGGTAGCCCGCGCGACTCTTCTCCGCACGCGCGGAGGTATTTCCATGTATGAAACGGCTTGCCAAATGTCGGATGACTCTTCTCCGCACGCGCGGAGGTATTTCCGTGGTTGGGTCGCGGCGAACACTCACCACGCCCTCTTCTCCGCACGCGCGGAGGTATTTCCTGGATAATGGATTTTCTTCCGCGACTCACTCCCTCTTCTCCGCACGCGCGGAGGTATTTCCGCGTAGTGTGCCGCTAGTGATAGTGGACCCGGCTCTTCTCCGCACGCGCGGAGGTATTTCCAGGGAAACCGCTAAAAGCCTCGAAGAAGCTGGATCTCTTCTCCGCACGCGCGGAGGTATTTCCAGGGAAACCGCTAAAAGCCTCGAAGAAGCTGGATCTCTTCTCCGCACGCGCGGAGGTATTTCCGGTGCATTTTCGGCCCCGCCGGCTAACTCCATCTCTTCTCCGCACGCGCGGAGGTATTTCCAGCTGCCCCTCATGCCGCATCGCAATTTGGCTCTCTTCTCCGCACGCGCGGAGGTATTTCCGGTGAATGTTATGCACCGCGCCGCATGTTCATCTCTTCTCCGCACGCGCGGAGGTATTTCCCAGGAATACAGGTATTTTCTGGGCCGGCTTGCCTCTTCTCCGCACGCGCGGAGGTATTTCCCGTAGGAAACAAAAAGGACTACGCAACCGTAGCTCTTCTCCGCACGCGCGGAGGTATTTCCCAGCAACATTCAACGACTGGAGTCCTGCGGGACTCTTCTCCGCACGCGCGGAGGTATTTCCATCGTGTTTTCGCCGGGCCTGGTAAGGCTCAGCTCTTCTCCGCACGCGCGGAGGTATTTCCGGCCTAACCGACGCGGGAATATGGCCGGATGACTCTTCTCCGCACGCGCGGAGGTATTTCCTACAATGTGGCGGACCAAGCCAGCGATCATGCCTCTTCTCCGCACGCGCGGAGGTATTTCACACGGAAAAGATTGACGGCACCCGGCGCGTAGCTCTTCTCCGCACGCGCGGAGGTATTTCCCGGTGATCCGGAAGGTGACCCGCTCGGTGACCCTCTTCTCCGCACGCGCGGAGGTATTTCCGACATGGCACTCACCTTCCGAGCAATCAGCGTCTCTTCTCCGCACGCGCGGAGGTATTTCCAGAAAGGAGGTGCGCCTAAGTGGCTTGGCTTACTCTTCTCCGCACGCGCGGAGGTATTTCCGTGCGGATCAAAATCTGTAAACGTTCAACCCCCTCTTCTCCGCACGCGCGGAGGTATTTCACCGCCCAGCTCGTAAGCTTTATGCGTTGCACGCTCTTCTCCGCACGCGCGGAGGTATTTCCCAGAGAAACCCTAGGGTTGGCCAGTTTACTTTCTCTTCTCCGCACGCGCGGAGATATTTCCCAGTGTTGCAACCGCATTAGCCGCATCGCCCGGGGTTTTGTAATCCTCCTTGAAGTTCACGTTGCTCGTTGTGAGAAGGGTGTGGCGTCATGAGTTGGCGGGCGTCTGCGTGGGCTTTGGATCAGGTGCGTGGTATTGGTGCTAATTGCAAGCTGGTTCTTATTGCTTTGTGTGAGTTTGCGAATGATGAGCAGGTGACGTGGCGGTCGATGGGTGAGATAGCTCATAGTTCTGAGTGTGAGGTGCGTACCGTGAAGACTCATTTGAAGTCTTTGGAGGAGTGGGGGCTTATTACTCGCACGCCTCGTTATCGGTGGTGCGATTCTGATGCCCCCTCGTGTGCTAGTCGTGGTGCTCATAAGCACCGGTCGGGTACTGATTATCGGGTGAATATGGAGGTCGGTGACTTTGATGTTTCAAAGCTGGAAGCGCCGATCAGTGAACCTGAATCTGTGGATAAATCTCTTGTGGATAACCCTCCTGTGGAAAACTTGCCTGTGGATAAGTCCACAAGTGCAAAGTTTGCACCTGTGGAGGAAATGGCGGAATCACGCGGGAAAGTCCACAAGTGCAAAAGTTTCACCTGTGAGACGGGGGAGGGTTCCACAGGTGCAAATTCTCGTCTGCCACAGGTGCAAAAACATGTACCCATAAGATCAGTTAACCCCCATGTAGATCCTCCAGCCAGCCATACGTTGACTGGTTCTAACGAGACCGGGCGGGTAGGTTCGCGTCCGGGCTTGGTGGCTGGCGGGCGTGAAAGTTTGCAAGGCCGGACTGACGACGTGGTGGCCGGGGCGGCTGACGCCGGCCCCGGCGAGCCTGGCCTGTCCGGGCCTGGTCAGGGCGGGCCAGGCTCGCGCGTGGTGGCAGACCCGGCGCAGGACACCTCGCAAGCCCCGGTCTCAGATTCCGCGGCTGATGTTGGTGTGGATTTGGGCCTGGTGGATGCGTGTGTGCCTTCCCGGTTGCGTGAGGTGTTACCGCCTTCGGCGTTGGGCCGGGTGTGCGATCTGCTGCGTGAAGCGTTGCGTTTGGGTTGGAAACCGATTCAGATTCACACGCGGTTGAACATGGATCCGTTCCCGCAAGATGCGAAGAATCCGGCGGGTTTGGTGATTTTCCGGGTTGGCCAGTTCACCAGTGAGGTGCCGGCTACGGCCCGTAAGGCCCGGTCGCATACGAACTCGCTGGTGGACACGAGTGTTCCGGCCGGTGAGCGGGCAAGTGCTCCGCCTGCTGGGTGGGCTGAACTGGGCGAGAAACTGCGTGCTAACGCGGCTTTAGCACACCGGGAACGGGGGTGGTAGCAGCTAGTTAGAACCATATTCTGGAAGAATGTTTTTATTGGGGATTTCCTTACGAGACGAGGGGAAGTGAGAAATCCATGGACAACACGAAAACAGTGGTGCTAGACGAGGTTGAAAGCGCCGTGCCAGGCGAGGAAAACCCGGCCACGCCAGGGGCCGGGCCGGCTGGTGGGGTAAGTGGTGCTACGCCAGCAGGACCGGAAGATTTGCCGGTAGCAAGGCGTCGGCGTTGGTGGGTGTGGGGTATTACCGCCCTGGTTGTTGGCGGTCTGGCCGGTGGTGCTTATTGGGGGTATTCGGCGTATAACGCTATCCGGGTTAGACAGGCCTATGAGAAGGTTTGGCCGGTCTACCAGGAGGCTTACCTGGAAGCCGGGCGGGCTGTGGAGAGCGCTCGGGGTGTGTGGGAAACCTGCCAAGCAGACGCCTCCGATCTGGGGTTGGAGTGCGGGCCAGGACCAGAACTTGCACACCAGCGTGAGCAAGTGGACCTTGCCAATGCGAAGACGAGGACGGTCAAGAATGAAACGAGACAGTTAGAAGAATTAACGGATAGCCTGGCCGTGTTTGCTGGTGAATGGAATACCCAAGCTGACCAGTGGACTGAGAGTATTGGGACTGCGCGGCGGGCGTGGGCAGAAGATACGCTTAGTGGGCGGTTAGGTGCCGTACTCGAACTAGCCGGTAGTGGTAATCAGTTAGTAGCTGCCTATCCTGATAGTGATGAGACGGGCCGGATTGGTCAGATCCGGCATTCCCTTACCGACCTGCAAACCAGTATCGGTGGTGACGTATCTGGTATGGATAGCAAATGGCGCGAACAAGCACTGGAAACTATCAAGACTGGGGAAGAAGAACTACCAGGCCTAATCCAGGCCCTGCAGGCGCGCCACGATAGTGAGCAAGCAGCCGCTGCGGCTGCCACGGCTCACCAGCCACGCACATCGAACGTTGCAAGTGCAGGTAGCAATAGGGCTACTAGCCAGTCCTCCGTCAACAAAGAAACTACCAAGAGCAGCAGCTCGAGTGCTCGTAGTGGTGGCAACAGCGGGCGGAAAGCACCAGCTCCAGCTCCGGCACGTCCACCCGCCCCCGCCCCGGCTCCAGCCCCCGCTCCAGCTCCGGCACAAGGCGGCGGATGGGTCGAGTCTTACGAGAATGCAAACTACTGCTTTGCGGGAGATGCAAGTGGAAATTCGTGGGAAGTGCCGTGTCCCTAGAAATACGGAATTGGCACAGGATGAGGAGGTTTTGTCCACGCGTTTGTGTAGTTAGGGCGGACTGTGCGGTAGTTGGCGCTACCGCACAGTCCTAGAAGATGATTTCTTGTTTCCAACCAGTTTGGTTGGCGTTCGTATTGTAAATCAACTCCTTAAGGGGTAATTATGCCGAATTTGGCTTATCGTCGGGGTGGTACTTCCTGGGCTTGCCCGCAAGTTGTTGACGTTTTTCTAAGCGGCTTCCACGAATGGTACCGCGGTTATTAATTCATATTCGACGGGTGTGTGACCGCCGATAGCCGTGTGGATCCGGGTCCGGTTATAAAACACTTCGATCCACTCTGATACTGACTCGTAGACTTCCTTGCGCGTGGCGAAGGCATACCGGTAGAAATGTTCTACTTTCAAGATCGCCCAAAAAGCTTCAGACATCGCGTTATCCCAGCACACCCCGGTTCGTCCCATTGACATGTGCCCATCAATTCTCTCCATATACTCGCCCATTTCCTTAGACGTGAACTGAGCACCCCGATCCGCGTGCAACACCAATTTACGTGGCGCTTGCCCTCGTAGCCCAATCGCCATATCCAAGGCTTTTAGCACGGTTTGAGTGGTCTGCTTATCACTCATTGCATAACCGAGAACGCGCCGTGAATGGGCATCCCTAATGGCTACCAGATACACCCAACCTTCCCCGGAACGCAGGTACGTGAAATCGGTAATCCACACCCGGTCCAGGGCACCTTTATCCCACTTACGCTCACGGTGATCCGAATAGTCGCACTCTGTTTTTTCTCTGCGGCCCGGACGGCGAAAACTGCGGGCACTAATTGCTTGCAAACCCTGGCGTTTCATTGACCTGGCCACGGTCTTCTTATCCGCATGAATACCGCGCCGGCGCAGGGCTATTGCTAGACGCGGCGCCCCATAAGTTTGCCGGGAGTTTTCAAACTCTTTTGCTACCGCCTCATCAAAACGCCGCCGCTGCTGTGCCCTGGCCTGGCGTAGGGCGCTTCGGGAACGCCACGCATAATAACCCTGGCCAGTAAACCCCAAGAACTGCCGCCATGAATGTAACCGAGTATCCATAA
>NZ_FNAU01000016.1 GCF_900102025.1 Actinobaculum suis | reverse complement strand
CCAGGCCCCAGACACCTTCGAAAAACACGCGTCAGCTACACTTGACCTTGCAGCATAAACACCACCCCCATGTCCACTTTCCGGGGGTCGGGCCCGTCGGTAGCCAGGCACGCCGCACCGCTATCTGAACGCGCTACATTGGTGAATGCACGCAGCACGCTGGCACTTGGGCACACCGATGTTTCAATTAGTGCGTAGTACGGCTACTACGAGCTAAGCCGCTAAACCACGGCCGCAACGGTTTAGCACTACCGTCCTGCAACTTCGCCGCGGGCAGTTTCGTCAGCGTCATCATCGCCGTCATCATCGCCCTCGTCTACGTCGTCATCATCGTCATAGTAGTAGTCGTCGTAATCATCGTCGTCGAAGTCATCATCTTCGCCATTGTGATCATCGTCGTCGTACTCATCGGCGTCGTCGTAGTCGTCATCATCGTCTACGCCGTCCACGTCGTCGAAGTCGTCGTCTTCGCCGTCATGATCATCATCGTCGTCGAGATCATCATCGTCGTCGAGATCGTCATCGTCGTCGTCATCGAAATCGTATTCGTCGGCGTCGTAATCGCTGTGTGAATCATCGTCGTCGTCATCCGACCCCCACACTTCTAGCGGGGATTCGATACCGAACTCGGTAAAAATGACGTCGTCATACACGGTGTAAGCATCGGCAAGTGCGTCCGCTGCTTCGAGCACACAAGGCGCCCCCGGATCATCGGTTGTGGTCGCAACCTGGTGGAAATTCTCCAGAGCGCCGAGCAAACGGTCAAGCGCGAAACGTGGATTCGTAGCCATAGGTCTAGCCTACCGCGCAAATCCGAGCAAATGCCAACTTGGGAAGGCCTACCGCACCTGGTGTAAAAGAAAGGAAACGGGTGTGCCCTAACAGACCTGTGCGCGTTAGTCTGCCGGTGTGGCCGGGCGCGGCGTACCCGAGTTCGGCGTCTCGTACTTTTGCGGTTCTACAAGTTCGAGAGCGGAGCGTTCACTAGCCACAAAATCATGCGGATCCAGCGGATGCCCGGCTTCCATTTCCGCAATCATGAAACGCACAATAGCTTCCCGGTAACGGTGGGTTTGCGCCGAAATGGAAAGCATCCGCTGGTAGGGCGCGCCTACTTCCAAGACCTCAGACACCGCATTGAGTTCTTCCTCACAGCCAAGTTCGGCAGCGATTGGGGCGAGCGTGGTAACCATGCGCCGCAAAGTATCAGTAACGGGTTCTTCATTACCAGCGTCGTCCAAAATTAGTATTGCTTCCATTCCGTAGCGAGAGGCCCGCCACTTATTTTCGGAAACAAACCAGTCAGGGATCTTCGGTAGGGGTTTTCCGGCGTCGAGCTGCTGGGAGAAATATTCCACTAGGCACTGGCAGAGCGCGGCAATCATCCCAATCTCGCGAACATTCGTGGCCGCATCGCACATGCGTAACTCGAGAGTGCCAAATTTTGGCGATGGACGAATATCCCAGCGGATTTCATCGAAGTTTTCGATGATCCCAGTTTTCTTCATCCCTGCTTCATATTCTTCGATCTCTTCCCACCGGGAAAACTGGAGGGGCGTGCCGGCGGTAGGTAGTTGCTGGAAAACCATGGCACGGTTATCGGCATATCCGGTAAGCGAACCGCTCCAAAATGGCGAAGCTGCCGCCAAAGCTTGGATATGAGCAAAGCGGGTAAGCAAGGCCGAAAGGATTGGCAAAGCCTTTTCGGGATCATCGATCCCCACATGTACATGAGTGCCGTAAATGAGCATCTGCCGGCCCCAATATTGGGTACGTTTCACGAGTTCTGCGTAACGTTCCGAATCGGTGACGCGCTGATAAATAGGATTCGCGAAAGGATGTGTGCCCGAAGAAGCCAAAGTGATCCGCAAGGGACCAATAACTTTCTCTAAAATTTCCAGGCTATGTTCCAAATCCGCGCAAGCATCCGCTACCCGGCGGCGCGGTTGGGAAACTATTTCTACGGTATTGAGCAACATTTCCCGATGGATCATCGAAGTGTCTTCTGGTAACGCCTCGACGGCGTCCATCACCGCCGCTCCCGCTTGCCGCAAATCATAGGAATCAACGTCTATAAGTTGCAGCTCCCATTCAATACCAACAGTTGATCGGGGCGATTTCTTGAACTCCATTTCCCAAGCTTATGCGATCAGGAAATGACAGTCGTGAAACGTCCTTATGGTGGGAATGCAAGTGAAAGCAGGAGCACAAATTCGAGCTGGATTTTCAAGCGCTACTTCTTTACCCTTAATGGGAACGGTTCTCAATAAGGAGTTGTATGAAGGTCAGAGCTTCGCTGAAATCCTTGGCCAAGCAGCCGGGGGCCCAAGTGGTGAAACGCCGTGGGCGCGTCTACGTGATCAATAAGAAAAATCCGCGTCTAAAGGGAAGGCAAGGGTAAGAATACATGGCGAAAGTTTGCCAGGTAACGGGCCGCCGGCCCCAGTTCGGGAAAACGGTTTCTCACTCGCATAAGCGCACTTCGCGCCGGTGGAATCCCAATGTTCAGAAGAAAACTTACTATTCCCCGATGCTCGGGCGGAAAGTACGGCTCCGGGTAACGCCGAAGGGCATGAAAACCATCGATAAATATGGAATCGATGCGGTGGTTAGCGACATGCTGGCCCGCGGCGAAAAAATCTAAATCGGGTGCGGAGCCAGATCGTTCGTTGTAACTCCGCACCCCTTCCAACCCTAGTTTTTTATCGAGGAGGTTAATGATGGCAAAACCAGGAGATGTTAGGCCCATCATCAAACTCGTTTCTACCGCCGGTACCGGGTACACCTATGTGACGCGCAAAAATCGGCGTAATAACCCCGAGCGGCTAGAGCTCAAAAAATACGATCCGCGCGTGGGCAAGCACGTGCTCTTCCGTGAAACGCGTTAGCGGCGCGGCGAGTTAGCGCGGCAAGTTAGCGCTAGCCCGACTGGTTAGCGCGGTGAGTTTGCCTGGCCGGTTAGCGCAGTGAGTTAGCCCGGCGCGATGCAGAAATCTTAGACGGCGCTCTCGCGCCGTCTTCTACCTACTTTTGAAAGGTATACATGAAAAAGGGAATTCACCCGGATTACCATCCCGTAGTTTTTCGCGATATCCCTACGGGAACTACTTTCCTTACCCGTTCGACCGTGAATTCGCCGAAAACCATTACCTGGGAGGACGGTAATACCTATCCCCTCATTGAGATGGAAGTTTCGAGTTATTCACATCCCTTCTACACCGGTACTGCCCAGATTATTGACACTGCCGGCCAGGTAGAAAAGTTCAAGCGGCGTTACGGGATGAAGAACTAGCTATAGCTAGACACCTGTGCACTAAGGGATAGCTTTATGCCGGTGTTAGTAGTGCACGGCCTCGCGCGAGCGGTAGCTCCCGGCCTCGCCACGAGCTACCGCTCGCCGCATATTTGGACGTATAAGCGGCTTATAGGCTTATTGGACAAAGGCTGGGAATCGTCAAACCAAGAAATTACATGAGATGCAAAAAGACCACTCGCCGCATTGGCCGAATGGTCTTTTTGTTTCTCTAAATCTATTTTCTCAGTTTTCTCTCAATCGGACCGGTACTTAACGCTGACCGGTACTTAACGCTGGCTGGCACCGACTACTGGCCAATACCTAACCCAAACCATATTTTTGAGAGTACGCAACAATTATTCCAAGAGCTGCCTATGTTATCTTTTAGCTGTTGCAACATAGCAGCAATTGATTTTTACCCGTGCGCGGAGGGGGACTTGAACCCCCACCCTCTTATACGAGGACTAGCACCTCAAGCTAGCGCGTCTGCCTATTCCGCCACCCGCGCGGGACGTTTCCCGCGAGTTCTACCTCGCGAGCAACAGAGAAGAATTTAGCACGAGTTCACCCCGGTTTTCCAATTTACTACCCTTTTAGGTGCTGTGAGAACGGTTACGCACGCCGGCTCTCTCGCGATTATGCGCCAATATCTATACTCGGACCATGCTCGTAACCGAACTTGAAACCAGCCGTTTTATACTTACCGCTCCCCGGGAAAGCGATATTCCGCGTATTACTCAGATCTGCCAGGATCCCACTATTCAAAAGTGGACCACGGTACCTGCTCCCTACACGGAAGCCGATGCGCAGTTCTTTGTGGACGATGCTGCCGCGAAATGGGAAGCCGGCCAGCCCGTCTGGTTTGCACGAACAAAATCTAGCGCGGATGGTACTCCCGGCGAAGTCGTGGCCTGCGTGGATTTACATGCGTCACGGGCCGGCACGGCCGAACTTGGTTACTGGTGCGCTCCGGATGCGCGCGGCACCGGCGTCGTTCCGGAAATATGCCGGGCGGCTCTCAACTTTGGGTTCCAAGAGCTGGGATTGCAGGTGGTGCGCTGGTCCTGCGAGATCCACGATGGGGAAGTTAACTGGGCAAGTGCCAAGGTGGCGTGGAAGCTAGGCTTTACTTTTGAGGGTCGGCGGCGCGGCGGGGTGATCAATAAAGGCCGCGCTCATGACTGCTTGGATGGTTCTTTGGCGGCCGGGGAACCCATGGAACCGCGAGAACCATGGTGTGGGCCAGATCCGCGCCACCCGGCTTTTGGCGATCCGCACCAACCGGAACTGCTAGTACGCCAATTCCACGAAGTGTACGGCTTACCGATTGTGGAGGATACGCCGAATGTAGACCGGGAACGGGTACATATGCGGATGAGCCTGATTGCCGAGGAATTTATCGAGCTGACCACCGCTGTTTATGGCCCGCAGGCGGGTGAGAAAATTGCGACGGCCGTGCAGGAAGCCCGCGCACTTGATGATGGTTCGCGCGATACGGTCGAAGCAGCCGATGCTTTAGCCGATCTGACCTACGTGATTTACGGAATGGCGCTAGAGATGGGTATTCCTATGGCCCGCGTTTTGGCGGCAGTGCAGGCTTCAAACCTTTCCAAACTTGGCGCGGACGGTAAACCGATCTACCGGGAGGACGGCAAGGTTCTCAAAGGTCCGAATTTCTTCGACCCCGATATCGCCGGAGCGCTTGGTTTATAGGGTATTTGCCGCGGTTTTTCTGCGGCGCCCTACCTGTTTTTTTTAAAAAAACAATTGGCCTGCGGGCTACAGCGCCCCGAGTTTTTCGGGGTCTGAGCCGGCAGGCCTTACTATTTTCGTTTTACCGCAACGGTTTGCCCGTGGCGTGCTTATGCATCCGCCGCGTTGGTTTCTTCGGTCTTCCCGGTTTCGTTGCTTTTCTGGGTGCAGGTGGTCCCGGTTTCGTTGCTTTTCTGGGTACGGGTGGTACGGGTGGTTCCGGTTTGGCCGCTGCGGGGAGTTTGCGGGGTTTCTTCTTCAAATTCGGCGTCTTCGATTTCGTCAATCAGGCTGGCCGCCATGATTTGTTCGGCGAGTTGGTCTAGCCGGCGCGAAATCTCGCGTTTTTCGGAGCCGCGTTTGGAGCGGCTCATGGCGTTCAAAACTGGAATCGACCGTTCAATTGCGTCGAGCTTGGCCCGCCATTCGGAAGCTTTTTGCGCTACTTGCGGAGTATTGGCAGACGCATACAGGTAGGTCACTTGTTCTTTGAGGACCTGCACGCGGTGTTCGAAACTATCCCCCGTTTTCGTGCCCGGTTCCTTCGCCCCGGTCACGGCACGGAATCTTTGCGTTACTTTGGTGAGGAATTCCGGGTTTTGTTCCACGAGCTTTCGCACTTGCGGTCCATATTTTGCAAGTACAACGACGACGGCGGGCCCAATCCGCCGTGCGAGCCGAAACAGTTGTTTCAATACACCCTTTTTTGCCATTCCTGCCTGTCTCTTTCCGCAAGTTTGCCCTGGTTCTGCGTACTCTGGCTCTATGCACTCTCGTTCTACGTACTGTGGCGCTACGTGCTAGTGCGCAAAGCACTGGGGCTCAGTCTAACTGGAAGCCCGCGGCTTATTGAAAACATCGCTACATATGAGAAGGCTCCCCGGGGTCAGCGGGCACGGCGGGTTTAGCGGGCACAGCGGGCTTAGCGGGCTCAGCGGAAATCACGCGCGGGCATGTTTACCGGGAGGGGCATTTCTTCCATGCCGTCTGCGATAAATACTTGCGCACCCGAATCTCGTTCCAGCATGCCGCGCACAATCAAACCTTGTGCCCGCAATGCAACCGCCCGGTAGCGGTGCCACAGAGCCGGGGAGACGAGTACGTTGAGAAGCCCAGTTTCGTCTTCCAAAGAAAGAAAAGTGATTCCTTTCGCGGTGCCGGGCCGTTGCCGATGCGTCACGATTCCAGCGGCTCGTACCCGAGTTTTTTCGGGTACCTGTGCCAGTTCCGAAATCTTAAGCACGCCGCGGGCTTGCAAATGCGGGCGTAAGAACTGTGTGGGGTAAGAATCTGGCGATAAACCGGTGGCCGCGATATCGGCAATGTTCTTTTCTACCGGGCTCATATCGCGGAAAACCGGTACCGTGCCGAGCGCTTCCGTTCCGGGCAGGGCCGGCTGGTACCATCCTTTTTCGGTTATGCCGGCATCTTCCACGGCGTGGGCTAGCCAGATACCTTGCCGCCGCGTTACCCCGAGAGAACGCAAGGCCCCGGCTGTGGCAAGCGTTTCGATTTCTTTTTCGGAAAGCTGGGCCCGCTGGGCCAGGTCCGCCACATTCGTAAACGGTTTTTCGGCCCGGGCTTGCACAATCCGCTGTGCCCCGCGCCCCAATCCTTTAATCGAATCAAGCCCCAGTTGCACGTAATGCGTGCTACTAGCATCGACCAGTCTTTTTGCCGGCACCTGGCTCTGCTTTGCTGGCGCTGCCAAGCCGCTAGGCTTTTCCGCAGTTTCGGCGGTAGAGCCGCGGGGCCTTTCCGTTCCGGTTGCGTAGCTGCCGCCTCTTTCCCCCGTTTCGGTGGTAGGGATGCTGCCGGTTTCCGGCCGGCCTGTTTGCGCCCGGTTTTGGTCTTCCGTATAGGCAAGTACGCTTGCCTTTTCTGCTGCGGTAGTAACGTCTGCTCGTTTCACGGCGACGCCGTGGGAGCGGGCGTCTGCTACGAGGGTTTGCGGGGAATAAAAGCCCAGGGGCTGGGCGGCGAGGAGGGCTGCATAGAAATCTTCCGGATGGTGAACTTTCAGCCAGGCGGAAGCATAGACCAGATAAGCGAAGGAAAACGCATGGGATTCAGGAAACCCAAACTCGGCAAAAGCTCGCAATTTTTCGTAGATTTCTTCCCGCACGGCGGGTTCGATACCGTTTTTTGCCATGCCGGCCAAGAGTTTTTCACGGAGCTCTTCCATTCTTTCTGCCGAGCGTTTAGCCCCCATAGCTTTCCGAAGCCGATCGGCATCCGCCGCAGAAAATCCGGCCGCATCCATCGCTATTTGCATGAGTTGTTCTTGGAAAAGCGGCACTCCCAAAGTTTTCTCGAGGGCGGGCCGCAATAGTTCATGGGCGTAGGTCACGGGTTCCTCGCCGCGGCGGCGTCGTAAATAAGGGTTGACGGAACGGCCCTGTATGGGACCGGGGCGAATCAGTGCCACTTCGATCACGATGTCGTAGAAACAGGTGGGGCGTAGGCGCGGCAAGGTAGCCATTTGGGCGCGCGATTCCACCTGGAATACACCCACGGTATCCGCGGCCTGCAACAGTTCGTAAACACGCGGATCTTCTTGCGGAAGGTTGTGCAAGGCGAGCTGGCTGCCATCAGGGGCACGTACGCCGCGCTCCCCTATCGATTCGAAAGCAAGACGCAATGCCGTGAGCATCCCTAAACCGAGCAAATCAAATTTGACGAAACCCGCGCTCGCACAATCATCTTTATCCCACTGCACTACCGTTCGCCCGGGCATGGTGGCCCAGCCCACCGGGCAAACGTCAATCACCGGACGATCACACAAAATCATTCCAGAAGAATGTATCCCCAGGTGGCGGGGTAGTTTTTGCATACGGGCAGCTAGTTCTTCCACCGCGCGCGGGATCTGCCCGTCCCGGTTTGCAGTGCTTTTGGCAGACTCGGGGCAACCTGGTTCACTATTTTCAGTACGGTTGTTATTCGCGGTGCCGCTGTGTTTTCCGGTGCTACTGCTTTCAGTATTGCCCGGTTGGTGGGAAGTACTGCCCGGTTGATGGGAAATGTTACCCGGTTGGTGGGAACCGGGTTCCCGGCTTTTTATCCACCCGTCGGCTTGCCCACGCGAATAGCCGAGGGCGCGGGCGGCGTCGCGTATAGCGGAACGTGGCCGGTAAGAAATCACGTTGGCTACTTGGGCAGCATTATCGCGCCCGTAGCGCGAATACACGTGTTGGATCACTTCTTCCCGCCGCCCAGATTCGATATCCAAATCAATATCGGGCGGGCCGGATCTTCCCGGGGAGAGGAAACGTTCAAAAAGCATTTTGTGCCGTACCGCATCTACCGCGGTAATCCCCAGCGCGTAACACACCGCCGAGTTAGCGGCAGAGCCGCGCCCCTGGCACCAAATCCCTTGCTGGGCACAAAATTCTACGATTTCGTGGACGATAAGAAAATATCCGGGAAATCCCAGTTCGATGATGATTTGCAATTCATGGTCGATGAGTTTCCACGCTTCTGGGTTTTCTTGCCGCATCCCGTATCGTTCGCGCGCAGCTTTGGCCACGAGTTCACGCAAATAACTACTTTCGGTATGGCCGGCCGGTACCGGATAGGGCGGCAGTTGCGGGGCAATAAGTTGCAGGTCAAAGGCACAATCAGCCCCGATTTCTGCCGCCAATTCAATGTTTTTGCGCCGCTCGGGATGCAGTTCGAGCATTTGCGCCCCGGACCGCAAAAAAGCCCCATTGGCGGGAAGATAGGGATCCATTTCGTCCAAACTGCGCCCGGCGCGAATTGCGGCCAGTACGTCTGCCACCGGGCGGTCTGTGGGGCGAGCATAATGCACATTGCCGGTTACCACCGCGGGAACTCGGGCACGGCGCGCTACTTCACTCAAGGCCGCGCAGCGTTCCCTATCCAGTGGCGCCCCGGTAGCGCTAAGTTCGACGACGACGTTGCCCCCGAATTTTTCTTTCAGTTCTTCCACTGCGGCCAGGGCCGCATCTATCCCCCATGATCCCGGATTTGCTTCCAAAGCCCGCCGTACACTTCCCTTCCGGCAACCGGTAAGTGCGAGCACATCGCCCGAAGTGTTTTCCAGCTCGGTGTAGTGCGTTTCGCCCTTATTACCACTGGCCAACATGGCGGTACCAATCGTGCGGGAAAGGAAACGGTAGCCGGCCGGGTTGCGGGCGAGCAATACCAGATGATTGCCATCCGGGTCTATTTGGCCGTTCCTGGCCGCGCTGGCACCCACTGAGATTTCGGTGCCGGCAATTAGCGGCAGGCCGCACGTGCGCGCACTATTAGCGGCTTGTACGAGGCCGGGAAAACCGTCGTGATCGGTAATAGCCAAGGCTTCCAGTTCCAATTCGGTAGCCCGGTGCACCAAAGCATCGGGCATGGAAGCGCCGTCCAGGAAACTAAAAGCGGTGTGGGCGTGTAATTCCGCGTACGGGATCATTTTGCTACGGGCAGCTAGCTGTAACTTCCAGCAAGCTGCCATTCGCCTCCTTCCACATAGGTGAGATAAGCGTTCTGTTCGGTAGTGATTTGCAGGTAGGCACGCCGCACCCGCCGCGCCGGATCCCACCAGCGTTCTTCAAGCGCCCAGGGCCCGGCCCAATCAGTTACGAGGTAGCGGTGTTCGTCGATTTCTGCGTGCGCGGGAAATACTTGCCTGCAAGTACTTTTACCTACCTCTTCACCGATCTCTTCACCGATCTCTTCACCGGTATCAGTAGCGGCATCGGTACCGATATTTGCGCGCATCTGCGCAGGCATACTTTCGCCGATATTGCGGCGCGTGTCCTCGCTGGTATCGATATCCGCCCTTGCGCTGCAGTGGGGGCAGATAAAACTGCTGTTCGCGTTGACGGCGAGGAGCGCGCCGCAAGCGCAGAGCACCCGGATTTTGCGTGGATGGCCATACATAGTTAACGGCCGCGGGGCTGGAATCGCTCCGGGCCAAGTAACATTTTGCGCAAAATTTAGGCTGGTGTTTTCCGCGCGATCCGAGTTTTCTGTTGTAAGCAGGTGGTTGCCCGCCACCGCGGGCAGGTGAACGTTTGCGTTTGTGGTTGCGGGCGGATGGCCATGGGCGGTTGCAGGCGTGTGGCCGAAAGGTACATAGCTCAGCAAGTCTTCGGGGCGGCGCCCACCGCGTAGCACCGGGCTGAGTACAGCTTCTTCCCCGAGGAGAGCCTGGATACGGGTAGCGCCGCGGGCCGCACTTTCCGCGCTCGCGGTTTTACCTCCCCACAGAGGGCGGGCCAAGCTTCCCGCGGGCGCAAAATCGGTGACCACGAGTTCTAATTGGCTAATGTTTGCGCGGTCTGCATTTGCGGTAGACATCCAAGCAGATAGTTGCCAGCGCACCCGATCTACTACATCACGGGCCGCCATATGTTCCACCAGCCATTCCCGGCTCACTGTTTCCGCGGTTTCCAGGTGTGCATGGACGGCTAAACGGTGTGCGGTATAAGAAGTAGCGGCAAGTTTTTCTTCCAATTCGAGTGCTAGTTGCCGGGCCGCGAAGGCTGCTTGTTGCGCATTCACGAGCGGCGGATCGAAATTGCGATGGACGCGAATTTCTGGAACTACCCGCGCACCTAGCGGCATTGCCATATCGCCCCCGGCAATGAGTTGGGCAAGTTCTTGGCCGGTACTTCCAAACCGGGCAGTCAGGGCCCGCGCACCTAGTTTTTGGGCTTGCCCAATCGTCTGTATACCAAGCCGGGATAACAATTCCACGCAGCGGTGAAATTCGGCGTAGTGTTGCGGCGTCGTTGGTACTACCAGTACTGCTGCTAAAGGCTGTGCGGCCAGGTAGGTGTTTTCTTCCCCGGGAGCGATAGTGGCATCTTCGCGGGCGGCTAGCAAAGTGGCGAGCGTGCCTTGCGCAAAACCCACATTCGCTTCACAACCGGCAATATCGGTAACCGCGCCGAGCAGAGATTCGGCCAATATAGCTTCGCTACCTGCGGTACGGGTGGCGCTGCGGGCCGGAAAAATCACGGAGCCGGGTAGGCGGACGGTGACGCGGGCAACGAGGGTATCGATTGCTTGGACCACTGGTTCGAAAAATTGCATATCGCGTTGCGTATCTGCCGGAACGAGCGCCAGCTGCGGGCAAATGCTTTCCGCTTCCCGCTGCTGCATCCCCGGGTGAATCCCGTAGCCGCGCGCCCACGGATTGGCAGCAATGATTTCTCTGCCGGCAGCCACCGCGGCCGGTGCGGCCACCGGGAGCAGGCCTGCCTGCACGGCGGCTGTGATGGGCCAGTGCGGTACCCAGACGGACCCGTACCGCATTAGTCCACCACCCGTAGCCCTGGTTCTTGTTGCCATCCGGAAGCGTCCACGCGCAAGCGCAGTTTGCGGCCGTGCCGGGCCTGCATTTCCAGGTGTAAGGAGCGCAAATGCCCCCGGCCACGCCCCAGCCCGGTGGCAGCCACGTACTGGGCGGTAAGTGAGGTTTGGGCTTTCCAGCCTTCGCCCACAATGATCGCACCGCGGGTTCCGGCCCGGCGGGCCAAGGCTTTCCGGGAGCGTTTGTCTAAATTGAGGCCCGGCCCGCAAATAACGACGTCGAACCCATCGACTGCCGCGGCCGCTACTTTGCCTGCCGCCGCTGCAGAAATCTGCGGGACGCTCACCGTGCGGTCAAGCGCAATTCCCAAATCGGCAGCTCCGGCCCATCCGATATCCGCGCACCCCAAGTAGATGCACCAGGCGCCCTGGGAACTGGCCAGGGAGGCAATAAACATGGTGGCGAACCGGGAACCGAAAGTGCCGATGGTCATGCCGCGGTGCAAACCGCGCGGAAATAAGACGCGCAGTTCCTCCGGTAAATCCCAGGTTTCTGCCGGCACCGGGGCGCCCGCCGGTAATCTGCTACCGCTAGCTGGCAACGCTGTGCTCCCCGCGACTGTGCTCCCCGCGGCCGGCACCAGATTTGCGTGCAGCATCGAGGTTTCGGCGGGCAGCGCAGCGCTTTCCGTGGGCATTACCAAGTTCCCGACCGGGGTAACCAAACTTCCGGTAAGTCCCACCGAGGCTTCGGCCCGGGCCAAAGCCTCCCGCGCTCGGCCCAGTTTGCTCGCTTTACCAAGTTTCCCCGAATTCCCCGTATGGTCCAGCTTCCCCAGATTCCCCGGACTGTCCAGCTTCCTCGGCTTCCCCGGACTGTCCCGCTTTTCCAGCCGGCCTAGTTCCGCGATTTTTCCAGGATTTCCGGCCTGCGGATCCTCAGCTGGCTGCGCGGATTTTCTCTGCTGCGCCGCGGGGTCTTCCGCTGCCCATTGCCATGCCGCCGCCGCGTTTCCTGCCACTGTTTCCTCCTTCCCGTGTACTCACCCAGACTAATCGAACACCAGTTCGAACTTAAGTGTGAGGGTTAGCGAACCATCGGCTTTGGCCTTGCTAAATCACGGATTTCGGCGCGGCACGCCGAGCCGGTTTTCTCGCGCACAGTTTTGCTGTTGGCACCACGCGAGTACTCTGGGACGCGTGCTCAATATTGTTTTCTTCGAACCGCGCATTCCGGGCAATACCGGCGCGGCCATTCGCCTGGCGGCCTGCACGGGTGCCACTTTGCACCTCATCAAGCCCTTAGGTTTTGATTTTTCTGACGCGCATCTCAAACGCGCCGGCCTGGACTACCACGACCTGGCCGACCTCGTTATCCACGAGAATTTCCAAGAGTTTTGCGCCGCGGTTGGCGATGCCCGCATTTTTGCTTTTACCGGGCACAGTAGCCGTAATTTCGCCACGGTTTCCTACCGCACCACGGACTATCTTCTCTTCGGCCCTGAACCAACCGGCCTTCCGCCCGAAGTGCTCGATTCGCCCGCCATTACGGCCAAAGTGCGTATCCCCATGAAACCGCACCTGCGCTCCCTCAACCTAGCCAATTCGGCTTCCATCGCGGTCTATGAAGCTTGGCGCCAGCTCGGCTACGCCGGTTCGATTGACGCCATTGACCCCGGCAGCATCGAATAATTTCTTCCCGCGCACAACCGTGATCCGCCGAGCCGGCTTCACCGCCAGCTTCTCCGCCCACTTCGCAGCCCCGCTATTATCCGCCCCGCCGATAATGCCGCCTCCGGAGGGCCGGTTTTACCATGCGTTTCTTTTACCCGGTTCGTGCGGTTGCGTCCAATACCCCGCCGGCATATTTGCGGCTAATGCCGCCGGCGTATTTGCGACTAATACATGTGCGGTTCGCGCCGATCGGGGCGCTTTGCGAAAGAAGTTTCGGCTCCGGCCAACAAATCCCCGATAGGCATTTGCAAAGCTTCCGCTAGGTGCAACAGGGTTTGGGTTTTCGGGTTCGCGTTCCGATTATTTTTCAGGTCTGATTTTCCGGCTTCGAGGGCTTGCACGGTGGTGCGGTCGAGTTCGGCGCGGCGTGCCAATTCGTCTTGGGTAAGTCCTAACTGCTTGCGCCGGCTCCGTACCGTACGCGCAAGTTGCTTTGCCACCTGGTAGTCAACCCAGGAATTACCTCTCCACGCTTCTTCTCTCACTCCTCTAATTTCGGCCGGGCATACCCAGCATTCTGCTGGGTACACCCAGCTCTTTGCCGCAGAATACGCAATGCGCATTATTTGTTCACAAAAATGAACCGCTGCCGCGCGTGGCGCACTACCCCGCGCGTACACCGCACCCAACGCGGGCGGCACATCAAGCAGAGGTGAAGTGTCCGATGCCGACGGCACGCCCATCGTAACGGCCACACCCAGCACAGGTGCCGTACCGATCACGAGCGCCGCACCCAGCACAACCGGGGCGCCCAACACGGGCAAGGCCGGCAACGGGTTACTTAGGAGAGGAAAAAGCGCCCTAGGCGTCGTCGCGAACCCGCAGTTCCCAGCAGGCGACTGCGCTCGCGGCAGCTACATTGAGGGAATCGACGCCGCCATCCATGGGGATAACTACCGAATAATCGGCGGTAGCAATGGTTTGCGGTTTGAGCCCATCACCTTCCGTGCCCATAATGAGCGCGACTTTCGAATCTTGTGCCCGCACTTGCGGGAGCGCGGAAAACTCGTCGAGGGGAAGTGAATGCGGCACGAGGGCGAGTGCGGCCGTCACAAAACCGGCATCGTGTAAATGGTGGATAGAGTGCGGCCAGTTATGGATTCGCGTCCACGGTACCTGGAACACCGTGCCCATAGAAACCCGTACGGAACGCCGGTAGAGCGGATCGGCACAGTCGTCGGTTACTAGAACGGCGTCGATACCTAAAGCCGCGCAGGAACGGAAGATGGCTCCCACATTGGTGTGGTCTACCAGCGCTTCGAGTACGACGACGCGGCGGGCCGGCCGGCCGTGGCGCGCCCGGGCCAGTAATTCATCTGGGGCCGGCAATACCGGCCGGTTCATGGCGGCTAGCGCCCCGCGGTGAACTTTGTAGCCGGTAATGGCTTCCAAAACAGTTTCTGGGGCCACATATACGGGTACTTCGCCGCCGTCTTTGTGGCCCGTGGCGAGCTCTACCCAAGGGGTGAGGGCCGGTAGCCATTTCACCGAGGTGAGGAAAGAACGGGGTGTGTGGCCAGCCTGGATGGCCCGCATAATTACCTTCGTAGATTCGGCCATGTAAAGGCCGCGGTCGGTTTCGAGCTTTTTTCGCAAGTTGACGTCGGTGAGGCGCAAATAATCGTCAAGACGCGGATCGGTAGTATCACTCAGCTCAATAATCACCCGTTAACGATGCCACCCCGGAAGCCAAAGTTTCCTTCGACTCCCGGGGTAGCATCATATTTCACACTCGTGAGGCTGCGGGCTTTCACCTGCGGAGGCAGAAAACCAGCCGGGCTGCAGCCCTAGTTTTTAGCACTCCTAGTTTTTAGGGCCCCAGTTTTTAGCACCCGCAGTTTTTAGCACCCGCAGTTTTTAGCACCCACAGTTTTAGTGCCCGGCTTTTTGGGCTTCGCCCGAGGCTTGGGCGGCCTCTCCCTTCGCGGAGGCTAGTGCGGAATCGATATCTTCCAGCGAAGTATTGGCCAGGCTTTCAGCCACGCTGGCCGCACCCGCGAAATCGGCACCCACCTGGGTTTTTTCCTCTTCCGTATCGGTGCCCGTTGTCGGAGCTGGATCACTACCGCCGCTAAAGCCGCGCGCCACCGCTTCCAGTGCGGAGCTGAATTCGGAAGGAATCAGCCACAGCTTCGAAGACTGCGAATTGGCGATCTCCGGTAGCGTCTTAATGTACTGGTAGGAAAGCAGCTTGGGGTCTGCGTTGCCCTTATGGACGGCGTCGAACACCTGGAGAATAGCGCGCGATTCACCTTGCGCCCGCAAGATCGTGGCTTGAGCTTGACCTTCCGCCTTCAAAATCGCCGCTTGCTTTTCACCTTCGGCAGTCAAAATCTGCGACTGCTTGACCCCTTCTGCCGTCAAGATCGCGGCGCGACGGTCACGTTCCGCCTTCATCTGCTGTTCCATGGCGCCCTGCACGGTCCGCGGCGGGTCAATCGCCTTTAGTTCCACGCGGGAAACACGAATCCCCCACCGGCCGGTGGCTTCATCAAGCACGGAACGCAACTGGTCGTTGATACGGTCTCGGCCGGTGAGCGCCTGTTCCATATCCATGGTGCCAATAATGTTACGAAGCGTAGTAACCGAAAGCTGTTCGATAGCGGCCATCGGATCAGCAATTTCGTAAGTGGCCGCGTAGGCATTGGTCACCTGGTAGTAAATAACAGTGTCGATAGAAACGTTGATGTTATCTGCGGTAATTACCGGTTGGGGCGGGAAAGGTACCACTTGTTCACGCATATCAATGCGCTGGCGCACCGAATCGAAGAACGGAATGAGGAAGCGCAGGCCCGGCCCCAAAATCCGGTTAAAACTTCCGAGCCTTTCCACTACTACTTGGGTGCCCTGCTGCACGATGAGCACCGAACGCCACACCGTTACGATAATAAGTAGGAGGAATAGTCCGAGGACTATCAATGGTATTTGTTCACTCGACATATGCGCACCTTTCCTTTTGGCCGTTATTGGCAGTGAGTGATCGTGTGATTGTTTCTTTTCGAATGTGAAGAAATGGGCTTGCGGTTCTGTTACGCGATGCCTTGTGCTTCCGCCGCGCGGCGCCTTTGGGCTTTTGTATGGTCTATCCGCTCCTCTGCGGGTTATCCGCAAGCGCCTCGTTACCGCGCCGCCGTGCGCCGCTGTGCGCCTCGCGTTCAGTCCCGCTTAGTAGTGGGGCTTAGCGGTGTGGCTTAGTGGTGCGGGGCGGGCGGGTTAGTATTTTGCGGGAGTGGTTCGACGACGGCCGTAGCCCCGTCAATATAGGCCACCACAACCGTACTGCCAGCGGGAATGGCATTCCCATCGGTGCGGCCAGTCCATTCATCGCCCCCGATTTTCACCCGGCCGCCATTCACGTTGATCTCGGTTAACGCGCGGGCGGTGCGGCCTATATTGGCTTCCACATTGCCAACCGCCCGGCCTTTGGGATTCATATGGCGTTGGGCCCACGGCCGTACCGTGAGGATCAGCAAGACCGAAAGTACCGCGAAGGCGATAACTTGTATCGTGAGATTGGTGGGCAGGAAAACGGCCACCACGGTAGTTCCTAAAGCGGCGAGCCCTAACATCAGGAACGTGAAATCAAGTATGAAAAGCTCGAGCAAAGCGGCTACTAAGGCACCGATGAGCCAGATGTACCACTCCATATTTGTCTTTCCTTTCGGGAAGCAGCCCACGCCGCGTTTCTTGGTCACATTTTACACGGGATCTTCGCTACTTGCGCCCAAAAGCCACATATCGATCCGCCACCCGATTTACTTGCAAGGGATAGTCGAAGAGGGCGGAAAGGTTTTCGGAAGTGAGGGTTTCTGCAAGCGGGCCAGCCGCAAATGTTTGCCCATCTTTGAGCAAAAGGGCATGGGTGAAACCGGCCGGAATATCTTCTACGTGGTGTGTAACCAATACCAGCACGGGCGAATATGGGTGACTGGCCAACTGGCCCATGGTGGCCACCAGGCTTTCGCGCCCGCCCAAATCCAACCCCGAAGTGGGTTCATCCAAGATCAACAGTTCCGGATTAGGCATCAGTGCCCGGGCCATACCCAAACGCTTTAGTTCTCCTGAAGACAAAACTTGCACCCGCCGCTCAGCTATATCGGCGATCCCGAATTGGCGCAGTAATGCCCACACGCGCGCATCATCTTCGGCTTCATAGGTTTCCCGGAAGGCGGCCGTATGCCCGTAGGCGGCAGTTCGCACGGCCTGGAATACGGTTTCCCCGCGCGGTATACGCGCATCCACCGCGGCGGAAGTCACGCCCACCATAGTTCGCAATTCACGCACGTCTACCCGGCCGAGTTTTTCGCCAATGATTTCTACGCTTCCCGCGGTCGGGAAAAGCCGGGCCGCAGCTATTTGAATAAGCGTCGTCTTCCCCGCTCCGTTCGGACCGAGCACAACCCACCGCTCATCACTATTAACGTCCCACGTTACGCCGCGCAAAATCTCTGTGCCACCGCGGCGCAAGGCCGCGTTCTTGATTGCGATTACATCTCCCATAGCTCTAAGACTAATCGCAAATTTAGGACCACACGCCACCAGATCATGCTCGTTTTATATGCCACTGTTACAAGTTTCGGGCACCCGGTCGCTACCATCACATGGCAACAACCGGGTGCCCGAAGCTCTTATAGTGCCGGTTCTGGCAGACCGCGCCCACAACCGTCAAGCTGCCTAGTTGCCTGGCAGCCCCATACCTTCGAGCCGCTACTTACCAGCGAGCAGATCGCGGTAGAAATCCATGGTTTTTTCTGCGATCGAAGTCCACGAGAAGTGTTCTTCCACGCGGCGCCGGCCGGCCTGTCCCATTTCGCGAGCGCGCTCGCGGTTGGCAGTGACTTCGTTTAGTGCGGCGGCGAGGTCGGCTTCGAATTTTTCTGGATTAAGCGGGGTGCCACTACCGTCGTCTTTTTGTTCGATTGGTACCAGCAAACCGGTTTCGCCGTGCACGATGCAGTCGGGGATGCCGCCGGTATCGGTGCCTACTACGGGGATTCCGCAGCCCATTGCTTCGAGGTTGACGATGCCTAGCGGTTCGTAAATCGAGGGGGTGACGAATGTGGTGGAGCAGGATTCGAGCATGACGATTTGGGATTGTGTCAGTGTTTCTTCGATCCATACCACGCCTTCGCGTTCGGCTTGTAGTGCGGCTACGAGCCGGCGGGTTTCTTCCGCGATTTGGGGTGTATCGGGGGCGCCGGCACACAGGATGACCTGTACGCTTTTATCTACTTGGCGCAGGGCGCGTAGCAAACCGGGCACGCCTTTCTGGCGGGTAATGCGGCCCACGAAAATGATGGTGGGACGGTCGGGGTCCAGGCCGTAGCTGCGGAAGTAGGTACGTGCTTCTTCCCAGCCTGCTTCGGTTTGCGGGGCTTTCCAGGCGTCGAGGTCGATCCCGTTGTGGATTACGCGTACCTTTTCTGGGGATACTGCCGGGTAGCAACGCAAAATATCTTCGCGCATGGCCCGGGAGACGGCGACTACTCCGGCTGCTCCTTCGTAGGCGGTGCGTTCCATCCAGCAGCTCAGATCGTAGCCGCCGGCGAGTTGTTCGCGTTTCCAGGGGCGTAGTGGTTCCAAAGAGTGGGCGGAGAGTACATGCGGGATGCCGTACAAGATGGAGGCGATATGGCCGGCCATATTGGCATACCAGGTGTGGGAGTGCACGATATCGGCGCCTTCTACGTCTTTTGCCATGGGAAGGTCGACGCCGAAGGTACGTAGGGCTCCGTTCGCGCCGTCGAGCGAAGTGGGGTAATCGTAACCGCTCACTTCTACGCCCGCGGGCATTTGTGCTAGTTCGGCAGCGCTGCGCGGCCCGTCAAAGGCGCGTACGTGGACTTCCGCGAGCGGAGCCAATACCTTCGAAAGTTCTTGTACGTGTACGCCTGCTCCCCCGTACACATGTGGCGGGTATTCGCGAGTCAAGAGGTCAATACGCATGGTTACCTTCCTTTTGTAGTGCGGCCAACTACTATTTTGGCTTCGCTCACTACGGTTTGCCAGATTTATTCCTGCCCGTGTGCTTTACTCGCGCGCAAGTGTTTCTTGCTGGTAAAGCCAGTGGCGGGTAGGAGCCCGGCCCCGAAACCCACGGCCGTGTGGGTGATCGTGAGCACACATGTGAGTGTGAGACAAATCTAGTTCAACCCTACCCGGGATTACAGTCTTGCTGGCAGGCCTTGCGGCACACTGGCGTGTGACTGCGATGTACGTATGGTTGCGTTGTTCGTGTGGTTGCAATGTTCGCGTGGTTGCAATGTTCGCGTGGTTGCAATGTTCGCGTGGTTGCAATGTTCGCGTTGTTGCAATGCTCGTGCGGTTGCAATGTTCGTGCGGTTGCGGTGTTATTGCGCCCGGCTCCAGGATCGTAGGAGATAACTACGACGATAACTACGGCGTCGTAATAAGAAAAATGTGAAAACACGCCGGCACTGCATCTCACAATATGATACGCAGGGATGACTCTGCAAACGATAGCAAAAAGCACCTTCCGTTCCGTAAGTCCCTACACTTAAGCGGAAATATCGGTTAGGAAAGGCTAACAAAAGCCCCGAACTTACCGAAAACGTGTCGCACCCGTGGCACACCTCACTAAATAGGGTAGACTGGAGGTATGTCGAAAACCCCACGCGTATTAGCCATCGTCCTGGCGGGGGGCGAAGGTAAGCGTCTTATGCCGCTCACGAAAGATCGGGCCAAACCAGCGGTCCCCTTCGGGGGTATTTATCGCCTCATCGATTTCGCGCTGTCCAACATTGTAAATTCCGGATATTTGCAAATCGTGGTCTTGACCCAGTACAAGTCTGATTCTCTAGATCGCCATATTTCGCGCACGTGGCGTATGTCTAATCTCCTCGGGAACTATGTCTCCCCCGTTCCGGCCCAGCAGCGGCGCGGTACCAGCTGGTTTGAAGGTTCGGCGGATGCTGTCTATCAGTCGATGAATGTTATTGATGATGAACGGCCGGACTACGTGCTCATCACCGGGGCAGACAATATCTACCGTATGGACTTTTCGGCCATGGTAGACCAGCACATCGAAACCGGAGTAGGGCTCACGATTTCGGGTATTCGCCAACCCTTGTCACTCGCTCCTTCTTTCGGGGTGATTCATGCCCGTGACGATGACGCCACTCGGGTAGCCCAGTTCCTCGAAAAACCGCAAGATACTACCGGTTTGGGCTTACAGGACGATCCGGACCAGTTCCTGGCATCCATGGGTAACTACGTATTTACTACCAAGGCCCTCGTGGATGCTTTGCGGGCGGACGCCGCCGACCCGGATTCGAAGCATGATATGGGCGGTTCGATCGTCCCCATGTTCGTGGAGCAAAACGACTGCGGCGTCTACGATTTCACCTTCAATCGCGTCCCCGGAGAAGGTGAAGAACGCGATAAGGATTACTGGCGCGACGTCGGTACTATCGATTCCTACTACGCGGCCAATATGGATCTCATCTCGGTAGTTCCCGAATTCAATCTGTACAACGAAGATTGGCAGATCTACACCGGGTATACCGGGATTCCGCCGGCAAAGTTCGTGTACGGCCACCACGAGCGGCTCGGGCACGCCCTTGATTCGCTCGTCTCCCCCGGCACGATTATTTCCGGTGGCGAGGTAGTTGGCTCGGTCATTTCGCCGAAGGTACGCGTCAACTCGTGGTCTTCGGTACGCGAATCGATCCTTTTCGACGGCGTCAACGTGGGCCGCAACGCCACCGTGATCAAGTCGATCGTAGATAAGAACGTACAAATCGAAGAAGGCGCCCAACTCGGCGTCAACCACGATTACGATCGCGAACGCGGATTCTACGTCTCCGAAGGCGGGGTAACCGTAGTACCCAAGAACGCTATAGTGCGCCGCTAATGTGGTAGCCAGTGGCGTGCTGCCGCGTACGTGTTGCTAGCACGCGGGTGCTCCAGTGGAGCTCTGAGCACGCGGGTATCGCTACTACCGGTGGTTCTAACGACGACGCCGGGAGGCAGGCCATCTCCCTATATGGGACCGGCCGGCACCCCGGCGTCGTTTTCGCGTAAAACTTGAAAACACCAAATTGGCCAGCGGCAAACCTAGCTACCGCGTACCGTAGGACCAGCAAACACGCGTACCGTAGGACCAGCAAACACGCGGGTACCAACAAACACTCGGGTACCAACAAACACTCGGGTACCAACAAACACTCGGGTACCAGCAAACACTGGGATACCAGCAACCACGCGGCGAGCCGAGCCACTAGCGAACTGGCAAACCGAACCCGAGGCGAAACGTGAGGAACCACAATGAGCAAAGAGAGAATCGTGGTAGCACTGGGTGGAAACGCCCTTGGAAACACTCCCGAAACTCAGCTCCGCCTCGCCGCTAGCACCGCCCGCAACCTGGTAGACCTTATCGCCCTTGGCGCCGAAATAATCATCACCCACGGCAACGGCCCGCAGGTGGGCATGATCAAAGTCGCCACGGATTTCGCGGCCCAAGCCGGCCACAACCCTCACCTTCCCTTCGCCGAATGCGGCGCAATGTCGCAGGGATACATCGGCTACCACCTGCAACAATGCATCGATAACGAACTCCGCGCTCGCGGTATTGCTAAACCTTGCGCGGCAATTGCTACCCAAACCGTGGTGGATGCGGCAGATCCGGCTTTCGCTCATCCCACCAAACCGGTAGGTGCTTTTTATACCGAAACGCAAGCTCGCGCACTTGCCGCTGAAACCGGTAATACCTACGTCAATGACGCGGGGCGGGGCTGGCGGTGGGTGGTAGCTTCCCCGCAGCCGGTCGAAATCGTGGAGGCCCCAGTGATTGCGACGCTGGTGGAAGCCGGGGTGATTGTGATTGCTGCCGGTGGCGGTGGCGTACCCGTGGTAGATAACGGCACACTGGCTGGTACGGCTGCGGTGGTAGATAAGGATCGCACCGCCGCTTTGCTGGCATCCCAATTACAAGCCGATACGCTTCTAATTTTGACGGCGATTGACGCCGCCTACCGCAACTATGGGACACCCGCCCAAGAAAGGCTCGCCCAGCTCACTGTGAGCGCGGCGCAGAAAGCTTGTGAAAACGGAGAATTTGCGGCTGGTTCCATGCTTCCTAAAGTGGAAGCCTGCGTGCAATTTGTGCAGGGGCATCCGCACCGCCGGGCAATTATCACTTCTCTGGAGAAAGCTGCGGCTGGTCTGGCCGAAAAATGCGGTACAATTATCCACGATCACTAATAGCCCAATTGGCGGGCTGCAAGGAGCAGGCACCATGACAAGCGGAAATGCTTGGGACCCACAAAGCGGAAACAGGCGGGAGTCACAAAACGGCAACGCCTGGGAACCCAAAAACACGAATAGTGAGCCCTCCGGCGGCGGAACACAAAACCAGTACGTTTACGGCTCCGATTGGCAAGCCCAAACCAAAGCGGGCTACCAAACCGGAAACCAGCAGAGCCGCCAACCAGGAGCCGGTAATTACTATCCGGGATACGGGCAAGCTGGTCCCACCTGGAACACCGCGGGGCAAAACCCATACGGCACCTACCAGGCATATCCGCAAGGCGCGCCCTATAACTATCCATATGGTGCGCCCTACTACCAACAGAAGAGCCGCTTGATTGCGGGCCTGCTCGGCATTTTCCTGGGCGGCCTCGGGGTGCACCGGTTCTATTTGGGTTACACCGCCGTCGGCGTAGCCCAAATCGTGGTTTCGGTATTCACTTTCGGGCTGGGCTCCCTGTGGGGATTCATCGAAGGCATTTGCATTATCGCCGGGGCAGCGATCCAAGAAGACGTCCGCGGCATACCGCTACGCGACTAGCCGCGCACTAACATGCGCGTAGCGGCGCACCGCCACGCGCATAGTACCGGCGCTAACCCAGCACACCCGTAGCCATCCCGACCCGTAGCCTAGGCCAGCGAGACAAGTTCCAAATAGTCATCAGACCACAAGTCTTCGTCGCCGTCTGGGAGCAACAGGACGCGTTCGGGGTTGAGGGCTTGTACCGCACCATCGTCGTGGGTTACAAGCACCACGGCGCCTTCGTATTTGCGAAGCGCATCCAAAATCTGTTCCCGCGAAGCCGGGTCTAGATTATTCGTTGGTTCATCGAGGAGCAAAACATTTGCCTTCGAAACTACAAGCATGGCCAGCGAGAGCCGAGTTTGTTCCCCGCCGGAAAGCACACCGGCGGGTTTTTCGGCGTCGTCGCCCGAAAATAAGAACGAACCGAGCACGGTACGCAAACCGGTTTCGTCATATTCGGGTGCCACGTAGCGCAAGTTATCCACAACGGTTTTCGAAGTGTCAATAAATTCGTGTTCCTGGGCGTAATAGCCCAGTTTCAGGCCGTGACCGGCAATGACCTCTCCCGAATCCGGTTCTTCCACCCCGTACAGTAACCGCAAGAGCGTAGTTTTACCGGCACCGTTCAAACCCAACACCACGACTTTTGAGCCCCGGTCGATAGCCAAATCCACACCTGTGAATACTTCCAAAGAGCCATAAAACTTGGTTAGCCCTGTGGCGCGCAAGGGTGTTTTCCCGCAGGGGGCAGGCTCGGGGAAACGCAGTGCCGCCACTTTGTCTACCTGGCGTTCTTCTTCCAAACCGGCCAGCAGGTTCTCGGCGCGGCGAGCCATATTTTGGGCCGCCACCGCTTTAGTGGCTTTCGCCTGCATTTTCTGTGCCTGGGCGAGCAAAGCACTCGCCTTCTTTTCCGCGTTTGCCCGTTCCCGGCGGCGCCGCCGCTCATCAACTTCCAGCTGTTTGAGATAAGCATTCCAGCCGAGGTTGTAGACGTCGAGGCTGGCCCGGTTGGCGTCCAGGTGCCACACGCTCGTCACGGTTTCTTCTAGCAAGTCAACCGAGTGGGAAATAACAATGAACCCACCCGAATAGGTTTTCAAATAGTTGCGCAACCAGATGAGCGAATCATGATCCAAATGGTTCGTCGGCTCATCCAGGAGCAAGGTTTCTGCCCCGGAAAAGAGCACTCGGGCTAGCTCCACGCGCCGCCGCTGGCCGCCCGAAAGAGTTCCTAATTCTTGGGCGAGAATACGATCATCTAGCCCGAGCGAGGCCGCAATTTGCGAAGCTTGCGCATTCGCGGCCCACCCGCCCGCATTCGTGAACTCCTGGTCGAGCCGCACATACCGTTCCATCGCCTTTTGCTGCCGGTTGCCCGTGAGCTCAGACATTTGCCGCTCTGCTTTGCGGATCGCGCGAATGGTGGCATCAATTCCGCGGGCCTCTAAAATCCGGTCCCGTGCCAGCTGCTGCGGATCGCCACTGCGAGATTCTTGCGGCAAATAGGCCACGCTGCCGCTGCGCGTAATCTGCCCTTCGTAATCGACGGCATCAGAGGTGGTGCCTTCCCCGGCAAGCAAGCGCATCGTGGTGGTTTTGCCGGCCCCATTGCGGCCAACCATTCCCACGCGCATTCCCTTCGCAACGCGGAAGGAAGCATCTTTGAGCAGTTCGCGGCTACCGATACGTATGGTCAGATTCTGGGCACTAATCACGGTGCCCTAGTCTACGTCCCGTAGCCCTTTCGCGCACATTTGTGGTTGTGTCACGTTTGTAGTTATGTGCCGAAGCGAGCGCTAGCGCGGCGATTGCGAACCCAAGGGGAAGCAGAAGGATACCCGAGCATCCAGGAAGCAGGAGTCAGAGCAACTAGCAACGGCAGCACGCGATAGGGCGGGCACCGCCAAGTAAGACCAGCAGCTCCAGGCCTAAACCAGTAGATCCAGGCCTAAACCAGCAGCTCCAGGCCTTTCGACCTAGATGAAAAAAGCGCATACTGGAGGCGTGAACACATCTTCTGCTGATTTCCCGCCCGAGCATCCGCGCGAACCGAAAGAGACCGCGGATACGGGCGCTGCCGTGCCGGTTCCGGAACGTAGCGGGCGGGTCGATTCGGTGTCCGCCGCCGTTTTCGGGTTTAAGGATCCCACTTTGCCTGGTGACGGTGCCGATTTTGTACCAACGGCAAAAGGCGCCACACCGGCAGGTGCCACACCGGCAGGCTCGGGACCTGCTAACACCAGGAGGAAAGATTCAATCGCACCTCCCGGCTCGGAAGGTACCCGCGGGCCAACGTTCTTCCTGGCAAGCGGTATTGGACTTTGGGGCTTGGTGGTAAGCATGACGGCGGAGGCTTCTCTCGTGCAGTCCCTGCTGGGCTGGTTGTTCGCCGCAGGAGCGCTAATACTTGCCGGTCGCACGCTCGCCCAACGCATGCGCTACACGGACGGGCCGATTTCGCGCCATGATACTGCGGCCGCGAGCCTAACCATTATTTTCACTTGCCTTGCCGTGGTGCTCAGTGCCTGGCCTCTCACCCAAGCACTCATGGCTTTATAAGCCAGCTTTTCACTACGCGCGGCCACGCGCCCTACGCCAACTTGGGCGCGGCCCCAGGGACTCGCTGCAGAAAAAGACCTCAGCTACCCGCGGCAGAAAAAGACCTGCCCGCGTACTTAACCGGCAAGAAGGCGCGGGCCCGGGAGCCGCGGCAGAAAAAGACCTCAGTCTAAGAGCTCAGTCTAAGAACTCAATGCGTTCGGCTACGGCTTTCGCAAAGCGGTCGAATCCGCCCTCTACGAGCCGCAAATATAGTTCGGGTTCAAAAGCTTCTGCTTCGATAAGTTGCGGCTTGCCCGAAGATGGCGTGGCCACATCCACGCGAATATAAAGCGGTAGGCCCGCGGTAGGCGCCCAGTTTTCTTGCCGGGAAACCATACCAATAGCGCGGATCGTAGCGCGTGCCAACTCTAGTTCTGCCGCGCTCGGTTCCACAATCGTAATCCGTTCCGTATAGGTGCCGCGGTAGAGCCCGCCCCCAAGTTCGAGCACCGGAGCTTTGCGCGTGGTATGCGAATACTCGCCGTTAAAGAAGAAAATTCCGCGTTCTGCCCCATCTTGCACGGTGTCAATTGCCTCTTGGACGATTACCGTATTGCCCGCGGAGAGAATCTTTTCTGCCAGGGCCTGCGCCTCTGCCCCATAGTTTTCAAACAGGCCGGTATTGCGCGAAGAAGCCGAAACCGCCGGCTTAATAATCAGCCGCCCCTTTACTTTGGCCGCCGCTTCCTGGGTTTCTTCCAACGTCCGCGCATACGTAGTAGGAGGAATATTGACCCCTAAATCCGCCAAAACTTCCAAATAGTGTTTATCCGAATTCCAGGTGATCAGATCGGGATGGTTCAGCACATTGGTTTCTTGCCGAGCTTTTTGGAGCCAGGCCATAAACTCGGTGTACCGGTCCGGATAGTCCCACGGACTGCGAATAATTGCCGCTTTATAGCCGCGCAAAGACTTCCCCGAAGTCCATTCCACAATGTCTGCGTCTACGCCGTAACCGCGCAAAGCTTCCCGAATTGGTGCCAATTCCACGTCTACGTCACCGGAGGCACCCTTCGCCTGAGTAATAAGAGCCACGGTTCCCCGCGCATAGTCAGCTTGTTCCGCCTCGCCCACCAAATGCGAGTGTTCCGAGCTTGCGTTATTTGCGGTATCTGCCATGTGTTCCGTCTCCTTGCGCGCAACGGCGTGTTGTCCTGCGAAAACAAAGATCGAGTTTTCGTATTTTTCGGTTACTAGTTTTTTTCGGTTACTAGTCTAGAGATTGAACCCGATCGCGCGAAGTTGATCGCGTCCATCATCGGTAATCCGGTCCGGCCCCCACGGCGGTAGCCACTGCCAGTTAATATCCACTGAATCGACGATTCCCGCCGTCGCACTCTCAATTTCCGCGGCAATATATTCATCGAGCGGGCAGGCCGGAGACGTCAAAGTCATATCCAAATGCAAATGCCGGCCTTCCGTAGTAATTCCGTATATGAGCCCTAGGTCCACAATATTGATCGAAAGCTCCGGGTCGATCACGTCTTTGAGAGCTTCCAGCACCTCCGCCGGATCTACGTCCTCCCCCTCGGCCAACGGGGCGGCCGACGCCGCGTCCCCTGCCGATTCCGTTCCCGCGGTTTCTGCCACCGCAGATTCCAGAGCCGATTCCGCGACAGGTTCTGCCACAGGTTCCGTGTTCACCGGTTCCGCAACAGATCCTGCGGCGGGCGCTGCCGGTGCGGGTGCAGTTGTGACCGGCGCCGCCGAGTTATCTGTCTCGATGGTCGCTACGCTTTCGTGTGCGTCTTTCTCCATTTTCGCCTCCCTATAATCCGCTCTGTGCCCAATTTTAGTTTTGCTGTGCGGGTGCCTCGGCGTGGTGTGCGCGGGCTGCCAGCGCTTCCTCCGTAGCCTCGCGGGCCGCCAGCGCTTCCTCCGTAGCCTCGCGGGCTGCCATCCAGCCCAGAAGCGCGCATTTAATTCGCATGGGGAATTTCGCCACCCCCACAAAAGCGGTGGCATCTTCCAATTCGTCCGCTTCTGCTTCGGGCAGTTCTTTGCCGCGGCCATCCATCATTTTCCGGAAAAGTCCATACAGCTCGGCCAGCCGATCCACTTTTTGCCCAGCGATGAGGTCATTCATAATCGAGATTGAAGCCTGAGAAATCGAACACCCGTCACCCTGCCAGGCTAAATCGGAGATGGTTTCGCCGTCGTCGGAAAGCTTCACCTGCATATTCACTTTGTCACCACAAAGCGTATTCACTTGGTAAGACTCACCCTCCGGCGCTTCTAGCTCACCCTCGCCGTGCCGTTCCCGGGCCGCGTCCAAAATAATCTGCTGGTACAGTTCGTCCAGATCTCCCATACTTTCCCGTCTCTCGCTCGCTTATTCGCATCATGCTACGCGTTCATGCTTCCCGCACGATAGCTTTCCGGCTTTTGGAACCGTAACCGCGGCCCGCGTTTACGTAGGTGCCCCGGCCAGGGCGCCGATTGCGTACCTGCCGCTACCCGCCTCATTTCACGCTACTTTGCAGTAACTAGCTTTTACTCACGCTACTTTGCAGTAACTAGCTTTTACTCACGCCACTTTGAAGTACCGCCGTACCTGCCCCAAAGATTCCAGGAAGCTGTGCACATCCTCCGCGGTGTTGTAAATCCCCAGGCTGGCGCGAGTCGAGGCGCCCACGCCGAAGTGTTGGTGGATCGGTTGCGCGCAATGATGGCCCGTACGCACAGCTATCCCCCACGAATCCAAGAATTGGCCCACATCGTGCGGGTGTACACCAGCCACATCTACGGCTACAATCCCCGCCCGATCGCGCATGTCCAGCGGCCCGAGCACGCGCACACCCGGAATTTCTCGCAGGCCAGCCAATAGCAATGCGGTGAGTTGCTCTTCGTGGGCAGCCACTCGGTCCATCCCGATTTGCTGCAAATATTTCACCGCTAAGGCCAGCCCTACAATCTGTTGCACCGGCTGGGTGCCGGCCTCGAAACGTGCCGGACTTTCCGCGTAGCTCGTACCTTCCATGCGGACCTCAGCCACCATGGAACCACCGGTCAAAAATGGGGGCAGGGCCGCCAAGAGTTCAGCGCGCCCGTACAGCGCCCCCACCCCGGTAGGGCCATACATTTTATGCCCGGAAAAAGCCGCGAAATCCACGCCTAGCTCCGCGAAATTCACCGGCATGTGCGGCACCGACTGGCACGCATCGAGCACCACGAGCGCACCGTGACGATGCGCGTGTTCCACAATCGGCGCGACCGGCGTGACCGCCCCGGTCACATTCGAAACATGGGTTATCGCCACCACTCTCGTGGTCTTATCAATGCGCTTCAAAGTATCCAGGTCAATACGCCCAGTTTCGGTAACGCCCAGCCACCGAAACTCGGCGCCCGTGCGTGCACACAGCTCCTGCCAGGGCACCAAATTCGCGTGATGTTCAGCCACCGTAGCAACAACGGAATCTCCCGGCCCGAGCGCGAACCGCCGTGCAGCCGGCCCGCCGCGCCCCTGCGCAGCATTCGAAAACGCATAGGCCAACAGGTTCAAAGATTCCGTAGAGCCGTGCGTCCACACGATTTCTTCCGGCCCGGCCCCCACGAAATCGGCAAGTACCTGCCGGGCTTCTTCATAGGCCACGGTGGATTCTTCTGCCAATTGGTGGCTGCCACGTTTCACGCCCCCATTGCGGTGGTTGACGAAATCGGAAATACCGGCAGAAACCGCGCGTGGTTGTTGCGCGGTAGCTCCCGAATCCAGGTAGACCAGCCTATGTTCGCCGCGGATTGGCTGCGCCAAGATAGGGAAATCTGCGCGCGGTACGAGCCTTCCGTCATTTTCGGTCACTGGGCCTAGGCCTCGCTCTCTGCCTCAATGTATTTGTCATAGCCTTCGGCTTCGAGCTCGGCAGCTAGTTCGGGCCCGCCCGTGCGCACGATCTGGCCGTTAGCAAACACGTGCACATAATCCGGTTTCACATATTCGAGGATGCGGTTGTAGTGCGTAATCAGCAGGAGCGAGTTTTGCGTGCGTTCATGCACGTCCATGATCCCTTCCGCAACCACCCGTAGGGCATCCACATCCAAACCAGAATCAGTTTCGTCAAGTAAGGCAATTTTCGGTTCGAGCAATTCCATCTGCAGCACTTCGGTCCGTTTCTTTTCCCCACCCGAAAAGCCGACGTTCAAATCCCGCTTGATGAAATCTTCGTCTACCCGCAGTTTGTTGGTTACTTGCCGCAAGCTCTTAGCCCACTCGCGCAGGCGCGGAGCTTCGCCGTCGATCGCAGTTTTCGCGGTACGCAAGAAATTTGAAACCGAAACTCCCGGCACTTCCACCGGGTACTGCATAGCGAGGAACAGGCCTACACGGGCGCGTTCATCCGGGGTGGAATCCGTAATATCTTCCCCATCCAGGAGCACTTGCCCGCTCGTTATCTCATATTTCGGGTGCCCAGCTACCGCGTAGGCAAGCGTCGATTTACCCGAACCGTTCGGGCCCATAATGGCGTGGATTTCTCCGTCACCAATATGCAAATTCGTGCCGTGCAAAATCGGCTTATCACCTTCCGGAGTATGCACTGAAACGTGGAGATCAATGATGTCCAGGGTTGCCATTTAGAAATCCTCCAATACCTTATCGACGTCTACATATACGCCGCTCTCGTCGATCTGAAGTTCATATACGGGTACCGGTTTGGTGGCCGGTAAGGTGCGCGGATGGCCGGTAACCAAATCGAAAACCGAGCCGTGCTTCCAGCATTCAATTCCGCCTTCGTACACTTCCCCTTCCGCCAGGGAAATATTGCCGTGTGTGCAAGTATCCCCCAGGGCGTGCCAGCTCCCATCCGAATCGCGCGCAATACAAACCGAGTATTGCTTCCCGGCCGCATTGTTTACCTGTACGCGCAAAGCCGCTGCGGGAGCTACCGCATCTAGGTCACACACTCGTACCCGGCTCATGCGTCCGCCTCAGTTTCCGAGTTCGTTTCGGTTTGTGTACCTGCTCCGCGCTCCGCGTTTACTTCCGCCTGCGCGCCCGCCTCAGCTTCCGGGTTCGCCGCGATTTCTTCCGCGATTTCAGTGCCTGTGCTATCCATGAGGTCGAGTTCGCGTTCGATTGCCGCCATGAGCTTTTCGCGCACCGATTCCACTTCAATTTGCACAATCAGTTCCGCAAAGAATCCGCGCACCACTAAACGCCGTGCCACATCCGCCGGGATGCCCCGCGCCATCAGGTAGAACAGTTGCTCCTCATCGAATTTTCCGGTGGCCGAAGCATGGCCGGCGCCCACAATATCCCCGGTGAGGATCTCTAGATTAGGTACCGAATCGGCCTTGGTACCTTCCGTGAGCACCAGGTTACGGTTCAGTTCGTAGGTATCGGTTTGGGCTGCCCCCGCCCCGATCAAAACGTCGCCAATCCACACCGAATGTGCATCTTGCCCCTGCAAGGCCCCCTTATAGGTACAGCGGGAAACACAATTGGGTTCTTGGTGGTCCACAAAAACCCGGTGTTCTTGGTGTTCTCCCGCTTCCGTAATATAGGCCCCCAGCAGATTTACTTCCCCGCCCGGCCCGGTAAAGGAAGTTTCCGAAGTAATGCGAACGAGGTCGCCCCCGATCGTCACCACGATATGGCGCAATTTCGCATTCCGGCCCACCTCCATGCGCTGGCTGGAATGATGCTTAGCGCTACGTTCCTGCTCTTGCACGGAAACGACGGTAATATCCGCTTCGTCGCCCACCGAAATCTCCACGGTCTCGGAAAGATTTCCCGCCCCCGTGTGCTCGAGCACCACCGTGCCAGTGGCATGTTTTTCCGCGATAATCCGCGTATGGGAGGTGTTCATGGGCGCGGGAGCGTCAATCCCGAGTACGACGTCGCTGTGCTCACCACCGTGCATGGTCACCACGTGGGAGCGGTGGAAGGCCGCGTAGGCCAGGGCCGCTGCGCGGTCATCCGGAATGCCCACGGTGCCAAGCCGGGAATCTTCCCGCCCTACCTCTTCCACGGTGGCCCCGCCCGTACAGTCCACGCTTACCGGCGCGGCCGGGCCGGCCAAACCGTCGGCAATGAAAGGTTCTATCCGGTCCATGGGCGTAAAACGCCAGTCTTCCTCCTCTCCGCTTCCCGTAGGAATCGGGAAATCATCCGGGTTGAAACTCTTAAAACGATCCGAACGGTCTGCGTGTGCAATATGGAAGTGTTCTTCTTCCAGTTGCGGACCTTCCGCTGCCGGGCCGGTTGCCGTTGCGGCCCCTGTATTTTCTGGCCGGGTAGTTTCCGTTTGTGCCATCTAGCCCACGCTTCCTTCCATCTGCATATCGATGAGCCGGTTGAGTTCCAGTGCATATTCCATGGGAAGTTCGCGCGCAATCGGCTCCACAAAGCCGCGCACGATCATCCCCATCGCCTGCTCTTCCGAAAGGCCGCGCTGCATCAGATAAAACACTTGCTCTTCCGAAACCTTGGTAACGGTAGCTTCGTGGCCCATTTCGACGTCGTCGGTACGCACATCCACATACGGGTACGTATCGGTACGCGAAATATCATCTACCAGCAAGGCATCGCACTGCACATTAGATTTGGAACCGACCGCGACTTCATCCACTTCCACCAAACCGCGGTAACTGGAGCGCCCACCCCCGCGGGAAATCGACTTCGAAACAATCGAAGAGGTAGTGCGCGGGGCCATATGGTGCATTTTTGCGCCCGTATCCTGATGTTGCCCCGGCCCGGAAAACGCGGCCGAAAGCATCTCGCCATGCGCGTGTTCACCGAGCAGCACGCAGGCCGGATACTTCATATTTAGGCGCGAACCAATATTGCCGTCTACCCATTCCATGGTGCCGCCTTCTTCCACGGTAGCCCGCTGCGTCACCAGATTGAGCACGTTATTCGACCAGTTCTGTACCGTTGTGTAGCGGCAGTGCGCGTTACGTTTCACAACAATTTCGACGACGGCGGCGTGCAGCGAATCCTCCCGATAAATCGGGGCGGTGCATCCTTCTACATAGTGCACGTAGGAACCTTCATCGCAAATAATCAAGGTCCGTTCAAATTGGCCCATAGCCTGGGTGTTAATCCGGAAATAGGCCTGCAGGGGAATCTCTACATGCACATTTTTGGGTACGTACACAAAAGACCCGCCCGACCACACAGCCGTATTTAGGGAAGCGAATTTATTATCACCTGTTGGCACTACGGTACCGAAGTATTCTTCGAATAGCTCCGGGTGCTCTTGCAAGGCCGTATCGGTATCCACGAAGATCACGCCTTGGCGTTCCAAATCTTCCCGAATCGAGTTGTAGACCACTTCGGATTCGTATTGGGCAGCTACCCCGGCAACCAAACGTTCCCGCTCCGCCTCCGGGATACCCAAACGGTCGTAGGTGTTGAGGATTTCTGGGGGAAGATCTTCCCACCGGCGCACTTGTTTATCGGTAGCTCGCACAAAATATTTGAACTGCGAGAAGTCAATCCCGGAAAGATCAGCTCCCCACTGTGGCATGGGCCGGCGTTCAAACAATTTATAGGCACGCAAACGGCGTTTGAGCATCCATTCTGGCTCATTTTTCGCCGCAGAAATATTTCGCAC
The DNA here is from genome assembly GCF_900102025.1 of Actinobaculum suis. Lineage (GTDB taxonomy): Bacteria > Actinomycetota > Actinomycetes > Actinomycetales > Actinomycetaceae > Actinobaculum > Actinobaculum suis. The sequence goes on along the minus strand of NZ_FNAU01000016.1, from coordinate 13,957 downwards.
CACATTTTCATCTATACCGCGCGGAGCAGCTTGACCACGTTCATCAGGATCGTGCCAACCGTACTCGTAAGTACCGCTGAGGTCCGCGATGAGCGATTCTTGCTCCGCTACGACTTCGGCCACGGCGGCTTCATGCCGTGTTTGCGTCATCCTCTTCCCTTCTCTATGCGTACTATTCGCATTTCACGTCTTGTTGTTCGGTCCTTGTGGGCCCGGCCGGAACCGTCAAAGTGCAGGTAAAACTACCAGACACCTGGGTAGCTATGCGTTGCACATGCACGCCTAAGATTTCACCGAAAGCACGTGTTTCGGCCCCGCATAAAATCTCATGTTCACCAGCAATTTTCCGAATTGGGCAATGCCCTTGGCACAGTTGCAACATCTGGGTGCCGGGTACGCTGCGTACCGAAGCCGCATACCCATCATGAGTTAGCGCGCGGGCTAAGGCCTGCAATTTATGGCGCATATCTTCCCCGGCTGTTTCTACCGCTTCACCATAGCGTTGGATTATCGCTTTGGTGCGAGCGTCCGCATAGGCTTGTAACCCAGCTTTACCCAGCTTTTCCGCAATAAAATCGAGGGCGGATAGCGCCACGTTTTCAGCGCTACGTCCAAACCTTTTCTGCAAGGTATTACCGGTGGCAATATATCGCCGTGCCGGGCGTCCCCGTTTGCCTGTACCGGCCCCGGGGCCGTTCTCGCGGTAGACCGCGATCCTCCCCTCTTTTTCCAGGGCCGTGATATGCCGGCGCACCGCCGCCGCGGTGAGCACCGTGATACGAGCAAGTTCCCCAGTAGAAATAGGGCCGTTTTCGACGATAAGCCGAAACACGCGTTCGCGTGTACGCTCCCTTTCTGCTTGCACTTGCGCCATGGGCCATCCCTCCAGTCACCAATTAAACAACATTTCTGTTGCATAATCTATGGCGTAGCTTCCAGCGCGATCGCGCAACCTCGATCAACGACGACGTAGCTGCCACCGATGCACTCGCGCTGCACGCTAACACCAGGGCTAAGGCTGCACGCTAACACCAGGGCTAAAGTTACGCGCTAACATCGCTGGCAACTGGACCGCGCTAACCCCGCTGAGACGCGGCGCATACTAGCGGCACTAGCAACTGGCACGCGCTAACCCCGCTAGCAACTGGACCGCGCTAGCGGCGTGCCGCATAGGCCAGTACGGCCATGAGCAGGGTCGGGCATTCCAGGTTGCCGGCCAGCGCGGCCGCAAGAACCGTTTCAAAAGAGAACCAGCGTTTTTCGATTTCTGCTTCTTCTCCGGTGCGCACAAAATCCGCCGCGCGCCCCGGGCGCAAATCGCGGGCAGTGTAGAGAGTCAGGTGTTCGTTATTGAAGCCGGTGCTACTGAAATAGCTGACGAGTTTTTCCAGTTTCCCCGCCTCGTAGTCCGTTTCCTCCAGAAGTTCGCGCCGGGCCGCGGTTTCTAGGTCCTCACCGGGGATATCTAATAATCCCGCCGGAATTTCCCACATGAGCCGCCGCACCGGCACCCGGTACTGGCGGATAAGCAAAACCTCTGTGCCCTGTTCTCCTTCCCGCAGCGGCAACACACCCACAGCGTCATCGCGGTCTACCCAGGTCCGCGCAATTTCCTCCCCGGTAGATTGCAAGACCACGGTATCTTCGCGCACCGTCACAAAGCCCTCATAAGGCGTGCGCCGCTCCACCAGCTGCACATGTTCCGGATCATAGATATCGTGCAAAACCGCGCGCTGCGCGCTTAGGTTTGCAGTTTCATCCGTGTGCTTGCTCATCTGTTCTCCTCCCGGCGCCGCCTCGCCCGGGCGGGCCAATCTACAATTCTTCGCCGCTCTTACCTGACGCTCTTATTTGTTACTTTTACTTGCCGAAGTTCATACCGATCGACGAAGAAGACCGCCCCGCCCCCAATCGCTAAGCAAATAATGCCGGCTCCCGCCGTCGCCACTAGGGCTGCAAGCAGCCCCGTACCTAGCGCGCTGAGCAACCATTGGCCACACCAATACCCGGCTAAACCTGCCACAACAGCGGCGGGTAATACCACGAGGGCGGAACGTGACAGCCCGCGCACCGCACCCGGCCCGATCTCCCGGCGAATCGCGAGCACTTGTCCAAGCGCACCGATCGTCATTCCAAAGGTGACGGCCATGCCAATCGCCATGAGTACTTGATCGCGGCCGTGCGCCCCGCTCGCCCAGGCAATAACCAGGCCGAGTACTACCGCTAACCAGGCCACAGAGTTGACGACGGTGACGGAACGGGCCGCTTCCACCGCGTAGAGGACCCGTGAGCCGTGATAGATAACCGCGTAGCCGAGCAGGCCCGGAGCCATCGCGATAAGGGCTTCGGCCATGCCATCGGCCGGCCGCAAAACGTCAAAAATGCTTTGCGCGGGAACCGCCACCGCAACCAACAAAGCGATACATACCAAGCCAATATCGAAAACGAGCCGGGTAGAACGCGCCGTGATTTTCGCTAGGCCGGGCCGGCCCGGCAGTGCGGCAGCTTCCGATAGTTTGGGGAATACCGCGGTGGCGATCGGTACGGCCAAAACCGCGTAGGGAACCATGTAAATCTGGTTTGCGAACGTGTAGACCGGGTAAGTTCCTACGTCCCCGCACCCGTTGGCGAAGATCATCACCGCCACAATTTGAATTTGTTGCGCCAGCAGGCCGGCCAGCCCGGCCCCCGCGAGCCGCAAGGCCCGTTTGGCTACCCCGGGCGGGAAACGTAAGCTGGGCCGCAAGTGCAAAGTGCGTGCTACCGGAATTAGTTGCGGGAGGGAAAAAACGGCCACTCCCGCCGTCGTTCCCCACCCAAGTACGTACCGTGCCACCGTGGGGATCGCGCCCGGATCTTCTTGGTTGCCACCACCTAAGTAAGCGAAAATGGCGAAGGTGGCTATGCACACTAAAGAACTGAGCAGCGGGGCGAGCGCTGGCAAAATGAAACGTTTTTGGGCTTGCAGGATTCCCGTGCACACCACCGATAACCCGTAAAGCGGGATTTGCAGGGCAAACATGCGCAGCAAACTGGCGGCAAAGGAAATCTCGGCCGCGCTAGCGTTCACGCCAAGCAGGAAAGCCATGATTGGGCGGGCGGTCAGGGCTACCACGGCCGCGATCGGAAACCCCACGGCTAACACCCAGGTGAGAAGCGCGGAAGCGGTTTGGGAGACTTCCTGGCGCATATGTTTGGCGAGGAATCCAGAGACCAGCGGGATCACGGCAGCGGCTAAGGCCCCGCCTGCCGCTAGTTCGAAAAGCACATTGGGAACGGTGTTCGCCGTCGAATAAGCTTCGCCTGCCACAGTTGCACCCAAGGCGCCGTTTTGTGCCCAGGCGCGCACGAACCCGGCGAAACGCGAGAGGAGGGTAAGGATTGAAATAGCTCCCGCGGCGCCAAGCGCCGAACCGAGAACTCGTTTCATCTTCTTCCTGCTTCGTCCAGGCTGCGCAAGATCGGTGTTTCTGCGATGATTTTGCTGAACGAAACCCGTTCGCTCGCCAAAGTGAGCCCGACTAGCCCAGCCAGGATTGCGCAACGAACCGTGCGGCGCGGCAGGAGTGCCCAGGCGGTGCCGAGCGTTGCCCCAAAAGCGTTCGCACCGGTATCGCCGAGCATCGTTTTTCCGGAAAGGTCATCTTCCGCGCACACCAGGCCTACCCCGCACACTCCGGCCGCCAAGCGGGAAGCGGGAAGCGGAACGCTATTTCCGAGCAAAGGAAGCGCGGCCAAGCCCGCAACTTTTAGGGCCCGGCCGGGGCGCAAATCGAAAAGGTTGATGATATTCGCGCCGCCGGCGATAAGGCCGGTACGCACGGCAGTGTCGAAGAAGGGTATATCGCCGGGCTGGCGCAAGGCCCGTGCACTCAGCGCCGCGCTGGAGGCAATCAGCATTAGTTTCACGTTCCCGGAGGTGAGGACGCCGCGCCGCAAGGCTCCCAGGTGGCCACGCAGGCCTTTCGGGTTTTCGGCAAAACGCTCCGCGCAAGTATCGTCAATGTACCCGGCTGTGGCGGCCCCGCCGGTAGCGAGCAGCGCCGCTCCGCCAACTGCGCTCAACCCTGCCGTCACGCTCAACCCAGCGGCTGCCACTACGCCTTCCTCCAAGCTCACCTGCCGGCCATCATGGGCTGTGCGCTGCCAGGCAGAGTGTTCGCGGCGCCGCAAAATCGCGCGGGTGCCAGCCGCGGCCAGGGCACCGGCCGCGGCTACCAGGGCGCGCCGTCTGCGCTTTCTTCTCATGCTTGTCCCCCACTTCGAGATTTCAATTCTCCCGGCACCCTCCGGTCTCCCGGCACCCTCCGGCCTCCCGGCACCCTCCGGCCTCCCGGCACCCTCCGGCACCGCGGCGCAGCCCCGCATAACTCGCGGCGTCCCGCGCTGCACGCAATAACTTTACTCGTGGCAGGTGGAAGCGTTAGGCCGCGGGAGTCACTTAGGCCGCGGGAGCCACTTCGGCAGCGTCTACGCGGTCGCCCAGGATTTTGCTGGCCCCGCTCCCCACGCCGAGGGAAACATGTTTGCCCGTAATTTCAGCGGCAGTTGCGAAGGTAGCATTCACGCCAGATAGCGCAGAACCGGCGGAATCGACCGTGGATCCGGTGCCATTGCGCCGTACTTTATCGAGCGTGGAATCCGGCACGTCCGTGGTACCCACGGCTACGGCTGGGCCGCGCGCCGCCCACACCGCGAAAGCATCAGCATGGATTTGCGCAATATTTCCCCGCGGCGTGGCATCCGCACTCGGACTTACCTCTCCGTTGGCGCCGGCATGGTCGGCGTCGTAAGAAATAAAGATGATGGCCGCGGCGCCGCCTTCTGGTTGCTGGGTAATATCCAGCAACTTGTTATCCGCAGAGGTAAGCAAGGTTTGCAGGCTCTTACCATTGGGATTGCCTGTGCCCCCGCGCAATAGTTCATCAACGCCCGCGGCAATAATCGCATCACCGGATGCGCCCGCATTGTCGCCCTGAATATAGGTTCCGAGGTTACCGGCGAGTACGCTACGGTAAGAAGCAGAAGAAGCGGCCGCATAGTTTTCGGTGAGCCGTACTACCCCGGAAATGTGCCCGCCCGCGCCTTCCACGCGTTCCCGCACGGCCTTCACAGCTTCATCAGGAGTGTCCGGAGCCGTCACGATCGCAATATTGCGACCGTTGAGAGTACCCGCGGTAAGTTGCTCGCCCGCGGCGATCACCGCCCGGTTAGCGGCGTCGAGCTCAGATTGTGCCTCCGAAAGTTCGACCCGCATAGCATCGCGTGATTCGCGCAAGGAATCCACCTGACCGGTAAGGGTGTTACCGATCGATCCTTGCAGGGGCCCGGCACCGAGGATGATTCCCACCGCGAGGGCCAAAAACACGGACACCAGCGAAACTACATGATATTTAAAATCTACCATCGACATCAATCCTTAAAAGAGGCTTCCCAGCCAGGCCCAGAAATCACCGAGCCTGGCACCGATCACGGAAATACTTGCTTGACCGGCTGCTGTAGAGGCGAGGGCTGCCATTATTGCCAGGAAACCGGCAATGATCAGGAGCACGATCATCCAGTTGGAAATCCGGGACCGGTAAAGCCGGGAAACGCCTTTGGCGTCTACCAGTTTGCCGCCAACCACGAGCCGGGTAAGGAAAGTAGAGGCCATCCCGGCCCGGCCTTTATCCAGGAATTCGACGAGCGTGTTGTGGCTACCTACCGCCACAATCAGCCCGGCTCCTTTCGCGTCTGCGAGGAGCATAGCCACATCTTCGGAAGTTCCGGTGGCGGGAAACACTACGTGGCTCACCCCTAAATCTTCCACCCGTTTTTTACCGGGCGCACGGCCATCCCGGTAAGCATGCACCACGATCTCGGCACCTGAACGTAAAGCTTGGTCGGATACCGAGTCCATATCTCCCACGATAATGTCCGGCTTGTATCCGGCTTCCAGGACGGCATCGGCGCCCCCGTCCACGCCAATGATCAGTGGGCGATATTCGCGAATATAGGGCCGCAAGGTGGCCAGGTCTTCTTTATAGCGGTACCCGCGCACCACAATCAAGACATCGCGCCCTTCGATTTTGGTGCGGATATCGGGCACGCCAGCACCGTCGAGGATGAGGTTTTGTTCCTCTTCCATGTATTCGAGCGTGTTGGTGGCAAAGGCCCGCAATTGGGTGGTCATCCCGGCTTTCGCCGCTTCCATAGCGTCCGCGATTGATTCGGCGTCTTGAATAATTCCTTGCGCTATTATTTGCCCGTTGCTGGTCACGCTACCGTCTTCTTCCACGGTGATGCGGGTACCTTCGCGAATGTCCATAATCGCAGAGCCAAAATCGTCAATCAGAGGGATGCCGGCCTCATTGAGGATTTCCGGACCCAGGTTCGGATATCGGCCCGAGATCGATTTGGCCGCGTTGAGTACCGCCGCCGGTTTAGCTTCCACCAGGGTTTCTGCCGCTACCCGATCCAGATCTACGTGATCGATAATCGCAATATCTCCCGGTTGTACGCGACGCACCAAATTTTTCGTCCGCCGATCCACGCGGGCCGGCCCGTTGAGTGTTCCGGGCGTCGCGACCACCGATTTACGTCGTTTTATCCATGCCACAAGCTTTATCGTGCCACAAACGCATTGCGAAGTAGTTCAGCGGCGTGGGCGCGTGCCACGTCAGTTTCATTACCCGAAAGCATACGGGCCAGTTCAGAAATGCGTTCTTCCCCGGTTAGTTCGACCACTTCGGTGCGGGCGGTACCGCGTGTGGATTGCTTGACTACGGCTATCTGAGTGGTAGAAAACGCAGCTACTTGCGGCAAATGAGTCACTACGATCACCTGTGCGGTTTCCGCTAGTTTGGCGAGACGTTTCCCTACCGCGGTGGCGGCTTTCCCGCCGATCCCCGCATCTATTTCATCAAAAAGAAACGTATGAGATCCCTCACTGCGCTGGCTGGCGAGGCTGACCTCTACGGCGAGCATGACGCGTGAGAGTTCTCCCCCAGAAGCTCCTTTGCCTAGCGGGGCAAGGGGTGCGCCGCGGTGGGAGGCGAGAAGGAATTCCACGGTGTCTGCCCCGGAGGGCCCGGGTTCGGCTTTTTCGACTCGCACTTCAAACTTGGCGTCTGGTAAGGAAAGGGCGGGTAGTTCTGCTGTGACTTGCGCGGCCAGGGCGGCACCTGCCTGTTGGCGCGCAGTGCGTAGTTTTTTGCCGGCTTTTTCCATGTGTGCGGTGGCTTCGCGTAATTCTTTTTCGATGGTTTCCCGGGTGCCTTCGGGGTCGCCCAGTTTTTCAAGTTCGCGACGGGCATGCGTGGCTTGGTCGAGCGCACTGTCAATGTCCATACCGAGTTCTTTGCGCAGGCCCGCAAGTTCTTGGCGCCGTGAGTAAATCTGCGAGAGGAGTTCGGGTTGGGCTTCGGTGGCGCGCGCGGCGGCGGCTAGTTCTTGCCCGACATCGTCTATTTCTGCTTCCACCGAGGCGAGCCGGCCGGCAAGTTCTTGCCCGGTGGGATCAGTAATTTCGGATAGTTTGGCCCGGGCTTCGGCTACTGCCCGGGAAGCGGGTAGTTCTACGGCATCAGAACCGGTGAGCAGACCGGCCGCGCGGGAAAACGCAGCATACAGTTCTTCGGAATTTTCGAGCCGCAAGGCTTGCGCACGCAGTTCTTCTTCTTCGCCGGGGGTGGGCGCTACGGCTTCGATTTTTTCAAGGAAAGCCGTGTAGGCAAGCCGCCGCTGGGCAGCTTCGCGCGCCCCTGCCTCAAATTCGTGCAATGCTTGGCCGGCTTCTAGATATTGGCGGTATGCCTGTTGCCACTGCGCGTTTGCTGCCGTGATTTTTTCTCCGCCATAGGCATCTAGAGCGGTACGTTGTTGGGACCCGCTAGCCAGGCGGATTTGGTCAGATTGGCCGTGCACAGTAACAAAAGCGGAAGCGATTTCGCGGAGCACGGCGGTGGGAACAGAACGGCCTCCCACATAGGCGCGGGAGCGTCCTTTGGCGGGCACGTGGCGGGCCACGATGAGGATGGCATTTTCTCCTTCTATTTCGAAGGCCCCGCCGGCGTCTGTTACTCGTTCGAGTACGGGCGAATCGGCGGGGATTACGAAGGTGCCTTCTACTTCGGCGGCGCGTGCTCCGGCCCGCACGCGTGAAGCATCGGCTTTTGCGCCGAGGAGTAGTTGGAGGGAGGTGACGGCCATGGTTTTTCCGGCCCCGGTTTCTCCGGTGAGTGCGGTCAGGCCCGGCCCGGTTGCGAGTTCTCCTTCGGCAATTACTCCCAGGTCTCGTATGGTGACGTGGTCGATCACTGTCCTACCTCCGTTTGGCTCCACCCCTTCACCGGTAGTTCGAATCGGGTGACGAGCCGTCCGGAGAACGGGACGTCAGAAAGCCGAGCAAGTTTCACGGGATTCGACCCGCGCACGGCCCGAATTACCGATCCGGGTGGGGCGGCCAGGCCGCGCCGCCCATCGCACCAAATTATGGAACCGGCTCGCAAAATCCGCACTTCGAGTTCCGAATCTGGGCCCACTACGAGTGGCCGGGTGAAAAGGGCGTGGGCAGCTACGGGCGTGAGGAGCATGGCTTCCACATCTGGCCAGACCACGGGCCCGCCGGCCGAAAAATTGTAGGCGGTAGACCCGGTGGGAGTGGAAATCAGCACGGAATCAGCTTTGAACGCGGATAGTTCACGCCCGTCTACCCCGATAGATACTTCGATGAGTCGCGAGCCGGAATCTTTTTCCACGGAGGCTTCGTTGAGCGCCCATCCGGTTTCGGTATGCCCATCGGGGTGGCGCACCATAACATCGACGGTCATGCGTTCTTCTACCCGCCAGTCTCCGGCGGCAATCCGCCGCGCTACTTGCGGCAAGGCGGCCGGTTCAGCTTCGGAAAGGAAACCCATATGCCCATAGTTGATTGCCATCACGGGCGCATCTACTTGCCGCCCAATTTCGGCGCCGCGCAGGAGCGTACCGTCCCCGCCGAGGACGAGAATTATGTCGCTACCTGCTGCGCCTTCTAGGGTTTCCGTTTCATCAATTTTCACGCCTAATTCGGTGAAGAGTTCTTTTGCTCGCTGGGCAGATTGCACCAGATTTTCCGGTAGTGCCTGGTTGACTACAAGCGAGACTTTGCGTTGCTTACTCACGCGCGACTCCCCTCGTTTCCTGCGCGCCGGTGCTCGTTTGCCCTATCGTAGCTGTTTTTCCGGCCGGCCCGTTAGCCACTGCCGTGCGGACCGCGTTTTCGAGGTTTTCGCCGAGCTGGTCTGGTGCGCCCGCGCGCATATACAGGAAGTATTCGACGTTGCCTGCGGGGCCGGGTAGCGGTGAGGCGGCTACCGCTTGGATACCCAGGCCGTTTGTGCGGGCACTTTGCGCTACTTTTAGGGTTGCTTCCACATGGAATTCCGGGTTGCGTACCACGCCGTGGGCACCGATTTTTTGCCGGCCTACTTCGAATTGTGGCTTGACCATGAGTAGGAATTCGGCGTCGCTGGCGGCTACCGCAACCAAGGCGGGGATTACCAAGGTGAGTGAGATGAAAGATAAGTCGCCTACCACGAGTTGCGGGGCGGGCGTGATTTGCCCGGCTTGTAGGCTGCGCACGTTCACCCGTTCCATTACCGTTACGCGGGGGTCTTCGCGCAGCTTCCAGGCTAGTTGTCCGTAGCCGACGTCGACGGCGGTGACGTGGGCGGCGCCGCGCCGCAAGAGGACGTCGGTGAACCCGCCGGTGGAGGCACCCGCGTCTAGGGCGTGTACGCCAGCTATTTGGGGGCCGGCTGCGCCGAGGGCGTCGAGGGCCCCAAGAAGTTTGTATGCCCCGCGCGAAACGTAATGTTCCAGCCCGGCTTCGCGCACTACTAAGGCTTGGGCCGGGTCCATAAGCCGGGCCGGTTTGGTTACTTCCCCGCCGTCGAGGGAGACGCGCCCGGCCCGGATCAATTCGCTAGCTTCGGCGCGAGAGCGGGCCATTTTGCGCCGCACCAGTTCGGCATCTACACGGATCATGCGGGCCATTATGCGCGTGCTCGCCCTAGTTGCCGGTTTAGTTCACTAACAATGGTTTCCAGGTCCGCGATTTGCTCCCCGATATCTTTACCTTCTAGTTCCGCCAATAGTGTTTCCACTTGTACAGGTGCCTGTGGTTTGGGCCCAGGTTTGCCAGAACCGGGCTCGGGCATAGGCGCAGTCCGCGGCGCAGGGGTAGGTGTAGGTATATGGGCAGAGGTAGGTGTAGGCCCGGTCTGGCCCGTTCCCTGTGCCTTTAGATCTTGCCCTGTTCCTTCCACCTTTACCCTTCCTGCTTCCTGTTAACTGCTTTTTGTTTCCAGCCCTCGCGCTAGAAGCACACATTTAGCCGCGTGCCTCTAGCGTCGTCCTTCTATCACCGTGCTATTCGCCCGGTCGTACTACTTGGTAATCGGGAAGCTCTGCCCCAAGCGTTTCGCGTGCCAGGCCGGCATCAATTGCTTCCCATACCGCGTGTACGGCCGCTCGGTAGGCGTTGAGGAAAATCTGGTCACCTTGTTGGTTGGAAATTTCCAGTTTGGTTCCCACTAGCCGGGCGGTTTCCTCGCCGCATGTCCAAGTATCACCGGTTTTGGTTATCTGCGGGTATACCTCATTGAGGGCCCGCAAATCATCAGCGAGGAAGGTCGGCCGTTCTTCTGGTACGGCAAGCATAATGTCGCGCGCCGAATTCACTCCCGTAAGTACATGCAGGGAAGGAATCCCGGCAGCGACCGCCCCACGCACATCCGTGTTGAGCCGGTCCCCCACCGCGAATGGGTTTTGGGCTCCAAGTTTTTCGGCTGCAATCTTATATATTCCGGGATCTGGTTTGCCCGGAGAAGTAGGTTGCACACCGGTCGCGTTAACGATCGCGGCAACTAGGGAACCGTTACCGATCATATGTCCGCGTTCTTGGGGAAGAGTGGCATCCAAATTTGTGGCGATAAACCGAGCGCCTTTTTGGATGGCGAGTGCTGCTTCGGAAAGCTGTTTCCATCCGATTTCCGGATAGAAGCCTTCTATCACCGCCGCCGGATTATCATCAGCCGAGGTTACCTGTTGGAAACCGGATCCTTTCATGGCCTCATGTAGCCCGGCCCCGCCGATCACGAGGACTTTCGCGCCTTCCGGCAAAAGCTGCTGTGCGAGTAGCACGGCTGCTTGCGCCGAAGTGAGGATGTCTTCCGGCCGGGTTTCTAATCCGAGTTCGTTTAGCTGTGCTGCCACTGTCTCTGGTGGGCGGGAAGCATTATTCGTCACGAACACGGCTTTCATGCCGGTGGCACGGGCCGCGCTATAGCCTTCCGCCGCGTGCGGGACGGGATCCCCGCCCAGGTAGGCTACTCCGTCCAGATCGAAAAGTGCTCCGTCATAGTTTTGTGCGAAAGGCTTTTGCATAGCTTTAGTCTTCCTTCTTACTTTCTTCTGCGGCAGTTGCGTCTACGTTCGCCGTCGTTTCCGAATTTTCTTGTGCTTCTTCCGGTTCCGCCGCATTATCCGTCTCCGGTTCCGGCTGAGAATACGCTACCGGTGCTGTTTCCGCTGCGGCTTCGACATGCGTTTTGCTATTAGATTCCGCCGCCGCATCGCTTTCCGAAACGGTCGGCTGCGAGACAGTTTCTTCCCCACCCGGCGTTTCTTCTTCTGCAGCCGGCGTTTCTTCCGGTGCCCGAGCTTCTTCTTCCGCTACCGATTCGGATTCTACTGGCAGTTGCGCCGGGGCTACTGTTTCAGCTTCTGCCGTTTCCGTGCCTTCCACGGACACTGTATCGTCTTGTGATTCCTCAGCTTGGGCTGGGGCTTCTTTCTCCGTTGTGGCTTCGGGGGCTGTGTCTTCCGGTATTTCGTCCCCAGCAGCTTCAGCCCCAGCAGCTTCAGCCCCAGCAGCTTCAGCCGCGGCGGCTTCATCCTGTGCCGCTTCTTCATCTCCTGCGCCGGCTGCTAGGTCTTCTGTGGCGGCTTCTTCCGCTGTTTGGTCTTCTTCCGGTTCTTCTTCGATTTCCATGAGGAGATCGACTTCGCCTTCACCTTCGTATACCGGCGTCCAGCGGCGGCGCAGTTCTTCGGCTTCCTCGGTCTGCCCGACCTCTGCGAGCCGGTCTGCCTTCACGAGTTCTACCCGGGCGCGGAGTTCTTCCCCGAGGTTTTCGGATTTGATTCTTTCGATCACCGAGAGTCCGCCGGCATAGTCGCCCGTGTCGGCGCGCGCCCCGGAAGTGACAATTGCGAGTTCGATTTGTGCTGCCGGGGAGAGTCGCTTCAGTGGTACTTCCGCAATGAAGGAAAGCGCCTTTTCAGGTTTGCCGAGCCCGCGTTCGGCGTCTGCTTCTAGAGGCGCATGGGAATAGTCGTCCGTCATGCGCCGGTAGGTGCGTAGTTCGCGTAGCGCTTCGCTGTAGCGTCCGGTCAGGTAGGCGGCAATACCCAGTGCCTCGCGTACGACGTCGACTCGGGCAGCTTGCCTATAAGCTGCCTTTGCGTGTTCGTAGGCGAGTTCGGGGTTTTCGTCCATCATCATGCCGGCATAGACGAGGTGTCGTGCAACCCGATCAGCGGTCCGCTTGGACAAGGATTTCAGGCTACGTGAAGTCTGGGGGTCCAGGTCAGAGGCCCGTACTGATTCGGGGACTTCTGGATCGCGGCGTCCTGCGCGTTGTTCCTGCGTGGTTTCGCGTTCCGGCCGGTGGGAGCGGAAGTCGCGCCGCGGTTCACGTTCTTGTGTAGCGGAGGCCTGGCTGTCGCTTTGCACGGCTTGTTCTTCAGTGTTTGTTGCCAGTAGGTCTTCTCGTTGGTCGCGGTCTTGGTCGCGGAAGTCGCGGCCCTGCCCGCGACCACCTTCACCAAAGTCGCGGCCGCGCCGATCATCACGATCAAAACGCCGACCCCGACCACCATCATCACGACGATCCCGGTACCCACGCGAATCTTCCCAACCACGCCCACGCCGATCATCACGACGCCGATCACGACCACCGAAATCACGATCCCGGCCACGGAAATCACGGTCCCGGTCCTGGAAATCACGCCCACGCCCGCGACCACCATCTCCAAAGTCACGACCGCGCCGATCATCCCGATCAAAACGCCGACCCCGACCACCATCATCACGACGATCCCGGTACCCACGCGAATCTTCCCAACCACGCCCACGCCGATCACGGTGCCCGTCGCGGTCGCGGCCACCGTCGCGGTCGCGGAATCCGCGGTCTGATCTCCTATCGCTAAAATCGCGCCGACCACGATGCGCTTCACCGGAGCCATCGCTCCAGAAGTGGCGGTCTCTGTTATCTCGCCGGCGGTCGCTTCTGTGACCCGAGGATCCCCGGCGCCCGGAAGCCGATTCCCATCCGCTCGAAGAGTCGTTACGGTCCCGACGCTCATTATCAGACATTAAATAAATCCTCGCAGTTCACTTATAAGCCAACCGAGCCATCCGGCTCTGAATACCATTTCATTCTACCTTCTACACGTACCTGAAACCACGTGGCGACGCCATTGGAGCGATCACCACCACAGACCCTTCAGGCTGGTTAAATAAAAAATGGGGGCCTACCCCGGCCCCCAAACAAAAACCAAAACCCGCACACCAACAGGCCGACCAACCAACAGGCCAACCGACCAGCCAACCACCCAGCTGCAACCAAAAACCAAACAGATTAGCGCGCAGACCAACCAGCAACCTTAGCCAGCCCCAGCGAGCCAACCAACCAGCAACCAAGCCCAAACAGACAAACCCCACCGGCTAAACCAAACCCCCGGGACCAAATCCCCGGAGTTTTTGCCTGTTAAATAGGGAAAGCGGGAAACACCCCAAAAGGAAATGCTTCCCGCTAAACCCAACCAAAAAAACATTTTGGCGGCAGCGACCTACTCTCCCACGCCCTCCCGAGCGCAGTACCATCAGCGCAGGCGACCTTAGCTACCGGGTTCGAAATGGAAACCGGGC
>NZ_FNAU01000025.1 GCF_900102025.1 Actinobaculum suis | reverse complement strand
CCAGGCCCCAGACACCTTCGAAAAACACGCGTCAGCTACACTTGACCTTGCAGCATAAACACCACCCCCATGTCCACTTTCCGGGGGTCGGGCCCGAATTCCTTGGCTCATGCGCATGGTGCGTGGTTGTTTGAGAAGCCTGGCGATTATGTGATTAAGGCTCATGTTGAGGTGACGCCGGAAGAAGGTGCGGTTGTTTCTTCTGAGCAGGTTACTTACCGCTGGGCGGTTGGAGCCGAGGCTATTGCTGCGGCTGAAGAAACCGCGAAGGCCGAATCCGTAGAGCGTTGCCAGACCAGCTCCGAAGAGACGGGTGTTGAAGGTACCGAGATCGGTGCCGAGACGGGTGCTGAAGGTACCGAGATCGGTGCCGAGACGGGTGCTGAAGATGCCGGCCAGGCTGGTGCTGAAGATGCCGACAAGCCTGCCATTGAGGAGCCTGTCGTTGAAAAGCCGGCTGGTGTGTGGGCGGTTGAAAATGATGCCCGCGGTATTTTCTACGTTAACGCGTGGGGTCAGGGTAAGGCTGATCGCACGGTTAACTATGGCAACCCGAACGATGAAATCATCTTCGGTGACTGGGACGGTGACGGCATCGATACGCCGTTGGTGCGCCGGGGCAACCTATTCCTGGGCACGAATGGGTTTAGCGGTGTAGCCGAGTTCGAGTTTGCCTACGGTAACGCTGATGATGAAGTCCTGGTAGGGGACTGGAACGGCGATGGTAAGGACACCATTGCCGTAGTTCGCGGTAACCAAGTGTTCGTGCGTAACTCGCTGACCAGCGGTGTTGCTGACGCGGTCTATGCCTACGGCAACCCGACCGATACCCTTATTGCGGGGGATTGGAACGGGGACGGTAAGGATACCTTGGCCGCTGTGCGTGGAAACGTTTTCTACGTGCAAAGCAAGCTAGAGGATACCAAGGCTGCGTTCGAGTTTACTTATGGTACTGCTGGTGACCGCGTGATTGTTGGTGACTGGAACGGTGATGGCAAGGACGGGGTTGGCGTGGTACGCGGCAACCAGTTCTTCCTGAAGAACAAGCTGGTCACGGGCGTGGCTGACAGCGTCTTTGCCTACGGTAATGCGAAGGATGTTTCGGTGGTTGGTGATTGGGACGGGGACGGGATTGATACCCCGGCCGTAGACCGCCGCTAACACCACAGCTAGCGCCGTTGCTAACATAAAGCCGGTTTCGGCGCCTTAGATCTAGGTCAAACTGGCCCAGATAAATAAAACTAGCGGGATGTATGAAGCTTAGTTAGTTTCATACATCCCGCTTCGGCGTCGTTACATCGGCGTCGTAACTTATGTGCTTGAAAACGATGAACGGCAGGGCCGCTGGCGGAGCACATCAAGCCACGTGCGGCGGCGTGCCGCTTACTGGGTATTTACGATGAAACCGATATGGGTGTAGAAGTTTAGGGCGCCGAAAAGCCCGAAGATTACTCCGCCCACGATCCAAACCCAGAAAATGACCCTCCACAACCCCTGGCCTTGCACCTCGGCGTTCCCCTTGTTGCCGTTGGTGCGATAGGCAGCGAAGGGGAAGAGGAAAGCGCCTAAGCCAACCAGGAAGAACATAGAGGAAAGGAAAATTGCCTCAAACCACGGGTAGGGAGCAAAGTATCCGGAAATAGGTTCCTGTGGTGGTGCGGCATAGAGCTGGTACACCAACCCGGCCAGAGTAATCGAGAATAAGGCAAGGCCCAGGCCGCCGATAAAGATCGAGAGTGGCCGCAAAGTCCCAGCCATTACTACGAGCGGATTGTCTGCCTCGCGCACGGCCTGCCCGCGCTTCCACAAGTAGAAAGCAGCAACTACCAAAAGCGTACCGAAAGCTAAGCAGGTTTCGCCGAAAATAATATTGTCAAATGCGAAACCACCGGAAGCGAGCGGCCACGTTACCGTCATGTGTAGCCCAGTAAAGAACTGGATAATCCCCACCACGGCGAAACCGATCGCATAGGCATCAGTATTTAGCGGGGCACTTTCCGTGTGCAGCGGCATGCCTTCCGTTTTACCTTGCGCGGCCCGCCCAAAATCACGGATCAACAACGCGATCATAACCAAGGCGACACCGGCCGCGAGGGCCATAATCGTATTGTAGGTAGGCATTTCCGCCCAGTTCACCAGACCAGGGCTCTCCACGCCCCGCATAAAATCTGTAAAGGAATCTTGCTGTTCCATTGTTCCCCTTGTTTCCCTTCCTGCTCATAAACCCTCTCGCAGGTAACCAGGAGAGTTAGCCACGCCCAGCAGGCAAGAACCAGACGCGTGCAAAACGACGCCTGAAACCCCGGGATTGGTAGTGCCCAAACCGTAGTGGGGCACACCCAAACACCGGGCTGGTTGAGAGTTTAAGGACTGTCAGGTCAGGATACTGGAGAAAGGTTAGGAATGCTCTCAGAAAAGCTTTGAAAAGCGCACCTCTCCGCGTCAGGCGGCAGGAAGTGCGGTGTTGTGCGTCGAAAGTATCTCCGCTCTACCTGCGGAGATATTGCCTACCGCCGGCGGGGATGCGGAGGTGCTTGACAATGCAACTATGCCAAGGGCGTAACCGTAGTGAGGAGGAAAATGGGGATGTAATAAACGGGTACGATTCCTCGAAAGTTGCTAAGAAATGGATGCAGTGTGGATTTGGTGGGGGAAGGAACCCTGATATTCTGCATGAGGCTGAGTTAGCCGCTGCGTTAGCAATTGCGGATGGTCAAGCGGAATACCGCGTTAAACATTCGAAGGTTGGCAAGGGGTAAACACATGCGTACAAAACGGCTTGGTGTGGTCAAGTCCTGTGTTATGGCCTTGCGGGTAAGCATGCGGGTAGCGCCCGGGTTATTGATGATAGCGATAGTGCTGGAAGCGGCATGTGCGCTAGTTCCTGCAGCGCAGGTGTTCCTTGTTGATAGGCTCCTCGGCTCTCTTTCGACGGGTATCCCGCGCCTGGTTTTCGGGTGGGTAGCGGTCACGGGGGTGGTAGTTGCTGGATACTTGGCGGCCAGGTCGGTTATGTATGCCCTGCATCGCTTAGTACAAACGCAGACGACGGCATGGGCGCACGCCCGCATCAACCAGCGCCTCAGTGAACTCAATCCGGAAGAAATTGCCGATCCGCAAGTGCAGGCGCGGGGGCGTGATGCCCGGGAGGCAATTCTTGAGGGACGGGCACAATTGCAGGCAACCTCGGCAGTTTCGGTGGTGTCTGCGGCGGTAATTGCTCTTTCCTTGTGTTTTACTTTGGGCGCCACGAGTTGGCCCGCGGCGCTGTGCGTGTGCGCTTGCTTGATTCCAATGACGGTTTCAAACATGTGGTATGCCCGGAAGGATGGTGGCATGTGGCCGCGCATATCGGAATCGCGACGGCGTGCCACTTACTATGAAAACCAGATTACCTATCAGGGGACGGCAACCGAATTAGCTACTTTAGAGGCTCGCGGCTGGGTTGCTGGGCGGGCAAATAAATATCGCTACGAGGGCCGTGCGGGTGAAACCCAGTTAGGCATGCTGTGAATTTATGCGGATGCGGCTGCTGGCATTGCCTCCTCTCTTTTTGTTATCGCGGCGCTTGCCTTTTTGGTTCACAGCGGTGCTTCGGCGGCGCGGCTTTCTGGGGCAATCGTGGGTATTTTCAGCGGGATATCCGCCACGTCTTCCCTTGGTTTTACTGTTGGCTCGCTAATGTCGGGGCGCAATGCGATTGCCCGCGTAGTTGGGTTCCTCCGCCCCGGTGAAAACACCTATAGCAAGCCGCGCCTCCTCGCACACCAGGAAATTGGGTCTGTGACGGTGGAAAACCTCGTGGTGCGCTACGCTAATGCCGCCCGGCCGGCGGTTGTTGGAGCCTCAGTGCGGGCCCGGACCGGGCAAATGATTGCGCTTGTGGGCCCGAATGGTGCCGGCAAAAGTACCTTTATTCGGGGGTTATTAGGCTTACTTCCGGTGGAATCTGGCCGCGTAGTCATCGACGATAGGGACGTTACTGAGCTCCCATTCTCGGCGCGACGCAGTGGAATTTCCTTGCTGACCCAAGAATTTGGACGCTACGAGTTTACGGTCCGGGAAAACCTCATGCTGGGCATTACGGGCGAACCCGCTACACAAACCCCGCGTGCCACTGCTACTTCGGCTACTACGGTAAGCGCTACTGCGGTGAGCACTACTACGGAAGGCGGGACGGCGGAAAGTTCAGCCGCCGCAAGTAACGCGGCAGTAACTACCGCCCGGGTAACTGATGAGCAGCTTTGGCATGCGCTCGAAGTTGCTAAGGCAGCTGATTTCGTGCGGGCGCTTCCCCAGGGGCTGGATTCCCAGTTAGGGGAACAATGGGGTGGTACGGGACTCAGCGGTGGGCAATGGCAACGGCTCGCCCTTGCCCGCTTGATCTTGCGGAACGACCCCGTGTGGATCCTCGATGAGCCGACGTCGTCTATTGATGCGGAAGCAGAAGAACAAATCTTCCAAGAACTAGCCGAGCTGACTGCTGAGCACATTGTTATCGTGGTCTCGCACCGAGCCTGGACTTTACGGCACGCAGACCAGATCTACGTCTTTGACGAAGGAAAAATAGTAGAACACGGTACTTTCGCGCAACTGGCAGGAAGTAAATCGCGCTTCCGTGAACTATTCAACGAGCAAGGCATTGCCGGTAACGCGAGTTAGAACCGGCTAGCCTCGCTATCCCGGTTTGCCTAGCTGTTCTTGCCCTGCGCGGCGGTCATAAGTCCGCCGATGAGCGCGTGGCACTGCTCGGCATGAGGTACGCCCGAGAATCTGACGGTGGTGCCGTCGCGAATCTCAAATTCGAGAGTTCCTCAGCCCGGCCCAGAATCAGCCACTTACTTAGGTGCAAAGCTCGTAGTATCTTCGTTCATAGTCTTGACGTTGAGCGTGAATAGGTATTTAATCATCATTGGAATATTTTAAGGGCTCTCAAGGGGACTGTTATTACGATGAGATTGCGCATGTAAGAGACCACGATTTTCTCGATGCCGTAATGAATGATTACAACACGGTTGAATCGTTCCATAACGGCAAATAAGCCTTTATTGCGAGAAATGATTCCTCCAAAACGTTTGCTCAAGCCCTGCGCGCTGAGGAATCAAAGTGGGCATGTATGGCATATCTCAGGTTGGAAATTGGCCGACCGTATTCTGTGAATCGGGTTCCATACGCTTGGAAGCGGCGGCGCGACTTCGTGGAATTACAGCTGATCTGGCTGGGCTACGCCCCGCATCCGATCGTTGTATACCTGTGATCTCCACATGGTTGGTAGTACGTGTCCGTACTATCGATACGTGAGTTTTTGCTCTGATCATCCCAAAGAAGCAAGAAAGTACGCGAATGATTTTACTTCTCGATCGCGAAAGTCGGACCTGACCCCCTGTTGGTGGACATAGGCTAGCCCCGGCGTTCAGCCGGAGAAAGGTAGTCTTCTACCATGTCCCGTAAAACATATTCCGCGCA